>JACIYN010000037.1 GCA_014359885.1 Desulfacinum sp.
AACGTGGTCCTGGCGGTGAAGAACGGCACGGCCGACGTGGGAACGGTCCGGAGCGACACGCTGGAACGCATGCAGGACGAGGGGAAGATCCGCATGGATGAGTTTCGGATCCTGAACAAGGTGGACGACGACTTCCCGTTCGTGCACAGTACCCGGCTCTATCCGGAATGGCCCCTGGCCGCCCTGGAAAAGACGGACCCGGCCCTGGCGGACAAGGTGGCGGCCGCCCTGAAGGCCATGCCCGCCGATTCGGAAGCCGCCAAGCGCGCCAAGATCGTGGGCTGGACCGACCCGGCCGACTACACGCCCGTTGAAGAATGCCTCAAAGCCATCAAGTACGGCGTCTTTGGAGAATAGCCATGTTTAAGAAATTCGGCGTTGAAGCCCGCTTCCTAGCTGTGGTGGTCCTTCTGAGCCTCTCGCTGGTGAGCGTGGTGGTGGGCTTTCTGGTGGTCACGGCCTCCAAGGCCCAGAACGACCTGACGTCCACCATGGTGAGCGCCTTGAGGGAGGAGCAGAAGGTTGAAAAGGAATTGCTGGAAAAGTCCCTGGTATTGAAAGGCGAGTCGCTGGCCGGGCTTCTGGCCCACACGGGCTCCACCCTCATCGTGGGCTATGATTTCGCTTCCCTCCTGGGGCTGGCGCAAAGCGCGGCCAGGGATCCCGACGTGGCCTACGTGGTCTTTTACGACAAAGAGGGCAAGGCATTGACCGAAGAACCGGCCTCCAAAGAGGGATTTCTCCCCGTGACGGCGCCCGTCTCCTTTGAAGGAGAGGAGCTGGGAACCGTCGAGGTGGGTCTTTCCAGGGCCTTTGCCGAAACGTCCAGCGCCCAGGTGGAGGAACGGATCGGCAAGGTCGTGGCGCAAGCCCATGCTCAAAGGGATGCCTCTTCCGACCGCATTCTGCTGCAGGCTTCCGCGACCACCTTCGCGGGCGTGATCGCCCTGTGCGTGGTGGTCTATTGGGCCATGGTCCGGTTGGTTTCCCGCCCCATCAAGGGATTGGCCGCCCGCATGAGCCAGGGCGCGAACAGTGTGCTTTTGGCGTCGGATCAACTGGCCGCGGCGGGACAGACCCTGGCCGAGGCGGCCTCCGAACAGGCGGCCGGGGTGGAGGAGACGTCCTCTTCCCTGGAAGAGATGAACTCCATGACCCGAAGCAATGCGGACAACGCCGCCCACGCCGCCTCCATCGTGAGGGAAACCCGCGACAAGTTCGAAGAGGCGTCGGGGGCCATGGAGGACCTGCAGGGATCCATGCGGGAAATCTCGCGGGCCAGCGAGGAAACCCAAAAGATCATCAAGACCATCGATGAGATCGCCTTCCAGACCAACCTGCTCTCGCTCAACGCGGCGGTGGAAGCCGCCCGGGCCGGCGAGGCGGGAGCCGGTTTCGCCGTGGTCGCCGACGAAGTCCGCAACCTGGCCATGCGGGCGGCCGAGGCGGCCCGCAATACGTCCACCATCATCGAGGACATCATGAAGAAGGTCCAGGTGGGCTCGCAGCTGGTGGACCGCACCAGCACGTCGTTCGGCGATGTGAAGCAGCGGAGCGGACAATTGGCCGATCTCATCGGCGAGATCGCCGAGGCATCCCGGGAACAGGCCTCGGGGATCGAACAGATCAGCCGCGCCATCTCCGAAATGGACCATCTGGTGCAACGGAATGCCGCCAACGCGGAAGAGACGGCTTCGGCCGCCGAAACCCTCCGGGAGCAGTCCCAGAAGATGGATGAGGTGGTCCATTCGCTGGTAGCGCTGGTCGAGGGGGAGCGAAAAAGGGAAAGGCGTGAGGAGGAAGCGCCTCCACAAGCTCTCGTCCGTAAGGGAGCCAAACCCCGGGCTTCCGGCAAGGGCAACGGGCGTGCCGCACCCCGAGCCCTGGAACCTCCGGCGGCCCGACGCCCGGCCCGGCCCCCGGAAGAAAGCCACGAGGGCTTCGAAGACTTTTAAGGAAAAGGGGCGCACCAAGGTGCGCCCTTTTTGTGGCCCACGGCTCCCAGAAGGGTGTCTGAAAATCCTGGGGGTGACCTCTTTTTTCGTAGCGCAGCCCTTCAGGGCTGCGGAGGATCCACCGACCGTCGGATAGGCCATCGGATTCGGCCTTTTATTTCCTATGGTTACGATTGCCTTTTTCCGCGGGGCTGAAGCCCCGCGGCTACGAAGGATGTCGGGTTCCCTGTCGATTCATCAAGAAAACCCGTTCTCAGACAAGCTCCCAGGAGCGAGTCCGAGAACCCCTCAAACCGTCGCTCCCGCGCAAGCGGGAGTCCATAAGTTGCCGGAAATCCTGGATCCCCGCGTCGCTTGTCCCCGGCTTGAATCTGGCAATTTCCCCAAGCCCGCCCCTGCCATAGCGCATGGGCCTCTTGGGTAGGGGCGGGGTTGATCCCCCCAAACGCCACATTCCTCCTGGTCGCACGGCAGACCCCCGCAAGTGGACAAAACCTTGATCTGTAGGGGCGAAAGATTTTTCGCCCCTACGCCTGCCGCCTGACCGCCATGATGATAAGGGCATCGGGTGCCCCCCGATCGGCCCCCGCCTGGCGTTGGGGACGATCTTCATGTAGGATGGGAATCTCGGAACGGTTGGCAAAACGACTCTTCCACGCGATGTTCAGATGACGATTCCCAAGGAAGCGAGGTCATCCCATGTGCCAATTCTGCCACCAACACGGGGAAGGAAAGAAGTGGTACCACAACGCCGCCAACTACGCCGAGGATCTTTTGAACGACCTGGAGCGGCGCCGCTATATCCAGGAATTCGTTTACGACGTGGCCACCGACAAGGCCCGGGAACTGGAAGAAACCTTCCAGCGGGCCCTGAAGGTGCCCCGCTGGCTGAGGGAGATCGGATACCGATTCTATGAACAGAAATACCGGCGGGATCATTTCGGCCAGGTGATCCCCAAGGAAGATCTTCATGAGGTCTATCGCAATGCCGGCGCCATCGTGCGGCTGCCCTGCGTGTGCCGAAAGAGCAGCACGGGAGCCAGGGAAGCCCGGTACTGCATCGGCCTGACCCTGGATCCGGAAAAGCTCCTGGAGATCAAGGAGGCCTTCCTGGAGACCTTCCGGTTCGGCCCCCATGTGGACCCCTTTGAGAGGCTCACGGCGGAACAGGCCATGGCCCTCACGGAAGATTTCGAAAAGGAAGGGCTGATCCACACCATCTGGACGTTCAAAACCCCTTTTATCGGCGCCGTGTGCAATTGCGACCGGGCGGACTGCCTGGCCATGAAGGCCTACCAGTACCAGTTCCGCCTCTTTTTCCGGGGCGAATACGTGGCCCGGGTGGATGAGCAGCGCTGCATCGGCTGCCGCCGCTGCGCCCAGGCCTGCCAGTTCGGAGCCCTGGGTTATTCGGCCCATCGGCGCACGGCCTTCGTGGATCCCCTGCGCTGCTACGGGTGCGGGATCTGCCGCGCCCACTGTGAGCAGGAAGCCATTTCGCTGCAGGAAAGAGCCGCTCACCCCCGGGCGGCGTCCCTGTGGTAGAAACCACGCCCGCGAAACCATGATCGTATCCTATCATCCCGTCATCCCCGGCGACGTGAACCGCCTGTGCGCCGGCCGGGAACCGGACGAGGAAGACCGGGAATGGCTCCGCAGGGCCCGTGCGGTCATCCTGCCCCAGGGCTGTTCGGAATCCCTCTACCGCATGGCCGCAGGCCAATGCCCTCGCATCTTTCCCGACTACCGGGCGCGGTTTCTCTACCCGGGAAAGATCGGGGACATCCGCCTCTTTCGAGCCCTGGGGCTTCCCCACCCCCGCACGTCTCTTTTTCTTTCCGCCGCCCACTGCCCGGAAGGCTTCCTGGCGTGCCTGCGCTACCCCGTGGTGTTCAAGGGCAATCACGGCGGCGAAGGCGAGCAGGTGTTTCCGGTCTCTTCCACCGAGGAGGCCCGATTCCGTCTCCGTTATTTTGCGGAAATGGAGCGCTGCGGTTTTCCGGGTTTCCTGGTCCAGGAATTCATCCCGACGGACGGCCGGGATCTTCGGGTGGTGGTGATCGGCCGCAGGATCGTGAGCTACTGGCGGGTGCAGGACGACCCAACCCGTTTCCTGCACAATACGGCCCGCGGCGCCCGCATCGATCGGCACGGGGACCCGGAGCTCCAGGCCGAGGGGCGCCGGTGGGTGCGACGCCTTTGCGCCGAGACGGGCATCAACCTGGCGGGAATCGATCTCTTGTTTGCCTCCGGGGCGGCGGGACGGGCGCGTTGGAAGACGCCCCTTTTTCTGGAGATCAACTACTTCTTCGGAAGGAAGGGCCTGGGCGGAAGCATGGCCTACTACGCCCTGTTGAAGGAAGAGGTTTCCCGATGGCTCAAGGGGCTTTGAGACGATTTCTCCCGCTGTCCACCGGGATCAACCACCGCCCACCGGCGGGAAGAACGCCACCCGCTCGTCTCCCTGCAAGGCGGTGTCGGGGGGCGACGCCAGGCCGTTGACCATGATGAGCTTGATCTCCTTTTCCGGAAGGTTCAGCCGGCGGATCACCTCGCGAACCGTGGTTCCGGGCTCCACCTCCAGGCGAATGCCCCCGGTGGGATCGTAGTCCGGAACGCATCTTCTGAGGGTGGCGGACAGAAGGACTTGAAGGGCCATGGTTTCCTTTCACTCCAATGGCATGCCGCTTTTGCCGTGAAGCGACCCCGGGTTTCCCGACCCGGCAAACTCGAAGGGCAGGCACCCCGGTTCAGGTGGCCGCCACGTTCCGATAGACGCGCTTCACCTGCACGTTGGACACAAGCGCCGTATACTCCTTGCCTTCTTCGAAATCGACCCGGATGGAATTGCGGTCGATTTCCATGTACCTGGAGAGCACTTCGATGATATCGTTTTTCAGCGCCTCGAGAAGATCCGGCGAGATATCCAACCGGTCGTGCATGAGCACCACGCCCAGGCGTTTGCGGGCCGTCTCCGCGCTGTTCCTCTCCCGAAAGAACCTCTGAATGGCCTTCAACATACCGGCTCCCTCCTTATCAACCTCCGAAGATCCGCTTGACCCGGCTCAAGAACCCCCCGTCCTGGTCGTCGTCGAACGGTACGTTCTCACCGTTCAGCCTCGCTGCGATCTTCTGAAACGCGGCTCCCGCCCGGCTGCCGCGCTCATGGACCAGCGGCACCCCGCGGTTGGTGGAAACGACCACCTCCTCGCTTTCCGGAACCACCCCGATGAGGGGGACCGAAAGCAGGGAGACGATGTCCGCCGTGGACATCATGTCGCCCTTCTTGACCATCTTCACGTTGAGCCGGTTGATGATGAGATGGATGTCCTTCAGGAGGTTGGCTTCCAGGAGGCCGATGACGCGGTCCGCATCGCGGATGGCCGACACCTCCGGCGTGGTGACCACCAGGGCCTGTTGGGCTCCCGCCACGGCGTTCTTGAAACCCCGCTCGATCCCGGCGGGACAGTCAATCAGGACGAAGTCGTGCTCTTGGGCCAGCTCCCCGCACAGCGCCTTCATCTGGTCCGGTTTCACGGCGTCCTTTTCGCGGGTTTGGGCTGCGGGAATGATGTGCAAGGTCTTGAGCTTCCGGTCCCGGATCATGGCCTGCTCGGTCCGGCATTTGCCTTCCACGATGTCCACCAGATTGTAAACGATGCGGTTTTCCAGGCCCATCACCACGTCCAGGTTGCGGAGCCCGATGTCCGCATCGATCATGACGACGCTGTAGCCCTTCTTGGCCAGAGCCGTCCCCAGGTTGGCGACCGTCGTGGTCTTGCCGACGCCGCCCTTGCCGGAGGTGACAACGATTGTTCTTCCTGCCATGGTCCTTCCTTCCTTGATCCTTGAGGAACCTTTTCGGGTCATGGCTCAAAAGGTGCGCCAGGGTGCCTGTGTGGCACCATCTCCCGGCGGTGTCAATAGCTGACCACCTGAATGAGGTCCCCTTTCACTTCGGCCACTTCGTAGCGTTTCGGCTTGGGCTTGCGCCCCCGGGGAGGCAGGGCCACCACGTCGGCGATGCGAAGCTGCTGGGGTTCGATGTGCAGGGCCCAGATCTTGGCGCTTCGATCGCCTTCCGCCCCGGCGTGGGCCACGCCCCGCAACGTTCCAAAGACCACGATGTCCCCCGTGGCGATGATCTCCGCCCCCGGGTTCACATCCCCCAGAATGACCAGCTCCGCCGGGGATTCGATCCGGGTTCCGGACCGGCACGTCTGGCGCACCACCAGCGGAGGCTCCGCATCGGAGGGCGGTTCCTGGGGGGCCGCGACCGCCCTCTCCCTTTCCCCCTCCAGGGAGACCTTTACTCCCAGCACCGCGCCGGCCCACCGGAAAAAGGCGCCGTTGGAAGACCCCAGGCGCACTTCCGCCAGTTCCACTCCGGCCGCCTGCTCCAGCAGCGTGCGCACGGCGTGAATTTCATCGGGGTCGAAGGTCCGGCGGCGGAGGTCCAGGATCATGCGCGAGTTCTGAAAAAACGCCTTGGACTCCTCCAGCTTGGTCCTCAGGGCTTCCAGCAGGTCCGGCAGCGGGATCTCGCCGTTCACGATCAGCAGGAACCCTTCCCGGTCCGCCTTGATCACGAAGGGGAGATGGTCCGTCATTCGCCCGAGCATCCGTCCAATCCTTCCAGATTGCGGAAGGTCGTGGTCAACCTCCCGGGTTATCCATCAGTCTTCCCACGCCAAGAGATCGTTCAGCTCGCTCCAGCTGTAGATCCTGGGGAAAGGCGCCCCTTCCTGATTCCAGGGCTGATCGAAAAGAATCGGCACAAATCCCTGATCGGCCAGGAGCCGGCACGTTTCCAGGCGATCCTCCACAAAGTAGCGGACCCCCATCTCCCTCAGCACGCGGTGCTTCACTTCGGGGTCCCCCGTGGCCGTCACCTGGATGGACCCCGCGGGCACCTCCGGCAGCAGCCCTTGGAGCCACCGCACGATGGATTCCGGCCAGATCCGTGCCGTCACGAACCGAAGCGGGCCGTAGCCGGCCAGTCGAGTCAGAACCTCCGCCGCCCCTTCCATGGCCGGAACGCGCAGCGTATGGTCGTCGTCCAGGGTCAGGCAGATGAGGTCGTCGATCACGTGGGCGGGAGCGGGGACGCACTGGTACAGGTTGTAGCAGATGAGGTGGTCCTTGCGGAGATGGGTCAGGCCGTAGCGGGTTCGGGCCAGGTCCACAAAGACCTGCATGGTGTCGGCCACCACCCCGTCGATGTCGAAGGCGATATCTCTCGGACGGATCCCGACCGGCCGCTCCACGGTCCTTTGGCAAAGGGGCGCGGCACCGCACGTGGCGGATTCCATCCTCGTGGTCATGATCGGGCGGACTCCTTGGCCGCGGTCTCACCTTCCGTGAGGCACACTTGGGCCGGCTCGTCGAACCGGAAGGAGATTTCGTAGATGCCGTCTTCCAGTACGCTGTGGATCACGTAGCCCACCTTGTGGAAGACGGAGAGCATCTTGCGATTGGACGCCAGCACGTAGGCGGTGAAACCGCTGATGCCCTTGCTCTTGGCGATCTCGCACAGGTAATGCAACAAAAAGGTCCCGATCCCCTTGCGCTGCCATTCGGCCCGCACCGCAAAATCCACCTCGGCCATGTTGGTCTTCTGGTCCAGGATGTAGCGGCCCAATCCGATGATGGTCTCGGCGCCGATCTCCCCCGTGACGGCCACGATGGCCATTTCGTGCTCGTAGTCGATGTTGCACATGGCCTGGGTGTCCCGGTGGGGAAAGACGCGCATGGCCGAAAGGAAACGATAGTAGATGTCCTGATCGGGCAGGGAATAGAAGAATTCCTGGAGCGCCCGTTCGTCCGTGGGCTTGATGGGCCGGAAAAAGACCTTCTCGTTGCCCGGAAAGATCTGGTAGGTCTCCCACTGGCCCGGATAGAGCGGCTCGTAAATGGGGGGCAGGATCTGGTCCTGGTAGACGTAGCGAAGCTTTTTGGCCTCTTCCAGCAGCCTTTCCCGGAACTTGGGATGGGCGATGTTGATCAGCGCCAGGGCCCGCTCCCGGACCGTCTTCCCGTGGAGATAGGCAATCCCGAATTCCGTCACCACGTACTGCACGGCGCTCCGGGAACTGACCACGCCGGCCCCCGCCGTGAGGTGGCTCACGATCCGGGACTTCCTGCCGTCCGGGCTGGTGGAGGGGAGCACGATGATGGTCTTGCCCTTCCGGGCGCACGAAGCCCCCAGCATGAAATCCACGTAGCCGCCGATGCCGCTGTAGACCTTGTGGCCGATGGAATCGGCGCACACCTGGCCGGTAAGGTCGATCTCCAGGGCCGAATTGATGGCCACCATCTGGTCGTTCTGGCTGATGACCCGACTGTCGTTCACATAGTCGATGGGATAGAACTCCACCTGGGGATTGTTGTGCACAAAATCGTAAAGGGACCGGGATCCCAGGCAGAAACTGGCGATGATCTTGCCCCGGTGCAGGGTCTTGCGGCTGCCGGTGATGACCCCCTGCTTCACCAGGTGGAGATGGGCGTCGGTGATCATTTCCGCGTGTACGCCCAAATCCTTCTTGTCCGTCAGGTTCATGAGAACCGCATTGGTGATGCGCCCCATGCCCACCTGGATGGTGGATCCGTCCTCCACCAGGCTGGAAACGTACTTGGCCATCCGCTCGGCCATGGCGCTCTTTTCCCGGTACACCACCTCCAGGAGCGGCTCCCGATGCTCCACGAAATGGTGGATCCGGCTCACGTGCACGAAGCTGTCGCCCATGGTCCGGGGCATGTTGGGGTTGACCTGGGCGATGACCACCTGCGCCCGTTCGATGGCGATCTTGGCCATGTCCACCCCGATGCCCAGGGAACAAAACCCGTGCTCATCGGGCGGCGTCACCTGAATCAGGCAGATGTCCACGCTGAGAGGGCTTTCCTCTCGAAGGATGCGGGGGGCCTGGGAAAAATAGACGGGAATGTAGTCCGCCAGGCCGGCGTTGACCGCCCGCCGGGCCTTGGGGCCCACAAAGAAGGTGCGAAGCCGGGCGTGGCGGGACAGTTCGCTCCAGTCTTCGGGCAGGGCGCCCAGGGAAAGGGCCTGGAGGATCTCCACATCCCTGTAGCCGGGGAGCAGGTCCACCAGGGTGCGGGTCAGGTGCTGGGGTTCCGACGCACCGGAACCGATCAGGACCCGGCATCCGTCCTGCAACGCGCTTCGGAGCGCACTCTCGGCGGTGCCGGTGCGCTTCCGATAGATTCTGTTCCAACTTCGTACGTAGGTCATCAAGGCTGCAATCGCCGCTCCCGCCTGAGAAGATTCATCCGGCTGTTTTTAATGGATTTTCGCGAACCAAAGACGCCAGCCCGATTGTCGTGACATAATGACGGGAACGGCTCCGGGAGTCAAGACACAAGGGGCGGCCCCCCCTCCCCGTAGACGGCCGGGGCCGGAGACGGAGGCGTCTTCCAGTCGGCTCTCTGGGCCACCAGGTCCAGATGGATGGTGGTCCATTCCTCCAAGGGCAGCCAGAAGGGACTCAGGATTTCCCGCCTGTCTAAGGCTTTGAAATAGTAAGAACATTCCTGGCAGTAGTAGATCCGGTAGTGGGGCTCCTGCTCCGTGAAGAGGTAGCCCAGCCGGTCGTGACGCCGGTTGTCGCACGCCGGGCACTGGAACCGCGCGATGGCCCAGGGGGTGCCGCACCAGGAACAATGGGCCCAGCGCTTGCCTTGTTCTTCCAGGGTGAGCAGGGAAGGGAGGCTGCCGCACAGGGGGCAGTAGCCTTCCTTCCAGAGGGAATCGAAGGAAAACCGGCGGCGGAGATCTCCGGCGGTCCATTCCACGGAAGGCCGAAGGCAGCTTCGACCGAGAAAGAGCAGGGAAGCGGCGTCCACGCCTTCCACCTCCACCCATTCCTCCCAGGGGTTCCATTCATGGTGCAGAAAGCTTTCCCAGACGGCGCCACGGGCCGACGGATTCCGGCGAAGCGCCTTCTCCAGGGCCCCATGGGCCTTTCGAAGCTCCTCGTTGTCCGAAGGAATGGCCTTTTCCAGGACGGCCAGCATCCGTTCCGCCCCGTCCGTGTCGATGGGAAAGTCCCACCGCTTGAGGAGCGGCCGTCCCTGGCGCCACGATTCCTCAACTTGGCTCTTTTTGATGGAAAGGGGGCGCAGATTCAGTTGCGGCTTGATCTTCTCCTGGGCGAGAAAAAGGGGCTCCAGGAAGGGATAAAGGTGGGCGTAGGCGGGTTTGGCCTTTCGAGCGACCTCCACGGCCCGCTGGATGGTGGACAGTTCCTTCAGCTCCTGCATGGGGAAATACCCTTTCTCTTGGGCGAAAACGGTGGTGTGCGGTTCGCGAAAATATAGCAAAGAAACGGCTGAACATCAAAAAAGGCGGCCGAAGCCGCCTCTCCTATGGAAGTGAATGCGCCCCCTCACACTTCCCATAGCCGCCATGGCGTCCGGGCTGCATGGTTTCCGTTCCCGCGCACCGCCGTCAACCCAGGCGAAGCCCCTTGGCCACGTTGCGGGCCGGCGCGAAGAAGAGCCTCCGCAGCGCCAGCTTCCGGCTGATCCCCGGCCGCACTCCGGCCACCGCGTACGGATGGTACAAGGCCGGATCGTCCGTTACCAGGTAGATGGTCCTCACATCGTCCGGGTCCAGGAGCTGCGCCTTGGGGAATTTTCCCTTCAGGGCGGCCAGCCGCTCCTGGGCGAGCGCCATCATCTCGTCCCGGGTGCCGAAATTCATGGCCCCGGTGGGGCACACCTTGACGCAGGCGGGCTTGAGGCCGTTCTTCACCCGGTCGATGCACATGGTGCACTTGACCAAGGTGCCGTCGTCTTTGGCCCGCGGGATGTCGTAGGGACAGGACGCCCGCACCTCGTCCACGGGCACCCCCTTGGTCTTTGCGGTATAGACCACCGCCCCGGTTTCCTCGTCGTGGATCACCCCGCCGTCCACGTAGCCCTGGATGGCGTCCTTGCACGGGGGCTCGAGGCAGTGGCGGCACTGGTCCGCAAAGAAGTACCAGACGGGCTTCCCGTCCTTCAGATGTTCGCTGAAGCGCACCAGCTTGAAGGTGTTGCCGTCCAGATCGGGCGGATTCTGGTGCGTTCCCAGGTTTTTGGTCATGCTGGCGCCGTTTTGGTTCCAGTTCTTGCACGCGATCTGGCACCCACGGCAGGCCGTACAGCGGCTCGTATCCACCAGGAAGCTCATCCCTGCCATGGCTTACACCCCTTTCTTTCTCACGTTGACCATGAAGGCCTTGGTTTCCGGGATCCGGGTGTTGGGATCGCCCGCCGAGGGGCTCAGCAGGTTGGCGCTGTCCCCGCCGTCCGGCGGCCACACCCATCCGTAATGCCACGGCAGGCCCACCTGGTGGATCTCCTGGCCCTGGACCAGGAAGGGGCGGAACCGCTTGGTCACCATGGCCACCGCCTCCACCGCCCCGCGCGGCGACTCCACGATCACCTTCTCCCCGTTCTTGATTCCACGTAGACGAGCCAGCTCTTCGCTCATCTCCACGAAAAGCTGAGGTTCCGCTTCCAGCAGCCACGGCTGCCACCGGGTGAGCACCCCCGTCTGCCAGTGCTCCGTCACCCGGTAGGTGGTACCCACGAAGGGATACCGGGGATCGCACGTCTTGTAGACGTCCTTTTCCGTGCCGTAAACGGCCGCCACGGGGTTGGTGAACTGGGAGCTGAACAGGTTCTTTTCCACGGGGCATTCGATGGGTTCGTAGTGTTCCGGGAAGGGACCGTCGTTGCGGCCCGGGCCGAAAATGCCGCCGAACCCGTGGGGCTTCATGATGAACGGGTACTTGGTGTCGGTGCGCAGGGTGCCGTCGGGATTCATCATGGGATACCAGCCGCCGTCGGGCACGTCGCCCACCCATTTGTTGGTGACATACTTGCCGTCCTTCACCTCCCCCGCGAAGGCGATGACCGGCTTCTTGGGATTCCACGGGCGGCCCGTGAGGTCCACCGAGGCCCGGTTGTAGAGAATCCTGCGGTTTACGGGCCAGCACCACGCCCAGTTGGAATAGAGCCCGATGCCGCTGGCGTCCGTGGTGTCCCGTCGGGCCATGTTGTTGCCGCTTTCGTTGTAGCTCTGGCAATAGAGCCAGTTGCCGCTGGTGGTGGACCCGTCCGCCTGGAGGAACGCAAAGGACGGAACCAGCTGCCCCTTCTTGTAGGTTTTGTCCTTGATGGTCACATCCCGGGTGAATTCCCCGTTGATGGTTCGGGCCACCTTGTGGGCATCGAACTTGCCGTCGGTGGTGTAATCCCACTTGAGGTTCAGGATGGGATCGGGGAAGACCCCGCCTTCCTTGGCATAGAGGCTTCGGATCTCATTGAAGAGCTCCACCATGATGTCGCCGTCGGGCTTGGCCTCTCCCGGCGGATCCTGAGCCTTGTAGCGCCACTGGGCCCAGCGGCCGCTGTTGGTGATGGAACCTTCCTTTTCCATGAAGGCGGCGCAGGGCAGGAAGAAGACCTCGGTTTTCACCTTCCCGGGATCCATGCCCGGCCCCTTCCAGAAGGAAGCCGTCTCGTTGTCGAACAGGTTGACGTTCACCATCCAGTCCAGCCTGGTCAGGGCTTCCCGGGTCTTGGCGGAGTTGGCTCCGCTGCAGGCCGGGTTCTGGCCCCAGGCGAAAAAGCCGCTGAACTCACCCCGATACATGGCGTCGAACAGATCCAGCCAGCTGTAGGCCTTGCCGTCGTCCAGCTTGGGCATCCAGCCGTAGCCGAAGTCATTTTGGGCGTTGGCCGCATCGCCGAACATGGCCTTGAGGAAGCTCACCACGTATTTGGGGCGGTTCTGCCACCAGTTGGCGCTGAGCGGGTCGTGGGAAACGGGCGTGTACTTCTTGTTGTAGTCGGCCAGCGTGGCCGCCGACGCCGTGGGTGTGGGCAGGTAGCCCGGCCAGATGTGGAAGAGCAGGCAGTGGTCGGTGGATCCCTGCACGTTGGATTCGCCCCGCAGCGCGTTCACGCCGCCTCCGGCCACGCCCATGTTGCCCAGCAGTAGCTGGATGATGGCCATGGCCCGGATGTTCTGCACGCCCACCGTGTGCTGGGTCCAGCCCATGGCGTACATGATGGTGCCCGCCTTGTCGGGCTTTCCGGTGGCGCTGTAGAGCTCATAGACCTTGACGAGATCTTCCTTGGGGGTTCCCGTCACGGCGGACACCTTGTCCAGGGTGTAACGGGAAAAGTGCTTCCTCAGGAGCTGAAAGACCGTGCGGGGATGCTTCAGGGTGTAGTCCTTCTTGGGCACCCCGTTTTCGTCCAGTTCGTAGGCCCAGTAGGACTTGTCGTACTTTCGGGTCTTGGGATCGAACCCCGCGAAGAGCCCGTCGTGGAACCCGTATTTTTTCCCCACGATGAAACAGGCGTTGGTGTACCGGGCCACGTATTCCTTGAAGTACTTGTTGTTGGACAGGATGTAGTTGATCATGCCGCCCAGGAAGGCGATGTCGGTTCCGGAACGAAGGGCCGTGTAGAAATCGGCCTTGCTGGACGTGCGGGTGAACCGGGGATCCACGCTGATGAGCGTGGCGCCGTTTTTCCGCGCTTCGGTGACCCACCGGAAGGAAATGGGGTGGTTTTCCGCCGCGTTGCTCCCCATGATGAGGATGCAGTCGCTGTTCTTGATGTCGATCCAATGATTGGTCATGGCGCCGCGTCCGAACGACTCTGCCAGAGCCGCTACCGTGGCGCTGTGTCAGATACGCGCCTGGTGTTCGATGTACACCAGGCCCATGGCGCGCAGCATCGCCTGATAGATCCAGCACTCCTCGTTGTCCAGGGCGGCGCTTCCCACCGATGCGATCCCGTCGCAGCGGTTGACCACCTGGCCCTGGGCGTTCTTCAGGGTGAAGCTCTTATCCCGGCTGGCCTTGACCCGCTTGGCGATCTCCTTGATGGCCCAATCCCAGCTCTTTTCCTCCCAGCGGCTGCTGTAGGGAGCGCGGTAGAGCACCTTGGTGATGCGCTTTTCGTTTTGGGCGATCTGGTAAGCCGCGGCCCCCTTGGCGCACAGCGCCCCCCCGTTGATGGGGTGATCCGCGTCGCCTTCGGTGTAGATCACCTTGCCGGATCGGTTGTCCGTGTGGCAGATGATGCCGCAGCCCACGGCGCAATAGCAGCAAATGGTGGGGGTTTCCTTGGCGTCCTGTGTGCGCAACCGCCAGGCCTGTTCCTGGACGGGCTGCATGTTGAAGCCCATGGTGGTGCACCCCCCAAGAGCCAGCCCGGCCGTCGCCGCACTGGAGATCTTGAGAAAGTCCCTGCGTGTCAGTTTCATTCCCGCCTCCTGTTCGAAGATCCCAATAAGATGACGATGGACACTCACCCCGGGGCTCCGTCCAACAGAGGGAGAGGCAGTTCCAAAAGGCCCTCTTCGGGGAAGTCCCGAGCCACCTCCGGTAATTTCCACCTCCTTCCCTTTTGAATGTCAAATCTTACGCCTGAATCGTCCTTGGGGCGGTTCGGATCATCGGGAATGCGGATCTCTGTGTTCGGACCGGCAGGACAGGGGGAGGATCCTGAAGACAGATCTGGAGAGGGAAGAGGGAGTCGCCGGGACAAGGAAAAGGGACGATGCTTCCGTGTCGGCTGTTGAGAACTTCATGAAACGATGGCCCCTTTGGGAAACGCGCTTCGCATCTCGGGACCGCCCGGACCCCGGCACGCATGGCACACACCGAAACGGCAGATCAGGGATCGTTATTGATTTCACCATACCCAACGATTTATGCGCTTGTCAAGCAAGGGAGGGGCCATATTTTCTTCATCCCATGAAATATGCTTGACACAATCCATAAGGCCTGCTAGCGGGAAAACCGTACGTTCGGTTCACCTCCTCTCCCAACAGCTTGCCGACTCAGTTCAGGGGTAGTCCCTCCCTCAACATGAAGCCGGACGCGTGGAGGACGCCCCCGAAGATGAGTTCCCGTCCCGCACCCGACCCATACATTCCCAACCTAACTTCTCACCGCCCATCAAGAAGGAGGACCCATGTCCCGCCTGGCAGGCCTTGCGCGCAGAGTGTTCCGGTTGACTTTGTTCTTGATCCTTTTGGTCGTTTGCTGCCCCGTTTCGGCCCCGTCGTCGAATCTTGAAGGAGCGCAGGGAAATGTTCACCCTCAGGGAGCCTCCGCCCTGGAGGGCACCCAGGGACAGGGTCCAACCGTCGACTTGTCAGCCTTGGAAGGCACCGCCGGGCACTCGACGGACCCGCCGCTGAACGACGGCATCGTCTGTCAACCCGGCAGCCCCTGCACCGAGACGGCCACCCATGTGCCGTTGCGTGTCCTCCCGAGGCCATTCTCCAACATCTATCGCGAGGCCGTCGTGGACCAGGAAGCCGTGGTTCTGGCCAATGTGCCGGCCTTCAAGCCCCTTTACGTTTTCGACCGCCGCGGCATTGATTACTCGAAACCCGACTCCCCCCAAGGCTGGTATCAGGTCGGTCGGGCACGCACGGCCCCTGAGGGCTGGCTCCAGGCTAAGGATGCCCTGGAATGGCGCCAGGCTCTCCTGGTCTCCTACACGCACCCCGGAAACGAGCTGGAAGGGCGCAGTCCCGTGCTCATGTTCCGCGATCTGGCTTCCCTTAAGGCCATTGTCGATGACATGGACATGAGCAGCCGGGCTAGGGCCCTTTACGACGCCATCTCCGCTGGAGAGATTCCCGACCAGATCGTCAGCATGGAACCCAAGCGCTTTGTGGATATCACCAAGCGGTTTTATGTCCTGCCCATCTTGCAGTGGAGCCAGGAGCAGATCAACGGGGACGATGTTCGGTTCTTGCAAATCGCCGCGGCTGTCCCCGGTGCCCGGGGTGCGGACACCGTCCGAAACCCCGACTATTTGGAACAGGCACGGGTGGGGCGGGGCCAAGGCGGCACCGTGCTCAAGGACGTCAAGGCCGACATCGTTTTTGTCGTCGACACGAGTCGCAGTATGCAGCCTTTTATCGATATGACGCGTGAGGCCGTCAAGGAGATGAGTCGGCGCTTCAGCGCCGAGACGGCCGACCGGTTTCGGTTCGGCCTGGTGGTTTTCCGCGACTCTTTGAAGGTCGCCCCCCAGCTCGAATACGAGGCCCGGAACTTGACCCCCGAATTGGTGAGCGCCCGGGATCTGGTCGATCTCATTGCACAACAAGGCGGCGCCACAGCGGTAGGGAGCGTGGATTACGCCGAGGAAGTCTTCGCCGGCGTGGACTTGGCCCTGCATTCCAAGTGGCGTGAGGGAGCTCTTCGCTTCGTGATCCTCATCGGAGACGCCAGTTCCCACCCCAAGGGCCACCCCCAAAACACCACGGGCAAGGATGAAGTGGATCTGCGGCGGGAGTACGACGACGCCCAGGTGCACCTTTTCGCCATCCATTTGCTGGATCCGCGGGCTAAAGAGGACCATCCCCGCGCCCAGGCGCAATTCGCACACCTGGCACGAGTCCGCGGCACCGAATCCAGCTCGGCCATCAAGGACGTCAATGCCTTTGAAGAAGATGAGTACCGCACGCTGGTGGAACACCTCACCGAACGCATCACCGCCTTGTTGAGTCAGACCATGGGGGACGGGGCCATCCAGGAGGCGGCGCCGCTGGCCGAGTTCGACAAGCTTTGGGAAGCGGCCCTCATCGAGTACGTGGGCAAGGAGGCCCATCCGCCCAAGGACATCGTGGCCTGGACCTTGGACCGCGACCTGATGAACCCGGCCAACAAGGCCTTGGAAGTGCGCGTCCTGGTCACCCGCGAGCAGCTTTCCACTCTGGCCCAAACCCTGGACCAGGTTGTCCAGGCCCTCATGCGCGCCGAGGTCACCCAGGGCCAGTTCTTCGATGCCCTCCAGAGCGTGGCCGGTCAGGCCATGAAGCGCCCCGAGGATTTGGGCGGAGCCGTTCGCCTGGCGGACACCGGCCTTCTGCCGTCTTTTATCCAGAGCCTGCCCTATAAGAGCGACATCCTGGCCCTGACGGAGGAAATGTTCGCCAGCATGACGGCTGAGCAGCGTTCGCAGTTGGAATGGAGCATTCTGGCCAAACTCGATCAGTACCGTACCATCAACGAACAGGTGGACGCCTGGTTCCGCATCAATGAGACCGATCCGGATTCGGACATGGTCTATCCCCTGCACTTGGACTATCTCCCCTAGGGCCGGCCATGCTCCACATGAGGGAACCGATGGTCCGCCTGGAGGGACTGGTCAAGACGCGCAGCCAGAACGACAGCGTTTTCGAGCTGCATGTGCCCCATTTCCGCGTGGAGCCGGGGAGCATGGTGGCCGTCGTGGGAGAGAGCGGCTGCGGCAAGAGCACGCTCCTGGATCTTCTGGCCCTGGTCATGGCCCCCACGCGGGTGGAGCGATTCGAGATTGCAATTTCCCCGACGGCCCCGCCCTGCGATGCCGCCGGCCTGTGGCGCCGGGGCGACGAAGCGGCCTTGGCGGCCTTGCGCCGGGAGCATTTCGGCTACATTCTTCAGACCGGCGGACTTCTGCCGTTCCTATCCGTGCGCAGTAACGTGGAACTCCCCGGAGCCATCAACGGCGGCCGCCCTCCCTCCCGTTCCATCCAAGCCCTGGCGCGGGGTCTGGGGATCGAGTCCTGCCTGGACCGCATGCCGTCTTCCCTGTCCATCGGTCAGCGCCAGCGGGCGGCCATTTTGCGCGCCTTGGCCCATGGGCCGCGCCTGGTGTTGGCGGATGAACCGACGGCCGCCGTGGACAAGGCCAGAGCCCGGACCATCATGGATGACATGCACCGGTTGGCCCGGGAACAACGAACGGCTGTGGTCGTGGTAACCCACGACATGGATCTGGTCCTGGATCTGGCGGACGCGGTCTACTCCTTCGATCTCCAGGTTCTTTCGGCCACCGAGACCCGGTCTGTCTGCCGGCCTGTGACGGGAGGAAAGCCATGAGCCACCCGCATAGTCCCCTCCGCCGGATCCCGCTGCTGGCCGCAGCCCATCTCCGGCATGAGTGGATTCTGACCTTGTGCCTGGTCATCGCCCTGGCTGCGGTCATCGCCCCCCTTCTGGTCCTGCTGGGCCTGAAGCACGGCACCATCCGAACCCTGCGCCAACGCCTCGTCCAAGACCCCGTCTTCCGGGAAATCCGCCCGACCCAGACGCGCGCCTTTCACCCCCAGTGGTTTGCGGATGTCGCCGCCTGGCCGGACGTGGCCTTCCTCGTCCCCACCATTCTGCCCCTGTCTTCGGTCATCACCGTGGTTCTGCCCCAGACCGGAAAAACCGCCCTCTTCGATCTCATCCCCACGGCCTCAGGCGATCCGCTGATCCTGGAAAACGGGGGCATCATCCCCGACGACGGCTGGGTGGTCCTCACGGCAGAAGCCGCCCGACTTGCCGGCGCGGAACCCGGTGAGGAACTGGCGGTTCGGATCACCAGAGCCCGGGGCGGCCGGGGCGAGGCCGTGGAGGCCCGCCTACGGGTGGCGGCCGTATTGGATGAACGCGCGGGATCCCTGCCGCGGGTCTATGCACCTCTTGACTTCGTGCTGGACGTGGAAGCCTACAAGGAGGGTTATGCCGCCCCTGGCCGCGGATGGCCCGGCGAGGTCCCCACGCCTTACCCAAGCTTCGACGGCGCGGTCCTCCTCTTGCCGGAACCGCTGCCCCCCATTGTGAGATCAGGTCTGGTCATTAACACGGGCTTCGGCCGGATGGAGCAGATCGACGGCGAGCGGGTTCGGGAGCTGCTGGGCCTGGCTCCGCCGGAAGGACTGGCTTGCTACGAGCTGACGGCACCAGCCTCTCCGGTGACCCTATCGAGCCTTCGGGCCGTGGAGCAAAAGCTGCGTGGCTACAAGCGGGTCCTGCTGCCCTATGCCCGGGACATCGTCCTTGAGGTCGGCGAGCGTCGTCTCCATCCCGTGGGCCTGTCCCTGGACGAAGCGCAAGCCGCGCTCCTGGGCTGGACCGCGACACCCTGGCCCGGCCTTTCAGGCCTTTCCAAAAAAGGAGGCGTGCCGCCCTGCCTCTGGCCGGCCGCCGAAAATCCCGCCATGGGAGAAACCATCGAAGTGCGCGCTCCCGGCACGACGGAACTCTCTTTCCCTGTCCGCATCGCCGGAAAAACCTCCCTGGATCGCCCCATACTGCCCGCGGACCTTATGGGAGTGCTGCGGACCGCCAGCCGGAGAACCGTGACCTTTGACCCCACGACGCGCACGTTCCAGATGGCCCGGGGGGGATACAGGGGCTTTCGCCTCTATGCAAGGACCATCGACGACGTTCCGGGGCTTTACCGCCGGCTCAAGGACCAGGGAGTGGCTGTGGCGGCCGAGGTGGAGGCCATCGAGCGCATCCGGGTCCTGGACCGGGGCCTATCCCGTCTGCTCTGGCTCATCGCCGTCCTGGGGGTGGTCGGCGGCTCCGGGGTGCTTGTCTCCAGCCTGTACGCGGCCGTGGATCGTCTCCGGCGGGACCTGGGGGTGCTCCGGCTCCTGGGCTTCGCGCGCGGACACGTCTTTTTCTTCCCCGTGGCGGAAGGCTTCATGATCGCGGCCTTGGGGCTCGCCGCCGGATTCGGCGGCTACGCGGCCCTGGCCGGGGTCATCGGCCGCAGCTTCGCCATGGACCTGGCCCCTGGCGAGGCCTTTTGCCTCCTGCCGGGCTCCCATGTTCGACTCTTTTGTCTTTCCACCTTTGTCCTGGCAGGCCTGGCCTCTCTGGCTGCCGCCTGGCGGGCCACAGGCATCGACCCCGCGGAGGTTATTCGTGAACAGTGACGGATCGAAGAAGTGGCTGCCAACCGCAGCATGTCTCATCCTGGCGGTGTTCCTTGTGTCGACGGCCCCGGCGCGGGCCGATATGCCACCGCAAAGCCCCTACAATCCCAAACCGGCCGAGGGTGATTTGATTCTCCCCTTGCCGGAGAACGCCCAGATGGTCTTCCGGCGCATCCAGGTTCCGGGTACGGGCTTCTGGGGGGACCAGAGACGCATCATCCAGATCGGCGATGTTTCGGGAGGGATCTTCGAGGGACTTCAACGCACCCAGATCAGCGGATCATTCCCGTCGGGCCGGGACGGTACCTGGGAGATCATCCTGGGCAAGTACGAGCTGACCCGGGGCCAGTTTGCCGCCGTCATGGGCATGGAAGCCTTGTTGGCAGCCAGCAGCGATCCCGAGGTGCAGAGCCTCCCGACCCTGCAGGGGCGGAGCCTGCGCGAGGCCCTCATGAAGCCCCTCACCTATGTGGGCCACGGCGATGTTCTTGAATTCATTCGCCGTTACAACCAGTGGCTTTTTGACCCGGCCCACCCCGAACGTGCGGAATCCCTGCCCAAGGTGGACGGCGTGCCGGGCTTTGTGCGCCTGCCCACCGAAGACGAGTGGGAATATTGCGCCCGGGGCGGGTTGGAGGCCATCCAGGCGGGAACCTTCGACGACAGGTTGCCGTTCCCCGTGGCCCAGGCGGCGGAATTCGCCTGGCACCTGGGAAATGCCAAGCACAAACTCCGCCCCATTGGGCTGCGGCGACCGGACATCCACGGGTTCCACGATCTTTTCGGCAATGCCCAGGAGATGACCGCCGGCCTGTTCCGGCCCGAAATCTGGCAGGGCAAGCCCGGCGGGGTGGCCGTGCGCGGCGGCAGTGTGTCCACCCCCCCGGCCGAACTGCGCAGCTCCCTTCGCGCCGAGCTGGATGTCTACGCATGGAACCCGGACGCCCGGAGGATGGAAGAGCGCAAATCCTTCAACACCGGTGCCCGCCTGGCCCTCGGGTCCAACGTGGTGGTCGGCACGGCCCAGAGAAACGAGCTGGAAAAGGAGTACGAGGCCTACAAGGCGGAGCTGCGCCGGACCATGCCCGTGGGCCGCACCTTGGATAACCTGGTCAGCCAGGCCTCGGTGCAGATCAGCGCCGCCGACCCCGTCATCCAGCGCCTGATCAAGGAAAATCCGCAATTGGCACAGCCCCTTGCGGCGGTCCAGGACTCGCTCAACAAGGCCAGGGAACGCCTGGAACTGGCCCAGCGCGAGAGCGCCCGCAGCCTGGCCCAGGACGCCGGCCGCAACGGGGTGAACCTTTCCGTATACCTGTCGCGCCTGGAACGGTTGGCCGGGACTCTGGAGACCGCCAAGGAGCTCGCAGCCACTTCCACCAGATACCAGGGACAGGTCGCGGCCGTGGAAAAATCCATGAAGGAATTGGAAGCGGCGACACGCGACCAGCTCCAAGGCTACCGGGATAAGGTGAGCAAACTGGGGGAATACAGCCCCGAGCACATGGACTTCGCCTTCACCCAACTCCAAGCCGCGAAGATGACCGAGCGCGAGCGGCTGGTCATGGAGTTGGTCCGCAAACATGTCAAAGCTTACGCCGAGCAGCGCCGGGCCGACCCGGATGGCTGGCTCCAAGAGTTTCGCAAGCGCTTCAAGGGCTTTGTGGATTCCTAAACCACTCGACTACTGCAAGGAGGAACGATCATGAGAGCTGTCAAGAGAATGGGAGCCGTCGCGCTCGTACTGGCGCTTCTCACGGGCTGCGCCGGCACGTCGGACCAGACGCGGACCAAGGCCGAAGGTGCGGGCGTGGGCGCCCTTGTGGGCGGACTTCTGGGCTACGCCATAGGCGACGGGCGCGGGGCCGTCATCGGGGCCGCCCTAGGGGCAGGAGCCGGTTACCTGGTGGGCAACGAAGTCGCCAAACGCAAGAAAGCCTACGCCACCACCGAGGAATTCCTCGACGCGGAAATCGCCAGCACCCAGGAATATAACGAGACGGCCGTTGCCTACAACAACAGGCTTATGAAAGACATCAAGGCCTTGGAAAAGGAATGCGCGGCCCTGAGGGCGAAATACGACAAGGGACAAGTGGACAAGAAGACGCTTCTGGCCAGGAGCGACGCCCTGCAGAAGAAGATCGACGACGCCAAAAAACTGGAGGAGACGCTGGCCAAGGAACTGGAGGTCCAGACGGCCATCCTGGCGCAGGAAAAGAAAAGCCGGCCCGCGGATGACCAGTACATCGCACGCCTGGAAAAGGAAGTGGCCGCCCTCCAGAAGAACCTGGACAAACTTCGGGAAGGAAGTTCGCAACTGGCCCAAATCGATCAGAGGTTGTCCGTATGAAGGCACCCACACTTTTCCTGATGGCGATGGCATTGGCCCTGCTGGCCGGTTGCGCGGGTCAACACGATCCGAGGACGGGCGGCTTCTTCGGCGGAGTGGCGGGCCTGAGCGGCGGCGGATACGAGAAGCGGATCCAGGAGCGGGAGGCGAGGCTGGAACAGCTTCGCGCCATCCAGAGGGAACTGGACGCCGAGAAGGGGCAACTGGAGGCGCAGAAGTCCCAAGCGTACGCCAAAGTGCAGCAAGACAAGGCCAAGGTGGATGCCATGCAAGCCGACATCGCTGCCTTGGATAAGAAAATCAAAGCCTTGTCTTCTCAAGGGGACGTGGATCAGAAGCGGGTGGCCCAGATGCAGAAACGCCTGGAGGATCTCAAGACCGGCCTGAAACGCCAGGAGTCATCCTTGGACGCCTTGGAAGGCAGCGGCCTGGGAGATTCCGAGGTGGACCTGCGCAGAAAGCAACTGGAGGCCCAGCGGGATGCCCTTCGCAAGGAATACGACCTGCTCATGAAGATGCAGATGGAGCTGGCCCAGTGAAAGGGGTCCCGGCCGCGGCCTTTTTTCTGGCCGTACTCCTGGCGGCATCCCGCCTTTACGGGGCGCCGCTGGAAGAAATCCGGGACATCCTGCGCCGCCACCTTTTGAACCCTCCCGGCGAGGCTGCCCTGGCGGCCTTGTCCGAAGAAAACCTGCCGACGAAACTGCGGGACATCGATCCTTATGCCCGGATCTTTTCGGCCGCAGAGTACCGCGCTTTCACGGCGGCAAGGCATGCCTGGGTTGGGATCGGCGCAGACCTGTCCCTCAGGGGATCGGTGCCGATCCTGCACGTCTACCGAGGAGGTCCGGCGGACCGGGCGGGGATTCCGGACCGCTCCCGTTTGCTGGAGATCGACGGCCGGCCCGCTTCCGGGCTGGATGCAGAATCCCTGGCCATCCTGCTTAAAGGTCAGGAGGGGACCGACGTCCACCTCATGGTGGGCTTGCCGGACGGGAGCAAGGCACGTTTCAGGCTGCGCCGGGAGTCCTTCACACCCCTGGACGTGGAGATGGTCCCCGTCGGAGATCGGCACGTGGTCCGCATCCGGGATTTCGTAGGCGGAATGACCCGGCCGGCCCTCCGATCCATTTTGAATGTTCTGTTCCGCATGGACCCCGCCCACAAAGCGGCTCGGCTCATCGTGGACTTGCGGGACGCCCCCGGGGGCGATTTGTATGAGGCCTTCGATCTGGCCGGGGTTTTCCTTCCCGCAGGGACTCTTTTGGGCACCATCCGTGGTCGGGATGGAAACGCCGTGGAGATCCGCGCCCCCCAGGGGGACAAATACGCCATGCCCTTGATTCTCCTGGTGGGCCCGGAAACGGCCAGCGCCGCGGAAATCTTTGCCGGTGTGCTGCGCCACCATGGGCGGGCGCTCTTGGTGGGGCGAACCACCTTCGGCAAATGCCTTTCCCAGACGGATCTTCGCCTGTCCGACGGATCCGTGCTGCGTTACACCAACAAGGAAGTCCTCCTTCCCGGAGGGGAGTCGTGTACGGGGAAGGGGTTGACCCCGGACCTGGCCGTCCGGGAGTTCGAACTGGACAGTCTGCCACGGCTGGTGAAGCGGGCGGAATCGTTGAGGCCATAGGGGCTTTTTCTCGTAGGGGACTCCGTGCGGATCTGCGGGCCGCAAGGGCGGTGAACGACTGGGGGGAGGTCAAGATGAGGAAGTCCGGGTGGGGCCTATTGTGGTCGGCACTGGCGTTTTTCTTCCTCACGACGGATGTGTCGGCATGGACGCCGGGTCTCCAGGAAGCGGCCGAAGCCTTCGCTCTGGGCAAGGCTTCTCCGGCCCAGGAGATGATGCTCTTTATCCACAACAAGGAGGTCAACCTGCTGGCCCAGGAAGGCAAGATCTCCTTGTCCACCTACCGGCGGTGCCAAGAGGATTTCTTTCGGCTCAATGAAGAGTTTGCAACCCAGGCCGTAAGGGATGCCGGCTTCGATCCCAGCATCAGCAACCGCAAATACAACCCGGGTACGGATACCGACGTCAATGTGCTGGGCAAGGGCGGAAAGAAGGTGCGCCTGGAAGACATCAAGAAGATCGACTCCAACTATCAAAAGATCGTCAAGGAGCATTTCCGGCGCAAGGGATTGGACCCTCCCGCCGGTGACGTCCAGACGGAAACGGACTTCATGCCCCACCCGGAATATACCGAACCGGAAGAATTCCAAAGGATCGTCGATTACGTCAACCAAAACGGCGGCACGGCCTACAAGGATCCACGTGCTGCTTTGGCGCAAGCCAAGCTGGGGTCCTCCCAGCCCATGTCCATCGACGAAGTCTCCAGCTTCAGCTCCACCATGAAGGACATGGCCGAGATGAAGATCAAGAAGGCCAACGCCCTGCGGGCCCAAGCCCAGTCCCTTCGCAGCTCCAATCCCGGCCAGGCGGAGCTCCTCGAGGCCCAGGCCCGGCAGTTCGACTACCAAGCCGCCAAATATTACAATCGCATCCAGGCCGCCAACAATCATCTTCGCCGGCAGTATGGCCTACCGGAAAATCCCAAAAACATCAACGGATTTGACCAGTCCGCCGACATCATCGAGCTTGCCGGGCGCAATCCCTTCACCGGCAAGGACGCCTCGGTGATTCACAATCTCCAGCAAAGCGCGCTGCAGAGTGCCACGGATGACATGATCGACACCCTGGTGGATGTCGCCAAGCAAGATCCTTCCAAAATCTCCAAGCTTCAAAAAGCGTTGGGAAAAGAGATTTCCCGCCTGCCGCCCAACAGGGCCGGGCAGGCCATTGAGCGCATCGAGAGCGCGACCAAGGGGGTCCAAGGCGTGGAAGGGACTCTTGGCAAAGGCGCTGTTGCGGAGGCCCGGGCCCTCAAGCGGATCCAGCAGATCAAATCTTCGGGCACCATTTGGAAAAAGGATATCGGTCCTGCGCTAGGCAAGGGTATGAAGGTCGTCATGGTTGCCGGAAGCGCGGTCTTGATGGCCTATCAGGGCATTTCCATCACGCTGGATAACGTCAAGGCCACGGACACCCTGTGGGATTATTTCCGCAATTGCTACTACCATGCTTTTTGGGAGGGCACAGGAATCGGGCCGGCCTTCGAGCAGGCCCAGCGCGAGGAGATCGACCGCTACGCGAAGGAGGTCGAGGCGGGCGGGTCTCCGTCCATGGCCAGACACGTGACGCTCACCCTGCTCAAGACGGGCGTTTATATGGGGAAGGAGGCCATTATCGGCCTGCTCTACCTCCCCGACACCGTCTGGGAATATTTCACCCAGGAAAAAGAGTGGGAAGGGTATGCGGCCATGCAGAACGAGCTGGCCAAGGTCATGCGGCAAATGGTCTTGGACCGGAAGGATTTTGAGCAGGCTCTCGCCAATATGAAGAAAATGGGTTTGGCAGACGCTGACGCCAAACCATTTCTCGATTGTTTGTGCTCTGGGTGTGGTGGTTCCCTGGGCGGTTTTTTCAATCCCGGTTTCGAGTCCGATGTCGGTCACGGTCCGTGCCAATGCAACGGCCCCCTCTCCATCTGGAAGACACCTCTGCCCACCGACAAACAAGCCCAATACGAATGCTTCAACAAAGTGACCAAGTTGCGCTACGACCAGGCTCAGGCCATTTTCGATCGCTGGCGGCGGCAGGCGGTTGAGGAAAACGCCAAGAGTGTGCAGCCTGAATTCGATGCCATCATGAAAGATGTCGCTCTGGGAGTCATGAAAGAGGAAGAAGGCGCGCGGAAGATTGCCGATCGCTTTGCTTCCATTCGGGATTTGCTGCTCCCCCAGGACGTGGACTCCATTCGGGCATTGGTGGGGCCGCATTTGCAAAATCACGCCGTCAGGAATTTGCAAACGGGCGACGTGGACCGGGCCGTGGACAATCTGGATCGGGCCCTGAACAAGATTGGCGCTCGCAGCGCCCAGCAAGAGGCTGACCTCAAACAATTCAAGGCCCGCTACGAGCAGTGGGCGAAAAAGTGGCGGGAAACCAAGGAGCAAAAATTTCCGGAAATCGATCTGTTGATGCGAAAGAATCGGGTGCAGCGGGCCAAGAGCGAAATCGACACCCTGGAATATAGGATGCTCAAGGACCCGACGCGTCCCTTGCCGCCGGCCATCAAGGACCCTGCGTTTCTCGGCCTGAAGGAGCGGCTGGCAAGTCTCCAGAAGCGCTATGAAGAGAGCATGCAGGAGATGTGGGACAAGGTGAAAGCGCTGGGCGCGGACCATGAGCATCGGCTGGCCATCCCCATCCTGCAAAAGGCTCTGGAGGAGTGGGAACATCCGCCGTCTGCCAAGGATGGGTTGCTCCGTCGGCTGGAATATCACCAGGCTGAGGTCAAACGGGCTGAGGATAAGAGAGCCCTTGGCCGGCACTATGAAAAAAATGGCGAGCTTGCGCATGCGATCCGCCAATACGAGGAAAGTCTGCAAATACAAAAAGACAGCGCCCTGGAACAGGATTTGGCCAGGTTGAAGGCCACGGTGCAGAAGCGGGCCCAGGCCAAGGCGCTTTGGACCGAGGCGCAGCAGTTGCAGCAAGGGCAAAGCTATGAAGAAGCCCTCAAAAAATACAAGGAAGGATTGGCCCTTTGGGACGATTCCGGGATCAAGAATCGGGTCGCCGGCCTGGAAAAATTCCTGGCGGATCGTGAAAAGCAAAAGGCGGCCGGCTCTTCTGCGTCCAAGGCAAAGGTCCCCTCACTTCCGCAGAGCTCGGGGAACCAGTCTGCAGCTTCGCCGCCAGCCAGGGTATCCGGCAAATGGCGCACTTCGGAAGGGGAATTGACGCTCACCCAGAACGGCCGAGCCATAAGCGGCTCCTATCCCCAGGACCGTGGCGAGATTATCGCAGAAATGGACGGCAACGTCTTGGACGGATACTGGATCGAGGATGCGGCCAATAAACGATGTGCCACCGCGAAAAAGGGTCGTTTCTATTGGGGGCGCATCAAGTGGATCTTCACCGGTGACCGGTTCAGCGGATCCTGGGGGTACTGCGAAGAGGCCCCCGTTCGTCCATGGACCGGTGAGCGTTTGGGTGCCGTTTCGGATGCCGGCAAGTCCGGTGGGGATAGCAATGGATCCTCCCCGCCGACCGCCTCCCCGAAGGCAAACACGACTCCACCTCAGCCCGCTCCCACACCCGCTGCCGCATCGGACGTTTCCGTTCCCAAGGGCTGGAAGTCCGTGGTCATTGGCAATGTCCGTTTCGCGGTGCCGGCGTCGTGGCAGTACACGACGGAGCCTGATCCCGAATCGGGAAAAATCCATATCTACTGGGATGGAAGTTTTGATACGCCGAAGCACGGGGTGTCCGGCGGCGTCGTGGGCAGTTACGACCGGGCGAAGTCGGAATTTTCCGGACTGAGAGTTGTCCACCTGGCCGGCGTGGACGTCTTGCGGGCCGATGACGGCTCGGCCGTGAACTTCCTTTTTCCTCCCATGCCTGACGGCCGTGCGGTACTCTTGGTGGTGTTTCGAGGCCCCAGTGGCCGCCAGGAGGTCATCAATGCCGTGCTGGATACCGTGCATGTGGACGGCCAGGGCGGCTCGGAGGCGGCGGGGGACGATCCCACGGAGCGCACCTTCGAGGTCGGGAACATCTACACCGTAGACAACGGCCCGACCCAACCCACGGTCTTTTCCCTCAAGGTCCCTCGTATACTGGCCGCCATCACCAATTACCATTGGAACAATGGCAAGGGAGCGGTCCCCGGCACCATCGCCCTGCGCGATGCAACGGGACGGCTGTACGGTCCCTGGAAAGCCGAAGGTGCGCCGGGCCAGGGCGGCGTTCCCAATGCCTACTGGATTGCTCGGCCCAGGGTAGAGCTCCCGGCTGGGACCTATACCGTGGTGGACTCTGATCCCGCCACCTGGGCGCATAACCCGCAGTCCGGAGGTAGAGGGTTTGCGCAAGTGGAGACCCTCCCCGTGGGCAATGCCGCTTCCGGACCCGTCCCGAAAGCCGCTGCCATGGAACGTTGGGTCAACGCCCGCAACCCCAACCATTACATCCAGCGAGAGATGACCCCTCAAGGCGTGCGCTGGGTCGAGTACAGTGATGGTAAGGCCCGTTTTCGCTTCGAAGAAAAGGGAAGATCTCCTTCCGAAGGAACGGTCACGCTGTACGACGCGTCGCGAAAAATCTCTGCCACGCTCTATCCGGACCGGTTCGAATGGGGCAGGGGAGGCAAAATCATCGGGACGCACCGGGGAGGATGGTAGTAACGCCGGGCCTCCACGGCCCGAACAGAGGGGCCAGACCGCCGCCGGTGGTACCTGGAGGGGACCCTATGATGCTGGTCGTCCGTCGCGTGGTTGCTGCCGTCGCCGCCGTGGGCCTGTTCATGGCCTGGTGGCTTCCAGCTCCGGTGCTGATCCGCCTGGAATCCGTGGACTGGCACAAACGGTTTGAAGCCCAAAAGAGCCGGGGGCTGGTGTATCCCGGGGCGTCATTGGGTAGCAGGTCCCGCTCCTTGGCCGAGTTCGTGGCGGCGGAAACCGCCGGCCGTGTCACGGACGCGAAGGATCCGGCATGGATCGGAGTTTTCCGGGACGTGGAGGCAAGAGGAGCGGACTACAGGGAGCCGAGCACCGCCCTCCTTTCGTCCCTTCCGGGCCAATACGGCTACGTGGAGCTCCAGGAAGGGAAAGGATCCCGTTACCTGGAGTACCGCAGGATCATTGCGGAGGACTTTCGTTGGTACTCCATCCCGGCCCACCTCAAGTATCCCCTCCGAAAATATTGGCCGTTCTTCCTTGCGGCAGCCGCTGTCGTACTCGCAGTCTTCGCCCTGCCGCTTGGTTCGTCCGACATCGTGGAGACGAGCTCCGCAGCCAAAGGGTTTCGCTGGTGCGCCGTTGCGGCCGCGGTCTTTGCGGGCATGATAACCTGGCCTTTTGTGTATGGGACCGGGGGAGGCGGCGCCTACGCTTCCATCCTCGTGGGGGGAGTCTTTTTCTTCGGGGCCCTGGTGGGCATGGGGCTTTTCGGACGGCAGATCGTCTTGCTGCGGCAGATGGCGGCCGGGGACTATCTGGCCCACTTTACCTACGAAACCGACGAATGGCTCCGGTTTGTCCAATGGAACTTCGGGCAGGAGAGCGCGCAGAAGAAGGCATTGTGGGTGCTGATCTTCTCCGTCTGTCTGGGTGTTGGTCTGGGCTTCCTGATCGTCCAGCAGGACGCGGCCTCGGTTGCCGTTTTTGCGGTCCTCATGGGGCTGATGGGCGTCCTGTGGCTTCTGGCGGTAGGGCTTCCCCGACGCACGCGCCACCGCGGTCTTCGCGGCCCCAAAGAGGCGTATGTGGGCCGCCATGGCGTGTACCTGAACGGCACGGTGCACTCCTGGGGGATGCTTGGCAGTCGGTTGGAATCGGTCACGATGCAGGGCTCCCCCCTGCCCCATATCCTTCTGGTCTATTCGGTCCTGATGATGTCCGGGCGGGTCCTGTACTTTTTTCGCCACCCTGTTTCTGTCCGTATCCCTGTGCCCAGGGGGCAGGATGGAAGTGACGTGGTTCGGGCGCTTCGCAAGGAGGCCCGTGCGGCGACATGATTGCCCTTTGGAGGGGCGCTGTCGTCTCCGATGAATGCTCCTGGAAATTGGAGGTTCTGATGCGCTTTTTCGTACTCCCCTTGATGATGGCGTTTTTCTGGATGCCGCAGGTGGGCTGGTGCACCGTGGATTCTTCGGATGCCGGGAACGTGGAAATCGCCACAGGGCCCGACGGGCTTTTGCAGATGGAGCAGCAGGGCAAGGTCACGGTGCGCGCGCTGCGGGGCTGGGGCCGCTTGCCGGATAAGTATGTCAAGCTGGCCCTGCGCATGCGCCAGGAGGCCGGGCTCGACCTGTTGGAGGCGGATCTGGAGCGGATCCGGCAATGGGCGACGGATCCCGCCATGGCGTCTTTTCGGGAGGAGCTGGATGAGCTGGCTGCTTTTCTGGAGCGCGGTGAGCATCTCGCGTGGGCCCCGGTTGATCCGGCAGCCGTCGTGCCCGCAGGGGCTCTTTTGCGAAGCGGCGGCAAACGTTGGATCCAGGCGGCGGACGGTCGCCCGGAAGTGCCGGATGCGGCTGGGCACGCGGAATCGAGTGGGCCTGAGCCTGTCCAGGCTGCACCCGAACCGTCTACCTTGGCGCCCCCCCTCCCCACCGATGCCGGTCCTGAGGACGGCCTGGAATTTCCCATCAACGATCAGGTCCCTGGCACCTTCCGTGTCAAGTTGAGGGTCGAGGGGCTGCGACAGGCCACAGCGGCGGACGAGCCCTGGTTTGAGCGCGTGGCGCCGAACCTTCTTCCCGAGAATCCACCGATAGCTGCAAGAGAACGCGGGTTTTTCGAAAAACGAGCCTCTTTCCTACCCGACCCGGGACATCTCGCCCAGGAAGGGGCCTCGTACCATCGCTTCCTGGGCGTGGCCGCCCTGGGGACGCCCGTGGTCATCCGAGTGGACGCCCCGGAAAATCCCGCCATCCCTTTGAGCGACCAGGAAGTTCGCGACAAGGTGGCCTACCGTGTGGTGGGCAAGAGCGTTCTCTTCTTCCCCGTGGATCAGGCGTCGGGTGCCTCCGATATCGGTTTCGAGGAAAGCCATGAAGGAACAGTGCGCTGGACCCCGAGCGCCGATGCCGGTTCCGGCCGCCCCGTAGGGCCGCGCGCTGTGGGCGTCTACATGGCCTACCTGGTGAAAAAATATGTCGGCAATCATGAACTTGGCGTCCTCAAGTATAACTACCGACGCATCGGCTGGGTGCTGGTGGCCATGCCGGGAGATGTCTACGAATACGACGGTCGGCTGTACGCCGTGGGGCAACGGGACCCCCTGGCCACGTCCGCCTCGTCGGCACTTCCTCCGCCCATGGAAAACCCAGATTTCGAGCTCCCCCCGTACGCCCTGAAAAAGCAGGCCGTACGGTTTTCTGAAGATCTGCGCCAGGTGGCTTGGGTGGAGGGGGAAAAGGACGCAAAGAAGCGTGTCGTTATCAACGGCGTAGCCGGTTCCTGGTATGACGATATCATGCCCTACGGTATGGGCTTTTCCCCCGGGGGAGATCGCTTCTGTTTTCAGGCGGAAATGGGCGACAAGGAGGTGCTGGTCTGCAATGGAGCCCAGATGCTGGCGTTCGACGAGATCGAGTTCATGACCTCCAGTCCCGACGGGGGCCACCTCCTGGTGGGGGGACGCAAGGAAGGGTCCAACGTCGTCTATCTGGACGGCAAAGAGGTCCGCAGGACGGCCAACCGCCTTGCGATGAGTGACGCTGCGGTGGCCCACGACGGAAAGGCCGCGTGGGTGGAAAGAGGAAAAATCCCCGAGACGGGTGCCGAGTTTGAAATGGTCGTCCGCGAAGACGGCTCCGAGGGAAGGAAGTATCGAAGCATCATCGAAAAACCGCTTTTCACGAAAAACCGCGCCGAACTCTGGTATATCGCCGAGAAGGAGGACAAAAACCGCTTCTTGGTGCGGAGCGGCGAGGAGCTCACGCCCACCATGGGATCCGGATACAAGTTCACGGTAACTTCCGACGGTGCCCACTACGCCTTCGTGGCCCAGGTGAGCGCAAACGTTGAATCCATGGTGATCGACGGCCAAATCGGCCCCGAATTCCACCAAATCTGGCACCCCGCCATCTTCAGCCCCGACGGATCGCGCCACATCTACTCGGCCTATCGGGACAAGGAGCCTTTTCTGGTGGTGGATGGGCGGGTCGTGTCCCACGGATTCGGCCCGCTGGAGAGTATCAGCGGACAGGTCTTTAGCCCCGACGGCGGTCGCTGGGCCGCCGGCTTCGGCTTGAACGGCGAGGACTACGTGGTGGTCGTGGACGGCAAGGAGGTGGGCCGGGGGAAGGGATCCCCCCGTCAAATTGTTTTCAGTCCCGACGGCGGACGGGTGGCCTGGCTGGAGAAGGGCAAGAAGAGTTGGCGTGCGTACCTGGACGGCCGGGCCGGTCCGGAGTTTCGGGAAATCTACGACAGGGAGCCGCCGCAGTTCAGTCCCGATGGAAAGCACCTGGTCTACTTCGCCAGGGACAAAGACAAGAAGATGCACCTGGCGGTCTTCGGCGGTGAGGACAGGGCGCACGACATCGTTCCCCCCCGTGCCGTCTTCCGCCAGTCCGCAGTGGAATACTGGGGCATCGACGGCAACCGGCTCCGAAAACAGGTGCTCCCCCTGCCCTGATCCCGCCCTGCCTGCTCCCGGTGACGGGGCGGGAAGGAGACAGTCGAAACGCTTAAGGAGATTTCCATGACGCAAAGTACGGCACGCCGACATCCGAACGCAGCATCTGCGCCCCTGACCCCGCAACAGACGGAAGAATGGCTGCGCACTTACCGTCGCCATTCGCGCATCCATGCATGGGGTTTCTTCGCCGTCATCCTGCCTGTGATCCTGGGCGTCATCTGGTGGGAGATGGGGGAAATCAACGAAGATGTGCTCTATTCCTTCGGCTTCGCGGCCGTGGTGACCTTTTTCCTGGCACTCTGGACTCGCAAAGGAGCGGAGAAGAGCTGGAGCGGGGTGGTGGAAGACCTTTTCATGAAAAAGGTGAAGAGGCGCCGGGATGGGGGCCTGCCCGACGAGGTGGTCCTCCGGCCTCGGGCTCGCATTCGCACCGA
>JACIYN010000038.1 GCA_014359885.1 Desulfacinum sp.
CTGCATCCCCGCAACGAGGTGGTGCCCTACGTTCTTTATCAGCTGGGCATGTGCCACTTTTTGAGCTTCAAGTCCACGGACCGGGACATGGAAGAGACCCGGCTGGCCATGGACGCTTTCCAGCGTCTGATCCAGGCCTTCCCCACGTCCGAGTACGCCCCCAAGGCCGAGAAGCAGATTTACGAATGCCGCAAACGCCTGGCGGAGCACGAATTCCAGGTGGGGCGCCTCTATTACCGCATGGAGAAGTACAAGGCAGCGCAACTTCGGCTCACCCGTCTTCTCATGGAGCACCCCCAGGCGGTCAAGGATCTGGGCTACGAAGAGGAGATTCAGGCGATCCTGGCCGATTGCCGCGCGTGTCTCAACCGGGGCGACGACGGCAAGAGCCTCTGGACCAAGCTCGGCTTCTGAAACGAATCGAAATCGCTTGACATTCCTTCCTTGAATCCCTTATGAGACAGGGGCACGCCGACGCACGAGACCGGACCCTTCCCTAGGATGTTTACCCTGTCTCCAGTCCCCGTATCCTAAAGGCGAGAACAAGAGACCGGCCCACAGCGACAGACATCCGATTGATTCTCATGGGTATGGATATTTGTAGAGCGGTTCGATGGCTTTTTTCATCGTATTCTTGCGTGCCGCAACCCGGCCAAGAAAAGGAAAGGAGTTATGGCTGAAAACAACATGAACAACGACACTCTCAGTGCTTCGGCACGAAAGGAACTCTTGTCCCAGCAGGACATGAACCTGGTGGAGCTCAAGAAGCGCAACATCAAGGAGCTTCTGGGGCTGGCCCGCCAGCTGCAGATCGAGGGCGCAAGCTCCATGCGCAAGCAGGACCTCATCTTCGCCATCCTGCAGGCCCAGGCGGAAATGAGCGGTCTGATCTACGGGGAAGGTGTCCTGGAAATCCTGCCGGACGGCTTCGGCTTCCTGCGCACCCAGGACTATAATTACCTGCCCGGTCCGGACGACATCTACGTGAGCCCCTCCCAGATCCGCCGGTTCAACCTGCGGACGGGCGACACGGTTTCCGGCCAGATCCGGCCGCCCAAGGACAACGAGCGCTACTTCGCCCTGCTCAAGGTGGAAGCCATCAACTATGAGGAACCCGAGGCGGCCCGGGACAAGATCCTCTTCGACAACCTGACGCCCATCTACCCCGACCGGCGCATCAATCTGGAGACCACCTCCGACAACTATTCCACCCGGGTGATGGATCTTCTCACCCCCATCGGGTTCGGCCAGCGCGGTCTGATCGTGGCTCCGCCCCGCACCGGCAAGACCATGCTGCTCCAGAACATCGCCAACGCGGTGGCCAAAAACCACCGGGACGCCTACCTGATCGTGCTGCTCATCGACGAGCGCCCGGAAGAAGTGACCGACATGCAGCGCAACGTGCGGGCCGCCGAGGTGGTGAGTTCCACCTTCGACGAGCCGGCCCAGCGCCATGTGCAGGTGGCCGAGATGGTGATCGAAAAGGCCAAGCGCCTGGTGGAGCACCGACGGGATGTGGTGATCCTTCTCGACAGCATCACGCGGCTCGCCCGGGCCTACAACACGGTGGTGCCCCCCAGCGGCAAGATCCTTTCGGGCGGTCTGGACTCCAACGCCCTACACCGGCCCAAGCGCTTTTTCGGCGCCGCGCGAAACATCGAGCAGGGCGGAAGCCTCACCATCATCGCCACGGCCCTCATCGAGACCGGAAGCCGCATGGACGAGGTGATCTTCGAGGAATTCAAGGGCACCGGCAACATGGAGATCCACCTGGATCGCAAGCTGGCGGATCGACGCATCTTCCCGGCCATCGACATCAACCGGTCCGGTACGCGGAAGGAAGAGCTGCTGCTGCCGCCGGAGGACCTCAACCGGATCTGGATCCTCCGGAAGCTCCTGTCGCCCCTGAACCCGGTGGACGCCATGGAATTCCTCCTGGACAAGATGCAGGGGACCAAGGACAACGCGGACTTCCTGGCGTCCATGAACCGGTGATTGAAACACTCACCGCAGAGACGCAGAGGGCACGGAGGAGCCCTTTACTTTCTCTTTTCGCCGAGAGGGCCCCATCACCCCGACCATCACAGCCCGCGCTGGACCATTCCATCCACGACACAAAAATGTAGGGGCGAAAAATCTTTCGCCCCTACAGTCCCTCACTCAAGTCAACCTGCCCGCGTTCATCGGCGGTTCCCCCTTTACACCATCCCCCCGACGGATCACGAATTCCCCCTACCCCCTATCCCCTATCCCCTACCCCCTATCCCCTACCCCTTACCCCTCTAATCCTTTAATCCTCTAATCCTCTAATCCTTCACCCCCGCTCCTGGCCTCCCGGCACCACAGTTCCACCGCCCGGCGGAGGTATTCCCGGTGCCCGGGGGCGCCCCCCAGGCCCTTGCGGCCGAAGTTGAAGTTGATCTCCACGAAGACGGGCGGGCCGTCGTCGGGAAACATGAGGTCGAAGGCGGCGAGATCGATCCCCAGCCGGCGGCTCAGCTCCAGGCAGGCCCGGACGCCCTTCTGCTGCTCTTCCGGGGCCACTTCGTGGTCGATGGCCGCCCCCTTGGAGATGTTGTTGTAGAAGCCGCCGCCCCCCACCCGAAAGTAGCTCACGGCCATGGGCCCGTACACCACGACCCTGAGATCCCGCCCGCCGTGGTCGATCAGGCGTTGCAGCAGAACGGGCTCGTGGGCCGGGAGCCGGTCCAACCTCGCCCGAAGTTCGGCCGGGTCGCGGACGGGAAAGACGGCGCTGCCTCCTCCGCCCGAGTCCCCCTTGAGCACCGCCGGATACCCCCAGGGGCTCCCCCACGTGCGCAGAGCGCTCCAGGCGTGCTCGCGGTTCCGAAAGATCCAGGTGTCCGGATGGCGCACCCCCAGCCGCCGAAAGGCCAGGATCTGGCGGGCCTTTCCCGTGAGGGATCGGGCCCCTTCCAGGCGGGGAAACCAACGGCGGGCGAGCCGCGTGACGGCGGCGTAGCGCCACGGGGAAACGTAGCCGGGCAGGATCACCCCGCAGGCCGCGCGCAATAGCCCCCGCACCTCGGGGTCGTCCAGCGGCGCAAACAGCGACAGATTGTGATCCAGCGGGATGTAGGGATTCAGGGACACAAAAAAGGAATCACGGGCAAAATTCACTTGAAAGACAACCTTTCGACGTTATAATTGGGAGCTCTTGAAAGAAGAACCCATACGGAGGCGAACATGAAAAAGGACATTCATCCTGCATACCACCAGACCGTGATCCGCTGCGCCTGCGGCAACGAAATCGAAACCGGCTCCACCAAGACGGACATCCGCGTGGAAATCTGTTCCAAGTGCCATCCGTTCTTCACCGGCAAGCAGAAGCTGGTGGACACCGGCGGCCGCATCGAGCGGTTCATGAAAAAGTACGAGAAATTCCAGAAAAAGCAAGAAGAACAGAACAACTAGCTCCCGCCCGGACTGCCTGCCCGACGACGCAGAGGTCCGGGTTTTTTGTGCCCCGCGTCCGGTTTGGGACGTTGGGCGTTAGGCGTTAGGCGTTAGGCGTAAGGCGTTAGGCGTTAGGCGTAAGGCGTAAGGCGTTAGGCGTTAGGCGTAACGCGTAAGGCGCTCGACGTGAAGATTACGGGGCGAGGGGTGAGGCGGTTTCCGTCCCACGGATTCCGGATCACGAACCAAGGATCCTTGGCGCTATGTTCGATCGTTTGGCCGCCTTGGAAGAGCGGCATCAAGAATTGGAATCTTTGCTGAGCCAGCAGGACATCCTGGGCAATCCCGACGAGTACCGCAAGGTTGCCAAGGAACACGCCGAGCTGTCCCCCATTGTGGACGCCCTCCGGCGATACCGCAAGGCGGAGGCGCAGCTTCGGGAAAACCAGGAACTGCTCCGGCGCGAAGACGACCCCGAGATGCGGGAACTCATCCGGGAGGACACGGCGCGGCTGAAGGAGGAGCTGGAAGGGCTCGAGCTGGACCTCAAGAAGATGCTCCTCCCCAAGGATCCCAACGATGAAAAGAACGTGATCCTGGAGATTCGGGCGGGTACCGGCGGCGACGAGGCGGCGCTTTTCGCGGCGGATCTCTTTCGCATGTACACCCGTTACGCGGAAAACCAGGGCTGGAAGGTGGAACTCCTGGACAGCCACCCCACGGGCATCGGCGGCTTCAAGGAAGTGATCGCGGCCATCAACGGCAAGGGCGCCTACAGCCGCCTCAAGTTCGAACGGGGCGTGCACCGGGTGCAACGGGTGCCGGAAACGGAAAGCCAGGGCCGGATCCACACGTCCGCCGTCACGGTGGCGGTACTCCCCGAAGCCGAGGAAGTGGACGTGGAGATCGATCCCAACGATCTTCGGGTGGACGTCTTCCGTTCCTCGGGGCCCGGCGGCCAGAGTGTGAACACCACGGATTCGGCGGTGCGCATCACTCACCTGCCCACCGGTTTGGTGGTCACCTGCCAGGACGAAAAGTCCCAGCACAAGAACAAGGCCAAGGCCATGAAGGTGCTCCGCGCCCGCCTTCTGGACATGATGCGCTCCGAGCAGGAAGCCAAGATCGCCCAGGACCGCAAGAGCCAGGTGGGGTCCGGGGACCGCAGCGAACGGATCCGCACCTACAATTTCCCCCAGAACCGCGTGACCGACCACCGCATCAACCTGACCCTCTACAAGCTGGAAGAGATCATGGAGGGCGCCCTGGACCAGGTGATCGACCCGCTCATCGCCACCGCCCAGGCCGAAGCCCTGCAGGAAGGGACGTGATTGGGTCATTGGGTTATTGGGTCATTGGGTCATTGGGTTATTGGGTTGAGCTCTTCCGGTGTCGACCGCTCGTCTGTCCCTGCCGCGCAGTTTAAACACCCGGTTCGTTTCGGCTTTGATCCATGGAAGAAACCTGGACCATCCTGAAGGTCGTGCAGTGGACCACCGAATACTTCCGCGGCAAGGGTCTGGAGCAGCCCCGGGCCGACGCGGAGGTTCTGCTGGCCCATGCCCTGGGTCTTCGCCGCATGGACTTGTACCTGCGCTTCGACCAGCCCCTCCATCCCGACGAACTGGCCCGTTACCGGGAACTCATCAAGCGGCGGGCCGCCCGAGAACCCACTCAATACATCACCGGGCGCCAGGAATTCTGGTCCCTGGAACTGGAAGTCAACCCGGCGGTGCTCATCCCCCGGCCCGAAACGGAGCGCCTGGTGGAGCTGGCCCTGGAGGCGTTCGGGCAGGAGCCCATCCGCGTCCTGGACGTGGGAACGGGATCGGGGGCCATCGCCATCGCCCTGGCCACGGAGCGGCCCCGCTGGGCCGTCACGGCGTGCGACATCTCCTGGGACGCCCTGCAGACGGCACGGCGAAACGCCGAGCGCCACTGTGTGGCGGATCGCATCGCCTTTGTGCTTTCGGATCTCAGTTCGGCCTTTCGCCCCGCCCCTCCCCCCTTTCATCTCATCTGCGCCAATCCGCCCTACGTGGGCGATGCAGAATGGGATAGCCTCGCCCCGGAAGTCATGGGCCACGAACCGGAACGGGCCCTCCGGGGCGGCGGCCCGGACGGCACCCTCGTTCCGCGGAAACTCCTTCGGGACGCCTTCCCGCTCCTTCGCCCCGGAGGGATGCTCCTCATGGAATTCGGCAGGGGCCAGGAGACGGTGCTGGCCGAGGAGGCCTGCCGGCTTTCGCGCGTGCACGAGGTGGACGTGATCCCTGACTACTCGCACATTCCACGCGTTCTTCGCGTGGAGAAAAGCGCTTGAGGATGTCCACGAACACCCCCCGATTCGACTCGGGACTTGCACCGGCGGCAAATCGGCTCCTACAATAAGCCCCAAAGGAGCCCCCCCTCTCATCGTAGCCGCGGGGCTTTAGCCCCTCGGGAAAGGGCCGTCGTAAACCCATGAAGCGACAGAAAATACACGATGGCCCATCCAACCTCTGGGGGATCTTCCGCAGCCCTAAAGGGCTGCGCTACGAGAAAAGAGGTCGTCCGCGGCGCCGTCGGATAGCCTTGGCTTTTGCCCTCTGGGGGAAGCCTAATACAAACTTTGCCTCGGCGCTCTCTGCGCCTCTAGGGTGAAATAGCCCCGAGCAGAACCTCGAACCAAACCCAACTCCACGGAAGGCGAAAATTCATGGACAAACTGGTCATCGAAGGCGGCATTCCCCTCCGCGGCACCATCCCCATCAGCGGCGCCAAGAACGCGGCCCTGCCGCTCATGGCGGCCTCCCTTCTGGCCCCGGGAGTGCATCGATTCACCAACGTCCCCCGGCTCCGGGACATCCGCACCATGGAACGGCTCCTGGCCCACATGGGAGCCAGGAGTGAATGGAACCACGGGCTCACCCTGGACACCGCCTCCGTGGGGACTCCCGAAGCGCCCTACGAGCTGGTGAAGACCATGCGGGCGTCCGTGCTGGTTCTGGGGCCGCTGGCCGCCCGCTACGGCCGCGCCAAGGTGTCTCTGCCGGGGGGATGCGCCATCGGGGCCCGCCCCATCAACCTCCACCTCAGGGGACTGGAGGAGATGGGAGCCCGGATCGAATTGGAAGGAGGCTACGTCTTGGTCCGGTGCGGACGGCTTCGGGGAACCACCATCACCTTCGATCAGGTGACGGTCACCGGAACGGAGAATCTCATGATGGCCGCGGCCCTGGCCGAAGGCGAGACGGTATTGGAAAACGCGGCCCGGGAACCGGAGGTGGTGGACCTGGCCGAATACCTCACGGAAATGGGCGCCCGCATCGAAGGGGCCGGAACGGCGGTCATCCGCATCCAGGGGGTGGACCATCTCAAGCCCGGCCGCTCCCACGCCGTCATCCCCGACCGGATCGAGACGGGGACCTACCTGGTGGCGGCGGGAATCACGGGCGGCAGCCTTCAGCTCACCCACTGCCGGCCCGACCATGTGGACGCCGTGATCCGGAAGCTCTTGGCGGCTGGCCTGACGGTCCAAACCGGCGCCGATACCATCCGGGTGGAGGCTCCCGCGGACGGCATCCGGAGCGTGGACGCCGCCACGTGGCCCTATCCCGGCTTTCCCACGGACATGCAGGCCCAGTTCATGGCCCTCATGACCCTGGGCGACGGGGTGAGCGTCATCAAGGAGCAGATTTTCGAAAACCGCTTCATGCACGTGAGCGAGCTGAAGCGGCTGGGGGCCGACATCCGCCTGGACGGGCGGAGCGCCGTGGTGCGCGGCGTGCCGCATCTTTCCGGAGCCCCGGTGATGGCCACGGACCTTCGTGCGTCTGCGTCGCTCGTGTTGGCGGGACTGGCGGCCCGGGGCCGCACGGACGTGAGCCGCATCTATCACCTGGAACGCGGCTATGAGGCACTGGACGAAAAATTGCGGGCCGTGGGCGCCCGCATCTGGAGGGAGCGGGAGTAGCGCCCCGCCGGGGTCGCGGCCGCTGGTGCCCGTGGCCGTCGTCTTTTCCCTTGGAATTGCGGCAAGGCACCTGGCAGGCGGGATCCCCGGGGCACTCCGGACGGCGCTCCTTTCCGCCCTGATCGCCCTCTTCGCCCTTTCCCTCTCCGCCCTGATCCTTCGAAAGCGCCGCAACCCGCCCGCCTTTCCACGAAAACAGGGGACCGCCGTCCTGGTGCTGGGGGTCGCCTTCGCAGCCGGATTCCTCCTCCAGCACCGCGCCGAGGTGAAGAGCCGCTTTCCCCAGTGGCTCGCCCCGCACCTGGACGGCCCGGAAGAGACGGTGACGGCCGTCGTATCGGGTTTTCCGGATTTCTATCCGGAAAAGACGGTCCTTCCGGTGACGCTCCTCCATGTGGGCAATCCCCCCCAACCCCCCTTTGAAAAAGGGGGGAGTCGCAGCAATCCCCTCCGGTTTTCCTTTACGAAAGGGGGGAGTGCGCCCAAAGCCGCTCGAAAACCCTTCGGAAGAAAGGAAGGCTCTCGGGTACCGGATCTCTCCGCCCATCACCCGTCACTCATCACTCATCACTCGTCCCGCACGGCTCATCCCTCGTCATCTGTCATTCCCGCCAGTCCGCGGATTACGGATCACGGATCGCGGATCACGGACAATCCCCCCCCGCCCCCCTTTGAAAAAGGGGGGAGAAGGTCGTCACTTCTTAGAAAATCACCCGGCAAGGCCGAAGGTACTCCCGGGCCCGATCTTTCCCCCCGTCACTCGTCCCCCATCACTCTTCACCCGTCACTCTTCACTCTTCACCCGTCACTCTTCACTGATCACTCGTCTCTCTTCACTGATCACTCGTCTCTCTTCACTGATCACTCGTCACTCTTCACTGATCACCCGTCACTCCTCACTCATCACTCGTCACTCTTCACTCATCACTCGTCACTCTTCACTCATCACTCTTCACCCGTCACTCATCCCTCGCGCAGCCAAGTCGCCGTGCGGCTGGTGGTGAAGGACCTGGAAGGCGACTGGCGGGTGGGCGATGTCTTTGCGGCCCGGCTCAAGCTTCGGTCCTTTCGAAACTTCGAAAACCCGGGTCGGTTCGACTACGTGGCGTTCCAGGCCCGGCAGGGCATCTTCGCCCGGGCCTTCCTGAAGACGGACCGGGCCATGGAGCGCCTCTCCGGCCTTTTTCGGTCGACACTGAAAACAGAACGCTCCCCCATGGGGAAGTTCGTCGAAATCCCGGCCTGGCTTTCCGGAAACATCCAGAGATGGGTGGACGGGGCGCGCCAGCGAAGCCGCCGGGCGATCCTGAAGGCACTGGAAGGCGACACGGCGGCGGTGAGCTGCGCCCTGCTCCTGGGCTACCGGCACATGATTCCCCCGGAGCGGATCACCCGGTTTCGGGAGGCCGGGGTCATGCACCTGCTGGCCATCTCCGGCCTTCACGTGGGGATCGTGGCCTGGGTGGCCTTCTGGGCGGTGCGCCTCTTTTTGCGCCTTCTCTTTCCGAGACTCCTGGAAACCGTCCCCGACGTGCAGGCGGGATGGGCCGCCGCCTTGGGCGCCGCTGCCCTCTACGCTCTTTTGGCCGGCCTCGCCCTTCCCACCCAGCGGGCCCTTTGCATGCTGGGCTTGGCCGTGGCGGCCGTCTGGTCCTTTCGGCGCCCGGATCCGCTGTCGCTCACGGCCGCGGCGGCCCTGGCGGTTCTGGCCTCCGATCCCTGGAACCTCTTTCGGGCCTCCTTTCAGCTCTCCTTCGCCGCCTTTTTGGGCATCGCGCTCCTCTATCCGCGCATGTCCCGCGGGGTGGCGCGCCGGTGGCCGGGGTTCCGGTCGGGAAAAGCCTTTTGGCTCCGCCCGTTCGTGGACGCGTTCCTCCTTTCGGCCGCGGCCGCCGTGGCCGTCACCCCCCTTTCGGCCTACCACTTCCACGGACTGAGCCTGGTGGGGCTGGCGGCCAACACCCTGGTGGTTCCGGTGATGGGCCTGGCCGTGCTGCCGTCGGGGCTTGCGGGCCTTGCCCTCCATCCGGTGCTCCCCGGTGTTGGATCGTTGCTGCTCAAACTTTCCGGCGGCGTGCTCCACGGGGCCCTTAAGGCCGTGGACGCCTTCGCCGATCTTCCCTTCGCCCACACCTACGTGGGGATGATTTCCGTCGGAGCGCTCATCGCCTGCTACCTTGGCATTTGGCTGCTGCTTTCGTCGCTGCCGATCAAGAAAAAGGCCGCCTTAGCGGCGGCCCTGGGAATCACGGCGGGAGCGGCCTGGCTGCTGGACCGGATTCCGGATGCCTCCCCGCCGCCTCCCCTTCGGGTGACGGTCCTGGACGTGGGCCAGGGGAGCAGCACCCTGGTCCGGTGCGGACGAGAGGGGGCGCTCCTGGTGGACGGCGGGGGCTTCTACGACGATTCCTTCGACGTGGGCCGGGCCGTGGTGGCTCCCGCGCTTTGGGCCCTGGGCGTCCGAAGGCTCGACTGGGTGGTCCTGAGCCACGACCAGGCGGACCACCGAAACGGCCTGAAATTCATCCTGAAGCACTTTCCCGTGGGCCGCTACCTGGAAAGCGGACTCACGGACGAGGCCTCGGGAAAGACGCCGACGGCCGCCATCGCCGGAAAAAGGGGGATTCCCGTGCTGTCACTCATGGACCTTCGGGAGGGGAGCCGGCAAACGAACGCGGGGCCCCTGGGGCCGTTTCCCGCCACCCCGCTGCCGGGGGGCTCCTTCGCCCCGCCCGGCCACGAACCGCCCGTCGCCGCTTTCCCCCTGGGCGACTGCCGCGCATGGGTCCTCCACCCCAACCGGGACTATGTGGAAAGGATGTGGGACGGTGCGGACCTGAACGAGGTGTCCGTGGTCCTGGCCGTGACTTACGGAAAGACGGGCGTTCTGATTCCGGGCGACATCAGCACGGACGTGGAAGCGCATGTACTGGACCGGCTCCCCAAAGGGGAACTCCGCTGGATCCTCGTGGCGCCCCACCATGGAAGCGCCCGCTCCACCGGTCCCGCCCTTCTGGAGGCGCTTCGGCCCCAGGCGGTTTTCGTCTCCTGCGGGTATCTCAACCCCTTCCG
>JACIYN010000039.1 GCA_014359885.1 Desulfacinum sp.
TCGGGGGGACAAAGCCGGGACACGCGGTAGAAAAATTCCTCCACCACGGGATGGTAAACGGGCGTGGCGTAGAAGGGCGGATCCCACTGTTCCACGTAACGGCCTTCCAGGGACTGCAGTTTGGGCAGATAGGCCACCAGGTCTTCCACGTGAGCGAGAGTCTTCACCGGTTTCGATTCCATGAGAGCTTTCCGTCCTGTTTCGGGTCGTTCAACCGTCGGTTCCACGAGAGCATTTACGGTTTCCATGGCAAGAGCGCGAGCCCGCTTCTTACACAAGCTCAGCAGTCGATGCAAGTGAAACCGAGAACAAAAAGGAGGAGAAAATGACCGATTTTCAACAGGCTCAATCCAAGATCATGGAGGCCGTCCGTCCGCGATCTTTCCCCCTGGCCGTCTCCTTTTTGGCCCAGGACGAGCCCTTCCCGGAGAAGACCCGGAGACCCGCCGCCCATCTCAAGAAAAGGGTGGCCATCTGCCAGGCCGTCACCATGGCCCGGATCTACGGGTGGACCGTGGGGATCACCCGGGACGATGTGGTGTGCGTTCCGGCCATGATCGCCTGGGGATGGAGCGGTGCCGAGGACGGGGCTTCCGAGCTGCAGGGCCTTTTTGCCACCGTGGGTTTCGCGAAAGACGAAGAAACGGCGGCGGATCAGGTGGCGGCCATGGGCCTTCCGGCGGCGGGCGAAGTGGCGGGGATCCTCCTGTCGCCGTTGGCCAAGGCCCGGAAGGAACCCCATGCCGTGGTGATCTACTGCAACCCGGCTCAGGCCATGCGGCTGGTGCAGGCCCTCACGTCCCGAACGGGAGGCGTGGTCGGAGGGGTGTTCGGCGGCAAGGTGGAATGCGTCCAGACCCTCTACGCGGCCCACCGGCGGGACGAGCCCCGGGTGTCCATACCGGGCATGGGGGATCGGATCTTTTCCATGACCCAGGACGACGAACTGGTGGTGGCGTTGCCGGCGCGTCTTCTGCCCGATTTGCTGCAGGGCTTGGATGAGGCGGGCCGGCGCATCGGGGCCCGCTATCCCGTGACGTTCTACCAGAATTTCGAACCGGTCTATCCCGAGCCCTACGGGGAGATTGCCGACCGATTGGGCCTCTTCGATTAGATCCGCCGCCAGGGCCGCAGCGAAATCGGAGGGGCGGTTCGCAAGCCGCCCCTCCAATTTCACAACTCCCTCTGTTTCAACGCCCTCCCTCACCCCTCACCCCTCACTCGTCACTCGTCACTCGTCACTCGTCACCCCTCACTCATCACCCGGAAACGCCAGTGCGGAAACGAAGGCTTCCTGGAAGTCCGGGTGGGCGGCCAGGTTCACCACCCGGGTGGCGGCGGCAAGATCGTCCAGTTCCTCCATGGTCTCGGGGTCCACCAGGCAGAGCAGGGCGCCCAGGCCCGCTGCATTGCCCGCCGCCCGAATTCGTTCCAGTCCCAGCGGCGGAAGCATGCCGATGGTGACGGCGTCCCGGGGATCCAGATGGGTTCCGAAGGTCCCGGCCAGATGAACGATCTGGGGCTCCGACATCCCCGCCTCTCGGCACAAGAGGTCGATCCCCGTGCGAAGAGCCGCCTTGGCCAGCTGGACGGCCCGCACGTCCTTCTGGGTAAAAAGGAGGGGGGCGCCCGAGGCCGTGTGAGGGCCATCCACCAGGATCACGGACGGGATTCCGTTGTCGTCGGAAAGGATTCTGTGGGGGGCCTTCATGGTGTCGATCCGGCCGTCTTTTCGAAGAATGCCGGCCGAATACAGAGCGGCGACGGCGCTCAAGACCCCTGAACCGCAGATGCCAAGAGGCTTGGGGTGGCGACGGTCATCGCGGCGGATCACATCCCATCGCAGGGTGCCGTCGCCGGCCGGTTCCACGCGGCTCACGGCCCCCGAAACGGCGGGCATTCCGTGGCGGATGGCCGCCCCTTCGAAGGCGGGTCCGGTGGCGCAGGAGGTGCCCCAGAGGCTGCCGTCGGCCTTCAGCAGCAACTCGCCGTTGGTTCCCACGTCCACCAGAAGGGTCCCGCGCGGCGCCCGGCGAAGGTCCAAGGCCAGGGCGCAAGCCACCGTGTCGGCGCCCAGGAAGCCGGAAAGCAAAGGCAGGGAGGTCACCCGTGCCTTGGGGAACGCGTTCCAGCCCAGGGCCGAGGCCTTATCCGAGCGGATGTTCCGGAAGACCGGCTCGTAGGGATGGCGGCCGAGCGGCGTGGGATCCACACCCCAGAAGATGTGCACCATGGTGGGATTGCCCACCACCGTGATCTCGCAAAGATCTTTCGGGTCCATTCCGATGGAGGAGGCCAGAGACGTGAGACCCATGGCCACGGCGTCCAGGACCAGCACCTGCATTTCCCGCAGCGCTGCGGGGTCCTGATCCACGGCGCCGATGCGTGCCATCACGTCGTCCCCGAAAAGGAACTGGGGATTGCGAAGACTGGTGGATGCGAGCACGTGCCCCTGGACGCGGTCGCATAGGTAGACGGCGAGGGTGGTGGTTCCCACATCCACGGCGGCCCCCCAGCGGTCGCGTGGGGAAACGCGCCCGGCCCGGCTTTGCAGGAGCCGAACGGCCCCTTCGCCTAGGCTCGGTTTCCGGATCACCTCCAGGGTACGACGGGCGGCGGGGGGAATGCGAATGGACAGGTCTTCGGTCACGGTCACCCGGCAGGCGGGCCGAAGCTCGCCCGTGGCGGCGTCTTCCACGGCGCACTGCCGGCATACGCCTTTGCCTCCGCAGTCGGACCGAAGGAGGATCCCGTTTCGGGCCAGGGCGCGAAGGAGGGACTCTTCGGCCCGGGCCCGAACGGGCCGGTTTTCGCCCTCCACCCGGATCGTGAACGTGGCTTCGTCCGTTGCGCTTTTCTTGAATGGCATGGGTGCCTCCACCATGGGATCGGGGGTGAACAAGATTTCGGTGTAGCGATGGACCGCGCCGAACCACGGCGTTCATACACCACCGGGTGACAGCCAGGTCAAGAGCTGCTTGAAGATTCCGGCTAAAAAGGGTCTTGACTGGAAGGCTCCCATGCCGGAAAAGAGCTGCGGCGGTCGGGCCACCCGGATTCCCTTGGTCGGCGTGTAAAAGACATGAAAAAGACGGCGAAAAGATACTATCGAAAGCGTGTGGAACTCTTTCGGCTGATCGACAAGATCAAGCTCTGGCCGTCCCGCAGCGGGACCCTTCACGGTATTCGAACCATCGAAAAGAGCGGGGACACGGCCCTGGTGACCACCCACTGCGGAAAGACCTTTTTCGCCAACAATTCGAGGAACAGCCGGGCGGCCCGATGGCTCCGCAACAAATGGTTCCACAAGGTGTGCGGGGCTTGCGCCGTGCCCCAATGGAAGCTGGAAAAGTACAACGCCACCCACTTCCGGCGCCATTTCGGATCGGACCTGCGGGGGGAGAAACAGGAAGGGTAGAAGCCCACGAGGCGTTGGGGTTTCCCGCAACCTAAGCGTTCTTTCCCGAATTGTTTTGTGGGGGGTGGATCGGAAGAGATCACGTGGACTCTAAATCCGCGCAGCCGGGTGCGACTCCCGGACCTCCCGCCAACATAAAAAAAGATGGCAAAGGATCACGTGCATCGTGACGGAAGCACACTACCCCGTTCCGTGGACGGAAGCCCAACGAGGCCGCCTGAAGGCTCTTCTGGCAGACGACGACCTTCTCCAAAGGACCTTCGCCCATGAGGAGGCGCGCGACCGGGCCTTTCGGGATGCGGAAAGAGAATTGGTTCAAAAGGAACGGGAACGCCTGGCTCGGTTCCGGGCCGAGGTGCGGCGCCCCGCCCTTTGTCGGCTTCAGGAGGCACTTTCCGCTGCCCTCAGGGAGCAAGGGTTCCTGCAGGTGGCTACCCCCACCCTCATGAACCGCAGCCTCCTGGCCCGCATGGGCATCGACGACACGCACCCGCTTTCACGGCAGATCTACTGGGTGGACGGGGACAAGTGCCTCCGGCCCATGCTTGCACCCCATCTGTACGTGGTGCTGAAGGATCTGCTGCGGCTCCTTCCGCACCCGGTCCGGATCTTCGAGATCGGGTCCTGCTTTCGCAAGGAGTCCCAGGGCCATCAGCATGCCGGAGAATTCACCATGCTGAACCTGGTGGAGATGGGGCTGGACCCGGCCCGGCGCGAAGAACACTTTCGCCGGTGGACGTCTTTGGTCATGGAAACCGCCGGCATTGCCGACTACCGGCTGGAATCGACGCCTTCGGAAGTCTACGGGCAGACCCTGGACGTTGCGGTGGGCGACCCGCCCATGGAGGTGGCGTCCGGGGCCTTCGGGCCCCATCCGCTGGACGGCGCGTGGAAGATCCGGGTGCCTTGGGTGGGCGTCGGGTTCGGATTGGAGCGCCTCATCCTGGCGGCGGAAAACCGGCCCGGCCTGGCTCGCGCCGGCCGGAGCCTCATCTACCTGGACGGCATATCCCTCCATGTCTGAACCTGCCGAAATGAGCCGAAATTCGAGCTCTCCTGGAACCTGTTCAGAACGCGGGGGGTCTGTCCCTCCCGGAGACGAGATCCGGATCGCCGTCTTCGGCGGGTCGCTCCAGGGAACGGAAGTCCTCTACCTGGCCCGAAAGGCCGGCTGGAGGACCCTGCTGGTGGACCGCAATGAACAGGCTCCCGCCCGGACCTTGGCCGACCGGTTTGTCTGTGCCGAAATTGAACGCATCGACGCTCCCAGGGCGCTCCTCCAAGGATGCCGTCTGATGGTACCGGCTCTGGAAGACGACGGAGCGTTGGAGTGCCTGCAGGCCATCTCCCGAGAGACCGGCGTGCCCTTGGCCCATGACCCCGAGGCCTACGCCGTTTCCTCGTCCAAGGTGGCCTCCGACGATCTTTTCCGCAGGCTGGGCGTGCCGGCACCCCGGCCCCATCCCTCCAACCGCTTTCCGGTGATCGCCAAACCGGACAGGGGAAGCGGCAGCCGGGGCGTGCGGGTGTTTGCCGACGAGGGTTCTCTGAGCCGTTGGCTTTCCGGCCGGCAGGATCCGCACCGGTGGGTGATCCAGGAGTTCATACAGGGGCCGACCTTTTCCGTGGAAGTGGTGGGAAATGGAGGGGAATACGCGGCCGGTCCCGTCACCGACCTCCATATGGACGCGGATTACGACTGTAAACGGGTGACCGCCCCCAGTGAACTGGCCGAGTTCCTGCAAGAAAGGACGGCCGCCTTGGCCCTGCGATTGGCGGGGGCTCTGACTCTGCGGGGCATCATGGACCTGGAAGTGGTCTTCGACGGCCGGGATATCCTGGCCCTGGAAATCGACGCCCGTTTCCCCAGCCAAACCCCCACCGTCGTCTATTGGTCCGAGGGCGTCAACCTGTTGGAAATCCTCGGGCGGATGGCCCTGAACCCCGAAAGCCCCCCGAGGCCCTGCAGGAGGAGGGTCCATCGGGCGGTTCTCTACGAGCATGTGCAGGTGCGGAACGGAAGGCTTTATGTGGCGGGCGAACACGTGATGGCGAAGGCGAAAGCGCTCCGGGTCGTGCCCGGTTTTTTCGGATCCCGGGAGGCGGTCACGGACCACGTGCCGGGAGCCCGAGAGTGGGTGGCCACCCTGATTTTCGTCTCCGACCGTCTGAAAGACGTGTGGGCGCAGCACCACCGCGCTCTGGAACAGATGGTGGGCGAATTGGGGCTGAGGGGCGTGGAGGATTCGAGGCCGCGCCGCGAAGGGGAGGGCGTGGGACCATGACCCGACTCACCCCGCAGGACGTGGCGCCCATCCCTTCCGAATTGGGCGTCCTGGAAGAGAGGGTGGCGGCCAGCACGGGCGTCGGCCTTCTGGAACTGGCCTGTGAGGCCATGGAGGTGGTTCCGGATCACTACCGAAAGGCGGCCGCCGGCATGCACGCCATGGTGATTCCCATGACGGCCGGCCGGGGGGTGATCCGGGGATTTTCCGAAGCCGTTCGCACCGTGGTGGAGCATCTGGGGCTCAGGGGTTCCGTCAGCGAACATCCGGACGCCCGAGGGCTGGCGGAGGCCTTCCGCCGGAGGGCGCACTTGCTTCTCTTTGCCGATGACCACTGCTTCGTGTGTGTGAACACCCGCACCGGTGGGGTGGTGGAAAACAGCGAGGCCACGGGAAGGATCTTCGCCCGGGCCTTGGCCCGAATGGCGACCCAAAGCGACCGGGAATCCGGGAAGGAATCCCGCCGATGCCTGGTTCTCGGGGGCGGGCCTGTGGGCGAAAGCGCCGCCCGGGCGCTCCTGGAATGGGGCTTTGCCGTGGGAATCCACGACGTGAACGAAGAGCGCCTCGAGGCGGTATGGGGACGGCTGAACCGCCGGTTTCCCGGGGCCGTTGCCAAAGAATCGTCCTTGGACCGGGCGGCGGCCGGCTATCCCGCGATCCTGGATGCCACGCCCGCCGCGGGCATCCTCACGGAACGGAACCTGGCTCCCGGGGTGGTGGTGAGCGTCCCCGGCGTGCCTCCCGGGGTGACGGCCGGAGCGCGTCGGATGCTGGGCCGGCGCTTCTATCACGATGCGCTCCCTTCCGGCGTGGCGGCCATGGTGGTCGGGGCGGTGGCGTCGGCCCCGGGGGGGCTCCGCCCATGAGTGGACGCCATTCTTTGTCGTTCCATAAAATCCTGGAACA
>JACIYN010000004.1 GCA_014359885.1 Desulfacinum sp.
CCGTGTAGGCTTCCAGGGGATACCCGAAGGTCTTCGCGCCGCCGGCATAACGGTCCAGGATCCATCCCAGCAACGGCATGGCCACGGCGCCGCCCAGAAAGGGAAAGAGGTTGAGGGAGCCCAGGGCGGTCCCGGCGATCCGGATGGGAAAGAGTTCCTTGACGGCCGTGAAGGCGATGACCACCGTGGACGAGGAGCTGATGGAAAAGAGAAGAAAGAAGACCATGAGACCCCACGTGGGAAGGCCGGAAGGAAAGAGCCTGAGGAATCCCAGTTCCAGGGTCATGGCCAGGGCACAGGCCACCAGGGGTTTCTTGCGGCTTCGAAGAACCCGGTCCGACAAGAAGCCCAGGGCGGGGCTTCCGAAGATCATGCCCCAAGCGATCATGCTCAGCACGGACCCCGCCTGCTCCCGGTCCATGCCGTAGGTGTGCATGAGGTAGGGGCCGCTCCACAGGGCGCCGAAACCGAAAAAGATCCCGTAATTGACAAAGGACCAGAGGGAAAAGAGCCAGAACTGAGGGGAGGAAAGCACATGGCGCACCCCTTGGCGGAGGCCGCCAGGCGCGCCGGGATTGGATGCTTCACCGGAGACCGGCGGGGCCGTCAGGGGCCGCCAGCCCTTGTCTTCCGGCCGGTCCCGCACCACGGCCCACACCAGGCCGGCGATCACCAGGGTGACGCCCCCGATGAGCTGAAAGGACAGACGCCATCCGAAGGCCGTGGTCAGCCGGGCCAGGAGCCAGGTGGCGGCCAGGATGCCCAGGCCGCCCACCGCATTGAGGATTCCCGAAACGAAGGCGAACTCTCCGGGGCGAAACCACTGGGACAGGATCTTCATGGTGGGGATGAAGACCATGGCGGCCCCCATGCCCACCAGGAACCGCCCGGCAAAGGCGGCCGTCAGATGGGGGGCCGTTCCGAAAAGGACACTTCCCGCCGCGGCCACCACCGTGAAGGCGCTCACCGCCTTGCGCGGCCCGATGGAATCGGAAAGGAGCCCCGCGGGAAACTGCATGAAGGCGTAGCAGTAGAAGTAAACGGATCCCAGAAAGCCCAGGGCCCCGGCCGATGTGGCGAACTCCCGCGCCAGCTCCTGGGCCACCACGGAAAGACTCAGCCGATGGAAATAGACGAAGAGATAGGCGAAAGCCAGCGTGGCGAAGATGCACCACCGATACCGAAGAATCTCCCGCCTGTCTCCGTGCGTCACCGCGAACTCCCCGCCATCTCCGCCCTGGCTTGCCGGATCCGGCGCACGAAGAGCTGCGCCGTTTCCGTCACCAGATCGTAGTTTCCATCCTCGGCCCCGGAAGTCAGCTCGCTTCCGGCTCCCACGGCAAAGCTGCCCGCGCGGATCCACTCCCCCACATTGTCGGCGTTCACCCCGCCCGTGGGCATGAGGAGCGCTTGGGGGAACGGGCCCTTCATGGCCCTGATCACGGCCGGCCCGAAGAGAGAAGCGGGAAAGATCTTACAGACATCCGCTCCCGCCTGCAAGGCATGCATGAGTTCCGTGGGGGTGAACACCCCCGGCATGACGGCCACACGGTACCGGTTACACAGGCGGATGGTGTCCAGGTCCGTTCCGGGCGAGACGACGAAGCGGGCCCCGGCCATGAGGCAGGCCCGGGCCGTTTCGCTGTCCAGGACCGTGCCGGCCCCCACCAGCACCTCGTCCCCGGGATAGGCCCGGGAAAGCTCCCGGATCACCTCCAGGGCTCCCGGCACCGTCATGGTGATCTCAATCACATCCACCCCGCCTCTTTTGACCGCGTCTGCGATCCGAAGGGCCCGGTCCGGGCTCTTGGCCCGCACCACCGCCACGATGCCCGTCTTCTCGATCCGCTCCAGGCAAATTCTCTTGTCCAGCATGATCGTCTCCCGTTGAAAAGATCCGTGATCCGTGATCCGTGATCCGTGAGCCGTGAGCCCGAAACCGTCGTGGGCATGATTCCATCCCGGCCGGTGGCCCTCCTCGGCGATTTCCGCCAGCCTCCCAGGAGGCTGTCCGAAAACGTCGCGGATGATCTCTTTTCTCGTAGCACAGCCCTTTAGGGCTGCGGAGGAACCTCCGGACGTTGGATGGGCCATCGCGTATTCCCTGTCATGTCATGAGGATGCGATGACTCTTTCCGCGGGGCTAAAGCCCCGCGGCTACGAAAAGAGCGGCCATGACCCGGGCTCTTGTTTCGGAGAGCCATTGTCCGACGGGCTCCTAGACGCTCCTAGACGCCGCAGAAGGCCGAAAAACCACCGTCCACCGGGATGACCGCCCCGGTGACGAAGGCGGCCGCGTCGGAAACGAGCCAGATGACGGCACCCAGCAGATCCCCGGGGGTTCCGTAGCGCCCCATGGGCGTGGAACGCAGGATGGCGCGTCCCCGGTCGGTGGGCTCCCCGGTCTCTTCGTCCGTGAGCAGGTATCGGTTCTGCTCGGTCAGGATGAAGCCCGGGGCCAGGGCGTTGACCCGGATGCGCGGGGAGTAGTGGTGGCTCACGTGCACGGCCAGCCATTGGGTGAAGTTGCTCACCGCCGCCTTGGCCGCCGAATAGGCGACGGTGCGGGTGAGTGGCCGCAAAGCCGCCATGGAGGAGATGTTGAGAACGGCCCCGGAACCCCGGCGGACCATGGGATCCAAAAAGACCTGGCACGCGAGGAGGGTTCCCAAAAAGTTGAGGTCGAAAACCCATCGCAGGGCGTCTTCGGGCAGATCCAGGAAGGAGAGCTCTTCCGAGGTGGTGGCTTCCTTCTTGTTCCCGCCGGCTCCGTTGATGAGGATGTCCACCCGGCCGAACCGGTCGAGCACCGCTTCCCTGGCCCTCAGGAGGCCGGCCTTGTCCAGGACGTCCACTTCCAGTCCCATGGCCTGGCCGCCCCGGGATGCGATTTCTTCGGCCACCGCCTCCGCCTTGTTCCCGTGCCGCCCCATCACGGCCACCCCAACGCCCCGTTCGGCCAGGGCGAAGGCCATCTCCCGGCACAGAATGCCGGCTCCGCCCGTTACGACCGCCACCTTGCCGGCGAGATCGAAGAGGGGATCGGCCTTTCTGGCGTCTTCAGATTCCTGCATGGCACCACTCCATATTTAATGTGAAAGAGAACCGCGAATGAACGCGAATAGACGCAAATCTTTCTGGAACGGGAAAGGGATTCCCGGGCAAGCCCCCAGGCCCGTGCGAACCCCCGGGACCGTTGGTTGGCACTTCCTTCTGGGCGGCGGCTCAACGGGGTCCCGAGCCGCCCGAGGCGGCCAACAGGCGAAGCAGGTTTTCCGTCGCCGCCTTGGCCATGCGCGTCACCGCCTCGTGGGTGTGGGCGCCCACGTGGGGGGTGAGGAGGAAGTTGTCCAGGCGGAGCAGCGGATGGTCGCCGGGGGGTTCCTGGGAAAAGACATCGCAGGCGGCTCCGGCGAGTCGGCCCGTACGCAAGGCCCAATAAAGGGCTTCTTCGTCCACCAGCTCCCCCCGCGCCGTGTTGATAAGATACGCCCCCGGCTTCATCCGCTCCAGCCGTTCCCGGTTCATGAGCTTTCGGGTTTCCCCGGTGAGAGGCACGTGCAGGGAGACGAAATCCGATACGGCCAGAAGCTCCTCCAACGAAAGTCGCTCCAGCTCGTGTTCCCGGATGAATCGCTCCTCCTGGAAGTAGGGGTCGTAAAAGCAGACCTTCATCAAAAGTCCCCGGGCGCGGCGGGCCACTTCCCGGCCGATGCCGCCGCAGCCCACCAGCCCCAGGGTCTTTCCGGTGAGCTCCGTACCCCGCACCCGGGACCACCCTCCGGCCTTGACTTCCGCCGCCGCCGCGTAGAGGTTTCTGGCCAGCACAAAGAGGAGCCCCACGGTCAGTTCGGCCACCGACACGTTGTTGGCGCCCGGAGTGGTGGTCAGCGGAATCCCCCTTTCCTCGAGGGCTTCCCGGTCGATGTTGTCCACGCCGACGCCGTACTTGGAAACGGCCTTCAGGCGGGGTGCGCTCTCGATCACCCTGCGCGACACCGGGTCCACGCCCACCAGGATCCCGTCCGCCCGGGACGCCAGGCGGCACATCTCCTCCTCGGTGAGGGTCCGGCCGGTTTCGTTGTAGATCACCCGGCAGCCCTTCAGCAGAGGTTCCATCTCTTTTCTGACTTCGTAGTACGATTTGGGAGTGATCAGAACGGTCCACACGGTGATGTCCCCCGTAGGTCTTGAAGCCTCTCGATCACGGCACGGGTGCCGTCGTAGGTCTGCTGGAAAAGGGCAAAGAGTTCCCGGTAGATCCCGTGGTTGTGCGGGTCGGGAGAGACGGTCCGTTCCGCCGTTTCGGGAAGGGGCGCCTGTGCGTAGTCGTCCAGGATCCCCAGGGCCTTGAGTCCCATGAGCACCGCGCCCAGGGTGGAGTTTTCCGCTCCGGGGTACAGGAGGAGGGGCCTTCCCAGGACGTCCGCCAGGATCTGGAGCCACACCCGGGAGTGGGTGACGCCGCCCGAGATGATCACATCGCGGGCTTCCCCCGCCAGCTCCTGCAGGACGAGGAAGTTGGCGTTCAGGCGGAAGGCCACCCCTTCCATGGCGGCCCGAACCAGGTGCCGGAACCCGTGTTCCATGCCCAGGCCCAGGATGACCCCGCGGGCTGCGGCGTTCCAGTCGGGCGTGCGCTCCCCGGTGAGAAAGGGCAGGAAGAGGAGTCCGCCGGCGCCCGGAGGCACTTCTTCCGCCATGCGGCTGAGATCCTCGTACACGGGAACCGCCACGCCGTCCTCGCCGTACTCATAGGCCAGGCGGCTCCGCAGCCAGCTCAGGACGATGCCGCCGTTGTTGACGGCTCCGCCGGTCACGTAGGTGTCCCGGTCCAGCATGTAGCACCAGGTGCGGCCCCGGGAATCGAGCCGGGCCCGGGGGGAAAAGACGCGGACCGCTCCGCTGGTCCCCACCGTGGCCACGAAGCGGCGGGATGCATAGGTGCCCGCCCCCAGGTTGGCCAGCTGCCCGTCTCCGCTTCCGAGTACCAGGGGGAAGCGGGCCCCGATCCTTTCCTCCCATTCCCTGGTCATGGAAAGCACCGTGGCCCCGTCCGCCAGGGGGGAAAGCGAGTCCTGGTCCAGGTCCAGGGCCCGGAGCAGTTCCCGGTCCCAGTCCTTTTCATGGAGGTTCAGGAGCCCTCCGCCGCTGGCCACCCCGTAGTCCGCCACCCAACGCCCGGTGAGGCTGTGGAGGATGTATTCTTTGAGTGTGACGAAGCGCGCCGCCTTCCGGTAGGCGTCGGGCCGGCGCCGGCGCAGCCACAGGATCTTGGCGGGCGTGTAGATGGCGTGGGGCGGGCATCCGGTGCGCTCGTAGATGTTGCCGAAGGACCGAACGGTGCCGATGGCTTCCATGGGGCGCACGTCCGCCCACGTCAGGCACCCGCCCAGGGGATTTCCGGACCGGTCCACGGCCATCAGGGTGTGAAGCGCCGAGCTGAAGGAGGCGAACGCCAGGGGGGTTCCGGCCTGGGCCCCATGGGCGGCGCACCGGGAAAGGCACCGGATCACCGCATCGGCCACCTGGTCGGGGTCCAGCTCGGCGGCTCCTTCCCGGGTGTCGGTGAAGGCGTAGGGCACCGAGACGGAAAAGACCTTCCGCAGCGATGGGTCGAAGACCACCGCCTTGGTGGACGAGGTGCCGATATCGATGCCGCAGGTGTAGTGTTCCACGGGCGTTCCTCTCAGTCCATGAGGCATCCGCCGTTGACGTCCAGGATCTCTCCGGTGATGAAGCCCGCATCCTCGGAGGCAAGAAAGACCACGGCGGCCGCCACCTCACGGGGCTCGCCCAGGCGCTTGAGAGGAATGGCCTCGATGACCTCCCGGCGCTTCTCCTCGGACCACTGGGCGCTCATCTCGGTGCGGATGGCGTGGGGCGCCACGCCGTTGACGGTCACCCCGTAGGGGGCCAGTTCCCGGGCGAAGGTCTTGGTGAGGGCGTCCATGGCCGCCTTGGACGGGCCGTAGCCCGGGGCCGACGTGATGTCGCCCAGCTTGGCGGCGATGGAGGAGATGTTGATGATGCGCCCGCTTCGTTGTCGCTTCATGACCGGAGCGACGTGCTTGCAGAAGAGGAAGGCGCCCCGGGCGTTGACGGCGAAGACGGCGTCCCAGTCCTCGGTTCGGATCTCTTCGCCGGTGCGCCGGCGGATGATCCCGGCGTTGTTGACCAGGATGTCGATCCGGCCGTGGTCTTCCAGGACGGCCTGGACGACGGCGGCCACGTGGTTTTCGTTGGAGACGTCGCATTTATGGAAACGGATCCCGGGGTTTTCCTGTTCCAGCTGTCGGCCCCGTGTTTCGTCCACGTCACAGGCCGCCACGCGGCAGTCGTTCTGGGCGAGGGCCTCGGCCACGGCCCGGCCGATTCCGGTCACGGCTCCGGTGACCACAGCGATTCTTTCCGTCATGGAGGGTCCTCCTTCTTTAATATCTGATATACCAGTTGATGTGGGCAGCTTCCCGTCGCGGCGTGCGCCGCTTCCTCCAGGCCTCCGAACCTCCGCGCCGCCGCCTCAAAGGATGGCTTCCGCCACCCGGTTGATGTGGCTGCGCAGGATCTCCACCGCCTCCTCCTTCTTCCCGGCCAGGATGGCTTCCAGGAGCCGGATGTGCTCCCCATGGGCCACCTCCATGCGGTCCCGGTCCAGATGGCGGCAGATGATGATCTGGTTCTTCACGTTGTGGTAGCTCTCGATCAGGTAGTCGTTGTGGGACGCGGTGATGATCAGCTCGTGGATGGCCTCGTCCAGTTCGTCGAAGTGCCGCCGCGACAGGGTCTCCGTCTCCCGGCAGGCGTCGAGGATTTCCCGGAGCTTTTCCCGGTCCAGCTCGTGGAAGTACTGATCCAGGCAGTAGAGTTCATAGAGACGGCGCACTTCCATGATGTCCTGGATTTCCCGCCGGGTGAAGGAGCGGACGAAGAAGCCCACCCGCGCCTTGTTGACCACCAGGCCCTCGTTGACAAGGCGCCTCAGCGCGTCCCGAACCGGCATGACGCTCACGTTGAATTCCGAGGCCAGTTCCCGGGGGTTGATCTGCTCCCCCATCTTGAGATCCGTCAGGAGAATCTTCTCCTTGATGATCCGGTAGATCTGCTCGGTGATGCTGTCGGTCACAAGATGCATGAGCAAGCGCGAAACTCCTTTTCCCGACGTGGGGGGCGCTAGTCATCCAGGCGCCCGGCCGCCGCCCACAGCCCGGCCGCCGGATTGGCGATGTAGTAGAAGGGGCTCCCGTCGGAGGCGGTGTGGCGGCCCGGTGTCCGTTCCTGGTATCGGTAGCGTTGCCGGGCCTCTTCCAGGCTCATGTGCCCGAAGCCCACCGATTGGATCACCCGGCGGTCCACCGTGTCCGTGGCGACGGTTACGTGGAAGCGCCCCTCCGTGGATCCGTGGATGAGATGGGCGGCCACGGCCAGGTTCCGGCGCAGGTCTTCCCGGGTTTCCACCAGCCGGGTGATCCGCTCCGTTCCCACGTAACCATACTTGCGGATGATCCGGTCGAAAAGAGGGTCCTCTCCCAGCCTTTCCAGGCCGGGGGCGATCATGACCACGTGGCCTCCGTCCGCCACGGCCAGCCGCGTTCGGTAGATGGCCTTGCAGCCCAGCCAGGTGCTCCGGAATTCCTTCTCGTCCAGGTAGACCACGAAGGTGGAGATGGGTTCTACCAGGCGCGTGATGTTGACGGAGCGGCTCAAGGCCACGGCCTGTTCGAAGAGCTTCCGGTCCCGTCCGATGTAGAGACCCGCCAGGGGCGAGGTGCCCGTGGCCGGGTCCACAAGGGTGTGGTTTACCGTGAGAAGGTAGCGGATGGCAAGGCCGTCCAGGAACCGGGTCTCGGCGTAGTCGTAGAGCTCGCGAACGGGGGTGCGGTCCCGTCCCAGGGTGCGTTCGATGCCGTAGACGGCGCTGATGTAATGGGACTTGTTGATGATGTCCTCGCCTCCCAGGCCCACCACGATGTTCTTCGTGTAGTTGGCCATGCCCACCACTTCGTGGGGCAGCACCTGCCCGATGGACAGGATCAGGTCGAAGCCGCCTTCCGGCAGAAGCCGGTTGACGGCCACCACGATCTCTTCGGAGACCGCTCCGCACGACACCCGGGCGGTCACCTCCCCCGGGATGGTCCCGATGGGCACCGTGTCCCGGCGCCAGTGGTGCTCCAGGAAGGCCTCCAGGGGGATGTCCCCGAACATGGCCCGCAGCTCACCCGGATCCATGGGCCGATGGGTTCCCGTGGCGGGCAGGACCTGCACCCGGGACCGACGGGCCAGCAGGTGATAGAGCACGTTGGTAAGGGTCCCGGCCCCGGAATGCCGGCGCGTGCCGTCGGGAGGGACCAGCAGGACGCGGGAAGGAGCCGGTCTTAGGGAATCCACGAAGCGCCGCAGCAGGTCTTCCCATTCCCGCCGCTCCAGGGATTTCCCCGGGGGTGCTTCCAAGACGAATTCCGCCATGATCCAGAGGCCTCGCTATCCGAAGATCCAGTTGGGAACGAAGAGCACCAGCTGCGGGAAGAAGACCAGGACCACGATCACCGCCACGACGGCCGCGGCGAACGGCCAGCTCTCCCGGATGTATTCCTCGATGGAACATTCCATGATGCTGCACACCGAATACATGGAAACGCCCACGGGCGGGGTCAGAAGCCCGATGGCGCAGGTGAGCACCATCACCACGCCGAAGTAGACCAGGTCCACGCCCACGTGGGCCATGATGGGCACCAGGATGGAGGTGAGCAGCAAAATGATCACCGTGGAGTCCACGATCATCCCCAGCACCAGCAGAAATGCCAGGACGATGGCCGTGATGGCGTGTCGGTCCTCGCTGAAGTTCAGGAGCACCTGGGAAAGGGTCTGGGGGATCATCTCCCAGGTGATGCCGTAGCTGATGAGGCCCGAAAGGGCGATGAGAAACATGATCATGCCCACGTCCATCACCGTGAACCGCACGGCCGAGACGAACTTTTCCCAGGTGAGTTCCCGGTAGGCCGCCACACCCACCACCAGGGCGTAGATGGAAGCGAAGGAGCCCGCTTCCGAGGGGACCAGCAGGCCGAAGCGAAGGCCCACGATGAGGATGAAGGGGAAGAGCAGGGCCCAGAGGCTCCGCACCGCCGTGGTGATCACGTCGCCCAGGGGGGCCCTGGAAGGCCGTTCCGGCGCGTAGCCCTTGGCGCGGGCCGTCATGGAAACGGCTGCCATGAGAAAGATCATCATGAGGAGGCCGGGGACGATGCCGCCGGCGAAGAGCCTGCCGATGGAGACCTCCCCGATGCTGCCGTAGAGCACCAGGCCGATGCCCGGCGGGATGGCGACGGTGATGAGGCCGGTGAACCCGTTGATCCCGGCGGCGTATCCCCGGGAGTAGCCCCGTTTGACCATCTCCGGGCCCAGGATCCGGCACTGCATGGATGCGTCGGCGATGGCCGACCCGGACACGCCTCCCATGAGGGTGCTCAGCACCACGCTGGTCTGGGCCAGCCCGCCGTGCATGTGGCCCGCCAGCACCGAGGACAGGGCCATGAGGCGGGACGTGATGCCGGTGTTGTTCAGGAGGTTGCCGGCGAAGATGAACATGGGGATGGCGAGCAGGGCGAAGTTTTGCGTTTCCGCCAGGATGAGCTGGGCCGGCATGGTGAAGGGCAGGCTGGGCTGCTGGACGAAGAAGACGAACCCGGAGATGCCGATGGCGAAGGCCACGGGCATGCCGAGAAGCAGGAGGAAGACAAAGACGATGAAAACCCAAAGCATGGGAGTCTCCGGCGGTTAGGGTCGTGAAGCGGCGTGCTCGGCGGTCGGCCCGCCCTCGGTTTTCCATCTTCCCACGGCGACCCGTCCCTTGATGAGGGTCGTGATGAGCAGCAGGAAGCTCCCCACGGGCACGCTCAGGGTCACCCACATGTAGCTGAACCCCGGGATCCCCTGGAAGGTCCGGAACCGGCTGGTGTAGCTGAGCTTGATGCCGTAGACGATGAGAAAGACCAGGAAGGCCGTGATGACCAGATAGTTGAAGATTTCAATGGCGGTCTGGACCCGCGGGGGGAATTTCCGGACCAGGGCTTCCACCCGGATGTGCTTGTCCTTGCGGAGGGCGATGTCCGCACTGAAAAAGGCCGTCCAGGCGAAGAGGAACGTGGCCATGTCCATGCCCCAGCCCAGGGGGTGCCCCACCGTACGGGCCACGCCGCTGGCAAAGATCAGGACCATGATGGCGACCAGAAAGACTCCGGCCGCCAGCTCTTCGCCCTTGCACACAAGGTCGTAGATTTTCTTGATTCGTTCCATGGGGATCCTCGGCCTCCGCGCCCGGGAGATCCAAGAGGGGCGGCTGGGGAAGTCGCCGCCGGGGATTCCCGGCGGCGACCGCGACGTCCGCTATTCCTTGATTTCAGCCAGTTCCTTGTAAATCGTGTCCCGGGCCTCCAGGAGGTTCAGCTTTTCGTAGGCCGCCTTGCCCGCCGCCTTGAAGGCTTCCAGGTCCACGTCCGAGATGACGGTCATGCCCTTCTGCTGGACGATCTGCTTCACCTTTTCGGTGTTTTCCTGGATCATGTAGGAAGTCTGCAGCCCCGCCCGGTCGCATTCCTCCACCAGGATCTTCTGGTATTCCTCGGGCAGGCTGTTGAACCACTGGCTGCTGATGACCTGGAAGTTGATGAGCAGGAAGTGGCCCGTTTCGTTCACGTACTTGAGGACTTCGTAAAGCTTGCCGGCGGTGATGTTGTCGTAGACCAGCTCGGCCCCGTCCACGGCGCCCTGCTGCAGCGCGGTGTAGATCTCACCGAAGTTCAGCGCCGTGGGCACGGCCCCCAGGGCCCTCACCGATTCCTGCCAGATGGGCGCCGGAGGGGTGCGGATGCGCAGGCCCTTGAGGTCTTCGGGCTTGCGGATCGGCTTGTTGGTCATGAAGTGGCGGAAGCCCTGCACCCAGTTGAAGCTGAGCACCTTGAAGCCGAACTGGTCTTCCAGTTGCTTTTCCCACTTCTTGATGGTGGGGCACTTGTTGAGCTTGATCACCTCTTCGATGCTGCTCACGAAATAGGGAGCGTTCATGACGGCGATGCCCGGCACGTAGTTGCCCAGCCGTGCCGAGTCGGTGTTCTGTCCCACGGGAACACCCTGGCGGACCTGCTCCAGGATGTCTTCCTCCACGCCCAGCTGGGAGCTGTGGAAGACCTTGATTTCCAGTTCGCCGTTGGTTCGTTCCTTGACCCTTTGGGCCCATTTGAGGAACCCGGCATGGTAGGGGTGGGTGGGGCCCAGCACGTGGTTGAAGCGCAGTTCATACTTGGCCTTGGCCTGGGCGGTGGGGCTCAGCGCCAGCACCAGGGCCGCCAGCAAAACGGTGACGAATGCAAACCTGCGAGCCATTGGAAACCTCCTGTCTGTGAGTGCACTTGGGTGGATCGGACCTGTCTTTCGTAGCCCAAAGCGGTGGATCATCGCAACGCCATCACCCCCCCTTTTGGCTTCCCGAAGGCCGGTGGGGCGGGGTGGTGGGGCCGTCGGTCCGCGTCTTGTGGTGGCTCGACGGAGTCTCCAGGAGCTTGAAGACTGCCGTCTTACCTCGCATATCATATCTGATATATCAGATCAACCCCAAAAGGATCCCCCTTCGGCAGGTCGCTCCCGCGCAAGGGGGAGCCCACGACTTATCGGCAGCTAGATGGGACGATTCTTTCCCATGGACAGGTCCTGAAGGGCGGGCGGCAAGCCCGCCCCTATCAAAAAGGCACGGACCCCTTGTGCAGGGGCGGGGTTTATCCCCGCCCGCTGATCACGCGGTGTAAGAGATACCCGAAGAAAAAATGGCTATGAGATTTCAGCTTTCGGGCACGTTCCTACCAGAAGGATGCCCGGTACCAGGCGGGAAGACGGTCCGCGGCCCGGTTGAGCTGGGCGTCCAAGCGGCGGCAGTCCGGCTCGTGGCGGGCCACCAGGTTCCGGAAGGCCCCATCGTGGCGCAGGTGCCGGCTGTGGCACAGCTCGTGGACGATGACCAGCCGGGCCAGCGGCCGGGGAAGGAGGAGGATCGCCGCGTTGAGGCTCACGGTGCCCCGGCTGGAATAGCTCCCCCAGCGCGTCTTCTGGGTGGCGATCCGGACCGTCGCATAGGAAAGGCCCGTTTCCCGGCTGAGGGCGTCCACCCAGGGGGGCAGGACCCGTTTCGCCTCCTCCCTCAGCCACCGGCGAAGGAGCCGGCAGCAGAGGGGCACCTGGGAAAGGTCCCCGTAAAGGCGGATGCGCGGCTCGGGCCGGTGGCGCCAGGAAATCTCCACGCTCCCCGGCGGGCCGGGAAGGGTGGCGACCGTCCAGACGGTGCCCACGGCCTGGAGATCGATCCTTTCGGGGAGCACGTCGGGGCGGCTCAGGTGGCTTCGCCGGGCCTCCAGGCCGGCCAGGCCCTCTTCGATCCAGCGGCGGTGCCGGTCCAGGATCCGGGGAAGGCAGCGCCGGTCGAAGCCCCGGGGGACGGTGAGCACCAGGCCCGCTTCCGGAACAATCCGGAGCGTCACCCGCTTGGCCCGGGCGTTTTCCTTGATCCGGCACGGAGGCGGCCAGGGAATGCCTTTTTCTTTCTTCATCGCGGGGTCCTGCGGGTGGAGGGAAAGAGGCGCTCATGGAGGCCGGAGGTGCGTTGGGTCCGCCGGGAGACGGCAGCCTGGAGCCGTTCGGCCGATCCCCAGATCTCCACGGCCCGTCTCGCCCGGGTGACGGCCGTGTAGATGAGTTCCCGGGTGAGGACCCGGGAATCTTCGGGCGGAAGAAGGAGGAGCACCTCGTCCAATTCCGATCCCTGGGACTTGTGGACCGTCATGGCGTAGGCCGTCTCGTGGGGGGGGAGCCGCAGGGGGCGGACCTTCCGCAAGTGTCCGTCGGGGGCCCGGAACCAGGCGTAGAGGCGCCCGTCCCTTTCGTCCGGCCAGAAGAGCCCCACATCCCCGTTGAAGAGCTGAAGGTCGTAGTCGTTTCGGGTGATGAGAACGGGCTTTCCTTTGACGGGACGGGATCCGGCCCCGTGCCGTGCCGTGCCGCTCAAGGCCTCTTCCACGGCCCCGTTGACGGCCGCCGCCCCCGCCGGGCCTTCCCGGAGGGCGCAGAGGATCCGGAACGCGTCCAGGCGGGCCAGGGCCTCTTCCACTCCCGCCGCTTCCGAAACGGGAGCGAACCGCTCCCGGGCCACCCGGCCGAGCTCCTGGGGAAGCCGTAGGGCGGGGACGGCCCGGAGCCGAACTTCGGGGGCGCGGTTGGTGTCGGAGGCGTTTTCCTCTCCCGGCCCCGAAAGGGGTGGGAGCTCGCCGCCGTCCCGGATGGCGGCCGCCAGCCGGCCGATCCCGCCTTTTTCGTGGAACCGGTAGCTTTTCCTCAAAAAGACCGTGCAGTCGTCCAGGGGTGAGGGCGCTTCCCGTGGGTTTTCCGATTCCGCCGGGACCTCCATCCCGGTGGCCGCGCGGATCCGTTCCCGCCACCGCTCGCTGTAGGCGGGCGTTCGGCCCCGGCCGCACAGGTCGGCGAAGACGCTCCCGGCTTCCACGGACGCCAATTGGTCCTTGTCCCCCAGGAGGATGAGGCGCGCGTGGGGAGGAAGCGCCGCAACGGTTCGGGCCATGAGGGGAAGATCGATCATGGACGCCTCGTCGATCACCAGAACATCCACGTGCAGGGGGTTTTCCGGGTTGTGGCGCGGAACGGACCGGCCTTCGCGGATGCCGATGAGCCGGTGGAGGGTCACGGCCGCCCGCGGGAGATCCCGCAGGAAAGGGACGTCTTCCGCAAAGGACGGATTCTTCTGGAGCGATTCGGTGATGCGGGCCGCCGCCTTTCCCGTGGGGGCCGCCAGGGCCGCCCGGAGGGGCCGCCCGGGGCGGAGGGCCTGCAGGATGGCAAGAACGGCCTTGACCGTGTGGGTCTTTCCCGTGCCGGGGCCTCCCGAGATGATACAAAGCCGCTTCATGGCCGCCACGGCGGCGGCCGCCCGCTGCCAGTCCACCCCGCCGGGCGGGTCGGGGGCGGGAAAGAGCCGGTCCAGGTGGGGGCGGAGCGCGGCCGGTTCCACGTCCGTCCAGCCTTCCGCCCGTTCCAGAAGGCGCCGGGCCAGGTCCTCTTCGAAGGCCCAGTAGCGGGTGAGGTAGACCCGGGTGCCGTCCAGGACCAGCGGCGTGAGGGAGTGACGGGGGATGGGTGACGGGTCATGGGTCCAGGCCGCGGCGGGCGATGCCGATACGGCCGGGGACCGGCGAAGGGCGTCCAGCCATTCCGCCAGGGGCGGGGCCGGAACCGCGCCGCCTTCGGCCGGCGAATCGGCGAAAAGGCGCCTTCCCGCAAAGTGGGAAAGATCCACGCACACATCGCCTTCCGCCACCCGAAGGCTTGCAAGGGCCGCGGCGAGGAGAACGGCTTCCGTGTCGTCTCCGGAAACCCGCCCCACCCAGCGGGCGAACTGCCAGTCCAGGCTCCGCAGCCATCCCTTCTGCACCCGTTCCTTCAGCCGCTCCAGGATCATGTCTTCACCCTTCCAGCACCGATCCGTCCGCCGTCCGTTCCCCATCGACGCCGCCCGTCCGGGGCCGCGCTTCAACATTCCCAGCCTAGTTTGGCGCCAATCGTCCCCTCCGTGCAAGCAGACAATTGTCTGCACGCAAAGTCGTGCGCAGCGACTCTGGCCTTGCCGGGTCAGGCGGTGTTGTCCCCTGCATCCAGGCGCCAGGTAGGGGCGGGGTTTATCCCCGCCCGCCGCCCGCTGTTTCCAGACCCGAACGCTCTCTCGGTTCGGTGCCCTGCGCCTGCCTGCCCCTGGGCGTGCCTTCGAATCCGCGAACGGTGGGGGCGAAGATCCATCACGCTCACCTTTCCGCCCCCGGACTTTCTTGACAATCCTCTCGCAGAACCTAACTTAGTCGTGCAAATTCAACCAAATACAAATCTCACGGCTCCTTCTTCATTCTCTCACTGCCGCTGCGCGGCGTCAGGGGGGCAGGTCTTTATTCAGTGAGAAAGGAGGACGAAATGGAAGAACGCATCAAACTGTGGGACAGAATCAAACGAGGCATGGAAGCCGGGTTCGATGCGGCCATCGCGTCCGTCCACAAGATCACTGAAAAGGCGGGAGAGGGCATTGAGCTTACCCGACTCCGACGCGAAAAGGCCAGGCTGGAGACGGAGGTCACCCGGCGATTGGCGGAGCTTGGAAACAAGGTCTATGAAAAGATATCGGCCGAGCGCCTTGACCACATTGCCGAGGAATTGGGGATCAAGGATCTGCTCATCGAGGTTGCCCAAGACGAGGCGCGCATGGTCGATATCGACCGCCGGATCAAGAAGGAACTCGAAAGGTCCGGCAAGAACTAGATCGGATTGGGACAATTCTTTCTCATGGACAGGTCCTGAAGGCCGGGCGCAAACCCCGCCCCTATAAAACCCCATGGACCCGCTGCCGGAACCCATGGGCCTCCTGTGTAGGGGCGGGGTTTATCCCCGCCCGCTCATCGCTTCCAAGTCAACCAGCCGGGCGACACCTCAAGGCCCCGCACCCAGTTTGGCCCCGTTTGGCCCTCCACGCAAGACAGATGCGGGCAAAGCGAACATATTTCTTCTTTCGATAGGTCCGCGAAGGGGATGGGGGGCTTACAGGTTGTCAAGCGGACTGCGTGCCTTTGTCTTCAGTTCCCGGACCACGTGTGTATAGATCATCGTCGTCTCGATGCTTTTGTGGCCCAGGAGTTCTTGGATTTCGCGGATATCCGTACCGTTCATCAAGAGGTGGGTTGCAAAGCTGTGTCGAAGAGCGTGCGCCGAGGCGCGTTTGGTGAGCGATTCTCCACAATCTCCGTAGCACCGCCTTTTCCTTGATCAGGTTAACCGAGATCATGAGTCCGGCCACCGCGTTTTGTCTTTGTTATGATTGACAATAAGACACTTGAGAGGTAGCGTACTATGCTATGCGTGACGACGACAACCTTGCCAACGGAGATTGTGTAGAATAGCAAGTTGTGCTTCAGTAAGAATGATAAGGGGAAATGTAATATTGCCAACGATTCTCAGAGAAGGTCCATATAGGTTCTTCTTTTATTCCGGTGACAGAAATGAACCAGTTCATATTCACGTTGAGCGGCAAAACAGCATTGCTAAATTTTGGTTGGCTCCGGTTAGACTTGCCTGGAGTGCTGGATATAATAGAGTTGAGATATTGAAAATACATAAAATAATTGAAAAAAATTATGACTTAATTGTGGAGGCATGGAATGAATACTTTGGCGATTAGAATAGAGATTCCTCGAGTTGTGGACGTTTCTGTAACCGATCATACTTTAACGGTTGAACTAAGTGATGGTCGAACGGTCTCAGTGCCCACTGCGTGGTACCCCCGTTTAGTTCACGCTACTGCAGAAGAAAGGCAAAACTGGAGGGTTACCGGTAATGGTCACGGAATTCACTGGGAGTCTCTTGATGAAGATATCAGTGTTGAGAACCTATTGGCAGGGAGGCCATCGGGGGAGAGCCAAAAGTCATTTAAGCAATGGCTTGACAACAGGGAGAAAGCATAACAAACCGCTTCAGTGGACTCGCAACTCGCTGGCGCCTTCGGCTTGGCGGTTGCTCGCCACCGAGCTTAGAAAACTTCCATCGGAACATACAACATTTTAGATATCTTCCTACTACGCACAACTCACCGATATTGGGTTATTTCGTAGTACGCTTTCTTGGCTTTATCAGGGTTGTGCGTAGTAGTTAGCATGGCAACCCTCAAAGGCGTTTGGTTTTTTGTGATACCTGTGCCTACCATTCTGACGCTCATATCCGCTTTATGGAACGTACGAATCGTGTGGCAGCTTATCTACGGGCGACATTCATACGACTGCAACGAAGAATTTTGGAACCAGATTCTATGCCTCAAAGAGCGGCCTAACACCCGCTGCAGCCGACCCGCCTCCGCTGGCGCTCCGGCGGGCGGCTGAGCTTGGCCGTTAGCGGTAAAATGGAGAATATAAAATGGATGTCCTAATAGACGTTCTATCATCATCTTTATTGACTACTATGTTTATTTCAATTCTGTTATTTCTTGCCAGGAATTTATTCATCGAGCGGTTAAAGCTTCTACTTCAAAAAGAGCACAGCAAGTTTCTAGATGAACTGCAATGGAATAGAAAAGTACAAGAGCAGGCTGCACGGGTCGCAGAATATTTGGCTTTGGCACGTAGGCTAAGGGAATCTTCTCCCGAATCAGATTATGAACGTGCCAACCAATTATCGTGGGAATTAGCGATGTGGCTTCCTGACGAAATATATAAACAAATGACGCTTGCAATAGTTAAACCCAACAAGGATGTTAATGAATTGACAGTAACGATTTCTGTTCGGAAGCTCCTCTTGGGAGAAAAGGCAGGAAATCTGACCCCAGATGACATCGCTCATCATGCTCCAGGAATAGGGAAGAAAAACCGCTAACAAATAACTCCAGCGGACGGCTAAAAGCCGCCGCTGAGTTCAATCGTTCGTGGGACGCTGCGGAATGGCATCCACGTGTTCGGGGACACGCTATGCGCCCTCGAACACGCGGCTGGAGCGGACGTACGCTGCGGCGAGAAGAGTCGCCTCCGCGTCCGCCGCTGATCCGCGGCGCCCGTTCGCAAGCCAAAAGAGATGAAAGATGATGTCCGAATCCAGTGCTGACGCCAAGAAGAAGATCTCCCAGATGCTCGTGAAGCTGGGTGAGGGCTACATCCAGATGGGTGCTACCCGAGAGCTGAGGGAAAACTACCTGCGAACGGTGGCCACGGCATGGAATATTGCCTGCTTGGATCCAAAATCACGAGCCAAGGCCATGAGAGATGCCGTCTCCAAATTCATCGAGGCGAATCCTGGTAAGGAGCATGAGGCATCATGCTATGAAGAGGACATGAAGAAGCTGATTCAAAGGAAACTCAAGCTCTTTCCTTGCTCAAGGGTTCAGGTGGTGGACGTGAAGATTTTTGAGGAAGACGGCCAAGAAAAGGTGGCCGCGCTCTCGCTCAGGATGTAATGGCGAGCAACTGCCTGCACAACGGACCGCCTACGGCGCCGGCCGCCTCCGACGAACAACGGTTGGGGCCATTTTCGGCGTTCTTCCGCGACTCGGTCTTCCGGCAGGGGGACGTCCCTTTGGGCACATTGAAAAGCCGGGTACTCAATCCGAGACCAGAGGCAAAGGAAACCGGAAGCGGGATCGTCAAGAACCGAGACAGCACCTTAAACGTTTCCAAACGTCGTCCTGACAAGGGGGGGCACCTCACCTTGCAGGGTCCGGTCGAGGCGTTCCACCAGGGCCCTGGGCGGCCTGGTGAAGAAGACGCCCGTGCGGGGGCCGGTTTCCCGGCGCATGCCGCGAAGGAAGAGGTAGAAGACGCCGCCCAAGTGGCGGTCGTAGTCGTAGCCGGGAAGACGGAGCCGGAGATACCGGTGGAGGGCCACCGTGTAGACGAGCACCTGGAGCGGGTAGCGGTGGGCCTGCATGGCCCTTTCCAGGGCGTCCGCGCCGTAGTCTTCCACCCGGTTACCCAGGTGGTTGGACTTGTAGTCGGCGATGTAGTAGCGGCCGCCGGTCCGGAAGACCAGGTCCATGAACCCGCGCATGAGCCCCCGAAGGCGCCCCAGGGTGAGCCCCTCAAGAGAGCGTTCGTAGAAGGGTTCTCCCCGGAGCGCTTCCCGAAGGGAATCGGGCGTGAGAAGCCCCAGGGCGTAGTGGAATTCCAGTTCGTCCAGGCGGTCTCCGGCGGCGACCCCGCGGAGCTTCAGGCCGTCTTCGTTGAGGGGGGTGTCGAGAACCTCTTCCATCCAGCGGGCGACCGTGGGCGTCCAGGACGGATCCAGCCCGTGCCTCCGCAAGGCCTCCTCCACCACCGCTTCCGGTCCCGCCGCCGCTGAAAAGTCCAGGTTTTCCAGGATCTCGTGGAGGCATTCGCCCGGACGCGGGCCCCGGGGAAAAAGAAAGACGGGGTCTTCGGCCTCTTCCCCCGGCGCTTCCGCGCCGTCGGAAGGAACGGCGTCGTAGTCGGGCCCGTGGGGATCGGCGCCGGAGACCAGGTTGGAGTAGCTGGTGATCCGCCATTCGGGCCCCCAGGCCCGGGTGAAGGTGCGGGCCGCCAGGAAAGGGGCGGCTTCCGCCCGTTCCAGGAGGCTTTCCGGGTGGTCCGGGTCCGCGTCTTCCATGGAGATGGTGCCGCCGGAACCGGCCGCCAATTGGTCCAGCTCCTCCCGCATGGCCTCCTCGCTGAGATCGTCCGCCCGGTTTGCGCAGCCGCCCGCGAGATTTCCCCCTTCCGGATCGGGAAAGAGCAGTCGGGCCAGGGCGGACCGGGATGCCTCGTTGATCTTTCCCCAGGTGGTGACGCACATGTATTTGGCGCGGGTGAGGGCCACGTACAGGAGGCGCATCCGCTCGGCCAGGTCCTCCCTTTCCTCGAGCGCCCGGTGATCGGCCAGGGCGTCGGATCCCAGGTCCACGCAGAGCGTGAGGTCTTCGGGGTCGTGAAACCGCACCGCGTCCCCGTCCCCGGAAGGGCCTCCCGACCAGGGAAACGGCACGAAGACCACCGGGTATTCCAGGCCCTTGCTCCGGTGGATGGTCACCACCTGCACCAGGTTTTCGTCGCTTTCCAGGCGGAGCTGTTCTTCTTCGGCCGCCCGGTGCGAGACCCTCTTTTCCTGGAGCCATCGCAGGAGTTTTTCCGTTCCCGGGTGGGTCTGGGAGGCGGCGTGCAAAAGTTCCAAGAGATGCAGGATGTTGGTGAGCCGCCGTTCCCCTTCCGGAAGGGAGCGCACCCGGCCGGTCACCCCTTCCCCCCTGAGAAATTCCAGAAAGCCCCGGAGAAATCCCTGTCGTCGCCACAGGTCGTGGTAGCGGAAAAACCGCTGCTGCAGGCTTTCCAGGAGCGCTTCGTCGTCATCCAGCCCGGCGATGGCGGGAGCGTCCCAGCCGAGGATTTCCGTGGCCAGCGCGGCCCGAAGGAGCCCCTCGTCGGAAGGCGTGGCCAGGGCGGCCAGGATCGCGAGCATCTCTTCCGCTTCTCCCGACGAAAAGACGCTTTCGCGCTGCAGGCTCACGCTGGAAATGCCCCGCCTGCGCAGGGCCTTGCGGATCTTCTCCCCTTCCCGGTGGGACCGCACCAGCACGGCCATGTCCCGGGCTTTCAGGGGTGCATCGCCGATCCGGGCGCGCCCCGCGGCGGCCAGATTGAGAAGCCGCGCCATCTCCCCCGCGCAGTCGGCCGCCGCGGCCTCATAGGCGGCTTCTTTGGTGATGTCCCCCTTGTTGAGTTTCAAGCCTTCGGAGCGGAGAAACCGGATGCGGAAGGGGGCGGGCGGGGTTCCGTCCACCAGGAGGGGGCGGGCGTCGGCCTTCCCGGCGCTCTTCACCGGGTGGAACGGGATGTCTTCGTCGTAGACGAAGGGCGCCGGAGCCCGCCCGAAAAGGAGGTTCACGGCTTCCACCAGGGCGGAGGCCGAGCGCCAGTTGGTGTCCATGGTGTAGATGTTGCCGGTTCCGGCGTCCCGGCGCGCCTGCATGTAGGCGAAGATGTCCGCGCCCCGGAAGCTGTAGATGGCCTGCTTGGGGTCGCCGATGAGGCACAGGGGCTCGGGGCTTTCGGGAAGGCCGTAGATCCTCTGAAAGATCCGGTACTGGACGGGGTCGGTGTCCTGGAATTCGTCGATGAGGGCCACGGGAAACCGGGCCCGGATCCGCCGGGCGAGATCCGTCCCGCCGGGCCCGTCCAGGGCCTTGTCCAGCGCGTTCAGAAGATCGTCGAAGGAAAGGAGCTCCTCCTGTTCCTTTCTCCGGGCCGTCTCTTCTTCCACAAAGCGCGAGGCGTCCCGGAGGACGCGGATCCTTTGCAGGCGGCCGGTTTCCCGGAGGCGCTCCAGGAACCGGCCGCACAGGTCGAAGAACGGATGGGACGGCGTGGGATGTCCCGCCTTGGTCCCCTTTTCTTCCAGCAGAGCGGGCGTAAAGCGCAGGAAGCCATCCGGGAGGTCCAGCGGGGTCTCTTCCAGGCCCGCCAGGGCGTCCATGGCGTCCAGGGCCTTTTGGATGACGGAAAAATTGTAGGACCTTCGGTTGAGGGCGTCGGATTTCCGGAAGAGATCGACGACATCTTCCCGGTGCCCCTTCCAGCCGCGCCGGATTTCCTGGAACATCCGGTCCAGCGGGTCGAATCCGGGAACGTCTTGGGGGTGGAGTTCAGGCAAGATCTTCGGAGCGGGGGTCCCTCGGAGAACCTGAAGGGATTGCAGGAGGCCGTCGGGGCCGCCCCAGGTCTGCAGGAACCACCGCGTTTCCGTTTCTCCGGCATGGGCCAGGGCGCGCCGCCAGTAGTCCGCGGCCGCCTGACGCCGGATTTCTTCTTCGTCGGTGGTCAATTGGGCATGGAAGGGTGCCCCGCTTTCGAAGGCGAATTCCTGGAGCATCCTCATGCAGAAGCCGTGGATCGTGAAGATGGCCGCTTCGTCCAGGCGGCCGGCGGCTTCCCGGAGCTTCCAGGCGGCCCGGGCGAGGCCTTCCGGGCCCAGGCGGCGCGCCAGGCCGTCCAGCAGCGGATCCTTCGCCGGGCCGGCCGCCCCCCCCGTCCCGGAACCCAGATACCCGGCGGCTTCCCGCAGTCTTTCCCGTAGCCGCCCCCGCAGTTCCTCGGTGGCCGCGTTGGTGAAGGTCACCACCAGGATGCGGCCGATGTCCAGGTCCCTTTCCAGGAGGGTCCGGAGAAAGAGGAAGACGATGTTGTAGGTCTTTCCCGTGCCTGCGCCGGCTTCGATGAGGCGCACGCCGTCCAGGGGAAGACTCAGGGGATCCAGGGGTTTCATGCCGTGGTCTCCGCCGTGTGTACCGTGTCAGACATAACGTTCGTGGCCCGCTTTGCGGCACCCCGCATGGATGTCATGTCCATTTGCGTCCATATGCGTTCATTTGCGGCAATGGGTCTATGTAGAGGCGGGCTTTACGCCCGCCCTTCGGGGCCGCCCCCTGGGAGAAAATCGTCCAATCCGGGTTGCAGAAGCGCGGGGGTAAGGGCCAACGGGCCTTGATCGGCGTCATTTTCCACTGCCCCCGGAGGCCTGAAGGATGGGATCGAAGACGGCGCGGGCGATCCGGCGGAAATCGTCGTCCAGGGGATCTTTTGCGCGAAACGCCGTGGCGACGCAGGCGTCGAAGCCTTCTCCCATTTGGCGGTAATCGTCCCTGAAGGTGCGCCTGCACCGGGCTCGCACCTTGTCCTCCGGATCGCCCTTGGCGGCTCCGGAAGCAAATTCCCAGCTGGTATCCGGAAAGAAGGGAAGCGGTCTTTCCCGGCCTTCCCTCCAGAGATCCAGGAGGGTGCGCAGGGGACCCTCGGGGTCCGGCACTTCCTTCAACCGGAAGACCGCGTCCCTGGCCACGTGGACGCTTTCCAGGGCGATTCCCGGAGGGCGGACGGCGCAAAGGGCCAGGTGGCGGATGCCCAGGCGGATCCGGTCCTTGCCCTTGATTTTCGCCGGGCGCACCTGGAGCAGGCCCCGTTCCGTCAGCCGGGGGATCCAGCCCCGGAGGCGCACCCCTCCCAGATCCAGGTCCACTTCCACCGGCTTCCTTGGGCTTCCCGTCCATTCCCGCACCGTTTCCGCCATCGCCTCCATGGCCCGAAAGGTGTCGCGAAAGACCACCTTTCCGGCCGTGCCCTGGGGAAGCACCCCCCGGGCGCGAAGGAGCTCCCAGGTCTCTTCGGGATCCGCCCCGTCCAGGACCGCCTGGAAGACGTCTGTTTCCACCCGGTACCGGTCCAATCCCGCCACGGTGAAGGGCTCTTCGTCCAAGATCGGGTCTTCCGCGCGGTACAGGCTCAGGCCCAGCTCCCTTTCCAGGAACCAGCGGGACGGGTTTTCGAAAAAGCGCAGGAGATCCTCCAGGTCCACTTCGTCCGTCCAGGGGTTTTCCGGGGCCGCCGGGAGCACCCCGTCGGGAAGGAACGGGGGCGTCTCGTTTTGTTCTTCCGCCCGGGCGGCTTCCAGCCACTGCCGGTCGTAGGAAAAGAGCCGGGGGTCGGATCCGTCGTAGAGGCGGCGGCTGAAGGGCTGAAGCGGGTGCCGCACCACGATCTCCGCCGACGGGGGCCGTCCGTCCGGAAGCACCCGGGATCCGTCCACGTAGTCCAGCAGTTCCGACACCAGGATGCTGGGAACCCGTTCGCTGTCGTCCCGGATGTCCCGGCCCACGTAGCTCACGTAGAAGACGTCCCGGGCCGAAAGCAGGGCTTCCAGGAAGAGGAACCGGTCCTCCCGGTTGCGCAGCCGGTCGCCGGGCTGCGGGTCCCGGGCCGCCAGGTCGAACTGCGGAGGATGATCCATGCGGGGAAAGTCCGTGTCGTTCATCCCCAGCAGGCACACCACCCGGAAGGGGATGGTGCGCATGGGCACCAGGTTGCAGAAGGTGACGCCTCCGGAAAGGAAGCGGCGGATGCTGGGCGCCGCTTCCAGAAGGGCGCTCAGATGGGCCCGGACCACCTGGATGGAAAGGGGCTCGGTCATGTGCGCCAGGTCCGCGAAGGACCGGAACCGGTCCAGGGCCCTGCGGAAGGAGCGCAGGCTTTCTTCCCAGTCCCCTTCCGGGAAGAAGAAATCGTCCAGGAGCCGGTTCAGCAGCTCCTGCCACTGGGAAGCGGGCCGGGCTTCCCGGAGGGTTTCGTGCCAGAAGGCGATCCGATCCAGGAGGTCCTGGAGCTTTCCCAGGCACTGGGCCGAAGCCGCTTCCACGTGGGGGTAGGCGAGCACCCGGCCGCAGAAGATCTCCCGGGGCGGCAGGGCGTAGCCCGCAAAGAGCCGGTCCAGGCCCGTCTGCCACGTGTTGGAAGGATCCGCCGGAAGCCCCCATTCCTTCTTTTGCTCCCCGTCCAGGCCCCACCGGATGCCCGTTTCCCGCACCCAGGTGCGGATCCGGGCCAGGTCGTCCGGGGTGAGGTCCAACCGGGCGGCCACGGCGGGTGTTTCCAGCAAGGAGAGCACATCGGAGGCCGTGAGGCGCCGGCGGGGAAGGCTGAGCATCTCCAGGATCTTTTCCAGCAGCGGATCTTCCAGGGGAGCTTTTCGTTCCGACAGGTTCCACGGGATGCGCGGGTCGTCCCGGGTGCCGAAGACGGCTTCCACGTAAGGGGCGTAGACGTCGATATCCGGCGCCATGACCACGATGTCTTCGGGGGCGAGATCCGCCAGGTGTTCCAGCATCCAGGCGATCCGGTCGTGGAGCACCTGCACTTCCCGCATGGGGGAATGGCAGGCGTGCACCTGAAGGGAGGCGTCCGGCCCGCTGACGGGCTGTCTCTCGTCGGGGTCTTGGGGGCGGCCATCGGCCAGGTGAAAGAGGTCGTGTTGCACGCGGCCCAGAAGGGAGGCGGGGGCGGGTTCCTCGAAGAGGTCTTCTTCCTGCGCCTCCGTCTCTTCGTGGATCCTCTGCAGGCTTTCGAAGAGGAAGCGCCCGGACTGGGCCCACGAACCCATGAGCGGGTTGGCCTCGTGGGCGAAAGCGGACGTCAACGCCCCCGCGCGGGCTTCCCGGCGGATCCGCTGCTTTTCCGTTTCCACATCGCCCCAATAGGCTCCGCTGGGGTTGGGGTAGTAGAGGGTCACGGGAAGGTGGGAGGCCAGACGGACGAAGACTTCCAGGTGAACCGGCGCCAGATGGCTCACGCCGAAAAGGCTCACCCGGCGAGGAAGGGCTTCCGGCCGGAGGGGCCCTTTGCCCTGGCCCGCAGCCGTGCGGAACCGATGGTGAAGGCGCGCCAGGTGCGGTTCGCCGATGGTTTCCACCAGCCGGCGCCACAGCACAGGCTGCCAGCCTTCCCCGTTCCCTTCTTCCCAGGAAAGGAGCATCTCCTGGCGGTAGGCCAGGTAGCGGTCGAAGACCGTGGCGATCCGTTCCGCCAGTTGGTAGGCCTTGAGGCCCAAGGGATCTTCCGAAACGTAGCGCCTGAGGTCGGCGAATTGGTCGTGGTCCAGGAAGTCGGGAAGGAGCCGGAAGATCCGCCAGGTGAGCACGGGACGGCTCCAGGCTTCCGGCTGGATGTCCTGGCCCAGCCACGCCCCGTAGACCGTCCGGACCAGATCCGCCGGCACGAGAAAGCGGATGTTGGCCGCAACGCCCGCGGTCAGGGCCAGCCGATGGGTGAGCCAGCGGGCCATCCCCATGTCCTGCACCACCACCGTTTCCGGTTCCAGGGGGTCCGGAGGTGGCGAAGAGGTGTCCCTCGCAAAGGCTTGGAAGAGTTTTTCCGTCCGGTTGCTCTGGACCGTCCGCCACATGGTTGGGATCTCCCGAGAGATGGGTTCGCGTGTTCCCGCATGGCCGTGGATGCAAGCCGCACCCCAAGATATGCCACAGGGACGTGCGCATCACAAGGCAGGCGCAGGGGCGATGTCTGCCAATTCGGGGATGGGGGGACGGGAGAGTCGAAACCGGAAAAAGGGAGGGGTGGTTCGCGAACCGCCCCCAAGCCAATGGCAGGAATCAGGGCCCTGTAGCTGTAGGGGCGAATGATCATTCGCCCCTACGGCCGGAGGGAATTAGCATGTGGGAATGCGCCGGTCGGAACCTCTACTCCACCTTGAAGAACTTTTCCTTCTTGGCGCCGCACACCGGGCAGCGCTCGGGGGGCTCGTCGGCGATGGTGTAGCCGCAGATGGGGCACAGGAACCAGTCCTTCACGGGGAAGTTTTCCGGATCCTTCAGGGCCTCTTCATAGAGGGAGGCGTGGACCTTTTCCACTTCGTTGGCGTAGCTGAAGCTGATCTCCGCCTGGCGATGGCCTTCCGCCTTGGCGTCTTCGATCATCTGGGGATACATGCTCTTGAATTCGTGGGTTTCGCCGGCGATGGCTTCCTGGAGATTCTCCTTGGTGCTCCGGATACCCTTGAGAACCCTCAGGTGCTTGTGGGCGTGGATCGTTTCCGCCGCGGCGGCGGCTTCAAACAGCTTGGCGACTCCGGGATAGCCCTCCTCTCGGGCCTTTTCCGCAAAGGCCAGGTACTTGCGGTTGGCCTGGGATTCGCCTGCAAACGCTTCCTTCAGGTGTTGTTCCACCTTGGACATACGCACCTCCATGGTCCATGTGATTTCACGTTAAAGGGGCTCTTGTCGGATGGTCGGCCCGGGACGGGCCGTGAAAACCAATCTCTTGAAAACTAAGGGCCCACCCGGAGGGTGTCAACACACGGGGGCGGCTCCTTTCTTGACACATTCCGGCGGATTTGGAAGGATACTGAACCGAGTCATCCCGCGCTCCCTCTGCCGACTCCCCGCGGACGAACCTTTCCTTCCCTTTCCGTGCTGCCGTTCCTTTTCGGTTTTTCCCATGGGTTCCCAGGTGTCTTGTTTCGGCCTTTGAGCAAAACAGGAGGTGGCCATGAGCGAGGTTTTTTCGGTCGGCATGAAGAAGGAACTGACACTGAAGACCCAGCCGGAACATTCGGCCCGCCGCTTTTACGAGAATCTTCCGGATGTCTTTGCAACCCCCTTCCTGGGCGGGCTCATGGAACAGGTTTCGGCCATGCTCATCGATGAGCACCTGGAACCGGGCATGCAGTCCGTGGGCATGTCCATGAACCTCAAGCACCTGGCTCCCACGCCCCTGGGCATGGAGGTGCGGGTGGTGACCGAGGTGACGGCCGTGGAAGGGCGCAAGCTCACCTTCAGGCTGGAGGCCTTCGACGAGGTGGAAAAGATCGGGGAGGCCACCCACGAGCGGTTCATCATCAAGGCGGACAAGTTCAACGCCCGGGTGGAGGAAAAGGCCCGCAAGGCGGCCGAGCCCTGAGGGGGCCGCCCGAGCGCCGCACCGCACGGATGGACGAGCCTGCACCGGGGGCCGTCCCCCTGTGGGAGCTCCGCCAGGCCGTTCCATATGTGCAATCCAACGACAACACTACTCTTCCGTATTTAGGAAACGTCCGGAAACGGGCGAACCGCACCGCGATAAAGGATCCAACCAGGGGCTTTGATCGTTATGGATTTCCGCTCTCTCCGGCAGGCAGCATGTGCCTTTCAGGATACGGCCACCGTAGGGGCGAAAGATCTTTCGCCCCTACGGTCCCTGGTGACCCAAGGTGCGTTCGACCTTCGTCGTCTCGGCGTTCCAAGGAAAGAGCCGCATAAGTTCCGCTTCTAAGAACCCGAACCGGGAGGGCGCCATGGGAGTGCAGCAGCTGGATGCGTTTTTTCGGCCGCGGAGCGTGGCCGTGATCGGCGCTTCGGAAAGTCCGGAGAAACTGGGCCACGAAATCCTGCGGAACATCCTGGAAGGGGGATTCCCCGGGGCCATCTATCCCATCAATCCCAAGAGTGAAACCATCCTGGGGCTGCAGTGCTTCAAGAACGTCAAGGAGGTTCCCGACGGAGTGGACCTGGCCGTGATCATCATCCCGGCCCGCTTCGTCCCGCAGGCCATCGCGGACTGCGGAGAAAAGGGGGTGCAGGCCGCCGTGGTGATCACGGGAGGATTCAGTGAGGCGGGGCCGGAAGGCGAAGCGCTCCAGGAGGAAGTGGTACGGGCGGCCCGGGAGGGGGGCGTGCGCCTCATCGGGCCCAACTGCCAGGGGGTCAACAACCCCTACCATCCCCTGTGCGCGTCCTGGCCGCTGCTGCAGCGCCGGGGCCGGGTGGCGGTCATCAGCCAGAGCGGCACGGTGGGCGCGGCCATGATGGACTGGTTTTCCGACGAAGAGCTGGGCGTCTCGTGCTTCGTCAGCCTGGGAAACCGCGCGGATGTGGACGAAACGGACCTCATCCGCTACTTCGAGCAGGACCCCAACACCCGGGTGATCGCCCTCTACCTGGAGGGGATCAAACGGCCGGCGGAGTTTCGCCGGGCCATCGAGGAAGCCCGCAAGCCGGTGGTGGTGCTCAAGGCCGGCCGCACTCCCCGGGGAAAGGTGGCGGCCGAATCCCACACCAAGTCCCTGGCGGGGGCGGACGCGGTCTATTCGTCGCTCTTCCGGAGCCACCGGGTGGTGCGGGCGGAAACCATCCAGGAATTTTACGATTTTGCCAAGGCCCTGGCCTACCTCGACCCCCCTCCCGGAAACCGCATCCTTTTCATCACCACGTCGGGCGGGGCGGCCATCCTGGCCACCGATACGGCGGAAAAGGAGGGGCTGGACGTGGCGCCGCTTCCCGCCGAACTGGCCCAGGCCCTGGAAGGGGTGATCCCGGCCCATGCCATTCGGGCCAACCCCCTGGATCTCACCGGGGACGCCCATGCGGCCATGTACCAGGCCGTTCTGGAACGGGCGCGGCCCTATTACGACATCCTGGGGGTCATCTTCGGGGATCCGGTGGCCGACGCCTCCACGGTGGTCACCCCAGGAGCCCACGAGCTGGTGATCTTTCTGGGCGGGGCCGACGTGGAGAAGGTGGAACGGAAAAAGATGCACCTCATGAACATCCCCGTCTTTCCCACCCCCGAGCGGGGCGTGCGGGCCCTGGCGCAGCTGCTCCCGCCCGAAAAGAAGCGCAAGCCGGCCCGCACCACGGTTCCCGCGTCTCCTGCCGGCGGAAGGCATCCGAGCCTCAGCGAATGCCTGGCGTTTCTGGAAAAGGAAGGCTTCGAATGCGTGTGCCACCGCTTCGCGGAAAGTCCCGGCAAGGCGGTTCATCTGGCCAACCAGCTGGGTTTTCCCGTGGCGCTCAAGATCGACAGCCCGCACATCCTCCACAAATCCGATGTGGGAGGGGTGCGGCTGGGGCTGCGGTCGGGCCAGGAAGTGCGCAAGGCCTATGAGGAGATGATGGAAAGCGCCCGGAAGGCACGGCCCGATGCGGAGATCCGGGGTGCCGTGGTGAGCTGCATGGCCTCGGCGGGCCTGGAGGTGATCCTGGGCATGAACCGGGATCCCCAGTTCGGACCGGTTATCCTGTTCGGCCTGGGCGGCGTCACGGTGGAGCTCTTTCGGGATGTGGCCATGCGGCTCCTTCCCATCACCCGGGAAGACGCCTTCGCCATGATGGAGGAGATCCAGGCGGCGCCGCTTCTCGACGGCTACCGCGGAGCGCCCCCGGTGGACAAGGAGGCGCTGGCCGACGCCATCCTCAAGCTGGCCCGCCTGGCCGAAACCCATGAAGACATCCTGGAAATCGATCTCAACCCCGTCTTCGCCTATTCGGAAGGCCTGGTGGTGGCGGACGCCCGGATGATTTGGCGTGAGTCGTGAGTCGTGAGTCGTGAGTCGTGAGTGGTGAGTGGTGAGTGGTGAGTGGTGAGTCGTGAAGTCGTGAAGTCGTGAAGTCGTGAAGTCGTGAAGTCGTGAAGTCGTGAAGTCGTGAAGTCGTGAAGGGGTGGCCGCGGGGCTGAAGCCCCGCGGAAAGGGTGCTTCGCCGCTTCTCAGCCCGTCATTCCCGCGGAAGCGGGGATCCGAAAATCTTTTCCAGTTCTTCCAGTTGTGCCGCATCCAGCGGTTCGGGCAGGCGGCCGCCGAAAAGCCTTGCGGCCAGCAGGCACCGGGCCGCATGTTCCAGCTTTTCCAGCCGGTAGTAGGCCTGGCGCAGGTTTTCCCCGACGGTGAGAGATCCGTGGCGCTCCAGGAGAACGGCCTGGTGCCGATCCACGAAGGGGGCGATGGCCCGGGGGACCTCTTCCGTGGACGGCGTGGCGTAGGGTGCCGTGGGGACCGGGCCCACCGAGATCCAGACCTCGGGAAAGACATGGGCCGGAAACGGAATTCCGGCCAGGGTCAGGGCGGTCAAAAGCGGCGGATGGGCGTGGACCACCGCGTGCACGTCCGGACGCCTTTCGTAGACCAGAAGGTGCATGCGGATTTCGCTGGAGGGCTTGCCTGCGCCGTCTCGCACCTCACCGCGCCGGTCCACCACCAGCAGTTCCCTTTCTTCCACGTCGCCCTTGGGCCGTCCGCTGGGGGTGATGAGAAAAAGGCCGTTGTCCAGGCGGCAGCTCACGTTGCCGTCGCTGGCCGCCACCAGCCTTTCCCGGGCGAGCTTCCGGCAGATCCGGATCATCTCCCGCTTCATGGGGCCGTCCGGCCCGCCTTCCCATCTCTTGCGCATGAACGTCTCTCCGTTTTCTTCATTTTCCGGGGGGTGTGTGCTAGATTCGCCGGGATCTTTCCGAAATACCGCCATCTCATAGCACGGGACCGCCCTGGACGCCAGATGCGCCGGGGGGTGGCCCCTTTGGCAAGGAGGAAAAACCCGCCATGATTCGTTGGTTCCGAAGGAAGAAAGAGGACGCACCGGCGGAAGAGCCCCCGGTGGAAAGGGAAGAGGCCGCGGAAGTTCCTGAAGGTGAAGAGGAACCGGCCGGCCGGGATGCCGTCGAGATGTGCGAGGACGAGAAGGGCCGGGAGACGGCGGAGACGGATGCGCCCGCCGGCCAGGGGGAGCTCGAAGAGGCACCCCCTGAGGAAACGATGGAGAGCGCCGGCGAGATACCGGAAGAGAGCGCCGAAGAAGCGGAAAAGGGCGCCCAAAGGGGGCGCTTCTTTTCCCGCCTCCGGGAGCGCCTCCACCGAAGCCGGGAACGGCTGGCCGACCGGGTGGACCGGCTGGTGCTGGGCAAGAAGACCATCGATGCGGACGTGATGGACGACCTGGAAGAGATCCTCATCACGTCCGATCTGGGCGTGCAGGCCACCCAGTTGCTGCTGGAAAGGGTGAGCGACCGGGTCAAGCGCAAGGAGCTCCAGGATCCGGGGCGCCTCCGGGAAGCCCTCCGCGAGGAGATCGCCCGGATCCTTTCCGTGGACGCGCCGCCCTTCGATCCCGCCGCCGCCAAGCCCTTCGTCATCATGGTCATCGGCGTGAACGGCGTGGGCAAGACCACCACCATCGGCAAGCTGGCCCATCGGATCAAGGCGTCCGGGCTCTCGCCCCTGCTGGTGGCCGGGGACACGTTTCGGGCGGCGGCCATCGAGCAGCTGGAACGATGGGGAGAGCGGATCGACGTGCCGGTCATCCGGCAAAAGAGCGGAGCGGATCCGTCGGCCGTGGCCTTCGACGCCCTGGACGCCGCCCAGGCCCGCAAGGCGGACGTGGTTATCGTGGACACGGCCGGGCGCATGCACACCAAGGTGAACCTCATGGAGGAACTCAAGAAGGTCCACCGGGTGATCCAGAAAAAGATGCCCACGGCGCCCCACGAAATCCTTCTGGTCCTGGACGCCACCACGGGTCAGAACGCCATCAGCCAGGCGCGCCTCTTCCGGGAAGCCATGAACATCACGGGCCTCATTCTCACCAAGCTGGACGGTACGGCCAAGGGGGGCGTCATCGTCCCCATCTGCCATGAGCTGAAGCTGCCCGTGCGCTTCATCGGGATCGGCGAAGGGATGGACGACCTGCGGCCCTTTGATCCCCGGGAGTTCGCCGAGGCCCTTCTCTAGGGCGTGCCCGAGAACGCGAAGGGCTCTCTCTGCACGAGCCGGCTTGCCGGCGATACGGATCGGGACTGGCGCTGACGGCTCACCGAAGGTGCCGTAACTGTAGGGACGAAAAATCTTTCGCCCCTACGGGGGGGCGCCGTGGCCCAGTCCCACGCGCTTCAATACACGTTCTTTCGCGATACGTTTACAGTCCTCAAACAAGGAGACGTGCCATGGCGGGCCCCTTCGAAGGCATTCGGGTGCTGGATCTTTCGCGGCTGCTCCCCGGCCCTTTCTGTTCCATGCTCCTGGCGGACCTGGGAGCCGACGTGATCAAGGTGGAGGATCCCAAGGTGGGGGACTACATCCGGTGGTGGCCCCCCAAGGTCGGTGCCAACAGCGGTTTCCACGTGGTGCTCAACCGCAACAAGCGGTCCCTTACCCTCAACCTCAAGGAACCGGCCGGCCGGGACGTGTTCCTCCGGCTGGCGGCCTCGGCGGACGTGGTCTTAGAGGGCTTCCGCCCCGGGGTCATGGACCGCCTGGGAGTGGGCTATGGGGCTCTGCGGGAGGTCAATCCCCGGATCATCTACTGCGCCATCACCGGATACGGCCAGGACGGACTCAGGGCGGATCGCGCGGGGCACGACATCAACTATCTGGCCCTGAGCGGCGTTCTGTCCTACTGCGGCCGGGGCGGAGATCCCGTGGTGCCCGGTGTTCAGATCGGCGACCTGGGCGGCGGGGCGCTCATGGCCGCCTTCAGCATCGCGGCGGCTCTCTTCTGGAGGGAACGGACCGGGGAAGGCCAGATGATCGACATCTCCATGACGGACGGGGCCGCCGCGTGGAACTGCCTGCGATGGGGAAAGTTCCTGGCCGACGGCCGGGTTCCCGAACCCGGCGACGACCTTCTGAACCACGGCCTGGCCTGCTACGACGTGTACCGCACCCGGGACGGCCGGCACATGAGCCTGGGGGCCCTGGAGCCCCAGTTCTGGAAGGCGTTCTGCCGGGTGATGGGCCGCCCGGACTGGGACCGGCCCGACTACTTCCAGCCGGGACCGCATCAGAAGGAACTGAGGGAGGAGGTGGCGGCGGCCTTCGCCCAAAAGACCCAGGCGGAATGGGTCCGGGTCTTCGAGGCGGAGGATTGCTGCTGCGAACCCGTCCTGAACCTGGCGGAGGTCCTGGCAGATGAGGCCATGCGCCGGCGCCGGATGGTGGTGGAACTGCACCATCAGGCCTGGGGCGCCTACCGGCAGATGGGGCTGGCTCCCAAGTTTTCAAAAACCCCCGGAGAGATCCGGACCCACGCCCCCGACCTGGGAGAACACACCCGGCAAGTGCTCCTGGAGGCGGGCTACGACGAGGGGGTCATCGAGAAACTCCGGGCGGAAGGTGTCGTTTGATGTGAAAGGGAACCGCCAATGAACGCGAATGGACGCCAATGGAAATGACAGGGATGTGCGAGCGGCCAGCGCCCCGGCGCAGGTTCTTTCATCCAGGCGGGGTGGGGAAAGGGAGACCATGATCGTTTACATGAAACACGACCTCGTTCCGTTCGCGCGCACGGCCTGTAGGGGCGAATAATCATTCGCCCCTACAGGGGTCTGCTTGCCAAAGGGGCGTTTCATCCTTCGTTGTCACGGGCCGTCCGTGATGGGGGTTGATCTGAGGGAAAGCCGCCAATGAGCGCCAACAGGCGCCGATGGTAATGACGGGGAGGGGGCAACACCGGCGTCCAGGGCCGAAGGAGCCTTCCCTTTCAGCGGGTGTGGCCCGGAAGTTCGATGGTGGCGCAGCTGCTGCCCGGGGAACAGCTCTTGGTGGTGACCTTGGCGCCTTCGCTACCGGAAGAAGACGATCCGCCCATCATGTAGCTGACCCGGCTCAGGACGCGCTCCAGTTCTTCGCCCTGGCACTTTTCGCACTTCATCTCCACGGGGGCGCTGCTGCTGGATACGAGAACCTCCTGGATATGATCGCACCGGACGCATCGAAATTCGTAGATCGGCATGGCTTCACCTCGCGTGTTCGTGGGTTCGTGCCGAGCGGCACCGTCCGCCTCTTAACAAACCCGTGCCGGCAAGTCAATCCGGGATGCTCGGACGGACCGGCGTAGAGCCCGCCCTTGCGGAAACGGCTCCACTTCTCGGGTAGGGGCGGGGTTTATCCCCGCCCGCTGAGCGCGCGGTGGTGGATAGACCGGATGAAAAAAGACTCCCCGCTTAGGATTTTGTCCCTGTGTGCTCCGGATGAGGAGCGGTCGTGTTTCGGTTGCTGCCCTCCCATCCGACCCGCCCGCTACGATCCCCTGGACTGGGTGGGAAGCTTGCGAAGGGAATTTCGGGACAACCGGAAAGCCTTTCGGGGACGTTCCCGGCCGTGGCGGCCCATCGTGGGGTTTTCCTGCTGGGCCCTGGGGTACCTGGATGGGCAGGGCCGGCGGATCGGCTGCCTGCTCCATCCGGCGCAAAACGACGGCCTGGACCTGCGGGGCGTGGTGGGGTACGGAACCAAGTGCGCCCGGGAGCAGTGCCTGGCGTCCCGGGTCTTTTCGCGACTGGATCCCCGGGAGCAGCGATTCTGGCTGGAGCCGGCCGCCGGTCTGAACGCCTTTTACTACTCGAGCCCCCGGGCCAACCCCCTTTTCCATGTCCTCCTCTGGGGAGAGACGGTTCTGGGCGCCCTGGCCGCCCGGGCGGCCGACCGGGGCTGGTCCGCCACCGAACTGCTCTGGCGCTATCCCTTCCTCACGGGTTCCCGGTACCGCCCCCGCGCCCATCGATTTCTCGCGGAAGTGCTGCTGGAAGGGCGCCCCTTCCAGGACCTGCCGGAAAACGACCGACTGGAGTCGGCCATGGACCGTCTGGCCGGGAAGGCAGATGCGTTCTTCCGGGAACGGTTCCCCCGCGACGAGGAGGAAGAGACGATCTTCGTGCACCGGGCGGGAACGAGGGAGAGCCTGGCCGATTTTGTCCGCCTACGTCTGGGATGTCCCCGGGCGCCCCGGACGTTCCTCCATGCCCTGGAAGCCCATGTGCGGCGCATGGCCTTAGCTATGTTTTCGTTCCCATGAACGTGAATGGCCCCAAGGTGCGCCTGGGAATTCCTCCATCCGTCACTCTCGTCTCTGCGGGATGCTTACCCGTGGCGACCGTTGGTGGCAGGGGCGGTTCGCGAACCGCCCCTACCAGAATATGCGCAGAACGACCCCGCCACCTTTTCCAAATGATCCTTCACCGGTCACCCATCCCTCATCACACCCCGGGAATGGCCTGTTTCCGGTCCCATCCCGCGCATTGCCGGGTCCGACTAGGATCTCCCTTGCGAATGCCGCTTCATGATCCGCTCCGTCACCTGCTCGCAGGCGAAGAGCAGGGATTCCAAATCCAGGGTTTCCAGCACCCTTTCATCGAAAAGAAATTTCACCCGAGCCGGGAATCCGTCTTGCGGGTCTTCCGCCCACCACAAGAGGCGAAGGGGAACCTTGGGAAGAACCCGGCATTGGCCCGCCCAGTCCGCCCCGCCGTCGTCCGCTTCCAGTTCCACGAACCAGGGGGAAGCCGCCCGGGCCAGCGCGTAGCGGTCTGAAGGGAAGGCCTTGGCCAGCGGTTCTTCGCAATGGGACCGCAGGCTCTTGATCTTGGAGATGGAGTTGGGAAGGCTTTCCATGCCCACCCAGATGCCCGAAGGTTCCACGGCGCCCCCGATGACGTAGTTGAAAAGAAAGATTTTTTCCCAGGGGTTGATCTCGCGATCCGACAGGGAAACCACATCGGAAGGGGAGATGTGGACCACATCGTCCAGATAGGGGAGCGTGAGTCGCACCCGCCCGGTGTGGGGATCCCGTTCCACTTCCGCTCCCAGGTGGGGCCCCAGGGCCTCCAGGTCCCAGCCGGCCAGTTCGGCTCTCAGGAATTCCAGGGTCTTTTCGAAGCCTTCCCTCTTTCTTCCGATACCCGCTTCGAGCTGCCGGTCCAGGCGGCTTTGGAGGCCTTCCAGGCCCTGGGAATCCAGGTGGGGGCACGAGCCCAGCGGGATCTCGCCCACCACCGCCTGGGTGGCATAGGCGAGGCAGGTGGGCTGGCCGCATTGGCCGCAGTTGGTCTTGGGGGTCAACTTGAAAAGGTCGATGGGGGTGATCCTGTTTTGGATCATCCGGCGTTTCCGTTCGTCCATGGTCGCCTCCTGAAGCCGAGAGGTACCGATCGAGGGCATCGTGTTTTCACCGCAGGAACGCCAAAGGGCCTTGGTCGGCGGCGCCCTGTAGGGGCGAAAGATCTTTCGCCCCTACAGCCTCCTTCTGTTTGCCAAAAACCATGCGGCGCCAGCCGCAATGAATGGAGGGAGGGCCTGATACGTCGCAAAAAGCAGCACCAGATCTCACCGTACTCTTTCGTTTGCGCTCCATGCGTTCATTCACCATGCATAAGAACGAAGACGGAAGTTGTCATCACCCGCCCACTCAAAAGTAATCGGAGGCCATCTTGACGGCCACCGTGTGCCACCCTAATTTTTGGTTGGTTCTGAGAGTATAATCCGAGGGCGACGGTAAAACTGGTTCCGAGGAATCCAAGCGGACGCAAGAAACAAGGGAGTGCAATGGTGGGAGCCCCTGCTGCAAACATGGTGGACGAGATCCTTCATATGAAAAAGCGCATGGATGCGCTCTACCGCAGCTGCCTGGAGGCGGCCCGACGCGGCCCGGATCCGGATGAAGGCGAAGGGAAGGCGCGTCCATGGGAGCCCGCCGTGGATGTGTACGAGGACGAACGCACGTGGATCGCCGTGGTGGATCTTCCCGGCGTTTCGGAAAAGGACCTTCTGGTGGAGGCGGCGGAAGGAGAGATCTTCATCCGAGGAACACGTACTCCGCGAGAACCGGCGGGCATGAAGGCGGTCCTCCGGGAACGCTCCTGCGGGCCCTTTCAGAGGAGGCTCGCCATGCCCGGGGAGGCGGTGCAGGACGGGGTTTCCGCCGAATTCCGCGACGGGGTGCTCACGATCCGCGTTCCCAAAAAGGAAGCGGATTCCAGAAAGATCATGGTGCGGTCCGATTCCTGAAGATCCCCCGATTTCCCTTGACACGTTCGAATATATGAAGACATAGGAGCACGGAAAAGGTGAGCCCCGCGCCCGGCCCGCCGGCGCCCGGGGCGGTTTCAGAAAACCCTCAAACAACACTTGTCAGAGGAGGCTTGGAGACGATGGGAAACCGATTCCGGACCACCCTGCTTTTGGCGGCCTTGACGGTCCTGATCGTATGGATCGGAAGGCTTTTGGGCGGCCCGCAAGGGATGGCGATCGCTCTGGTGTTCGCCGTCGTCATGAACTTCGGAAGCTACTGGTTTTCGGACAAAATCGTGCTGGCCATGTATCGGGCTCAACCGGTGGACGAGCGGGAGGCGCCCGAACTCTACAATATGGTGCGGGAGCTGGCGGCCAGCGCCGGACTCCCCATGCCCAAGGTTTACATCATCCCCAGCGAAACCCCCAACGCGTTCGCCACCGGCCGCAATCCGGAACACGCCGTGGTGGCGGTGACGGAGGGCCTGCTGCGGCTGCTTTCGGCCCATGAGGTCCGGGGGGTTCTGGCCCACGAGCTGGCTCACATCAAGAACCGGGACATCCTCATCGGCACCATCGCCGCTTCCCTGGCCGGAGCCATCATGTTCCTGGCGGACATGGCCCGCTGGGCGGCCATCTTCGGCGGCTTTCGCGGAAACGATGACGAGGGGGAAGGAGCCGGAGGCCTCATCGGCACCCTGATTCTGGCCATCGTGGCGCCCATCGCGGCCATGCTGATCCAGATGGCCATCTCCCGGTCCCGGGAATACCTGGCGGACGAGACGGGAGCCCGCATCGCCGGACATCCCGAGTCCCTGGCCAGCGCCCTGGAAAAGCTGGCGGTGGCGTCCCAGAGAATCCCCATGGTGGAGGCCAAGCCGGCCACGGCCCACATGTTCATCGTCAATCCCCTGTCGGGAAGGAGCCTGGTGAACCTGTTCAGCACCCACCCGCCGATCGAGGAGCGCATCCGCCGACTTCGCTCCTTCGCCTACTGATTGTCCGGGCGACAGCGAGTTCTACCCACGAAAGGCACGGCTCAGGCCGTGCCTTTTTGCTTTTGACAGGCCTTCCTTTTTTCATTAAAGGTGGCCGTTGGGCCTCATGTGCGCCCTTTCACATCATTCACCAGGGGTCCGGTGATAAGAAAACAAGGATGAAGCAATGGCTACCGTAGTTGTCGTAGGAGTGCAGTGGGGCGATGAGGGAAAGGGCAAGGTGGTGGACCTGCTCACCGGCGACGCCCACTGCGTGGTTCGCTTTCAAGGGGGCAACAACGCCGGTCACACGCTGGTGGTGGGCGGGCGGAAGATCATCCTCCACCTGACGCCTTCGGGCATTCTGCACCGGGACAAGGTGTGCATGATCGGAAACGGGGTGGTGGTGGATCCCGGGGTGCTCCTCCATGAGCTGGATCGCCTGAAGGAATTCGGCGTGGACGTAACACCCGAGCAGCTGGTGGTGAGCTCGTACGCCCAGGTGATCATGCCCTACCACCGGCTTCTGGACGCGGCCCGCGAAAGGAAGAAGGGCGCCGCCAAGATCGGCACCACGGGGCGCGGCATCGGCCCGTGCTACGAAGACAAGGCGGCCCGTTGCGGCATCCGCATCCATCACCTGCTGGATGAACGGGTGTTCCGGGAGAGGCTGGAGAGCGTGCTGGAGGAAAAGAATTTCCTGTTCAAGCACTACTTCGGCCAGGAGCCCCTGGATGCCGATGCGGTGGCCGATGAATACCTGGAATACGGCCGCAAGCTGGCGCCCTTCGTGGGCGACGTGTCCGTGCGTCTGCAGCGGGCGGTGGAAAGCGGCCAGCACGTCCTTTTCGAAGGGGCCCAGGGAACGCACCTGGATATCGACCACGGAACGTATCCCTTCGTCACGTCGTCCAACACGGTGGCGGGCAGCGCCTGCTGCGGCGCCGGCATCGGCCCCACCAAGATCGACCATGTGTTGGGCATCCTCAAGGCCTACACCACCCGGGTGGGGGCGGGGCCCTTCCCCACGGAACTCACCGACCCCACGGGAGAGCGGATCCGCGAATGCGGCGGCGAATTCGGGTCCACCACGGGAAGGCCGCGCCGGTGCGGCTGGCTCGACCTGTGCGTGGTCAAGGACTCCGCCCGCCTGAACGGCCTCACCAGCCTGGCCATCACCAAGCTGGACGTGCTCACCGGTCTTCCCACGCTCAAGGTGGCCGTGGGCTACCGGTGCGACGGCCGGGAGATGGACGGCCTGCCCCGGCAAATTGAGCTCATGGAGCGCTGCGAACCCGTCTACGAAGAATTTCCCGGCTGGGAGGACGACATCCGTGGCGTGCGCCGGTTCCAGGATCTTCCCCGAAATACGAAAAATTACCTCAAGGCCCTGGAAGAGTTCGTGGGACTGCCGTTGAGCATCGTCTCCGTGGGGCCCGGGCGCGAAGAAACCATCGTCTTGTCCCATCCCTTTTCCTGAGGAGACCTGCTCTTCCGAGAAGATGTCCCCCGCAGGGTTTGCAGCCGGGGGTGGATTGTCCGGCTTTCCATGGTTCCCGCTGGGTTTCTTCCTCTGCGGGAACCGATGCGCTTCTTCCCCGCTCGTCCCGGCAGCCTTCCCAAAGGGTTTCCGGGCAAGTGGATCAATTCCCATCCCATCAAAACCTCAGGGGGACATCCGTTATGCCCGGGTTCAAACCATCGCCTCTTGCCCTTGCCGTCACATTCCCGGCCTTCATCTTTTTGACATGCGTCGTATGTTCCACGCCGGGGGGCGCCCAAACACCCGCCCATCCCCAAGCCGCCGCTTCCGATTCCGCGCTTGGGACGGGCGCGGACGCCGAGAATCGCCAGGCTCTTCGAGCCCTGGCCGAGAAGGAAGCCCTGACAGTCCGGGCCCTGGTGGGCTTCGGGCGTATTCCGGCCTCCTCCATGGCCGCTCTTTCCGGACTTCGTGCCAAAGGCATCGACGTACTGGGAGCCACCCCGGAACAACTGGACTCCATCCTCAAGGAACATGGCGCGGCTCTTAGCCCGGCGGAACGCAGATCCCTCGGCCAAATCGCCGAGGTCATGAAGGAGGTCCAAGGCACCACCGCCTCCGGTGGACCACCTGCGACGGATCCCGGACCTTCCGCCCCAACCTCTTCGGACCATGCCGCTGCAAAGCGCCCACCACTGCCCCCGTTGCCCCCCATGTCCCTGCCGCCCGCCCTGCCCATGGTGGAACTGGGCAGCGCCCAGTACGCCGGCATGATCACCACGGCCAAGGAAGCCACCCGCATCCTCATGGGGGAGATGAGCGAAGCTCAAGCCGCGCAATTCGAAAAGCGCTGGGCGTCGTACTATGACTTTCCTTCGGAAGAAATCCTTCAATACTACCGAGCTGCCACGCCGATCCTCACGGAATTTTTGAACATCCGCGGAGCCATCGCCTCCACCTCTGCCGCCTTTGATGAGGCATGGGCGGAGGCGCAGTTCGCCGCCGCCTACGACAGCGAGGAAGGGGCCGCCGCTGCCTTGGCCCAGGCCAACATGCTCAAAGATTATCTCGTTTCGCTGGAGGCCCGCGCACGGCAGCTCGCTCAGGCCATGGAGGCCCTGGGTGAGCCGCCGGATCCCGTCGAGGCCAAGGAAGAGGCGCGAGCGCGCCACAAGTCCGCGGTGGAGACCATCGCCAGTCTTTTTGCAGAAAAGGCAGCGCTGGAGGGCGTCTGGTTTGGTGCCGGAGAGGGCGACGAAGACGGATGGATCGAGGGTATCAAGGGGATTCCGCTTCTCTTCGTGGTGTACGCCGTGGGAGATCCGCAAAATCCCACCTATCGTGCGCTTTATCTGGACGCCAACGACAATGAGGATAAGGAGGACCCCTTCATCGGGATCTTCGGCATGAACCCGGGCGATTCGCCATATATACCCGCTCTGGCGCCATATTTTGAAGAAACCAGACTGAGCCATACCTACGAAGTCAAGGATGGGGACGAAACCAGCGTCTTCCGCATCAATGCCGAGAAGCTCGAGGAGGGAGAAGACCGCGTGGAGTACCCGCCGCCCGTGGCCCTGGACACGGTGGAGGCGGCCTATGAAAAGATGCGCCGCAAGCTGGACGCCCGGCGAGCGGAGCTGGAAGCCACCAAGCTCGCTCCCACCGAAACCATAGAGGATACTCACAAACAGGTGGCGGAGCGTATGGGGGCGGAGGTGGGCCTGGGTTTGTCCGAAAAAGCATCCCTATCCGAGCTCAACGACATCCGCCGCCACAACCAGTGGACGCCGATTTTCATTCAAGCCGCCCGCCTGTGGCTCAAGGAGCGCCCCTTTTCCGAAAAGACCACGCTGGCCCAGGATCGAAAAAGGTTCTCCGCCTTGTTCGCAAGTACGCTCGGCCCGCAGGCTCCGCAAAGGGAACAACCCGCGCTTGCCCAGACGGCGAGGCAGGGAACACAGCCGCAAGAGGAGGGCGCCGCCGACGCCAAGGGGGCTTCCCAGGCCGAGGAGGCGGAACGTCGGGCGAAACGGGAGCGCATCGAGTTCCACAAGCAAAACATGATCATCATCCAGCGCAACCTGGAGCGGGACCGGGCGGAACTGGCCAAGGAGACCGATCCCGAACGTCGGGCGCAGCTGGAATTTCGCATCGTAGGGGCCATGTCCGACCTCCAGAGCGAAAAAGACCTGGTGGCCTCCATTGAGACGGGCGAAATTGTCCGCTCCCGCTCCCCCTTCGACGATTATGCCCACGCGGGATTCGTCGCCAATATCCGCAAGAGCCAGCAGCGCATGGAGCACTTCCAACGTTCCAGCGATGCCTTGTTCAAGCTGGCCGGCATGCTGCCGGGGGAGGAGGGACGGGAGGCCCGCGCGTTCGTGGAGCGCCAGCTGACACCGGACGTGCGCCTGAACATGGATCAGACCGCCGTGAAGCGCATCGCCGACGCCCTCGGCAAGAAGGTGGAGGGGCATTTCATGGCCATCCAGGCCCAGAGCGACGAAGAGGCCGCCTATGCCAACCTGGGCCTGGAAGCCTCCCAGAACATCAAGAGCGCTGC
>JACIYN010000040.1 GCA_014359885.1 Desulfacinum sp.
CGCCGCCAGCGTTCATTCTGAGCCAGGATCAAACTCTCCAGTTGAACCTTCAACGCACCCTTTAAAAGGGCACGCTCGCTTGCAGGCCCAGCACTTCCTCACTATTTAGTTTTCAAAGAGCAGACCGTTTCGTTCGCTTCAGGCAAAGCCGCTTTCTACAGGATCCGGTTTGCCTCGTCAAGAGTTTTTTTGCGGCGCCCGCCGCTTTTTCCTCTCGACCCGTCGGCGCCGTGTCGCGCTGACAGGGGTCGGATTATAGAGATCGGCCCTCCAAAGTCAAGGGGATTTTTTCGGCCCCTCCAAACTTTTTACAACTCATCGAAACCACATTCAAAAACCGCTACCCCAGTCCCCTTTCTCTCCCAGTGTCCCCGAAGAAATCTTTTTCGCGCTCGACTCCGAGGAGGCTGTCTGAGAATTGGTTCTTTGCCTCGTCTTGTCTCCATCCGTCATCCCCGCGAAAGCGGGGATCCAGGATTCCCGGGAACCTATGGACTCCCGCTTGCGCGGGAGTGACGGTTTGCGCAGTTCTCGGACAGGCTCCGAGGGGATCTTCCAGCTCCACATCCTCCCGGCACGCTCCGTCGGCCGCCGTTGGCGCCACAATCCCCCCATCCTTATGGAAAGGGGGGCGCTTTCCAGCCAGCCGTCCAAATCAGTCAGCTCCAGTGCCGCCTCCCACTTTCCAGAGTCCTTCACTCATCCTTTGTTACTCATCACCCGTTACTCATCACTCATCACGGACCACGGTCTCCGCCTTGCTTTCCGGGGCCTCTCAGGTTACAAAGCAATCTCTTTTGAACCGGCCTTTGCGGGCCTGGCATAGGAAACCGTGTAAACAGACAGACGAGGTTGAACAACGCATGAGCCCATCCACCGGCACCTCCTCTTCCCCTCTTTCGACGCTTTGGCAGAAGCTGGGGAGCCTCCGGTTCACCCTATTGCTCTTCTTCATCCTCACGTTCGGATGTGTTTTGGGGACCCTCTTTCCACAGGGGGTGGGAGAACGACAGCTCCTTTCCCAGTTCTCCCCTTCCACGGTCCAGTGGATCACGACCCTTCAGCTTCACGATCTCTACCATTCCCTGTGGTTCCAGGCTCTGCTGGGTTTGTTGAGCCTTAATCTGATCGTCTGCACCCTCCAGAGGTTTCCCAAGACGGTGGCACTCCTTCAACATCGCGAAGAGTTCCTGGATCCCCGAAAGCTCAGCAAGTTCTCCCTTAGCTGTACTCTCCGGGTCCCTGGCGGCCTGCCCCACGCCCGCCAGGCCGTAGAACAAGTCGTCCGCTCCAAGGTCGGCCCTCTGAACCAGCTCCATGCTCCCCAAGACTCCTTCGCCTTCGTTGTGGAAAGAGGCCGCTGGACCCGCTACATGGTCTATGTGGTTCATCTGAGCGTCCTTATCATCTTTTTCGGGGCCCTCCTGGGATCCCTTTTCGGCTTCAAAGGCATGATGAACGTGGCCGAAGGAGAGACGAACAATCGGGTCTTCCTGTCTCGAGGGCACCGGCAGGTGGTGTTGCCCTTCCAGGTGCGCTGCGACGACTTCCATGTTTCCTACTATGACACGGGGGCTCCGGAAGAATTCCGCTCCGACCTGGTGATCCTGGAAGACGGTCGGGAAGTGCTTCGCCGATCCATCCGGGTCAACGATCCCCTTACCTACAAAGGGGTCACATTTTATCAGGCATCCTATGGGGCCATCCTCAAGGAGGCCAAGGTCCAGTTTACGGACAAGGAATCGGGGGAAATCCTCACTCTGGATCTCGCGTTTCGCGAGCCCGTTCCTTTCGGAGATTCGGGCCGCATGGTGGAGCTCGTGGACTTTGCGGAAGACTTGAGCGGGTTCGGCAAGGCGGTGGCCGTTGTCACCTACAGGGAGGGGGAGCAGCCCAAGGGATCCTGGATCCTGGTGGAGCGCCCCGACTTCCACGGCAACCGCGTGGAGCGCTATGCCGTCAAGGTCCTCGATCTGAACCAGGCGCACTACACCGGCCTTCAAGTGAAAAGGGATCCGGGGGTGGTGATCGTCATTACGGGCTTCATCCTCCTCTTGGCCGGACTTCTCACCACGTTCTATACGCAACATCGAAAGATCTTCATATGGGCCCAGGCCGCCAACCCGGGAACCACCCTCATCCTGGCCGCTCGAAGCAGCAAGAAAAGCCTTGCCTTCGAAAGGGAATTCCAACATCTTTGTGAACGCGTTCGTGAGCACCTCACGAATCCTCGGAAGGAGTCCTAGATCACCATGACCAGCTCTCAGCTTCTTTCCTTCACCACTTTCGCGTATCTGGGTGCGAGCATTCTGTATCTGGCGGGCGTCACCTTTCGAACCACCAAGGCACTCCGGGCCGCCACCTGGGTGGGCCTGGCGGCCGCGGTGGCCAACGGCGCAGGCATTCTCCTGCGCTGGAAGGAATCCTACGATCTGGGCTACGGCCACGCTCCCCTTTCCAACCTGTATGAATCGCTGGTCTTCGGCGCTTGGTGCGTTATGGTCATCTATCTGGTGCTGGAAAAGAAGACGGGCCACCGGAGCCTGGGCGTTGTGCCGTCGCTCATCGCCTTTCTCGCCATGGCCTACGCATCCTTTTCGCCCGACGTTTCGTCCAAGATCCAGCCGCTTCTGCCCGCCCTCAAAAGCAACTGGCTCATCGCCCACGTGATCACCTGTTTTCTGGGATATGCAGCCTTCGCCATCTCTTTCGGCATGAGCGGTCTCTACCTTTGGCAACGCCGCAAAAGCGGCGAGGGCCATCCCGCTGGAACTCTGAAGCTGCTTCCCGACGTGCGCGAGTTGGAAGAATACAATTACCAGATGATTCTTTTCGGCTTTTTGTGGCTTTCCGTGGGAATCATCACCGGATCGGTCTGGGCCAACAGCGCCTGGGGATCCTACTGGAGCTGGGATCCCAAGGAGACATGGTCCCTCATCACGTGGCTCATCTATGCAGCCGTGCTTCATGCGCGGGCCGTGCGCGGCTGGCAGGGTCCTCGTGTGGCGTGGTTGTCCATGCTGGGCTTCTGCTCGGTCCTTTTCACCTACTTCGGGGTGAACTTCCTGCTGAGCGGTTTGCACAGTTACGCCACCAAATAGGCCCTTGATGCGCCCCACCGGACCCGATGGGGATAGGGAAGGAGAGCCAAATGGTATTCGGCCTTGGGGCACCGGAACTCCTGGTGATCCTGTGCATCGTCGTCTTCCTCTACGGAGGCAAACGGGTTGCCGACGTGGGTCGGGGACTGGGCGAGAGCGTCGCCCAGTTCAAGAAGGCCTTTCGCCGCTGGGATCCGGAAGTGCGGGATGTGGAATTCCAGGACGTGATGCCGGAAGACGATCGGCCCCGATCCGAAGCTGAGAAGGGAGAGTAGATATGTTCGGCCTCGGCTTTCAGGAACTGCTCCTCATCCTGGCCATCGCGCTCATCGTGGTGGGCCCCGGCAAGCTGCCCGATCTGGCCCGAGCCCTGGGGCGGGGGCTCGCCGAATTTCGCAAGGCCACCAACGAAATCAAACAAACCTTCGACCAGGATGAGACCGTTCAGGAGATCAAAAAGGAATTTCGGACGGCCCAATCCCAGATGACCCTGGAGCAGCTCGCGGCCCCCAGGGAACCTCAGAAGGTGGCGGCCCCGGCTGCAGAGTCCGCGGCGGCCCCAGCCGAAGAACCCAAAGCCGAGACAGGCAAGACCGCTTCGGACATCGAATCGGCCTCCGAACGCACCACCCCTTCCACCGGGAGTTGACAAGTTCCATGAGCACCGAACAGGACAGAATGCCCTTCACCGAGCATCTGGAAGAACTGCGCCGGCGCCTCATCACCTGTGCCATCGCCGTGGGAGTCGGCTTCGTCATCTGCTACTTTTTTAAGGAGAGAATCTTCCAATGGCTGATGAAGCCCCTCATCGAAGCCCTTCCCGCCGACGGCAGCCGCCACCTGATCTACACCGCCCCGCACGAAGCCTTTCTCACCTATTTGAAGGTGTCGTTTCTGGCCGGCGCGGGCTTGGCCGTTCCGGTCATCCTCTTCCAGTTCTGGCGGTTTGTGGCCCCGGGGCTCTACGAACATGAACGCCGCTATCTCTACCCCATCGTCATCCTTTCCACCGTCTTTTTCCTGGGGGGGGCTCTTTTCGGCTACTACGTGGTCTTCCCCTACGGCTTTCAGTTCTTCGCCTCCTTCGCCACGGACCTGATCGCCCCTATGATCAGCACCAAGGAATTCCTGTCCTTCGCCACCCGTCTTCTTTTCGCCTTCGGCGCCATTTTCGAGTTGCCCCTCATCACCTTCTTTTTGGCCAAGCTGGGACTCATCAGCTCCACCTTCCTGAAACGCCAGCGAAAGTACGCGATCCTGGTCATCTTCGCCATCGCAGCCATCCTTACCCCCCCGGACGTCTTCACCCAGATCCTCATGGCGGGTCCGCTGCTGATCCTTTATGAGATGAGTGTGTGGATCGCCCACTTTTTCGGCAGGAAGGAAGCGGCCGAAGACGCCGTGGAAACCGATGAAGAAGCCGCTCGCGCCGGATAGATTCACCCACGAGCAAACGGAGGAACCTCTTCCATGGATCCCATCACCATCGTCATCGCCACGCGAAACAGAGGGAAAACAGCGGAAATTCGGGCCCTTCTCCAGGGCTACCCCGTGGACATCAAGGACGTGACCGACTTCGGCCCCATTCCGGAGCCGGTGGAGGACGGAACCACCTTCGACGAAAACGCCTACAAGAAAGCGCACTTCACGGCCCGTGTTCTGGGACTTCCCGCCTTGGCCGATGATTCCGGACTGGAAGTGGAAGCCTTGGGAGGTGCCCCCGGCGTTCATTCGGCACGCTACGCCGAGCCCGACGCCGACGACCGCAAGAACTACGAAAAGCTCCTAAGGGAGATGGAAGGAAAGGAAAACAGGCGAGCCCGCTTCGTCTGCGTCCTTTCCCTGGCCGTTCCCACCGGCCCGGCGCTCACCTACGAAGGCTACTGTGAGGGGGAAATCACCACCAAACCGCGGGGCAGTCAAGGCTTCGGCTACGACCCCGTCTTCTACTATCCCCCCCTGGGAAAAACCTTCGCCGAGATGAGCCTGGAAGAGAAGTCATCGGTGAGCCATCGAGGGAGGGCGCTCAGGGAATTCCGGGATGAATTCGACAAGGTGTTGGTATGGCTCCAAAAGCGCTTGGCGGAAGAAAAGCGGCTGCTCGTCGGCGACATTTGCCAGCATGATCATTCGTGAGCCGTGATGGGTGACGAGTGACGGGTGACGAGCAACGAGTGATGGGTGAAACTGAAAATTGAGAACCGATAACCGACAGCTGCCCCCATGGATAATCGAACTGAACCGTGGTCCGCGTTCCGGAGCGAGGTGGAGGACCTGCTGGCCGCTTGGCGCCGGGAGGGACTTCCCCCCCGCTGGGCCCTTCTCCGGCAGTTGCAGGGACTCGACGCGCACCGGGAAGCCATCTTCCGCACGGCGTCTTCGCTTCCGGCCATGCCCACCGTTCATCTGGCCACCTTGGACGACGGCTGGGGACACGGCCTGGACGTGATCGAGTCGGCAGCCCGTGCCGTGGGCTCTTCCGTTCGCCGCCTGGGGCTTATGATGTCTCCGGAGGAGATCCTGGCCGTCTGCACCGCCGATCCGCCCCACATCCTGGGAGTCACCGTGCTCCACAACGATTCCGAGACTGCCCTCACCCAGATCTGCCGCGGACTGCCTTCTCAAACCACAGTTCTGGCCGGCGGGACCGCCTTTTCTCTGGATCCCGACCTGGGCCGACGGGCGGGCGTTCACAAGGTGATGCGACACGCCGCCGATTTCCTCGCTTTCCTTCTCACTTACGAACCGTAGAGCTTCCTCCAAGGTTCCCGCCGCCGGCGTTGCACATCCGAAAGGGCCAAATAGAGCGCCCCCACCGCCAGCTCGGCGCAGTGAAATTCTCCGTCCGGCAGGGTCTCCAGAAAGGCCGCCACGTCTTCCGGGCGGATGTCCCAGGCTTCCTCCAGGCTCCGGCCTTCGGCCATTTCCGCCACCGTGTTGGCGCAGGCCACCGTGTTGAAACACCCGTTGGTTTGGAAAGACACACGCCGCACGTGGTCCCCTTCCATCAACACGAAAAACTCCACCGTATCGCCGCATTCGCCGGTGCGTTTGCCCACTCCGTCCGGTGAAGCCACGGTCTCCATTCGATCCGTCCGAAAGGCCATCTCCAGGAACCGGAGCGAATGGTGCTGCCAGAAGTCGCGCTCTCCCTTGTCCATGGTTGTTTCGTCCTCCTTGGGTTTCCCGTCCGGATCCCTTCCCTCACCCGAACCGGGCGGTTCATCGTCCTGCGCGTTGAACGCAGCTTCGCGACGGCTCTTTTAGCAACCTGCACCCCAGCCGTAAAGAGACGAGAATCTCACCCGCCCCCCTTTCTGGACGTTCTCTGTTTCGACTATCATTGAAAACATGAAAAGCCCCGACGGGCCTTGGCCTTGGCGGCTCCTCATCCTTCATCGACCGGTACAGGAGGTGGACTCATGGAATCGGTGAAGTCCAACGGCAAGATCTTGGCGGTTCTAACGGGCGGCGGCGACGTGCCCGGCCTCAACCCCTGCATCAAGACGCTGGTGTATCGGTCCATCGACGAGGGTTACCGGGTGCTCGGCATTCGACGCGGATGGGCTGGGCTCCTGGAATACCACCCCGATGAGCCCCAGACCTTCGACCGGTGTCTCCAGTGGCTCGAGAAGAATACGGTTCGAACCATCGACCGCACGGGAGGCACCTACCTCCACACGTCCCGAACCAACCCGGGGGCCGTCCGCTACAAGGAAGCCCCGGACTTTCTCAAGGACGCCTTTTCCAGGCCCGAAGAGAAAAGGGACTTTACCGCCCATATCCTCAAAAACCTGGAAGTCTTGGGCGTGGACACCCTGGTGGCCATCGGAGGCGACGATACGTTGAGCTATGCCGTCCGGCTCCACGAGGAAGGCTTTCCCGTTCTCGCCATCCCCAAGACCATGGACAACGACGTCTTCGGCACCGATTACTGCATCGGTTTTTCCACGGCCATCACCCGCAGCGTCAACTTCATCCACGCACTTCGCACCTCCACGGGATCCCACGAGCGGATCGCCGTCATCGAGCTCTTCGGCCGCAACTGCGGAGAAACGTCCCTGGTGAGCGCCTATCTTTCGGGGGTGGATCGGGCCATCATCAGCGAGGTCCCCTTCGATCCCCAACGGCTGGCCGACCTCATTATGGAGGACAAGCGGCGCAATCCCAGCAACTACGCCATGCTCACCATCAGCGAAGGAGCCCGCATGGTGGGAGGCGCCGTGGTGGAAACCGGCGAAGCGGACGCCTACGGCCACCGCAAACTCGGAGGCATCGGCCTCATCACCGGGGACATCCTGAAGAAACTCACGGGTGAAGGCATCATCTACCAGCAATTGTCCTACCTCATGCGAAGCGGCGCCCCCGACTCCCTGGATCTCATGGTGGCGGTCAACTTCGCCCACATGACCGTGGACCTGGCCCTGCGCAAGAACTTCGGCCGCATGGTGGCCCTCACCCAGGGCACCTACACGGACCTGCCGGTGAGCATCATCACGTCGGGAGTGAAACGCGTGGACGTGCACGAGCTCTACGATGTGGACCAGTACCGGCCCAAGGTTCGTCACGTGATGGGAAAGCCCATGTTCTTGTATTGAGAGGAGCAAAGACAAGGGCATTAGGTGCAAGGGGAAAAGAGGAGGCGAAGGTTGTTCGCCCCTCTTTTTCGTCAGGCTTGAGGATGGGGCACCGAACGCCGTCCCAGCCGCGAAAGAAGCCAGTAGACGATGCCTGCGCCCAGAAGTCCCGGAAGGGACGATCCCACGGGCCACGCGGCCTGGAGGGCCCACTGGTAGATGCCGAAGCCCACGGCCCAGGCCGACACCGCCCGGGGGTTGACGCCGCCCGTGTACCAGTAGTCCCCGCGCCCTTGCAGCGCCGCCCCGTCATAGTGCATGCGCCGAACCACGAAGTAGTCCGTCAGCACCACGCCGAAGATGGGGCAGAAAAGCGACCCGATGAAGAGCAGGAAGTTTTCGTACTGGGTCACCGGGAAGACCAGCGCCAAGAGGGTCCCCAGAAGACCCCCCAGCACGATGCCGCGTTTTTCCCCAAGCTGCGGGACGATGTTCAGGGCCGAGACGGCCGTTGAGTAAATATCCAGGAAGGTGGTGGTGAACGTGGAAAAGACCACGACGATCAGCGCCGGCACCACCCAGCCCATCTGCGCCATGAGCTCCAGAACGATTCCCGACGGATCTCCGGCGCCTGTGGCCAACGCGGCGGCGAGCCCCAAGCCGTACATCCAGGAACTGACCACGAAGTAACCCCACCATGTTCCCCAAAAGCAGGGCCCGGTCCGCGTGGAAAAGCGGGAGTAGTCCGAAACCAGGGGCAGCCAGGAGATGGGCATGGCGATGGCCAAGTCAAGACCGACCATGAACCCCATTTCCGACGGCCTGGCCGGAACCGCCAGCAGGTCCTTCAGGGGATACTTGGCCAGCAGCACCCAGGTCATGATCCCGCACAGAACCAGCAGACCGGTGACACTCACGGAATGCAGCCATTTCCAGTGGCGCTGTCCGCCCAGGGCCCACAGGGTGGTGACGGCACCCGACACGACAATCCAAAGCCCGGGGCTGGACAGGGCAAGCGCTTCCCGGACCAGATTGTGCGCCGCCTCTCCGCAGATGAGCAGCATCACCGCGGTCCAGCCCACCAGCTGGATGATGTTGAGAAGCGACGGCAGATACGAGCCGCGGACCCCGAAGGACGGCCGCAGCCCCACCATGGTGGGAATGCCTTCCCGACTTCCGATGATCCCTCCCAAGGCCAGGAAGGTGTTGCCCACGGCATGTCCCAAAAGAACCGCCAGCAGCCCGGCCGCCAGCCCCAAGGGGACCACCAGTCCTCCCGCCCAAATTTCGGCGAGCGAAACGCCGGCTCCGGCCCACAGAAGAAAGTAGTCCACACCGCCCATCTTTCGTTCCGAACTCTGCATCTGTCTCCCCTCGTCACTCCCCTTACGGGTTAAGTCCCAACACAGGAGTTCGCTTCAGCGAATCCCGAAACACTCCCGGCCCATAAGGCGACCTTTCGTTTCGGGCGGGAGGTGGGTTTTTCCGCGTCAGTCCATATCTTCCGGGCTGCGTCTTTTCACATACAGCCCCTCTTCCAGGTAGATGGCCTTCACCACACCTTCCAGGTCCTTTGGGCGCACGGAGGTGTGGACCTTGAGAAGTTCCAGGGCCTTTTCCAGAAACCGGCAGCCGGCTTCCAGGGTCGGGGTGCACAGGCAACCGGACAGCGTATAATAGCCCCACACCCGAAACGAAAGGGGGTAGTCTTCCCTTTCCGAAAGTTCCAGAAACTCATAGACGGTGCTCTCCCCGCCTTGAAAAGGACCCCGGGGCGTCGCGATCGGCAGGGGCACCTCTTCGGCGATCACCTCCATCCCGTGGCGCTCCCGAAGATACAACCGGAGCTCCCACACCTCCTCCTCCGTGAGATACCGAAGGACCTCCTCCCGGGCCGTCTTTCGCTTGTGTTCATCCAACGAATCGTAGTCCGCCACCAGGCTTTCCAGGGGCGCCACGGGCTCGGACCGGTCCAGCCGATACCAGTTGAAGCGGACGTGGTAGTAAGTGCGTTCCCCCTTTTGAAGCTCTCCGATGGAGTAAGCCCGGAAGAGGCGCATGGGCCGGATCCCTCCGCTCCCCTCGCCGGACCCGCGCCCACCCCTGATCACATGGAATCGCCTTGCCATGGCGCGCATTTTCCTCTACCTAACAATCATGGCCAAGCCCGCCTCCCCGCATGGAAAAAGAGGTCGCCATGCGAGGGGCTTTTCGGTGGGAGCCGGCTTGCCGGCGATCCCGATCGCAGCCAAGGCCGCTCCTACAAAGAAACGAGGAGGCCGTTCTTTCACGTTGGACTCGTTTGAGCCCCCATGGCCTGGAAAGCGGTAGAACATGTACGACATCGAGCTCATACTGGAAAACGCCAAGAGAAACGAAGAGATCGCTCGGAAACTCTTCGATGTGGAGGTATGCATCCTCTCCATCGCCAACTTCCACGACCTCTTGGAACGCCTCCTACATCTCATTGAAACCAAATTCCGGATCCCCTACGTTTGGCTTTCCCTCGTGGACAGCCGTCTCTTTGCGCCGGCCATGGACCCCCTGCAGCGCTCACCGCATCTCAGACACCGCCTGAACCTGGCCTCCCTGAAAGACCTTCTGGATGTGGTGGGCTCCGACGGAACCCCTGTGCTGGCCAACAACGATCTGCGTCGCTTCTACAAACTCTTTCCCAAGGATCAAGCCTACGCCATCGGCTCCATCGCCGTGGCCCCCCTCACCCTGGATGGGGACGTCATCGGCACCCTCAATCTGGCCGACACCAGCCCCCAGCGCTTTCAACCGGACATGGATACCTTTTTCCTATCACAGCTGGGCGTCAAGGTCTCCATTTGCTTCTCCAATGTGCTTTCCAGGGAAAAACTGAAATTCCTGGCCACCCGGGACCCCCTCACGGGCCTTCCCAATCGCCGGGAGTTGGAATCCCACCTGCGTCGGGAATGCAAGCGGGCCGCCCGCTATGGCACACCGCTTTCCGTAGTTTTCCTCGATTGTGATGATTTCAAGAAAATCAACGACCGATACGGCCACGACGCCGGGGACGCCTTCCTGCGGCACGTGGCGGACACCTTGCGGGAGTCGCTTCGGGAAGAGGATCTCGTGGCCCGGTTTGCCGGCGACGAATTCGTCCTGGTGCTGCCCAATCAGGGTGAGGAGGAGGCCCTGCGGGTCATGGATCGCCTCTCGCAAACACTGAGCGCCCGGCACCTGACCTACGAAGGCCAGCGCATCCGGGGCACCTTGAGCTTCGGGATCGCCGTCTGCCAAAGCGGCGCCACCCCCCCGGACGCTCTCCTCCGGGAAGCCGACGCCGCCCTTTATGAGCACAAGAAAACCAAAAAGATCCGCGCCAAAGAAGGCCTGGAGCCGCGATAAGAAACCGGTGGGAGAGGAAAGAGGCATCGACCGAATGCGCCGATCCTCTCCGCTGGCCGTAGGGGCGAATAATCATTCGCCCCTACGACTGTGGCTAAAAGGCAGGGTCGCCAAAGGCACAAAACCCGGTCCGAACGCACTCTTGGGAGCGGGTCCGAGAACGGTTCTGCGGGTCAAAAGGCCGTGAATTTTCCATTCCCTTAATACCCGCGGCGCGTAAGCTCTTCCGCGGCCCTAAGGGCTGCGCTCCAAGAAAAGCGCTTCTCCCCAAGCATTTTGGACAGCCTCCTATGCGAGGCGTTTCTCCAGTGCATCGAGCACCTGCTTTTCAAATCTTTCCGGTGCATCCTTGGGCCCGAGGGCCTTCTTTTTTCGGCCGAAGATCTCAATCGCATGGGAAGTTGTCTTCATATATAAGCGATACACCCAGCGCCGCGGGTTGTCGTCCAGCGTCACGGCCACATAATTCTTGGTCTGCCGGGGCACCAGCTCCACTCCGGCGGGAAGACGACGCCGCAAAGTCGCACCGAGTTCTCGCAACCATTTGTCCTCCATCGCCCCCTTGTCGTCCGCTGCCTCTTCCTTCAACGGAGGTGCCAGCTCCCCCTTCGGTCCCTCTTCCGGGGAAGGAATCGCCTCAGCCGACTCCTTCATGGGCGGCTCGCCGTCAGCCGCTTTTTTCATGGATTCTTGAGAAACCGTCTCATCCGTAGGCGTAGAAGCACCCTCCTCGGCGGGGGATGCCCCTTCCATTCGGGGACCTTCCGAGGGGGGAGTGGAAACCATGGATCTTTGCTTGGAAGTTTGAAAGGCGATGAAGAGCATTCCCAGGAAACTAACGACAAAGAAGATGATTGGCTTCATGAAAAGGGCTCCTCCGTAGTTATTCAAAGTTTTCCCACAACATCAGACACATAACTGGGATAGTTACGGCACCTTTTCGATTCTGTCAATAAAAACGGCGATCTTCGGCGGGCACCATTGGACCGGGACCATCATCGCAGTCCGGAAGGCACCATCGATTGAAGATATGAAAAGGCAAAAAGACGTATGGATCGGAATCCGGGATGGAAATTCTTTCACGAGGCAAGATTTTGGATATTTCGATACCGGCTCCTCATTTAAAGGAAAAAGTAGAAGGTGGCCCCCTCTCCTTGGGTTCCTTCAGCCCAGATGGTGCCCCCATGCCGCTCAACGATTCGCTGAACCGTGGCCAGTCCGATCCCGGTCCCCGGAAGGCGGCCCCTGGAGTGGAGCCGCGGGAAAGGACGGAAGAGTTTGTCCGCGTATTTCCCGTCGAAGCCCACCCCGTTATCCCGCACAAACAAGGCGCCCTTTCCGCCCACCTCCGTCCTTCCGAATTCAATCACCGCCTGGCGCCGATTCGCTGTGAACTTCCAGGCATTTTCCAAAAGATTCTGCACCAGGACGCGCAACAGGACGGGATCCCCTTCCACCTCCAAATCAGGCGCAATCCGAAAGACCACCTCCCTGCCCGGATCCTGAGCGGTCAGCATCTCGGCCGTTTCCCGCGCCAGCTCGCTTAGATCCACCCGTTCGCGGGCCACTTCCACCCTCGATATCCGGGAAAGCTCCAGCAGGGCCTCGATCATCTGGTTCATGCGCTTCACAGCAGAGCGAACATGGTCCAGGTACTCCACGCCCCGATCGTCCAGGCGGTCCCGGTATTCCTTGTGGAGGATCCCGCTGAACCCCTCGATGGCTCGAAGAGGAGCCCGCAAATCGTGGGACACCGAATAGGAAAACGCTTCCAGTTGCCGGAGCTTGGCGTGGTACAAAACCCCGAAGAGCGCGAGCGCGAGAGCCGCACCCAGCCCCCGAAACCACCACGTCAGCCGCCAGGCCGGTTTGACCTCGAGCGCAAGGGCCGTTCCCTCCTCGTTCCACACCCCGTCGTTGTTGGCTGCTTTTACGCGAAAGACATATCGACCCGGCGGAAGGTGTGCGTAGGTGGCAAAGCGCCGGGAGCTGTCCACATGGTTCCAGTCCTTGTCCAGCCCCTCCAGCTTGTAGGCGTACCGGTTCTTTTCGGGAGAACGGAAGTTGAGGGCCGAAAACCGGAAAAAAACCACGGACTGTTCATGGGTGAGCACGATCTTTTGGGTGAATGGCAACGATTGCTGAAGGGGAGAGGCGTCTCCGATGCGCACCGGGCGGTTAAAAATCAGCAGGTCCGTCAATACCACCGGTGGCTTGTAAGGATTTTCCCGGATTCTTTCGGGAAAGAACGCGTTGAATCCCCGGATACCGCCGAAGAGAAGTTCCCGGCCCGTTGGGGTTGCGGCCGTCGTGGAAAAAGGGGACGCATTCGTAGGCGTCGAACCGGTTGAGTCCGAACCGCGTTCCCACCCACAGGAATCCTTCCCTTCCCGATCCTGAAGGACACTGAGCGCATGGCTGTGGGAGAGTCCCTGGCCGGGTCCCAGGTTACGCACGGAGAAAGTCGAGGGCGCCGCCGTCGTTCCCACAAGGCTCCCATTGAAGTCGGCCTGACTTCCTCCGGCGTAACCAGCGAGCAGCAGCAAGACAACCCACGCGGCCAAACGCGATCGAATCCCTGGTTTCACCTTGAAAACCCCGTGCGCCCCCCTTCTGGGATTATTTTCGAACGGAGAAAAGAGAGTCGGCCTTGCAGTCGCCCGTCTGCTCCTTCACCTCGCACTCCTTGCAGAACGTTCCGTATTCCGGCCGGCTCTGCCTCTTGATGACATCCTGTCCGGAAGGGTACTGGGAACAATTGGAGCACCAATGCCACGTCTGGCTGTCCTCCTTACGGCGATAGACCACCATGGCTCTCCTCCTTTCTCGCATTCCACCTTGCTTTCCGCCTACCGGGCACCAATCCCCCGGCGGCCTATGCCCATTGTAACGCACCGGACGCCGACCGCCCAGTCGCAGGGACGACGGACGCAGCAGCTATCGCTTTCTCCGCCCGCTAACGCCCTAGATTATCTTCCCCTTTTCCCTTGACACTCCTGGGGACCAGCGATTACAAGTTCCTGTGCTTCGCTGGGCGCAGTGCGAGAGTGGCGGAATTGGCAAACGCACTGGACTTAGGATCCAGCGCCCTCGGGCTTGGGGGTTCGACTCCCCCCTCTCGCACCAGTGCCGGAAGGACGGTGATGGTCAGGCCGACAAACGAAGTCGGGCCCCCGAGCGGCTCACTTCGTTATATTTTTATGGACGTACCGCCCCCGCCCACACTCCGGCCCATGGGGTGTCGGGACCGCGCGCAACCGGGGGGCGGGCAGGATCATGACAACACAACGGAGAGGGAAGGTTAGATCGTGGACATGAAGGTTTCTGTTGCAGATGTGAGCGCAACCCAGAAGAAGCTCCAGGTGGTGGTCCCCGCCGACCGGGTTCAGAAGGAGCTGGATCGCCGTTACCGTCAGTTGGCCAAGCAGGTGCGCCTCAAGGGCTTTCGACCGGGCAAGGTCCCCCGAAAGATCCTCCAATCCTACTACGGCAAGACCGTGGAAGGAGAGGTTTCCAACCAGCTCATCCAGGAAACCTATCCCGACGCGCTCAAGGAAGCGGATCTGAAGCCCCTGATGGAAGGCGACGTGGACGACTTTTCCTTCGACGAAGAGGGCACCTTCACCTACACGGCGCTGGTGGAAGTCCAGCCCGAATTCCAGGTGAGCGACTACCTGGGCCTGGAAGTGGAGAAACCCGACACCACGATCACCGACGAGATGGTGGACCAGGAGCTGGAAAACCTGCGCGATCGCCATGCCGAGGTAAAATCCGTCGAAGAGGACCGGGAGGCACGGCCCGGGGATGTGGCGGTGGTGGACTTTACGCCGTTTATGGACGGGGAGCCCTACGAAGAGGGGAAAACCGCCGACTTCAATCTGGAACTGGGAGCGGGCGCCCTGCATCCGGAATTTGACGACGAGGTGGTGGGGCACCGCCCCGGAGAAACCTTCGAGTTCGACCTCTACTACCCAGAGGATGCCGAGAACAAGGATCTGGCCGGAAAGACCGTCCACTTCCAAGTGACCTTGAAAGAGCTCAAGGAAAAGGTGCTGCCGGAGCTGAACGATGATTTCGCCAAGAAGGTGGGCGGCCACGAATCCCTGGACGCTCTGAAGGAGGCGCTCCGCGAGCGGCTCCAAAAATCCCGGGAACAGGCCGCGGCCATGGCCGTTCGCCAGGCCATCATGGAACAGCTGGTGGAAAAGACCTCCTTTGAAATCTCCGAAAAGGTGGTGGAACGCGAGATCGACCGGCGGATCCAGCAGTTCGTCCACCAGTTCACCGCCCAGGGCATCAACCTGGACCCCGCCCGGCTCAACACGCCGGAGATCCGCCAGGAACAGAGACCCCAGGCGGAACGGGACATCCGGTGGCGGCTCATCGTGGAGCAGATCGCCCGGCAGGAAGGCGTGGAGCTGAGCGACGAGGAAAAGGAAGGGGTCTATCAGGATGTGGCCCGTCTTTACCGGACCACGGTGGATGATATAAGAGAAAATTATCAGGAAAGCGCCGCGGTGCAGGAACTGATCCAGCACAAGCTGGAAGAGAAGGTCTTCAAGCTGCTTGAGGACAACGCCGTGGCGATGGCCGCACCCAAGGACCAGGAGCCGGAAGAGGCGGAGGAATAGCCATGTCTTTGATTCCCATCGTCATCGAACAGAGCAGCCGGGGCGAGCGCGCCTTCGACATCTATTCGCGCCTGCTCCGGGACCGCATCATCTTCTTGGGCACTCCCATCACCGACGAGGTGGCCAACGTGGTCATCGCCCAGATGCTTTTTCTGGAATCGGAAGATCCGGACAAGGACATCCACTTCTACATCAACTCCCCGGGCGGTCTGGTGACGGCCGGCCTGGCCATCTACGACACCATGCAATACATCAAGCCGGACGTGTCCACCCTGTGCATGGGCCAGGCCGCCAGCATGGCCGCCGTGCTTCTGGCCGCCGGCGTCAAGGGAAAGCGCTATGCCCTGCCCCACGCCCGGATCATGCTGCATCAACCCATGGGAGGTTTCCAGGGCCAGGCCACGGATGTGGACATCCAGGCCCGGGAAATCCTGCGGCTTCGGGAGGAGCTCAACAAGATCCTGGCGGACCACACGGGACAGCCCTTGGAGCGGATCGAAAAGGACACGGACCGGGATTTCTACATGTCCGGCGTTCAGGCCAAGGACTACGGCCTGGTGGACGAGGTGATCGTCAAGAGGGCGGAGGATTCTTCTGAAGGCAGCCACTAAGGCAGAAAGGGCCCCAGCGTTTCCGGCAAGGACGTTCGAAAAGCCCGCCACGGCGGGGGACCTCGGGTCTCCCGCCTCTTTTTTCCCGGCGCCCCCAAGGATTTTCACCATCCTTTCATTGACATGGTTCATAATTTGCTTACTAGTATTGAACAGCATCACCTCGAGGGCGGGTGCGCACCTGCCCATTGATGGGGGCCGCAACACGCGTTATGATTAGGCAACATCCCAGCTCGTGCGGCTGGCGATCCTAAAGAAAGCACGCACCATTTGCCGGGCCGCTCCCTTTCCGCGGCCCGAGCCACAACCAGGAGGAACCTCAATGGCCAAGAAGCGAGACGACAGAACGGGCGAACTCAGGTGCTCTTTTTGCGGCAAGAGCCAAAACGAAGTCAAAAAACTGATCGCCGGCCCGACCGTCTATATTTGCGACGAATGCGTGGAGCTCTGCAACGACATCATCGCCGAGGAATACGAGCGCGATGAGGCGTCCCGAGCCACCCGGATCCCCAAGCCCGCGGAAATCAAGGAGGCCCTGGATCAGTACGTGATCGGCCAGGAGCGGGCCAAGAAGATCCTGTCCGTGGCGGTGCACAACCACTACAAGCGTATCGACCTGCGCCCGGACAAGAAGGACGACGTGGAGCTTCAGAAGAGCAACATCCTCATGATCGGCCCCACGGGTTCCGGAAAGACCCTGCTGGCACAGACCCTGGCCAAGATCCTCAACGTGCCGTTCACCATCGCTGACGCCACCACCTTGACGGAAGCCGGCTATGTGGGCGAGGACGTGGAGAACATCCTGGTGAGCCTCATTCAGGCGGCCGATTACGACATCGAGCGCGCCTCCCGGGGCATCGTCTATATCGATGAGATTGACAAGATCGCCAAGAAATCCGACAGCCCTTCCATCACCCGGGACGTCTCGGGCGAGGGCGTCCAGCAGGCGCTCCTGAAGATCCTGGAAGGCACGGTGGCCAACGTGCCGCCCAAGGGCGGACGGAAGCACCCGCAGCAGGAATTCATCAAGATCGACACGACGAACATCCTTTTCATCTGCGGCGGCGCCTTCAACCACCTGGATTCCATCATCAAGTCCCGAACGGGTGTCAAGGGACTGGGATTTGCCGCCGATATCAAGAGTCAGGAACAGAAGAACGTGGGCGAGACGCTGTGCCAGGTGCAGCCGGAGGATCTCATCAAGTTCGGAATGATCCCCGAGTTCGTGGGCCGACTCCCGGTGATCGCCACGCTGGGTGAACTTACCGAAGAGGAGTTGATCCAGATCCTCACCGAGCCCCGGAACGCCCTGGTCAAGCAATACAAGAAGCTCTTCGAGCTGGAAAATGTGAAGCTTCGGTTCACGGAGGGCGCGCTGCGGGCCATCGCCAAGGAGGCCATCCGCAGGAAATCCGGAGCCCGCGGGCTTCGGTCCATCATGGAAAACATCATGCTGGACATCATGTACGACCTGCCGTCCCAGACGGACGTGGAAGAGTGTGTCATCAACGAGGAGGCGGTGGTCAACAAGGACCAACCGCTGATCCTCTACCGCAGCCAGAGCCGCGAATCGGCCTGAGTTGTTCCGCACGACAGTGATCTGGAAAGAAGATGGGAGCTATGTTCAAGAGAATCAGGTACAAAGACGACCCCGGCGACCTCCACACGAACGTCACCATGCCCTTGTTGCCGCTTCGGGACATCGTGGTGTTTCCCACCATGGTGGTGCCGCTCTTCGTGGGCCGCGATAAGTCGGTGAACGCCCTGGAACGGGCCATGAACACCGACAAGCAGATCTTCCTGGCGGCCCAGAAGAACGCCAAGACGGACAACCCGGGCGAAAAGGACATTCACCGCGTCGGAACGCTGGCGACGATCCTCCAACTGCTCCGCCTCCCCGACGGCACCGTCAAAGTCCTGGTGGAAGGCGAACGACGAGGGCGGATCCAGAGCTTTGTACCGCACCCGGACGCTTTCCACGTCACCCTGGAATTCCTCCACGAGGCGGTCAGCGCGGATCCCAACGAGGTGGAGGCGCTTCGTCGCGGGGTGCGATCGGCTTTCGAATCGTATGCCAAGCACAACAAGAAGATCACCCAGGAGGTGCTGGAGGCCGTCTCCGACATCGACGATCCGTCCAAGCTGGCGGATACCGTCGCCGCCTACATGCCGTTCAAGATCGATGTGAAGCAGAAGCTTCTGGAAACCGTCGACCCGGTACGGCGCCTGGAGAAGCTCTTCGGCTACATCCGCGCGGAGATCGAGATCATCAAGACGGAAGAGCGGATCAAGGGCCGGGTCAAGAAGCAGATGGAAAAGACCCAGCGCGAGTACTACCTGAACGAACAGATGCGCGCCATCCAAAAGGAGATGGGCGAAAAGGACGATTTCAAGTCCGAGCTGGAAGAGCTGGAGCGGCGCATCAAGAAAAAGCGCCTCAGCAAGGAGGCCGCGGCCAAGGTGCGCCAGGAATTCAAGAAGCTCAAGCTCATGTCACCCATGAGCGCGGAAGCCACGGTGGTCCGCAACTACATCGACTGGATCCTGTCCCTGCCCTGGTACGAAAAGACCAAGGACAAGCTGGACATCGACGAGGCGGCGCGGATCCTGGACGAAGACCATTACGGCCTGGAAAAGCCCAAGGAGCGGATCCTGGAGTATCTGGCCGTGCAGGCCCTGGTCAAGAAGATCAAGGGACCCATTCTCTGTTTCGTGGGGCCTCCGGGCGTGGGCAAGACCTCCCTGGCGCGCTCCATCGCCCGGGCCATGAACCGCAATTTCGTGCGCCTGTCCCTGGGCGGCGTGCGCGACGAGGCGGAAATCCGCGGCCACCGGCGCACCTACATCGGGGCCATGCCGGGGAAGATCATCCAGAGCCTGCGCAAGGTGAAGAGCGCCAACCCGGTCTTCTGCCTGGACGAGATCGACAAGATGACCATGGACTTCCGGGGCGATCCGGCGGCGGCGCTCCTGGAGGTTCTCGACCCTGAGCAGAACTACGCCTTCAACGACCATTACCTGGACCTGGACTACGATCTGTCGTCCATCTTCTTCATCACCACGGCCAACACGCTCCATTCCATCCCGTTGCCCCTGCAGGACCGGATGGAAATCATCCGGCTGCCGGGCTACACGGAGGTGGAGAAGCTGGAGATCGCCAAGGGCTTCCTGGTGCGCAAGCAGTGTGAAGCCAACGGCATCACGGAAGACAACGTGGTCTTTTCCGACGAGATCCTCCTCTACATCATCCGCCACTACACCAAGGAGGCGGGGGTGCGGAACCTGGAACGGGAAATCGCCTCCATCTGCCGCAAGGTGGCCAAGGAGGTGGTGCGTCACGGACCGGAAACCCGCGTGGAGCTCACCGAAGAGATCCTCCAGGAGTACCTGGGCGTGCCCCGGTTTCGCTACGGCCGCGCCGAGGAAAAGGACGAGGTGGGCCTGGCCATCGGGCTGGCCTGGACCGAGGTGGGTGGAGACATCCTGGGCATCGAAACCCTCACCATGCCCGGCAAGGGGAAAATCCTCATCACCGGGAAGCTGGGCGACGTGATGCAGGAATCGGCCCAGGCGGCCTTCAGCTACGTGCGGTCCCGTGCCGAGCGCTTGGGCATTCCCAAGGATTTCCATGAGCATCTGGATCTCCACGTCCATGTGCCCGAAGGTGCCATTCCCAAGGACGGGCCATCGGCCGGCATCACCATGGCCACCTCCATGGTGTCCGCCCTGACCCGGATTCCGGTGCGAAGCGACGTGGCCATGACCGGCGAGATCACCCTGCGGGGCCGGGTTCTTCCCATCGGCGGGCTCAAGGAAAAGATCCTGGCGGCCCACCGTGGGCTTATCAAGACGGTGCTCATCCCCAAGGACAACGCCAAGGACCTCAAGGAGATCCCGGCCAAGATCCTGGAAGAGGTCAACATCGAGCTGGTGGAGCACATGGACGACGTGCTCCGAAAGGCCCTGGCCCTGGACGATCCGGAAAGCCTCTTTCGGGAGATCCCGGAGGGCCCGCAGCCGGTCTTTTTCGGGTCGGAAAAGCCGCCCGTCACAGGCGACATTCAGCCCCACTAGGGGACATGAAAAAGTGCTTGACTTGCCCGGGGGGATCCTGTACAAACGGGCCTCGCGTGGGGGCGAGGCCGAAACGATCCCCCCGGGAAGCGCGAAGGGCGGATAGCTCAGTTGGGAGAGCATCGGCCTTACAAGCCGGGGGTCACAGGTTCGAGCCCTGTTCCGCCCACCAGATGTTGCGGGGACGTAGTTAAGATGGTTATAACGCCGGCCTGTCACGCCGGAGGCCGCCGGTTCAAGTCCGGTCGTCCCCGCCAGCAAGACCCGAGGGCTTCGTCGAAAGACGAAGCCCTTTTTGCTTTTACGCCCCGGTCGAAATCCCCCCCGACCCCCCTTTGAAAAAGGGGGGAGGAATGCCCCCGCCCCCTGGGAAGAGGGCTCGTCCCTGGCTTGAAGCCGCAGGGAGCGTGTTCCCGCCGGCTCAGGCGGCCTTGTACCCTACGGTCTCCCCTGTTGCACAGAGGTACCCCGCCCCGTTTCAGGCGAAGAAGCGCCGCATGTGCTCGGCCAAGGCTTCCGGGCGCATGATCATGATCTCGTTTTTCAACAGCTTCTGGAAGTAGTAATCGTCCGTGCGATAGTGGGGTGTGACGTTCTGGCGGTTGACGATCCGGAGAACGGTGGCGAAGGATCCGTCCAATTCGCCCAGCGGGCCGCTGTAGCAGGAAAAGTTGAACGTGGAAAAGCCCAGGGCGTGGTAGCCGGCCAGAACTTGCCGCAGCCCCCGGGCCATGGCCCGCACGTCCTCGCCCGTCCATTCCAGAAACGTGGGCACACCGGGAACGACCGCCAGGATCTCGTTCACCCCCATGGGCGAAAAGGCCGCCATCCAGTGAGTCCGGTGAATCCGGCCTATGTAGCGGACCTTCCCGTCCTGTTCGGCCGCCGCCAGATCGTCCCAGTAGCACCTTCCTGTGCGTTCCCGGTAGGCCCGCGAGGCGTCCAGAAGGAGCCGATGATGGGTCCCGGGTTCCACGCTTCCCAGGATCTGCAGATGGGGATGAATGACGCTGGCTCCCGCGGGAAAAAGATAGTTGGCGTTGACGGTGAAATACGGCACGTCGGGCGTCTTTTCCGCGCAGGCCCTCACGAAATCCAGCGCCGCCGCCAGTGCATCGGCAAGAAGATCTTCGGGAAAATCGTTCAGGTGCCGATGATGGCGCTCGCCCACCATGACAACGGCATGGTAGGCGGAAAGCGGGAAAAGGTTCGGAAACAGGACCGCTTCGCCGCGAACGATCCGCCCGCCCGGCACCAGGTCTTCGGGGTAGGCGGGCGTCAGGGTCCGCCATTTTCCGTCGCAAAGGAAACAGGCATCCCGGGATGCGGCGGCCCGCTCCTCCAGGTACGCCGCGTCGGTCGGGGGAAAAAGGATGGACGTCTTTCCCTCCAACGCGGGGTTGTAGATGCTCTGGTGGCCCGTGAGCGGGTCGCGGCGCACCTCGATCACCTGTTCGTCCAGTTCACCATTTCGAAGCGGGCTGTGAAACCGTGCGGTCTCCGTCCAGGTCTTCCATTCCAGCATGGCACCTCACTCCTTTCTGCGCTCTTTGGAACCGGCTTCCTCTCCACTCGCCTCCATGCTCCTCCCACATCGTCGGGTCTGGCTGTGTCGATCCAATCTCCACTTGATTATCACAGAAGCCCCTGGGATTATAGAAACGGGTGGAAATGGTCGGGGCCAGGCATAAAAGCACAGGCGAGGGAAGATGCAAAGGGAAACCCTGCAGGCCTTTTTCGAGCGGGACAGGTTCGCACAGTTTGTCGGACTGGATCTGGTGGACGTTTCTCCGGGGAGGGCCATGGTTCGACTGGCCGTTCGGGATCACCACCGGAACGGGGTGGGGCTGGTCCACGGAGCCGTGCTTTTCACCCTGGCCGATTTCGCCTTCGCCGTGGCGTCCAACTCCCACGGCCGCACCGCCCTGGGCATCAACGTCTCCATGGCCTATCATCAAGCCGCCCGCGACGGCAACCTGCTGGCCGAAGCCATGGAGATCCACAGTAACAACACACTCGCCACCTACCAGGTGGAAATCCGCGATGAGGCCGGCTCCCTCATCGCCACCTTCCTGGGTACGGCCTATCGAAAGAGGGAGCCTCGGCCGGGTAAGGCCATGGGGGAAGTCCCGAAACAGTGGGAGGAGTGATGGTCAGTTTTTCCTTTGCCATCCGGGAAGACGTACAAACCATCACTGTCGAGGGGGGCGCCCGACTCTACCACCTTCTGATCATGGTCATGGCCCTCGTCATTCTTCTATTGTCCCTTCTCGTCATGGCCTCCCATGGACCGGGCTCTTTTCAGGCGGGGTTCCTTTCCCTAGTTATCTTCCTCGCTGTACTCTATTTCTGTGCAACCCTCGCCCCTTACAAGATCATCTTCACCAAAGATAAGAAGAATCGCCGACTCATTTTCCGAGCCATTCCCGGGCGTCTCCGGCCAAAGGGCTTCGACCTTGTACAGGTGTCGGCCCTGGTGGTGGAGGACCGAGGGGATTGGATGGCTCGTCTTCATGTGGCTGCTCCCAATAGAGTTCGCCTCATGGACGGAGAGATCAATTTCGTTACGGAATTGGCCAAGGTTAGTTCCAAAGCTTTTCAGATCCCAATTCGATTCGAGGACTGACCTCAAAAGAGAGAACACGGCTTCAGTGCCTCCGGTATCCACAGAAAAGGAGATTTCCATGATCATCTTGACCACCACCCCGCATGTGGAAGGACGCAAGATCACCCACTACCACGGCATCGTCACAGGAGAAGCCATCATGGGCGCCAACGTCTTCCGGGACTTCTTCGCCAGCATCCGGGACATCGTGGGCGGCCGGGCGGCATCCTACGAAAAGGAACTGGCCAAGGCGCGGCGCATCGCCCTGGAGGAGATGAGCGAGCGGGCCCGCGAGCTGGGGGCCAACGCCGTGGTGGGGATCGACATCGACTACGAGACCATCGGATCCCAGGGCAGCATGCTCATGGTGAGCGTGAGCGGAACAGCGGTGACGGTTCAGTGATGAGTGACATGAGTGATGGGTAATGAGTGATGGGTGGCGGGCACTTGGTGCCTCAAAACCGATAACCGGAAACGGATAACCCCGGTCGCGGGGCGGCGCACCGCAACCCACATACCACTGAAGGCTGATAGCTGCCTCGGCTTACTCCGCCCCCCTGTTTTCTGAGGAACAGCCCGGGGAAGTCCCCCCTTCCGGATGGTGGTCAGGAGGGATTCCCCTCTTTCCCAAAGAGCGCCGGGCCCAGTTCCCCCCTTCTTGTAAAGGGAGCCGGGGGGACTCCCGAGGGGGATCAGGCGCCCGCGAGAAGCTGCTTGGCCACCGTGACAGCCGCTCCGGCGTCCTCGGCGAATCCGTCGGCGCCGATCTTCTTCGCCCACCGTTCGGTGACGGGAGCGCCGCCCACCATGGTCTTGAAGCGGCCCTTGAGGCCCGCCTTCTTCAGGGCCTCTTCCAGCTTCTGCTGGGCGGGCATGGTGGTGGTCAGAAGAGCGCTGGTGCCGATGATGTGCGCATTGAACTTGTCCGCCTCCTCGATCAGCCGGTCCGTGGGCACGTCCCGGCCCAAGTCCAACACCTCGAAGCCGTTGGCCTTCAGAAGCGCCACCACGATGGTCTTTCCGATATCGTGCACGTCGCCTTCCACCGTGCCGATGACGAACCGCCCCCGGCCCTCCTGGGCGTTTCCTTCCGGAATGGCGGCGTTGATGATGTCCGTGGCCGCCTGCATGGCCTTGGCACTCATGATGAGCTCCGGCAAAAAGAGCTTCCCGGATCCGAACATCTCGCCCACCTGATTGATCCCGGGAACGAACGCCTGGTTGATCAGAACCAGAGGCTCGATGCCCTCCGCCAGCCCTTGGCGCGCCAGCTCCTCCGCCTTCTTGGCGTCCCCGCGAACCACGGCGTCCACGGCCGCCTGAAACAGCGCTTCGCTCATGAAATTCCTCCTGCCTCCTCATCGTCGGCGCCGCCCGCCCGTCGGACGGCGCCCTTCCCTGCTCAAATGCCCAACTGAGACCGAAACAGCTGCACGGACCGGATGGGCACGCCCAGAAGTTCCGCAATACGCCATTTGGCCCGTATGCCCTTGGGGCTTCCCGCAATCGAGGTGACCGTGCCGAGGCCCAGGTCCTTCCTGATCTCGCGCATGATCTCTTCGTCGGTCAGCTCGAAGACGTCCACCCCCAGCTTTTCCGCCACATACCGCTTGGCTTCGTGGATCTTCATGCGACGGGTGAGCTGCATCCACGCCACCAGATCTCCGGAGGTGCGGATGCCGCCCATGCACGAAGCCATGATATGGGCGATGTGCATCCCCAAAGGATCCCCCACGCCTATCTACAACCCGTCGGCCTTGCCGATCTGCACCAGGGCCTTGGAAACCCGGGTGACCGCATCGATGGGGGGCTGCTCCATCATGGGAACCCCGCACACGCCCATGCCCACATTGGCGTGAACCGGGATGGACGAGGCTTCGGAGGCGGCCTTGACGAAGGTCACCGCCCGAGCCAGGTTCCAGGCCACCGATTCGGTGGTGGCCGTACTCACCGCCACGCCGTAGATGTCCACACCGGCGGCTTCCGCCACCTTCACCTGCTCATGGGGGTAGAGTCCCGCCAGACGACGCCCTTGGTACTCCACGCCGCCGTGCATCCCCAGGACGAATTCCCCCGCCCCGCCCATGATGATGGGAAGGTCGGGGATCTCCTTTTTGAGCTCCTCCACGGCCTGGAGCGCCGCCAAGTAGTCGGCGTCCCCCGCCGAACCGCACGTGTCGAAGTTGAGCCCTTCCAGGCCCACTTCGGCCAAGCGCCGGCCCACGAAGACCAGGTCCTTTCGCAGATGCTCGCAGGCCTCCTCCTGGGCCGCCCGCGCTTCGTCGATCTTCCCGAGAGGCATCAGCTCCGCCGCGTTGGCGCACGGCCCGTCGGGCTGGAAGTAGAGGCCCATGTTGGGCTGGGCGCCGTAGAGAAACGGCGCCGTGGTTACCTGGGAGATGTTGTAGTAGTCGTTGGCTTCGAAGTTGATGATGGGCTTGACGGGCTTGTAGCTGTAGTCGCTGTGGCCCATGGAGGTGGTGTCCGCCCCGCAGGCCCGCTCATAGGTGAGCACCGCCTGCAGGCGGCTCAGGGGCGCTCCCACCCCTCCCCCGTCCTGGCCGGAATAGAAGCTCATGGAACAGCCGTCGTCGGTGACGATCACCTCACGGCCCGGCTCCACGCTCACGATCCGGCCCGGCTCCGCCAGGATGGCGAACAGCTCCTCCTGCTCCGCCTCGGTCAGCTCCGGAACCCCGGCGCGACGGGCCGCCTCGGCCGTCCCCCGCCGGATGTCGTCCCGGATCTCCTGGGCGTCCATGGCGAGCCGCTCTCCGTCCCCCATGCGGGTCAGGATTTTTTGACTCATCGGGCCCTCCGTCTCCTTCCCCTTCAGGATTTTTCGCGCTCCAGGCGCCGCTCCTCGTCTTCCACGATGGAGCGGATCTCCCGGAGCACCCCTTCGCTCAGAGGCTCCGGTTGGTGGTTTTCCAGAATCCATCGGGCCTTTTCCACCGCGCGCTCGTAGGCCGTGGTGGATCCCTCCTTTTCCCAGTTGGCCCGCATCCTCCGATCCATCAGCTCCACGTCCGACTGGCTGCGCATGCCCGCCAGGGTGTGGGGGTGGATGAGGAAGTTTCCGCCGGGACCGATCTCCCGGATCACGTCCACGGCCAGGGTGTCGTCGGTGACCGGCACCCCCCGCAGGGTGAACTTGATCATGCGGGCGAACTCACAATCCAGTACCAGCTGGCCATAGTCGAAGGTGATGCCGCTTTCGAGCATCCCCAGACCGTAGATCATATTGGCACCTGCCAATGCGACCAAAAGTCCGGTGAGAGTCTTCTCATGGCCCATCTGGCAATCGGAGATCTTGCCGTCGCCCTATCCACCGGCCACGTAGCTCGGCAGATTGTAATAGCGGGCCAGCCGCACCACGGCGGCGTTGATGAGGGCGCATTCCGGTGTTCCCACGGTGGCCAGGGCCCGCTTCAAATCCATGGCCGTGGTGGAACTGCCGTAGATCACCGGGGCGCCGCGCCGGGTGAGCTGACTCAGGGTGATCCCCGAAAGGATCTCCGCGTTGTGGGTCACCAGCGCCCCCGCCAGGCTGACCGGCGCCGTACCCCCCGCCATGGCCATGGACAGGATGTTGCAAGTGACCCCGTTGCGGGCCGATTCCATGATGATCTCACAGCACTCCCGGATCAGCGTGAGGGGACTCACCGGACAGGTGGTGAACGACACGACGGGCCGCTCCCACAGCTTCTTCACCCCGCCCACGATGGCCCCCGCCATCTCCAGGATCCGGTTGAGCAAGCGGCCGTTTCCGGGACCGAAGGCGCAGTGCTTGGTGGTGTTGGTGAGATAGGCCTCGGCATTGTGCAGGGGCACCACGTCCTGGTTCACGTCGTGGGCCCCCAGGGCCTTCTCGCAGAAATCCACCTCGTCCAGGTAGTCGATGACCCGGGCCGTCTCCACCAGGTCCTTTTTGACCGGCGTTCGGTTTTCCCCCGTGTAGAGGTCGTTGATCTTCACCCCTTCACTGAAGTTGGTGAAGTGCACCCGGGTGCCCTCCAGCACCAAATCGTGCTTGGGATCCCGTCCGGCCAGGATCACCTTGGACGGCGCGGAGCGCAAGGCGTCCTCCACCAGGTGGGGCGGAATCCGAACCCGCTTGCTCGCCGGATCCACCCGGGCTCCCGCATCGGCGAACCGTTCCATGGCCCTCTCGTCCTCCACGATCACCCCGGTTCGGTGGAGAACCTCCAGGGTGGCGTGGTGGATCTCCCGCAGCTCGTCCTCGGTGAGGATGTTGAGGCTCAGGCCGCGGCTGAGAAGCCCTCCCGCATGGATCGCTCGTTTCATGGGCTCCTTTCCTTGTTGACAGCTTTCGGCCGTCGGTTCTCGTTTCCGTTTGTGGATGGGGGATTCGTCCCCTGCCCTTCCATCCTTAATCCTTCAATCCTTCCAATCTCTTCCTTCCGCGCTCCAGGACGGCATCGTGGTCGTCGGGAACGGGCGCCGAGGAAAGCCGTTCCAGGGTGTAAGCCCGGAGACGCTCCAGCGCGAGGGGCTCCCCCTCCTCCCTCCACCTTTCCAGGCTCAAATGGGGCCAGATGGGGCTCTCGTAGCCCAGAGAGCGAAAGAGCCGGAAGGTCTCGCGGGATCCCAGGAAGTTGCCGCCCGGTCCCACCTCCCCAAGCTCCTCCAGCAACGTCGCCGTCTCGGCCGGCTCCACTCCTTCCGCCAGTTGCCGGGCCTGCCGAATCACCTCGTCCGCATAGACCACCGTCATGGGGCAGAAGACCAGGGAGTCGAAATTTCCGCCCACAAAGGGCGCAAGACCGATCTTTCCCAGGCACGCCGTGAGGTGGTTCATCCACAGGCAACCGGCCGCCAGAAGATCGGGCCCCCAGCCCGGCCCGCTCCCCGAGGTTCCCGAATGGGGAATCCCGTAAAAGGCCATCATCTCGGCACAGGCCACATTGAGCAGCATGGTGTGCGGGGTGTAGAGGCTCACCATGGTCCGCATGTCGAACCCGGCCGGGAGCATGCCCAGGATGACGGGGGTGCCGGGTTTCATGGCCTGGGCGAGCACCAGCCCCGCCAAGAGTTCCGCGTTCAACATGGCCAGGGCGCTTCCCGGAGCGATGGGCACGGTGGCTCCGCCCATGCCGTAGCTGTTGTAGATGAGCGGAAGGCGCCGATTCACCGCAGCGGCCATCTTGCGGACCGTTTCGGCGTTGATCACCAGGGGCGAAATGGGGTTCACGTAGGGAAGAACCCAGGGGCGGGCCGCCAGGTCCCCGCAGGCCTCCTCCAAAAGATCCAGGACCGGCTCGAAGGAGGATTCGTCGGATACGAGCAGCACCAGGGGCTTTGTCGTGTTGGCGGCCATCTCCAAGGCCGCCGTGCGATCCGCCGCATGGGCCGGGAGATCCTGGAGAACACCCGGCGTGGATACCAGGTCGAACTGATCCAGTGCATTCCCGAGCCGGACACTCAGGCGCAGATGCTCCAGGGAAAAGGGATCCACCCGCCCTGAGCGAGGATCCTGGTAGTAGAGGTTGGTGACACCGATGCCGAAGCGGGCGGGACGTCGGCCGGGACCGCCCACGGTGAACCGGAGCTCACCCCGGCGGTCATAGACGTCCACCGACTCGGGCGCCTGGTCCAGGGCCCAGGTCACCACCTCTTCGGGGATCAGGACGCGGACATCCTCCACCCGGCACCCGGCACGTTCGAGCAACGAACGCGCCGGAGTGTCGTCCACACGCACCCCGATGCGTCCCAGGACCTCCAGGGATTGCCGGTGCAGCTCCCGGCATTGGTCTTCGGTGAGGACCTGGATCTGCGGGCGAATTGGGTCCATGGCCTACTCCGTGGTTCCAGGGTAGTTGTCATGATCAGGACAACATCTAGCACCGGGATCTTTTTCGTGTCAACGGAATCCGCAGGCCGGGGGTAGGGGGTAAGGGGTAAAGGGGCAAGGGGAATGGCGCAGAGCCGTAAACCGAGACAGCCGGTGGCCGAGACCCTACAGCGTGCCGGGCGGGGATGTACCCCGCCCCGACACCCAGGCACAGCCCCTCCCCCCCTCATCCCAAAGGAATACGGGGCATCCCGGATCAGTCGTGATTGGTGAGGATGTGGGCCAGGAACTGCCGGCTTCGCGCTTCCCTGGGGTTGGTGAAGATCTCTTCCGGAGGGCCCGATTCCACCCAGACCCCGCCGTCCATGATGAGCACCCGGTCGGCCACGTCCCGGGCAAAATGCATCTCATGGGTCACGGCGATGATGGTCATGCCTTCCGCAGCCAGGCGCTCCATCACGTCCACCACCTCTTTCACCAACTCGGGGTCCAGGGCCGAGGTGGGCTCGTCGAAGAGCATCACGTCCGGCTTCATGGCCAGGCTGCGGGCGATGGCCACCCGCTGCTGCTGGCCGCCCGACAGCCGGGACGGGTACTCGTCCCGCTTGTCGGTAAGGCCCACCCAAGCCAGGAGCTCCTCGGCGTAGGGGATGGCTTCCTTCTTGGATTGGCCCAGAACGGTCACCGGCCCTTCGATGATGTTTTCCAACGCGGTCATGTGGGGGAAAAGGTTGAAGGACTGGAAGCACATGCCCACCCGCCGGCGGATTTCCAGGATCTTGGCGTTGTGCTCTTTGGTCTTCTTTCCCGCTCCGATGGTGATGTCCCCCACCCGGATGGTGCCGGCCGTGGGCTCTTCCAGGAAGTTGATGCAGCGAAGCAGCGTGCTTTTGCCGGACCCGGACGGGCCCAGGATGACCACCACTTCGCCCTTTTTCACCTCCAGGTCGATGCCGCGAAGAACGTGGAGATCTTCGCCGAAGACCTTATGCAGATTGGACACTTCCACCATGGTGTCGTTTTTCATCATCCGTTGGCCCCCCGGTCTCCCTTGGCCATGCGCGCCTCGATGTGTTCCTGAACCGTTTGCAGGATGATGCACAGGACCCAATAGATGAGCGCAGCCAGGATGAGCATCTCCAGGGACTGGAAGTAGCGTCGGCCCACCTTGATGGCCCGATAGCTCAGTTCCCACACCCCCATGAGCGAAACCAGGGAGGAATCCTTGATCATGGCGATGAATTCGTTGGAGATGGGAGGAATGATGACCCGAAGGGCCTGGGGGAAGATGATGCGGCGCATCATCTGGCTGTCGGTCATGCCCAGGGCCTTGGCGGCTTCCCGCTGGCCGATGCCGATGGATTCGATGCCGGCCCGAACCGTTTCGGTCATGTACGCGCCGTAACAGACGCCCAGGGCCAGCACGCCCGCAGCGATGGCCGGAAGGGTGAACCAGGCCTGGGCCCCGTGGACCCCCATCTCTTCCAAGGACTTGCCGATCTGGGGCAGGGCCAGGTACCACATGTAGACTTGGACCAGCAGGGGCGTTCCGCGGATGAACGACACATAGGCCGTGGCGACGCTGTTGGCGATGGGGTTCCGCGACAGCCGGCCCAGGGCTCCGATCACAGACAGGATACAGGCCAGGGATATGGCCAGGAAGGACACCAGAAGCGTGTAGCCCATGCCCGCCATGATGAACCCGAACCAGCGGGCCATGAAGGCGAAATCCAGGCCCAGCATGTACAGGAACCCGAAGAGCATCATCAGGAGGGTGAAGAGGGCCAAGGCGTTGTTTCGCCTGAAGCGCCTCTTGGCATCCGCCGTCTCCTTGAGAACGGCCAGCGCCTCGGGCGGGATCCCCGGGGCGCCCTTTGAGATCGTTTCATTCATTCCCTGTTCTCCACACAAATCCCTTTCGCCCGCCGGTTGCCTCTCCTGTGCTGGCCGGGCCCACAGGCGACGGGCCCATGGTCTGTTCCGTTGCAACGCAGTCCATCGGGACATTGAAGAAGTCCGTCACGCGTAGACCACCTCTTTCAGGGCCTCTTCGAAGATCTCCAGGCACGTATCGATCTGTTCCGGCGTGACGGTGAGCGCCGGGGCAAAGCGGACCGTATTCATCCCGCATCCCAGAAGCAGGAGGCCCTTTTCGAAGGCGCGTCGCACCAGGGCGTTTCGCCAGTCCCCGGCCCGCTCCTTGGTCTCCCGATCCTTGACCAGCTCCACGCCCACCATGAGCCCCTTTCCGCGCACATCGCCCATGCACTCGTGGGATCGTTGGAGCGTCCGGAGGCCATCCAGCAACCGTTCCCCTTGCAGCCGGGCGTTTTCCATGAGCCCCTCTTCCACCAAGTCCAGGGTAACGAGAGCGGCGGTGCACGACACCGGGTTGCCGCCGAAGGTGGAAGCGTGGGAGCCCGCCTCCCAGTCCATGATGTCGGCGCGCGCCACCATGGCGCCCAGGGGCAGACCGGAAGCGATTCCCTTGGCGAGAGCCATGATGTCCGGCACCACGCCGTAGTGCTCCATGGCGAACATCTTTCCCGTTCGGCCGATACCGGTCTGCACCTCGTCGGCCACGTAGAGGATGCCGTACTTGTGGGCGATGTCGTAGAGCTTGCGGTGGAATTCGGGCGGCGGTACCACGTAGCCCCCCTCGCCCTGGATGGGCTCCACGAAAATCGCCGCCACTTCCTCAGGAGGCATGGTGGTGCGAAAGAGGGTGTCTTCCACCCACTGGACGCACTGGATGTCGCACGCGGGGTAGGTGAGATTGTACGGGCACCGGTAACAATAGGCGTAGGGAATGTGGGTGATGCCGGGCACGAAGGGATTGTAGTGCTTTTTTTGGATGGTTTTGCTGGCGGTGAGCGAGAGGGCCCCCATGGTCCGCCCGTGGAAGGCCCCAAAAAAAGCGATGTTCAGCTCCCGCCGGGTGTGCCACCGGGCCAGCTTGAAGGCCGCCTCCACGGCCTCGGCCCCCGAGTTGCCGAAATAGACCCGGTAGGGCTCCTTGGGAGAAACGAGCGCGGCCAGTCTTTCGGCCAGCTCGATCTGGGGGGTGTAGTAGAAATCCGTCCCCGACATGTGGAGCAGCTTTTCGCTCTGCCGTCGGATGGCTTCCACCACCCGGGGATGGCAATGGCCGGTGGCGCACACGGCGATGCCGGACGTGAAGTCCAGGTACACGTTGCCGTCCACGTCTTCGATCCAAAGTCCGCGGCCCCGTTCCACCACCAGGGGATAGTCGCGGGTGTAGGACGGCGAGACCACCCGGGTGTCCCGCTCGATGTGCGCCTTGGCCTTGGGGCCCGGCGGAGGTGTCTTGATCAAGGGTCGTTCCACGCCATGTCCTCCCTTTATCGCCCGCGGCGGACCCCCACGTGCCATGGGGGCTGCGAACCCGCCACGAACAAGTTTCCATCGCCTGGCCAAAGGGGCTTCCGGCAGGAAGCCGGCATGGGATTTGTCCTTCGGGGGATCGCGGGCGGGGCAAAAATCCCCCGCTATCCAACGAGTTCCTCTCCGTTCGCAGGGTCGGGCCTGACGCCCGTCCCTGCGCATCGCACGATGGGAACGCCTCCTACAGCTTGGGAATCAGGTCGGTATGGAAATACTTCATGGACAGATTCACCAGGGTTCCGTCGTCGTACATGGACCGGATGATTTCATTCAACTTGGCCAGAAAGGTCTCCTGGTTGGGACGGCTCTTGTCCAGAGCGAAACAGAGGGGCTCGTAGTACGGCGGGTCCCCCAGCATCTTGATGGGACACCCGGAGCCGCAACCGGCCCGGATGGCTTCCGCCAGGGTCTGGCGCGAGGTGAAGACGGCATCCAAACGCACACCGTCACCCAGGGCCAGATCCTCGATGGCATTGGCATCCGTGGGGTAGGTGCGGATTTCGCCGGGCTCCCAGGTGGGAAAGACCACCTGCACATCCTCGATCTCCAGGTTGCGCTGCAGGTAGCGCTCGTTGGTGGTTTCGCCCGCCACGCCGATCGTCTTTCCCTCCAGATCCTCCAGGGTCTTGATGGTGGTGTTGTCCTTGTGGATCGCGAACTGGGCCGGGCTGCTGTAGTAGGGCATGGTGAACAGAAGAACCTGTTTGCGTTCCTTGGTGGGGGTCATGGACCCGACGGAAAGATCCCAACGCTTGCCCCACTTGCCGGCGGTGATGAGATCCCAATCGGGGGTGACGAAACGCACCTTGACACCCAGGCGCCTGCCCACCTCCTTGGCCACTTCCACGTCGAAGCCTTCCAATTCGCCCTTGTCGTTCAAGTAGCTCTGGGGCGCGTAATTGGCATCGGTGGACACCACCAGTTCTCCCTTGGCCAGGATTTCCTCGAGAACCGTCTGGGCGGCCCCACACACGCCCGTCCACGCAAAGATCATGAAGACAGCCAGCACCAACCGACTCCACCTGCTCTGCATACCCTTCTCCTTTCTCGTCTCCCCTGATTGTGTTTCCTCCGCACCCGAAGTCCTGAGAAAGCCCCGGTGCGCCCTGCCACCCCGAGTTCCCGTGCCGTCTTCTCACATGTCTTCGAGGATCTGCCGGTAGAGGCGGTCCTCGGCGTCCGTGAGCGGCTCCTTCAAGTGGTACGTTTTGTACAGGAAGTAGTGGAAGAAGTCGTGTCGCAGGCTGTCCCGGCCCGCCAGCACGAACCACCGGTTCCGCCCCCAATTGATCACCGACTGGTCTTCGGCTCCCTCGAGAAAAAGCCCGCCAAGGATTTCGCGCCGATCCACCACCAGATCGAAGGAACGCCCCCCCAGCGTCCGGCGCACTTCCTCGTGCCGGGGGTGCACCACCTGGAATGCGAACCGCTCTTCCATGGGTTCCATGGCGATGTACTTGACGGGAACACCCCGCTGCTCGGCGCACCGCAAATCCGGGTTGAGCAGACGCCCTTCTTCGGGGTAGACCCGCACGTAGATCTCCTCACGTGCTTCGCGGACCATCTCCCGGGCCTTGGCCATGACCTGGTCGTAGCCCTTGAGAGTCCAGATGAAATCCTCGCCCGGTGCTCCCCGGGCCTCTTCCAGCAGGTGTTTGAGGCGCGTGAGATCGGCTTCGTAATCACGTTGCAGGCGTCGGAGCATCTCGTCCGGAGGCAGGGGCACATAGAGGCCCTCGCGGCACTCGGCCACGAACCCCTTCTGCTTGAGGTTCCGCAACACGTCGTAGATGCGGGGCCTGGGAATGCCGGACAGGCGGCTCAGCTGGGATCCGTTCAGGGGGTTTTTCCGGAGCAGGGTCAGGTACGCCGTGACGGCATATTCCGACAATCCCAGAGTGGTCGGGTAGGGTGTCTTGGCCATGGCCCCCCTTTGTAGTTGTCACCAGCAGGACACCTTCTGCTGATACCAGCCGACCGGCCGTTTGTCAATGCCGGGCAACCGCCCGGAAAGGCACACACCGGTCCTAGGAGCGGACGCCTACCGCTCCGACACTCCCCGCCAATCCCCCCAACTCGCTCCGAAAGGGGGGATTTTCCCCATCCCTCTTTCCTCGTCACTCTTCACCCGTTACCCGTCCCTCGTCACAGGTCCAATCGGCCGGCGCGGTGGGCCTTCAGGTAGTCCATGCAGTAGTCGTCGCGGCCGGCCAGGGCTTCGGCGGCCACGATGTTGGCCATCATCCGTCGATCCAGGGGATTGACGATGGCCGCGTCCAGCCCGCGCGCGATGGCCATCACCATGAAGGTCTGGTTGAGGAATTTCCGGTTGGGCAGGCCGAAGGAGATGTTGGAAAGCCCGCAGATGGTGTGGATGCCGTCGTATCCGCCCATGATCCGTTCCACGGCCTTGAGGAACTCCATGCCGAAGTCCTTGTTCACGGAAACGGGCTGGACCAGGGGATCCACGTAGATGTTTTCCGGCTTCACGTTGTTTTGAAGCAGTCCGTTGATGAGCTTGTCCGCGTTGGCCAGGCGGGCGTCCACCGTCTCCGGCATGCCTTCGTCGCTCATGCACAGGGCGATGACCTTGAAGTCCGTCCCTGCGATAAGGGGCATGAGCTTGTCGTAGCGGTCCTTTTCCAGGGAGATGGAATTGATCATGGGCGTGCCCCGGTGGACGGACAGGGCCTGTTCAATGGCTTCCGGGTCGGGGCTGTCGATGCAGCAAGGCGCGTCCACTTCCTGCTGCACGGTGGAAACGAGCCACTTCAGGTAGTCGCCCTCCTGGCCCACGAAGACTCCGGCATTCACGTCGATGTAGTGGGCTCCGGCTTCCCACTGGTTGCGGGCCACCTGTCGAATGGCCGCCTCGTCCCTGGCTTCGATCTGTTCGGAGATGGCTTTCCGGCTTGCGTTGATGAGTTCTCCCACGATGAGCATGATCTTCCCCCGTTTGTTTGCTGGGTTAACCGATGGTTTCCTTCACTGCCGCAGACGGGCGGCCGCTCAGGCGGCCCGGCGCCCGGCCATCCAGGAGCGGTAATCTTCCAGGGAGGCCGGTCGCAAGTCAAGGCCTGCCAGGCATTTCGCCACGGCTTGGACCGTGCGCCGTTCCGTTTCGATGTCCAAGGAGCTGTGGGCCACCCCTGCCAGGCCCCGCCCGGGAGGCACGATGGAGGTCACCACGTTGGCTCCCGCCTGCAGCCGCGCCCCAAGGCCCGCCAGCCCCTCCACATCCAGGGAGGCCGGGATGAGACGGTCCGGAAAGAGAAGGCGCATGACCGCGATGAGAACCAGCTCCCTTTGCGGCGACGGGCGTGGTGCGGACTGAAGGGGAGTCCCCGGCTGGGGCACGAAGGTCATGACGCGTACCTGGTCGGCGTCCAGGGTCCGCATGGCTTCCAGGGAATCCAACAGGTCGTCGTCCGTTTCGCCCAAGCCGCATAAAATTCCTTCTTCGATCAAGAACCCTTCAGCCTTGGCCTCTTCCTTGGCCTGCATCCGCACCTCGTAATCCTGCCCCACCCTGAGATCGCGAAACCGATCCCGGTTGTGGGTCTCCTGGTAGCAGGCATACCAGTCCGCCCCCGCCAGGGCCAGTGCCGCCAGAACCCACCGCGGGGCCACGCCCGGCGACACCATGACGGGTACTCCCGTGCGCTGGACCACGTCCGAGACAAGGCCGACCAGATCTTCCCAGCCGGTTCCGCCCGGGCGGTGGATCCGGGGATCCTCCCCCAGGGTGATGTCCAGAAGATGCACGCCCGATTGGGCCAGGCGCTCGCACACATCCAGGATCTCCTCGGGCGCCTTGCGATAGCGGGGAGCGTTGGGATTGGAGGCCCGGTACAGGCAGAACCGGCAGTTGTTCCGGCAATGGGTGCTGGTGTAGACGAAGCCGTAGAGGAAGATGGCGCGGCCGAAATGGAAATCCCGAACGTGGCGGGCCGCCTCGAAAAGGGCCTCCCTCTCCCCCTTTCCTTGCGGGTGAAGGAGGATTTTCAACTGATCCCGGCCCGGAAGGATCCCCTGCCGGGCTTGTTCCAGGATTTTATGGAACGACAAAGAATGGCGTCCACTCATGGGCGGAGCCCCCCCGGGGCCGACGCCACCGCCCCGACCACCATGGCCGCCACGCCGGAAGGGAGCGCATCGTGATAGAAGCGCCGGCCCAGCATCCGACGCGCTCCGGCCGTCACCCCGGGAGGCACGCCGGGGACGCTCACCACCACCCCGGGAGCCAGGTTCCGTTCCGTGAGGATGCCCGCGGCGGGCGTGGCATCCAGGATCGCGGGATAGCCGGCCGCCGCCCGGTCCAAGGACGATTCTTTGGCAACGGCCCCGGGAAACCGGCGGTTCAGCCGTCCCCATACCGCCTCGAGGCGCTCTTCGTTCACGTCGTGGATTCCCACGGCAAAGCCCCATTCCAGGAGCGCCCGGGCGGCGCTTTCGCCCACAGGCCCGCCCCCGAGAACCAGGCATCGGCGGGATTCCTTCCCGGATTCCCGGTCGCTTTGGGTCGCCATTCGGGCCAAGGCCCGGGCGAAGATCCTTCCCGTGGCCTCGCTGTTTTCCACCACCCCACCGGTGCGGGTGTTCACACACACGAAGCAGTGGTCATCGGCAAAGAGAAGCAAGTGCGCCCTCCGGCGGAAGGCCTCCGCCAGCCCTCGGGCGTCCGGATGTTCGCTGACGGAACCCCTGAGCCCCAGATGCTCCACCACGGTGCGAACGGCTTCGGAAAATCCCCGGATCACCCCCCGGCCGGCCGTCATGGGAATCACCATGGCGTGCATGCCGGCGGCCGCCTTTCGGTAGTGATCCGGAACCACCTCCATGGCCTCACAGGCCAGTTCCAGAAGGCCGACGCCCGTGCTGGCCGCCACCCTCTCTTCCAGGACGCCCAATTCGGAAGGGATGGGCGCCACGTCCTGCGGGGTGAGTCGGGTCATGGTCCCACGCCCTCCCCTTCGCGGCGCGGCCTCGAATCCTCCACGCCCCTCAGCCCCAATTCGCCCACCATCTGTTCCAGAGCGCGGTGGTGCTGCGCCCACACGTCTTTCAGACGGTCGGAGACGAAAATCAGGGTGGCCACCCACTCTCGGGCTCCCGGCACGTGGTCCGTGACCGCCTCCCGGGATCCGAAAAAACCGGGCACGACCCGGAGCGCTTTCGCCTTCGCCATCACGTGTTCGCCCGCCACATAAAGCCTTCCGTTCCGCACCTGCACATGCTCGTAGAGAACCGCCCGATGGACCCTCCTCCTGCAGGGCCTCGGGGGGCTTTCGGGGTTCAGGGCCATCCGCCCGAGGATTTCCAACAGGTTGACGCCCTCGGACCAATAGACGACGGTGGGGGTTTGGCTGGGGAAACGGGCGTCGATTTCCAGGGCCAGGATATCCCGGCCGTCGAAGACCACTTCCAGGTCCATGATGCCCCGCAGAGTCAGAGCCCCCGCCAATCGCAGGGCCAAGGCGGCCGTCCTTTCTTGCAGGAACTCGGCCAGTTCACTGGGGGCGGTCACCCGTTTACAGTCGTAATCCGCGTCCATATGGAGGTCGGTGACGGGACCGGCCGCGTATTCCCCTCCATTTCCCACCACTTCCACGGAAAAGGTCGGCCCCTGTATGAACTCCTGGATCACCCACCGGTGCGGATCCTGCCGGCCGGAAAGCCAACGGCTCAGAGAACCCTCGTCGGCAAACACCCGCACGCCCCGGCTGCCGCTTCCCCTGTCCGGTTTGGCGATCACCGGAAAGCGGTTGGAGGGATGGGGCCGGGGTGCCGGCACGCCCAGCCTGCGGAAAAGATCGTCGGAGGCCACCTTGGACGAGGAAACGGCGTAGGCCTCGGGGTCATGGGCCAAGGGCACGCCGGTCTCTCGGGAGATGGCCTGCAGGCACTCCAACGCTCCGTCGTCTTCCAGAGCCGGTACCATCAGACGGCATCCTTGGAGGAGCGCCCTGGGAGCGTCGATGCGTTCAATTTCGGCACAGACAAACCGGTCGGCCAAGGTCCGGGCGGGAGCCTGTTCATTGCGGTCCACCAGCAGGGTCCTCCAGCCGGCCTTTCGGGCCAGGTAGAGGACTTCCGTTCCCTGGAGCGACCCGCCGAAGACGGCGATCCGGATCTCGTCTCCGGGAGGGACAGACCCCCCGCGTTCTGAACAGGTTCCAGGAGAGCTCGAATTTCGGCTCATTTCGGCAGGTTCAGACATGGAGGGATATGCCGTCCAGGTAGATGAGGCTCCGGCCGGCGCGAGCCAGGCCGGGCCGGTTTTCCGCCGCCAGGATGAGGCGCTCCAATCCGAACCCGACGCCCACCCAAGGCACCCGGATCTTCCACGCGCCGTCCAGCGGATGGGGCCCGAAGGCCCCGGACGCCACCTCCATGGGCGGGTCGCCCACCGCAACGTCCAGGGTCTGCCCGTAGACTTCCGAAGGCGTCGATTCCAGCCGGTAGTCGGCAATGCCGGCGGTTTCCATGACCAAAGACGTCCACCGGCGAAAGTGTTCTTCGCGCCGGGCCGGGTCCAGCCCCATCTCCACCAGGTTCAGCATGGTGAATTCTCCGGCATGCTGATGGCCCTGGGACTCCTTGCGAAAGCAGGACCCGATCTCGAAGATCCGGACCGGGTGCGGAAGGAGCCGCAGCAGATCCTTCAGCACCACGTACAGATGGGGTGCAAGCATGGGCCGGAGGCACTTGTCCCCGTCCACCCAGTAGATCTGCCGTGAAAGCGGGTGCGTGTCGTCGATGCCCATGCGGGCCAGGAGGCTGCGGTTCATGAGGGTGGGGGTAGCCACCTGCAGGAACCCTTGCTCCCTGAGGGCAGCGGAAAGTGCCTCCTGAAGCCGACAAAGGGCGGGGCGCCGCACCTCGGCCCGGAACCGAGCCAGGCGTTCCCGTTCCTTTTGAACCAATTCTCTTTCCGCATCCCGAAAGGCCCGGTCGCGCGCCTCCTCATGGGCGAAGGTCCTTTGGAGAAGGTCGTCGTCTGCCAGAAGAGCCTTCAGGCGGCCTCGTTGGGCTTCCGTCCACGGAACGGGGTAGTGTGCTTCCGTCACGATGCACGTGATCCTTTGCCATCTTTTTTTATGTTGGCGGGAGGTCCGGGAGTCGCACCCGGCTGCGCGGATTTAGAGTCCACGTGATCTCTTCCGATCCACCCCCCACAAAACAATTCGGGAAAGAACGCTTAGGTTGCGGGAAACCCCAACGCCTCGTGGGCTTCTACCCTTCCTGTTTCTCCCCCCGCAGGTCCGATCCGAAATGGCGCCGGAAGTGGGTGGCGTTGTACTTTTCCAGCTTCCATTGGGGCACGGCGCAAGCCCCGCACACCTTGTGGAACCATTTGTTGCGGAGCCATCGGGCCGCCCGGCTGTTCCTCGAATTGTTGGCGAAAAAGGTCTTTCCGCAGTGGGTGGTCACCAGGGCCGTGTCCCCGCTCTTTTCGATGGTTCGAATACCGTGAAGGGTCCCGCTGCGGGACGGCCAGAGCTTGATCTTGTCGATCAGCCGAAAGAGTTCCACACGCTTTCGATAGTATCTTTTCGCCGTCTTTTTCATGTCTTTTACACGCCGACCAAGGGAATCCGGGTGGCCCGACCGCCGCAGCTCTTTTCCGGCATGGGAGCCTTCCAGTCAAGACCCTTTTTAGCCGGAATCTTCAAGCAGCTCTTGACCTGGCTGTCACCCGGTGGTGTATGAACGCCGTGGTTCGGCGCGGTCCATCGCTACACCGAAATCTTGTTCACCCCCGATCCCATGGTGGAGGCACCCATGCCATTCAAGAAAAGCGCAACGGACGAAGCCACGTTCACGATCCGGGTGGAGGGCGAAAACCGGCCCGTTCGGGCCCGGGCCGAAGAGTCCCTCCTTCGCGCCCTGGCCCGAAACGGGATCCTCCTTCGGTCCGACTGCGGAGGCAAAGGCGTATGCCGGCAGTGCGCCGTGGAAGACGCCGCCACGGGCGAGCTTCGGCCCGCCTGCCGGGTGACCGTGACCGAAGACCTGTCCATTCGCATTCCCCCCGCCGCCCGTCGTACCCTGGAGGTGATCCGGAAACCGAGCCTAGGCGAAGGGGCCGTTCGGCTCCTGCAAAGCCGGGCCGGGCGCGTTTCCCCACGCGACCGCTGGGGGGCCGCCGTGGATGTGGGAACCACCACCCTCGCCGTCTACCTATGCGACCGCGTCCAGGGGCACGTGCTCGCATCCACCAGTCTTCGCAATCCCCAGTTCCTTTTCGGGGACGACGTGATGGCACGCATCGGCGCCGTGGATCAGGACCCCGCAGCGCTGCGGGAAATGCAGGTGCTGGTCCTGGACGCCGTGGCCATGGGTCTCACGTCTCTGGCCTCCTCCATCGGAATGGACCCGAAAGATCTTTGCGAGATCACGGTGGTGGGCAATCCCACCATGGTGCACATCTTCTGGGGTGTGGATCCCACGCCGCTCGGCCGCCATCCCTACGAGCCGGTCTTCCGGAACATCCGCTCGGATAAGGCCTCGGCCCTGGGCTGGAACGCGTTCCCCAAGGCACGGGTGACCTCCCTGCCTTTGCTTTCCGGCTTCCTGGGCGCCGACACGGTGGCTTGCGCCCTGGCCTTGGACCTTCGCCGGGCGCCGCGCGGGACCCTTCTGGTGGACGTGGGAACCAACGGCGAGTTGCTGCTGAAGGCCGACGGCAGCCTCTGGGGCACCTCCTGCGCCACCGGACCCGCCTTCGAAGGGGCGGCCATCCGCCACGGAATGCCCGCCGTTTCGGGGGCCGTGAGCCGCGTGGAACCGGCCGGCGACGGCACCCTGCGATGGGATGTGATCCGCCGCGATGACCGTCGCCACCCCAAGCCTCTTGGCATCTGCGGTTCAGGGGTCTTGAGCGCCGTCGCCGCTCTGTATTCGGCCGGCATTCTTCGAAAAGACGGCCGGATCGACACCATGAAGGCCCCCCACAGAATCCTTTCCGACGACAACGGAATCCCGTCCGTGATCCTGGTGGATGGCCCTCACACGGCCTCGGGCGCCCCCCTCCTTTTTACCCAGAAGGACGTGCGGGCCGTCCAGCTGGCCAAGGCGGCTCTTCGCACGGGGATCGACCTCTTGTGCCGAGAGGCGGGGATGTCGGAGCCCCAGATCGTTCATCTGGCCGGGACCTTCGGAACCCATCTGGATCCCCGGGACGCCGTCACCATCGGCATGCTTCCGCCGCTGGGACTGGAACGAATTCGGGCGGCGGGCAATGCAGCGGGCCTGGGCGCCCTGCTCTGCCTGGTGGACCCCGAGACCATGGAGGAACTGGACGATCTTGCCGCCGCCACCCGGGTGGTGAACCTGGCCGCCCACCCGGACTTCCAGGAAGCCTTCGTTTCCGCACTGGCGTTTCCGGGTGATGAGTGAGGGGTGACGAGTGACGAGTGACGAGTGACGAGTGAGGGGTGAGGGGTGAGGGAGGGCGTTGAAACAGAGGGAGTTGTGAAATTGGAGGGGCGGCTTGCGAACCGCCCCTCCGATTTCGCTGCGGCCCTGGCGGCGGATCTAATCGAAGAGGCCCAATCGGTCGGCAATCTCCCCGTAGGGCTCGGGATAGACCGGTTCGAAATTCTGGTAGAACGTCACGGGATAGCGGGCCCCGATGCGCCGGCCCGCCTCATCCAAGCCCTGCAGCAAATCGGGCAGAAGACGCGCCGGCAACGCCACCACCAGTTCGTCGTCCTGGGTCATGGAAAAGATCCGATCCCCCATGCCCGGTATGGACACCCGGGGCTCGTCCCGCCGGTGGGCCGCGTAGAGGGTCTGGACGCATTCCACCTTGCCGCCGAACACCCCTCCGACCACGCCTCCCGTTCGGGACGTGAGGGCCTGCACCAGCCGCATGGCCTGAGCCGGGTTGCAGTAGATCACCACGGCATGGGGTTCCTTCCGGGCCTTGGCCAACGGCGACAGGAGGATCCCCGCCACTTCGCCCGCCGCCGGAAGGCCCATGGCCGCCACCTGATCCGCCGCCGTTTCTTCGTCTTTCGCGAAACCCACGGTGGCAAAAAGGCCCTGCAGCTCGGAAGCCCCGTCCTCGGCACCGCTCCATCCCCAGGCGATCATGGCCGGAACGCACACCACATCGTCCCGGGTGATCCCCACGGTCCACCCGTAGATCCGGGCCATGGTGACGGCCTGGCAGATGGCCACCCTTTTCTTGAGATGGGCGGCGGGTCTCCGGGTCTTCTCCGGGAAGGGCTCGTCCTGGGCCAAAAAGGAGACGGCCAGGGGGAAAGATCGCGGACGGACGGCCTCCATGATCTTGGATTGAGCCTGTTGAAAATCGGTCATTTTCTCCTCCTTTTTGTTCTCGGTTTCACTTGCATCGACTGCTGAGCTTGTGTAAGAAGCGGGCTCGCGCTCTTGCCATGGAAACCGTAAATGCTCTCGTGGAACCGACGGTTGAACGACCCGAAACAGGACGGAAAGCTCTCATGGAATCGAAACCGGTGAAGACTCTCGCTCACGTGGAAGACCTGGTGGCCTATCTGCCCAAACTGCAGTCCCTGGAAGGCCGTTACGTGGAACAGTGGGATCCGCCCTTCTACGCCACGCCCGTTTACCATCCCGTGGTGGAGGAATTTTTCTACCGCGTGTCCCGGCTTTGTCCCCCCGA
>JACIYN010000041.1 GCA_014359885.1 Desulfacinum sp.
TGGTCGATCTTCATGGCAGCGTCCTCCCACGAGAGACTCTGCCACCGAATCCACTTCGTGTCAGGGACTCAGGTGCGCAAATCTGGGTGTCGCCTTAACTCCATTCTAAGGTGTCCCGTGACATCCGCACCCCGTCACGCCGCGGCCGTCAACCGCCGCAGGGAAAAGATCCCTTCGACCCCGGCGGCCCGGTGGGCCCGCCGCTCCTTCTTGTGGATGCACTCGGAAAAACGCCCGTAGGCGTCCAGCACGAACGCCTTGGATCCCAGCACCAGGCCGTCCGTAAAGAACCGAACCTTGTGCCGCCACAGGCTCACCGGTGCCTCGGCGTCCCCTGCAATCCGCCCCTTTTCCCTTCCCTTGGAATCGACTCGGCCACCTTTTCCCACCTCGTACACCAGGGCGAGATAGGCCCGCACATCCCGAATCTCCATCCCGTCCCAGCTCAGGAATTCCCCCTTTCCCGCCAGCCGAAAGGAAAGGCTGTTCCACCGGTACTCCTCGGGGCGCTCCACGATCCGGGCCCGCACGGGATTGAGCTCGATGTAGGCAAGACACTGGGCCAGGGCCGTTCCGCTTTCCAGAAGGACGCTCTTGAACCGATCGCCCCAAAAGTAACCCCTTCGCCGGTTTTTCCGGTTGTACCACCGGGAAAATTCGAGCTTCACGGACCGGACGAATTCGGAGAGGTCACAGAGCTTTATCCGAAGCGATGCCAGGTCCTTCAGCTGAACCACGTCGGGGGCCAAGCCGTAGTAGGAACTCACGCGCTCCACGATCTCGTCATCGGTCACCTCCTCCCACCTTCGGGTTTTCACCACCAGGTGAAAGTGATTGCTCATGAGGCAAAAGCCGAGGATCTCCACGAAGTAGAGCCGCGCGGAGGTGCGGATCACCTGCAGCAGCCGCTCCTTTTCCACGTCCCCCAGATAAAACTCCCCGCCCACGGTGCGGGAAACCACGTGGTAGTAGGCCTCTTCGCCGGAAGCCTTCATGCGCCGGGTGCGTGCCATGGCCGTCGTCCTTTCTTTCCGTTTTCCTTTGGTAGCCGATTGCATCAGCGCCTGCTTAACATGAGATAGTCGCCATGACAACGATAAATCACCTGTCCCTATTCTTTGTTTCTCTTTCCCCTGTCCCTATTCTTTGTTTCTATTCTTTGTTTCTACGATAAATCACCTGTCTCTATTCTTTGTTTCCCTTCCACCCCGGCGGCCCGGTGGGCCCGTCGCTCCTTCTTGTGGATACACTCCAAAAACCGCTCGTAGGCGTCCAGCTGCTTGCGCCGTTCCCGGTGGCTTTGCCTCACCTCAATGGCCGCCTCATCCATGCGCAGATATTTCCTGACCGTGTTGCGGGATAGGCCCAGCTGGCGTGCGATGGCCCGAATCTTCAGCCCGTTGCCTTCATCGTAAAGCGCCTTGATCTTATGAATCACGACCCACTCCTTCAAAGTCTGCCTCCCACCTCCTTTTTAATTTTTCAGAGATGGGGTTGTACGGCCAAACCATCACCAATGCATCCTCACGGTGGGTCATTTTTGATGGCCGTAGGTGGTTTATTTTAGCTGGCCATTAACAGCAGAGTCATCCCCAGGCACTCGGAGGCTTTACACGTGTGGTTTATTGATACCTGCACACTATCCCGCAGTCGTGTGGTCCTTCAGGTGTGCAAGGATGTTCCGAGGTGTGCATGAGAATTCTCTTTAGGAGTGTAGTCTCCTTCATTTCGCATTCCATGCCTAGAGGGCACTTTTGGAGGGTCTCTTGTAACCATTTGCTATTACGTGCAGTTCATGATGATGGAGGGAGTGTCTTGGTGGGCACGGATGTTGCAGAGTAAGTTGTGCAAGGAGTCATCGGATTTACAGCTTTACACCATTTAGTGAGATTGAGCAGGGAGGATTCGTGAATGTGGTTAGCAGAGAAGATGATTCGCTTCGTGTGGGGGAAGAGTCGTGCTGATCCTTTTACCTAATTTTGACTAACGATTGATTGAGAGTGAGATTGGGTTTTGCAATCAAAGGAGGATAAATGATGAAAAGGTGGATCTTTCTGACTTGTGTGATGATAGCAGCCTTTGGCATGGTGGCCAGCGCTGCGGCGGCTCCTTATATGCCACCACTAGGACCATTATATATCAAATTCGACAACAGGGAGCAACTGAGCGCAACCAACAGCATCGTCAGCCCTTCAGGCGCTAATGAGGGGAATTGGGGTGTTTTTATTGTCTCAACCATTGCTGCTGGCAACATAACTGGAGATCCGTTCAACTTTGACCCGATAAGTCCACCCTTGTGGACGGATCAAACTACGGACGGAGGGCAGATCACCGGTATTTTCGGTGGGTTAACCGTTACAGATCCTGGACCACCGTTCAACAGTTCAGGCGGTGAACTTTGGATCTATTGGGATGAGCCGGGCCTTGTCGGCGGCGGCACGATGGTGGATTTGGCTACTGATGCTTTTCCTGTAAACCGAACAGGTGATTTCGCGTTTACTGGATTCACCGATGGTATTCTGTTGGCTAAAATAGAGTTCGTTCCCGGGGCTATTGTCGCTGATCCCACCGTAACTGTCACCGGAACTGTTACCCCGACCACGACTAGCTTTACAGGACTTGCTAATTCCTATGGGAACGTAGCAGACGTAAACGGGGACGGAATTATTGATTCCAATGATGGAGCATGGGCCACTCTGTTGAATGGGGATTATTTCGATACATTGCTGGGGCCCAACACAGCAGATCTCAAATTCCGGAACATCTATGAGGGACCATTGGCTAGCTGGAATGGTCCTGCGGGTACGGATATTATAGGAGCGGGAAGCAGCGATCCGGCCAGGGCCTACGCGGTTCCCGAGCCAGCGAGCATGATGCTGCTCGGCAGTGGATTGGCTGGATTGGCGGGGCTCGCCAGGAGTAGGCGCAGAGAAAAGAAGATGTAGTCCGTAGGACATAAAAGTTAATGAGATGTGCCCATAAGAATCGTCGAAAATAGGGAGCTGATTGCTCCCTATTTTTATGGTTATGCTGAAGGCGTCTTGGGTTAATCTTAGTGTCTGCCTCGAGGTTTCCTTTGATGTGGCGATGCAGGGCTAAATGCCTCTTTACGCTCTTGATGACGTTAGTGTGCACGAAACTATTAGACTCAACTCTTGTCTTGTTGCTAATACTCTCTTTTTTATGGTTTCTTGCTTTTAGGCCGTTGAGCAAAAGAGAGCTCATCATGTTCGTATTGGCCTCGGTGATTATAGTGCCCCAGAATTTTGCTGCCACTAGTTCCGGCGGATTTAGCTTCAGTCGACCAGATGTTTTGGGAATGCCTTACTATGAGCCCATGATGTGGGGCTTTTATTCTGTAAATATAAAGAGATGGACCTACGGGCAAAGAGATGTTTGCGCCACTTTTTCGAAACGAAACGTGGTGGCGTTCTTGGCAACAGGGCTCATCTTCGCTCTGTTTAGCTACGACAGCCTTTTGTTGACCCTTTCCTCATCGGCGCTTGTTCTCCTCTTGTTTTTCTGGTTTCACGATAAGAGCGACCTCGCTACAGCTTCCTACGCCCTATTCATGGGAATGGTGGTGGAATTATTCGGCGTTCATACCGGTCAATGGAGCTACCCTTCCCCTGTCATGCTGGGACTCCCTCTGTGGTCAGTGAGCATGTGGCTTAGCGTGGGGATCCTCTTGAACCGTTTTCTGGTGCCTGTGTCTGCAAAGCTGGCTAAAGCCCTTCATTTTGAACCCTGAGTACATCAAGGTCAATCAAGACTGTATCTTCCGGGTGCCAAAATGAGATGGGGGTCGAGGGCGGATTTTATTTTGCCAACTGCCTGCCAAAAGGTGTCGCTTGGATCAACGACTTTCCCCATGGAATTAATTCCAACCCGATAAGGTATAAATCCTTCCTTCATGCACTTATCCATAAGAGTCTCATAGCAAGCAAGTGCTCGTTGTGTCTCTTCTAGATCCTTTTTGTTATAGAGTATCGGAAAATTGCAGTCAAAGGCTCGGGCCGTGACAGCCGTGAAAGTAAAGCACGCCTCGAAACCGAAAGCGTGCACCGTTGAGCGTGCTAGCTGGACGAATGCTCTTACTTCCGACGGGTGCATCGGAATAACGGGCGCAAACCATAAAAGTCCACAATGGTCCCGAGCCGGGTCGATATTCCGGGTGGGTGGGGGGGTTGTGCAGCGCCAATAGGGGGTCTTCAGTGAGATTTCTGAAGGGACACCGCATAGAATGCCGAAGGACTTCTCTGTGATGTCGATTCTTGATCTCAGTTGGGAAGGTAAAATCGGTACAACAGGGCGCAGTAAGCGCTTAAGAAAAAAGATCTTTGACTTATTAAGAAATACGATGTTTTTCGCCCTTCCCTTGAGCTTCTTGCGAACGGTTTTGCGCGCAGCAGCGATTTCGGCTTTGGTCCCGTAAAGGGCTCCGATTCCATTCCAAACCCCCAGGTGTTCTTTCCTGGCCAAGTGAGCGGCCACTTGTTCGGGCAGAGGCTGGTTGCCTCGGGCTTCCTGCCAAGGGTACTGATGGATCATCGTCAGCGCCCGGTCCCGGTGTACAAGGTTGATGGGGCTTCTCACGGTTCCCTGAAGAAGGAGTTCTCTGATGGCATCGACCAAACCCGGCAGATCGGATTCGTTGGGGGCAAAAAAATAAAAGGCTTCCACGCACTCCGGTTTTGGCATGAGCCAAATGCCCATTTTGGTAACGATGCCTAGGTTGGATTGGGTAAAGAGCCCGTCCAGGTAGGGCCCCAGCCCGTACTTGTAGGCGTAAGTGGCTTTGCATTGGGTATAATGGCCAAAGCCGGTTCGGACCAAGCTTCCATCGGCCAGAACCACCTCCATTCCACATATGTTGGCAAAATGGTCGCCGTGGGGAGTTATGCCGTATCCCCGCTCCAAGGCATTTCCTAAAACACTGCATTGGGGGCCGGCCCCTGTGGGATCCATCATCAGGCCCGTGGCGTGTGTTTCGAGATGTGTAAAGAGCTGTTCTTGTGTTACGCCTGGTTCGATCACAGCGTAGGCAAGCGTCGTATCCACTTCGATAATCTTGTTCATGAGCGACAGATCAACGATGATGTTGCCGTCCCGTACAGGGTTGGCCGAGCCGTAGCCCCAGTTTTTTCCGGTACTCACGGGGTAGAGTGCTGTCCTGTAGCGGTTTGCGATTCTGACAATGCCGATCACCTCGTCGGTGGTTCGAGGAAGAATCACTGCGCAGATATCCCGATTCACCGGAATCGTGGCCCTCTTGTAAGCCTGAAGACGTGCCTCATCGGTCAAGACCCTGTCGGCTCCAAGTAGGTTTTGAAATTCTCCAACAGCTTCAGGGATCATGGGGATCTCTCCTATTCTTTTGGTGTTTGATGGGCTGTGAGCGCCCGCACATTCGCAGGTTGGTTGCAAAGAGGAAGAGGGCCGGGAGGAAGATCACATCTCCCGCCAATGCGCTGAGCATGATGGTGGAGCTCAAGATCCCAAACTGGTTGGTGGGAACAAAGTGACTGGCCAGCAGGACAGCGAATGAGACGCATAAAATAACTGAAGTTGCGCTAAGCGGGCGCCACTTGTGCTGAACGGTGCGCAGGCATGCTTCTGTCGGAGGCAAGCCGGAAGACTGCTCATTCCGAAGTGAGGAAAGGACGTGGAGCGTACCGTCGACGGCGATGCCGATCCCCACCACGGCGATCAGGGCGGTAGCCGAATTGAGGGGGATTCGAAAGATGGCCATGAGGGCAAAGTTCAATGCGATGGGGAAAATATTGGGAGGAATGGATAGTAGAAAGAACTTCCAGGATTTGAAGTAGATAAAAATGGTGGCCCATATCATAGAGCATGCAAGGGCAAGGCTGATTAGCTGGCTTCGAACCAGTTCGTTGATATTGTTGACTTGGTCGAGTACTCTGCCGGTAATCCTGTATTGGAGGGGTGGCTTGATGTGTGAACCTAAGATGGATTGAATGTTTTGAAGCAACAGCGCTTGTTTTTCGGAGTCGTCTTCGTGCGTGAATAGAGTCATCCTAAGTATATCGGCTTTTTCGTTAACGAAGTCATCAATATCATCCGGGCTGTAAAGAAGTAAGTACTGGGCTATGGTTTCGGAACTATCTGGAATTCGATAGAATGCTCTATCGTCGTGGTTTAAGACTTGGTGAGTATGTTTGAGTAAGTCCGCTAACGATGTAACGTGGTCTATCTCCCTAAGAAGTCTAGCGTGCTCAGCGAATGTATCGATTGCCTTGAGATGCTCGGGTTTCAGTATCCCCCCGCCGGTGTCTGATGTGAATACAATGTCTATTGTATTTGTTCCGCACAGGTGTTTCTCAATGAATTCTGAGGACCTGCGAATAGAATCTGAGGGGCGGAAGTTTTCCAAAATGTTAGTGTTTATCCGGATAAAAGGCACCGCAACCCAGGAACTAACCGTTATCGTAGCAAAAAACAAGACCACAATATGTCGATGATGGACCAAAATCATCGAGAGAGAGTTCACTTTGCCAACAGAGATCCTGGTGCGGGCCCGTGTTCTGGCCGGTTGAGTTTTAGGTTTTACAATAATCAGCAGTGCGGGAACAAGAAGTAGGAAGTACGCAAACTCGAATATGATTCCTGCCGAAGCCGCATAGGCAAAATCCCGAATGGGCGGCATTCGACTTGTTGCCAAGGAGATGAATCCGGCAAACGTTGTAACAGTTGTCAGGAAGCAAGGGATCATAAGTTCCTTAAGGGCATGGTAGGTTTTTCGACGTATGTCATTAGCGTCATCATTTTGTGATTGTATTATTTTGGATAAAATATGTATCGAATCTGACAAAGAAAGAGCGATAATTAATGGTGGGACTATGGCTGTTACGTTGTTTAATGAGATGTTGAGAATTGCGAAAAAGCCCATTGTGGTCACGATACAAAACAGAATATGGGAAATTCCTATGAGTGTCATTGTGAGAGATCGCAAAAAAAGGTAGAGGACAACCGCTACGCACAAATAGGTGATGGGGACAAAGTGCTTAAGGTCATCGTTCATATAACGGCTCAAGGCATTATTAACCACGGTCCAGCCAGCCAAGTGGTATCTATTGGGATCCAATCCTTCATTTTTCAAAGCGGAAGTCACCTTTTCCAGAAGCGCCTTGCGATCAAATTCACCGTTCTTGGGAATGTCGGGAAAAATAAGGATGGACGCAACCGTACTTTCACTGGAAATAAGTTGTCGGCGATACAAAGGATGCTTCGTGGTTCTCGTCTTGAGCGCCTGCAACTCTTGCTCGGTCTCTGGTATGTCTTCAAGGATAGGTCCGACAAAGACAAAGTCTCCTTCTGCGCTTATATCCACAGCGTTGGCCAAGCTCAGTACACGACGTATGCCTTCCAGCCGTTCCAGTTTGTCCGTAAGCCTTTTAAGCAACAGAAGATTTGCTCTTGTAAAAAAGTCTTGCGACTCCATCGCAATAACGAAGAATTCATCTTCTCCAAAAACATGCTGAAAATAATCATAATAAATCGTATCCGGATGACCTTCCAGCCTGAAGTAGTCCACATCATTTTCCATTTTCACGGAGGGAGCGAAGAATCCCATCGACATTCCAAGAATCAGGCTGATCGCAAGGCAGCGCCAAGGGGAGCTGGTTATTGCTTTTGCCAATCGTTCTGCAAACACGAAGAGACCTCACGGCGTTGCGGGCGAGCATTGGCAATCAAGATGAATCCTCATAAATCCCTCATACGGGAGATGATAAAATCCTTAGAAGTCGTAACGCAAGGTCATGTGGGCCTGATCGTTACCACCGTAAAATCCCGTGAGAGTATCGGCAGGACCGGCGAAAAGGTTAAGACCGAAAGTGAGCGAAAGGGGACGGAACCGCAGATAGGTGAGCGAAGGGTTCCAGTAGGAACTCCCGTCGGTGAGCATGATGAGGTATCTCAAGCGCGCTTCCAGGTCGCCCCGGAGGAGTTCCCTGGAAACTTCGCCGTTCAAGGAAAGGTTGTCCTTTTCGAAATAGAGGATCCGGTCCGTATCGCCCCCGATCCGTTCATAGGCGAGCTGCAGGTTGGCGTACCAGCCCTCCGGGCCGGCATAGTCGGCTCCCAGCACCGCGAAGAAAACGGGATGAGTGCTGGAAGTGAGCGAGTCGGTGAGAAACGAGCGGTCGGAAAAATAGGCCGCTTCCCCCCGAAGCCCCAGGTCCTTCCAGGTGGTTTCGAAGTCGAAGCCGATCATCCGGAACCGCTTGTAGTGCACTTCCACATCCCCCCCGGTGAAGATTCCCGTGAGGAGCGCCTTCTGAGTGGATTCCCGGGAAAAGGTTCCGTCCACCCGGATGTTTCGGAGCGGAAACCGGGCGATGTGGGGCGTGGGATCGAAGCCCTGAAAGGCGCTCACGGCCAGGTCCCAGCCGTGGGTTCGGGCGGTGAGCCGTGTTCCCCCCTGGGCGTTTTCCAGGGTTCGAGCCGGTTCCCGGCGGTGGGCCTCGATCCCGTCCACCGCGTCCTTCACCCTGTCGGGCACCAGAGGGTCCGCTGCGACGGCCGCCTGGAGGTGTCGAAAGACGGCCCAGTCCGTCCCGAAGATGTTCACATCGTGGGGTTCAAAGAAGGGAACCAGGACGCCTTCCAGGCTGAAAGGCCCCCGGAAGGCCTTGATCCGGGCCATCCAGACGGGAAGCTTCCGGTCTTCCGTTTCCCAGGTGATCCCTTCCCGGAGGTCCTCGGGGTTGAGCACATCCACGGGACTCAGCTGGTCGGTCTTTCCCCAGCGAACGATCTGCTTTCCCAGCCGCATTTCCAGGGGGCCGTCGGACCAGTGGAGGTAGGCTTCGTGGAGGTCCAGGTCCCAGTCGTTCCAGTCGGACCGGGTGCCGAACCAGAGAAGGTCGGAGCGGCCGGAAACCACGGCGAAGACGTTGCCGGCATTTCGGGAGAGGGGAGCCTTGGTTTCCAGCTGGAACCGCTTTCGAAGGGCGCGGGTGTGTTCCAGGGAATCGTCCCGGTTCGTATCGGCCGCACCCCGCATTTCCAGGAAGCCGTCGATGCGGACGGGAGGTCGTAAGGACGGGCGGGAGCCGGAAGAAGATTCTCTATGCATTTGTGTTTCGGCGGACAGTGGAGATGTGTGGGTCCCGTGAAAGGTGAGAAGGGGGGAAGCGGGCGGGGGACCAGATAGGGCTTTGCAACTGTTGCTGGTATCGGGTTTTTCGGATGCCGGGGCGCGCCTCGTGGGGGCCGAAGACGGTTCCACGCCCACCCGGTATTCTTGCGTTACCTCTTTCGCGGCAAGGAGGGATGACGGACGACCCGGGGAAGTGAACGGACCGAAAGGTTCGCCCGAAGTGTCAGGTGGTGATGGGGGTACCGCAGTAATGGATGTGGATGAAAAATTGGGCGCGGAAGATGGGGAGGTGTCGGGTGATGTGGGTACCGAGACTTCAGGGTATAAGAAAGAGAATGTGAAAGTCGAGCCGTCCCGACGGACGTTCCGGATGATTGTTCGGCTCTCAGGCAGGTGGAAAACGAGACGCAGGAAACCATGGTGCGAAGCAATCCGGATCCTTTCCACCGGGCTTCCCGCGGTAAGGGGGATGGTCCTCGGGGCTTGAAGGAAAACGGGCCCTTTGGGGCTCAGGTCCACCACGTACCGACGAGGACGATCCAAGACGAATGTGGACAAGCTGGGCGCCGGGTCGGCGCATTGGACTTGGAAAACAGCGGATCCCTGTGAAACCTTAAGCGTGTACGCGAACTGTTCCGATGCAAATGCGTGCATCCCTAACACCGCGGTTAGGATCACAAGGACGCATGATGAGAGGATGCAAGGCGCCTTGGACATGATGATCCGCCTCGGTCCCGAGCCGCTATAGGGTGGATCGTGCAGGAAGGAATCTAGTAGCAGCCGCTCCATTCTTTATCCGGCCGAGTCAACCAATCCTGCTGTTACTTGTGCTTTCAACGAGGAGCTTATCAGAGAATAGACCCTAAAATCTCTTCCCCCGGAAACGCGGGCCTCGGGCTCGTCCGAGAAGCGGGCGACACGCCCGCGCTCCCAGGAAAAAAGCGTTATAGGACAAGCTCCTGGGGTATGCGGTCATCCAACCGTTGTTCTGGGCTGCCCGACACCATGACGTCCAGCTTGGGCCGGCCGAAATGCTGGACCTTGGCTCCGTACTGGCGGTTCAAGTTGGCCGCTTCGAACACGTCCATGTCGGTCAGGTGGAACGCCCCCACGCCCATGCGGGCCAACGTGATGACATGGAGGCCGCCCACGCCCCCCAGGCCCGCCACGGCCACCCGCGAACGGCGTAGGAGATCCTGTTCGGCTTCCGTGAAGAGGCCGATGTTTCGGGAGAAGGCCGCTTGGTAGTAGGTGCGAGGGTCCATTTGTCGTAAGTCGTAAGTCGTGAGTCGTGAGTCGTAAATCGTGAAATCGTGAAATCGTGAAGTCGTGAAGTCGTGAAATCGTGAATCGTGAATCGTGAATCGTGAATCGTCAGTCGTCAGGCGTAGCGTCAGGACGTGTGGCTGCGTGATGCGGCCGGGCAGACCCAACCTGACGACCGCCGTTGGTCTTGGGCGAAAGACCGGAAACCTTGCCGTTTCCGCCGGCCGTCATTCCAGGCATCCTTCCAGGAAGGTGCGGAAGGCGTCCAGGCTTTCCGCTCGGACGGCCTGGCGGCGAAGCGACTTCATCGTGACCATGGATTCCATGGACAGGATGGCCTTTTCCACCGCCGCCGGGCACTTCCCGAAGCGCTCCAATAGGACGTCCAGCACCGCTTCCCGCGCCGCATCGATCATTCCCTGCTGCAGGCCCTGCTGGAGGCCTTGTTGCAAGCCTTGTTGCAGACCTTCGTCAAAGCCTTCCTTTTTGATGATTTCATACCCTGCCGATTCCATCATGATGTCTTTCCTTCAGCGCACGATCAACCGATGCTCCGCTTTCCCGGTCCTCCGCGGTCGCAGGGCTCATCGGGATCGCTCCGCCATATCAGCGTTTCCTTCGCCTTCCGCGGGGTTTTTCTTCCACAAGCTCCACGAAGGCCTCCAGCGTGGGGACCGTGGCGCTTTGGCGCCGGAGTTCTTTCAGTCGCTGCAAATCCGAAGTGCCGTAAATCCTTCGCACCAGGTCCATGGGCACCGCCCCGAACCGAGCTTCCAGATTGTCCAAAACGGCCTCCTGCGCCTCCTGCACCTTGCCCTGCTCAATCCCCTGTTCAATTCCTGCCTGGAGGCCTTCGTCAAAGCCTTCCTTTTTGATGATTTCATACCCAGCCGATTCCATCATGATGTCTCTCCTTCGGCGAAGGATCAACTGCGGGATTTCTTCCGAAACGAGCCCGGAGAGGATGGTCATGCCGGTGAGGAGATCCCCCTTGGCTTGCCGGTTCAGATCGCTCTCACTGATGCGTCGTTCCGCCTCTTCGGCAAGATTCAGGCCGTCCTTCATCAAGGGAACGAAGGGCATGAGGCACGGCAGGCCTGTCCCGACGGCTTCGAAAGCGTCCAGTTCCCACAATCGAACCAAAACGAAACGGTAATGGATGCCACCGTCTTGGAAATGGTCCACGCAGCGTTCGGAAGGAGTGAGGAGCAGCACCGCCCCCATGGCCGCAAGCCGATACCGCCTCCGGTATCGCACTTCGTACTCCAGGAGCCGAAGCGGCACGTCCCAGGACCATCGCGTCTGCACTTCCAACACCACGATCCTTTCCTTCTTGTCGGAAGTGACCACGCGGAGGGGGAAATCCGCACGCCGCACGGTGACGGTTTCCTGCGGAATCTCCACGATTTCCGACTCTTCCACGGAAAGACCCAGGAAGTACGAAAGGGCCGTATCCCGGCACCGATCCAGGATCACCTTGACGGCTGCATCGTATCCCCCCATTTCGGTCCTCCGCGGTCGCAGGGCTCATCGGGATCGCTCCGCCATATCAGCGTTTCCCCCGCCTTCCGCGGGGTTTTTCTTCCACAAGCTGCACGAAGGCCTGCAGGGTCGGGACCGTGGCGCTCCGACGCCGAAGTTCTTTCAGATGCTGCAAATCCGAAGTGCCGTAAATCCTTCGCACCAGGTCCATGGGCACCGCCCCGAACCGTGCTTCCAGATTGTCCAAAACGGCCTCCTGCGCCTCCTGCACCTTGCCCTGCTCAATCCCCTGTTCAATTCCTGCCTGGAGGCCTTGTTGGAATCCTTCTTTAACTCCCTCGTTCTTGATGATTTCATAGGCTGCCGATTCGTTCATGATGTCTTTCCTTCGGCGCACGATGAACCGATGCTCCGCTTTCCCGGTCCTGCTCGATCGTCAGCGTTCATCGGCATCGTTCCGCCTCGGGAGGGCAAGGGTTGCGGCGGCGTGGCCTCAGTCCCACTCGAAGCTTTGGATGACCAGGATGCCGGCTTCGCGGGCCTTTTCCAAGACCTTGGGCTTGGCGTAGTGGGTGACGATAATGGGAAGGGGCTCTTCGGCCACCACCGCGCCCACCTTCTGAAGCTTCCGCCGGAGGCTCCGGAGCTTGGACGCGTCGTCCAGCCGGAGCACCGATTCGCCCACCAGGACCACGGGCTTGTCACCTTGGAGCGCGCGGGCGAAGAAGTTGATCTCCTCGTCCGCCACGTCGGCCCGAATAATCCGATCCTGCACCCGGATCCCGTGGTTGGCCTCCAGGAAGGCCGGGAGCTTCCGGTACGCCTCGTTTTCCAGGGCATAGGCCATGCTCCGGCTGAGCCCGCCCACCTGCTCCCGGGTGGCCTTGAGGCCCCGGGCCAGGGCCGCCACTTCCTTTTCCGTGCGTTTCTGGGCCTCGGCCAGTTCCTCGACACGCGCTTCGGTGCGTTTCTGGGCTTCGGCCAGTTCCTCGACACGCGCTTCCGTACGCTTCTGGGCCTCTGCGAGTTCTTCGACACGGGCTTCGGTCCGCTTCTGGGCTTCGGCCAGTTCTTCCACCTTGACGGTGAGGCGGTCCAGGCGGGCTTCGGTCTTCTTCTGGGCCTCGGCCAGCTCCTCCATCTTGACGGTCAGGTTGTCCAGCCGCACTTCGGTTTTGAGCTGCGCCTCGGCCAGTTGGCGCACCACGTCCTTCAGCTCGTTGAATTCGTGCTTGGTGACCGCCTCCTCGCGGTTTCGCTCCACTTCCTCAAAGAGGCTCAAGAGCGCATCGCGCAGATCCGGTGCCACGCGTTCCAGTTTTCTGTAGAGGGCCACACTCATGCCCATGGTGCTTCCACCTCTTGCGGGGCGGCGGCTTTCCTTGGAATGCCGCCGCGGGGACTCTTCTTCGGATTGGCCTTGTTCTCCATCCTACCTGAAGGGATCCCGAAGGGCAAGGAACATCTGGAATTACAAGGGGTTCGAAGCCCGTTTTCGCCCGTCGCCCGTCCGTTCCCCCTACCAGGTTTCCAGGGCCCGGACGCTGAAGGCGGAATCGTCCAGGCCGGTGTTGTAATCGATCCGGAGAGTCTTCACGATCGTGCGATGATCGTCTTCCAGGTTGTGCATGACCACCGCCGTCTCCGTCCAGATGCCCTCGATCTGCTGGAGTGCCTGCACCTGGTAGGTCTTCACGGGCCGGCCCTTCTTGTCGAAGTAGTGGATGCGGAGCGGCACGTCCAGGTCCTTGGCCACCCAGCTGCGGATGCGCCCGTACTGGCTCCGGACGCCGGGCTTGGGCGAGGAATCCACCACCCAGCAGGGAACCTGCTCCACCGTTTCTTCGCCCGCCAGGGTGTGTTGGAAGTCTTCCACGGGCCGGCGCTCCATGTCTTCGTAGGTGAAATCGCTGTTCACGAAGCTTCGCGACTTCTGGGAAGAGACGATCCGCCGGGCCCTCCGAAGGGCCGGAAGATACAGGAACTGCTCGGTTTCGGCCCCTTCCCTTTCCAGCACGAGAAACCCCGTCCCTTCGATGTCGGCGGGGGAAAGGAACCGGACGAGGGCCTTGCGGACCGGCCCGTCGGTCTTGGTGTAGGCCCTGAGGGTCCGGACCCTCTCGTGGCCGCTTTTGCTCACCAGCGTCATCTCGGCTTCGGCCACCGAGTCGCTTCCCACGTTGCGATCATGAACCCGGCGGGCGATCTCCTCTCCCGTGGGTGTTTGGGCCCTGCAGGGAAGGCCGGAAACGGAAAGGGCGGAAAAGAGGACGGCGACAAACAGTGCGATTTTGCCTTTCATGGAAGGAAACCTCCTTTGCAACCAATGTGGTCCTAAAAAGACCGGATGGTGGAATCATAGCCCGACGCAGGGACTTGGGCCAGGGCGCTTCGCGAAAGCGGAAAAGCGCCCTGGCCGGGATCTTCCCGTTGCGGCGAAATTTCATCTATGGAATCGTCACGATACCCGCATATCTTGAAGAAGGAGACAGCCTCCCGGATTCCTGCCTGCGGGCCGATCCCGCGGTTCCCACAGGGGCGAAGGAGGCGTTCCGAAAGGTCTTCCGGTTCGGGTGCCTCTGAAAGGCAAAACCGCTCCTTGAGATCCCCAGGGGTGAGGTATACCATGGAGGGGCACGGCGCTGGAGGGCGCCATGCCCCCCTGGTTTGATCCACCCGCCGGTTCGGAAGATCCCGCGGGCCCATCCGGCCGGAAGGCCGGTTCTTTGGCAAGGAAACGGTGAACGGGCGCGAGCCGGCGCCGGCGCTTCTTCCTCCAACCCCAGGGGCGGCCCCGGCCGCCATAGCGAGAGGATCCCATGCGAGAGGTGATGGAACTGACCAAGGAACTGATCCGGTTTCCGTCCATGCATTCCAGGCCGGAAGAAATTCAGCGGTGTGCCGACTTTGTGGCCGGCTACCTGGAGGAAGCCGGTGCGGCCTGCCAGCGCTACGATGTGGAGGGCATTCCGTCGCTCCTGGTGACGCCGCGCGAGGGGTACGCCCCGGTGCTTCTCATGAGCCATATCGACGTGGTGGACGCGCCGGAGGAGCTCTTCGAGCCCGTGGAAAAGGACGGAAAGCTCTACGGCCGCGGGGCCATCGACGACAAGTACGCCGTGGCCCTTTCCCTGGTGCTCCTTCGCCGGCACCTGGAAAGGCTCCGGGCGGAGGGCAAAGGCCAGGAGGCCCTGGGCTTCGGGGTGCTCATCACGGGAGATGAGGAGATCGGCGGCTACCGGGGTGCCCGGGAGGTGCTGAAAGATGCGCGGGCGGACTTTTGCATCGCCCTGGACGGCGGCAGCGTCCATGAAATCATCCTGAAGGAAAAGGGAATCCTGCGACTCAGGCTCACGGCGCAGGGAAAGACCGCCCACGGAGCCCGGCCGTGGCTCGGGGAAAACGCCATCGAGATCCTCATGGACGATCTCCGCACCATCCGCCCCCTGTTCGACCTGGACGCCCCGGACCACTGGCACCGCACCCTGAACCTGGGCTGGATCCGCGGGGGCACGTCGGTGAACCAGGTCCCGGACACGGCCGAGGCCAAACTGGATATCCGTTATACGGAAGAGGACGACCTGGACCGGCTGGTGGAGGAGGTGAAGCAGCGGGTGCGCTCCCGGGTGGAGGTCCTGGAGCGGGAGCCGCTCTTTTTCGGCGAAAAGACCGCCCACGTGGAGCGCCTGATGGAGTTCATCCCCGGCGTGCGCCTGGGCCAGGCCCACGGCGCGTCCGACGCCCGGTTCCTTTCCCGCTACGGCATTCCCGGCATCGTCTGGGGCGCCGACGGGGAAAACACGCAGCATTCCCTGGACGAACACGTGGTGGTGGAAAGCGTGGAGCGCCTCTACCACGCCATCGACCGCCTGGTGCAGGGGGTTTAGCAGAAAAATTCACCGCAGAGACGAGGAGAGCGCAGAGGGGACCTTCTTGGAGCCGCACCGCTCGAGAAGGGCGATGCGGCTCAAGGTCCGCCCTGCGGGAATGTTCAACCGTAGCGGTCGATAGAGCGAATCGAGTGATGAATTGGCGCAGCCGGCGACGAACCGAAGCGCCTGAAAGGAACGACCATGGATGGAAGCCCTCGGTTGCTGGTTTGGAACTTCACGCCGGACGAAAAGGAGCGACTGGACCGGATGCTGGAGATGGTCAAGGCGCCTCCGGCCCATACCATCGGCCCGGAACGCGGCCACCTGGTGGTCCGGGACATCCTGCACACGGACAAGACCGCCGACGAGCCCTTCCGGTGCGACGAAAAGATCGTGCTCTTCTACAACATCCCGCAGAAGGGGATCTTCTTTCTCATTCAGAAGTTCAAGGACGCGGGCCTGCCCAAGCCCATCTTCGCCGTGGTGACGGAACATTCCATCCACTGGCCGTTCAGCAAGCTGGCCGAACACCTCATGGAGGAGCGGGACGCCATGCGCCGGGCCCAGGAAGAACGCAGCGAGGGGGATGAGACGTGACGGACTGGAAGGCGGCCACCTTCAACGTGAACGGCATCCGCGCCCGCCTGCCGCTGCTCCTGGAATGGCTCCGGGAGAGCCGCCCCCACCTGGTTTGCCTCCAGGAAATCAAATGCCAGGACAAGGATTTTCCGGAAGACGCGTTTTCCGAGGCGGGCTACCACGCCGTCTGGAAGGGCCAGAAATCCTTTAACGGCGTGGCCGTCCTCACCACGGAACCGCCCGACGAGGTGGTGGGGGACGCCGGGGACGAGGTCTTGGATTCCGAGGCCCGGTTTCTGGCCGTTCAAACCCGGGGCGTGTGGGTGATCAACACCTACGTGCCCCAGGGAAGATCCCCGGAAGATCCCGCCTTCTCCTACAAGCTCGATTTCTTGAAACGGACGGCCCGGTGGATCGATTCCCGGTTCGGGCCGGATACCCCGCTTGTGTGGACGGGCGACATCAACGTGGCGCCGGACCCGGAGGACGTCTTCGATCCGAAGCGGCTGGACGGGGAGGTGGGGTTTCATCCCGAGGAGCGGAGGCTCTTCAAGGAGATCCTCTCCTGGGGCCTGGTGGATCTTTTCCGGCATTGCCATCCGGAAGAAAGGCAGTTCACCTTCTGGGACTATCGCCTCCCACGGAGCGTGCAGCGGAACCTGGGCTGGAGGCTGGATCACATGCTGGTGACCCGGCCCCTGGTCCGGGCGGCCCGGGACTGTTTCGTGGACACGGCGCCTCGCAAAAAGCCCAAACCCAGCGACCACACGCCGCTGGTGGCCGTCTTCGACCTGGACGGTCTGGCGGGGTGACGGCGTCCAGCTATGGTAGGAGCGGGTGTTTCCGCCCCGAACGCGGCCTGTAGGGGCGAATAATCATTCGCCCCTACAAGGGCCTGCTTTCCAAAGGGGCGTTTCATCTTTTGTTGTCACGGGCCGTCCGTGACGGGGGTTTATATGCTTTTTGCTTGGAAGGACGGTCGATGAAAATCTTTCTTTCCACGTCGTTTGCGTCCCGGGACGCCCGGAAGGGACGGGATCTTCTGGATCGTCTGGAACGCCTTCCCATTCACGGAGTGGAACTGGACTACCGGATTCCCGATCCGGTCTTCCGGGAAATGACGGGACTTCTCAAAAGATCCCGGCTGCAGGTGGTGAGCCTCCATAATTTCTGCCCGGTGCCGCCCCTGGTACCGCCGGGGAAGACGGGCGGCGACCTCCTGGATCTCAGCGCCCTCGACCGGGACGAAAGAACCCGGGCGGTCCGCTGGACCGTGAAGACCCTGGAAAACGCCAACGACCTGGAGGCGCCCGTGGTGATCCTGCACGGGGGCCGGGTGGACATGGATCCGGAGCTGGATCGGCTGCACGGGATGCTGGAGCGGTGCGACGGGCCGGAAGACCCCCGCTTTCGGGAGCTGCTGGATTCCAAACTTGCCGAAAGGCGGCGAAAACGCGCCCCGCACCTGGACGCCTTACTGTGGAGCCTGGATCGTCTCGCGCGCGAAGCGGAAAGGCTCGGCGTGGTCCTGGGGCTGGAAAACCGGGCCCATTACCACGAACTGCCGGGCCTGGAGGAATTCCCGGATCTTTTCCGGGAGCTGGACGGAGCGCCTTTGGCCTACTGGCACGACGTGGGTCATGCGCACCTGAACCGGCTGCTGGGCCTGTGGAAAGGTCTGGGGCCTCCCGATTTCCTGAAGGGCCGCCTGGCCGGCGTGCACATCCACGACGCCCGGGGTCGCGACGACCACCTTCCGCCCGGGGCCGGCGAGCTAGACCTGAGCGAAGCGGCGGGCGCCGTGGACCGGGCGGTTCCGTGGATCCTCGAGCTCAAGCCGGGGACGTCGGACGACGACGTGCGACGCGGGCTGGATCACCTGCAGGAACTTTTTTCGGGGCTTTCGCCTTCCCAGGAGCGTGTCTCTGAACGGGTTTCCTCTATCAACCGAAAAGGGACGTGACATCTTTCGCAGCCGCAGGGCTCCCCGCGGAAGAGGATGCCGTAATCAATACGAAAGAAAACCGCGAATGAACGCGAATATACGCCAATGGCAATGAGGGAGATGTGGGAGCGGCGAAAGCCGCGAATAGGATCGCCGGCAAGCCGGCTCCTACAAAAGCTGCTTCTTGGTTCACTCTTTCATCCATGCGGGGTGGCGAGCCTTGCCGAGATCGTTCATGAAGTGACAGGAGATGCCCGCCAGCCCATCCGGCGTCCGGGGATATCTCTGCAGCCCTGAAGGGCTGCGCTACGAGAAAAGCGGCGATCTCCAGCGTTTTCGGGAACGCTCCTGGGCGGGGGGCAGATGCGGGTTTCCGGAGTGGATGGGAGGCGGATGCTCGGCCGGCTGTTGCGCCAGTTCCTTAGCCCGCGTTTTCCACAAAAACGGGAATCGATCAAGGACCGGAACAGGAGCCACATGGGATGATGGGCCTTACGGGGGGCAAGGGAAACGGTTGGAAGCCTCTTTACGAGCTGATTTTCCTCCTGGCCTTGGGGGCCGTTCTGCTCCTGAATCCTGCCGCCGGACGGGCGGATCTTCCGGACACGGTGGAGAGGATCCGACCGTCCATCGTGGCCGTGGGCACCCACCAGGCCATGCGCCGACCGCCGTCGGTCTTTCTCGGAACGGGATTCGTGGTGGCCGACGGTCGCCACGTGATCACCAACGCCCATGTGATTCCCGAAAAGCTGGACAAGAGACACCGGGAACGGCTGGCGGTCTTCGTGGGCCGCGGATCCGGGGTGGAGGTGCGGGGCGTGGCCGAAGCGGCCCGGGACGATGTGCACGACCTGGTGGTGCTGCGGATGGAAGGAGGAGATCCCCTGCCGGCTCTGGCCCTGAGCGGGGCCCGGGTGCGTGAAGGTCAGGAGGTGGCCTTTACGGGTTTTCCCATCGGCATGGTCCTGGGCTTTTACCCCGTCACCCACCGGGGGATCGTTTCGGCCGTGAGCCCCATGGCCATCCCCACCCATTCGGGCGGAAACCTGGATTCCGACATGGTGCATCGGTTGAAAAACGCCTTCGATGTCTACCAGCTGGACGCCACGGCCTACCCGGGAAACAGCGGCAGCCCCCTTTACGACTCCCGAACCGGTCGGGTCATCGGTGTCATCAATAAGGTGCTGCTCACCCACGGCAAGGAAAAGGTGCTGGAACGGCCCAGCGGCATCACGTTCGCCGTGCCCGTCCAGCACGTCCGGGCGCTTCTCGGGAAGGCCGGCCTGGACGTGCGGTAACGTCCCGCATCGCCTCTTGGCCCGACCAGATCCTAACCCCCGCCCCCGCTCAGCCGGTACACGAAAACGTAGTCCAGGCCGTTCACGGTCACGGTCAGGTCCGCGCCCCGCGATTCCGCATAGACGAGCCAGGCCGGCTTGGTCTCGTCGCAGCATTCCACGTTGGGCGAAAACCGCCCCGCCCGTCGGTCGTACCAGGCGAGAAGCATGGGATCCGGGTCGCGACGCGCCGCTTCCGCATCGGCGAGACGCTGGGCCGATTCGTAGTCGAGATCCCCGCCCGCGTGGGACAGGGCGACGCGATGGCGGAGCATCTCCTCTTCCAATTCCAAGGGGATGCAGGTTTTTGCCAGTTCGATCATGGTTCATCCTTTCCGAAGCTCACCGCTTTTGCTCTCAGTTCCTAACGCTTTTCTACCACTTATTCAGTTAAGGATTGCGTGCCGGCCGGTCGAGAGGGGGTGCGTTGTGAAGAAAAGCGCATTCTCCGGGTGACAGATTCGCCGGCGGATGGTAGACAGGAGGGCGCCGAACGGAGAGACGGGTCGGGGCGGGTAGCGACCTTGTCCCGACCGGGAAATATAAGAAACACCACAGCGGAGGAGTGAGACCATGACGACCGTAATGCCCCAGGGCGAGGCCATTCGAAAGGCGGTGAAATGGGTGTCCGAATGCCTGCAGGAAGAACCGGATAAGCCGGTGGCGAAGCTGGTGAACGAAGCGGTGACGCGCTTCGACCTTTCGCCCAAGGAGGCGGAGTTTCTTCTGAAGTTCTATTCGCAGAAGGGCTGTGACTAGGAAATTGGCCAGAACTCCCCATTGGTGGCTTCCGCGGCAGCGGGGGGCCCACCATTTACCGAAGGTATGGAGTTCCGGAGAAGCTTGCCCCCGGAGGGAACCGGGGCTCTTGCCTCGTAGGGATTTGTCCCCGTAGGGGCGGTTCGCGAACCGCCCCTACGCCATTGGCGGGCACGCCATCCGCTGGCTGTAGGGGCGAAAAATCTTTCGCCCCTACAGGAGGACGGAGGTCGCGAGCCGTCTTTGTGGAAGCCGGTACCGCCGTGCCGGTTTTTCATCCATGCGGATGTCGGGCCCGGAAGCCCGCTCCGCACCTTACCCCTTGCGCTTCCCATAATAATCGCGGTTTTCGGCGCGAGCCAGGACGGCGGCCGTCCAGACCGCCAGGGTACATCCCGTGAGAACCAGGGCCGTGTAGGCCAGGAAGAAAAGAGCGTCCATGATTCGCCTCCCTGCGTCGTTGATCCCGTCAAAGCCTTAATCGGACGTCTGGAGGCGAACCATGAGAAGAAATCTGCGCCGCGATGCCCATCATTCCGTGATGAGGATGGCGCCGTTGGGGCATTTGCGGGCCGCTTCCCGGCATTTGGCCTGCCATTGGGGCGGCACTTCCTCCACCAGCGCCACGGCCTTCTTGCTTCCTTCCTGAAATCGGAAAATCTCCGGGCATTCCTTCACGCAAATGCCGATGGTGCCGCACTTGCTCTGGTCCACTTCCACCTTCATGGGATCCTCCTTCAGGCGTGCAGTTTCTTGAGCAACCAGGCCATGTTTTGGCCCAGGGTGCGCATGGTTTCGATCCCTTCCTTGTCTTCCTTCACATCGCCGATGTCCCGGCCCACCGCCAGGTTCCAGTAACTGGATCCGGGAACGATCATCTGCCCGATGAAAAAGAAGAAGTTGATGGAATTGAACGCGTGGATGGCTCCCGCCCGCCGGACCGCCACCACGGCGGCACCCACCTTGCGCTTCAGCAGGTCGCCGTTGGCGCGGCTCACCATCCCGGCCCGCTCGATGAGCGCCTTCATCGTGGCCGACACGTCGGAAAAGTAGGTGGGGGACCCCAGGATGATGCCGTCGGCTTCCAGCATGAGCTGCAGGTAGTCGTTCAGGGCGTCCTTATCCACGGCGCAGCGCTTGTCCTTGTTCTTGAAGCACTTGTAGCACGCGATGCAGCCTTGGAGGGGCTTCTTGGCCAGCTCCACCAGCTGGGTCTCGATGCCCTCCTTTTCCAGTTCTTCCAGCACGATGTTGCACAGAATGGCGGTATTGCCGCCCTTTCGCGAACTTCCGTTGAAAGCCACCACTTTCATGAAACCAACTCCTGCCCATGGGGTTCACGATGCGCTTGACCGTCGGATTCGTCTTCCCATCATGACCCCTTCGGCCTCCCCTTTCAAGGGGGAGTCGTGAGTCGTGAGTCGTAAGGCGTGAGGCGTGAGGGGCCGTCACTCCTTACTCCTCACTCGTCACCCCTCACTCGTCACTCGTCACCCATCTTGCCAGGGGCAGCCAAATTTGCGATGGTTAGGGCGCCTGAGACACGGACCCTGACGGGATGGGAAGCGGGAAAAGCCCATGCGGATCATGACGTTCAACCTTCGATTCGAAAACGATCGGGACGGCGAAAACAGCTGGGTCTACCGGCGGGAGATGGTCCTGGAGGTCATCCGCCGGTACCGGCCCCACATCGTGGGAACCCAGGAAGGCCGCTGGACCATGCTCACCTACCTGGCGGAACATCTTGCCGGCTACGTGCTGCACGCCCCGGCCCGGGTGATCGACGACACGTGCCAGTACCCCACGCTCTTCGTGTCCACGGAAGGCTATGCCGTGGAAGACGGAGGCGAATTCTGGCTTTCCAAGACCCCGGAGGTACACCGGAGCAAGAACTGGGACAGCGCCTTTCCGCGGATGATGAGCTGGGCGAGGGTTCTCGACCGCCGCTCCGATCGCCGGTTTTGGGTGAGCGTCACCCACCTGGATCACGTGGGGGCCGAAGCCCGGGAGGAACAGGCCAAAATCCTGGCCCGATGGGTCCAGGAGCGCCCCGGTCCCCACGTGGTGCTGGGCGACTTCAACGACGCCCCGGATTCCCCCGTGCACCGGGTGCTGACGGACCCGGAGGTGGGCCTCTCGGACACCTGGACCCTGCTGGGCAGGCCTGAGGGCCCGGAAAGCCACACCCACCACGGATTTTCGGGCGTTCCCCAGGCGACCCGCATGGACTGGATCCTGGTGACCCGGCACTTCCGCGTTCGGGATGCCGTCATCGTCCGGGACAGCTTCCAGGGCCGCTACCCTTCGGATCATTTCCCCTACATGACGGACATGGACTGGGCTCCCGATTCCCCGTAAGGACCGGAGGAGCCGAGAAAAGAGGATGCAGCGATGAAAGATACGATTCGTGTGGCCCTGATCCAACCCAAGCCCTACCCGGAATTCGACGACCCCCGGAACATCGCGCACGCCATGCGCCTGCTGGAATCCTGCCGCGGGGAGTCCCTGGACGTGGTCTGTTTTCCCGAATACTTCCCCTACGTGGGCGAGGAGGAGCTGGCCCGGGCGGCCCGGGACCTCAACTGCTACATCATCGCGGGTCTCGTGGAAGTGGAGGGAAACCGCGCCTACAACACGGCCACCCTCTTCGACCGCCAAGGACGGCTGCTGGGCCGCCAGCGCAAGACGAACCTGGGCGCCCTGGAACGGGATCATCTGGGCATGAGCCCCGGGGACGGATCCTTCCGGGCCTTCGCCACCGACTTCGGAAAGATCGGCATACCGGTCTGCATCGACTTCTGGGGGCAGCCGGAAGCGGCCCGGCAGCTCACGGACCAGGGAGCGGAAATCATCTTCAACATCAGCATCTTTCCCATCCTCCGGGGCCACTGGAAAACGGGGGCCCTGGTGCGCGCCTTCGACAACTTCCTGGCCGTGGTGGGCGTCAACACGGCGGACTACAACGCCAAGATCGGCGGACGGCGCTACCACCAGCACGGCGGCAAAAGTTTCGTCATCCAGCCCCCCAAGCTCCTGGACAAGGGGGAATTTACCCGCTGGTTCCGCAGCCTGGATTCCATCGAGGACTGGGTGCAGCTGGAGCTGGACGAACTGGAACAGGTGCACCTGGCCGAGGTGTATCTGGCCGGGGTGCGCCGGTACCGAAGGGACTTCTGGAAGCGTTTCGGATTTCAGCGGCAGTGAGGGAGGAAGGGATAGAGGGATATAGGGGTAAGGAGTGAGGAGTGAGGGGGAGGTCGGCTTGCGACTTGCGATTCACGACTCAAGGAGGCAATCCCCCACGGTCCGCTCGTCCCGGACTTCCCGCATAGCGCAACCCCACCTTTCCCCCATATCCCTTATCCCTCTATCCCTTTTCCCTTACGATTCACGACTGACGACTGACGACTCACGACTCACGAAAGACGCGGGAGCACAGGATGGCGCGGTTCAAGCGGACGATCTATCTGCACATGAAGACCCTGGAGGAGGCCCGGACCGTCTGGAAGGAGGCGGTGGGGGAATGCCGAACGGCCGTGGAGCGGGTTTCCACCGATGAGGCCTTGGGGCGCGTGACGGCCGAACCGGTGACGGCCCGGCTGTCGGTTCCCCACTACCACGGCGCCGCCATGGACGGGTTCGCCGTGAAGGCTTCGGACACCTTCGGGGCAAGCGATGTGAGGCCCCTTCGCCTGGAACTGGGCCGGCGGGCCTTTCCCGTGGACACGGGTGATCCCATGCCGGAAGGAACCGATGCGGTTATCATGATCGAGCATGCGGAAGTGGTGGACGGAACGGCCATCCAAATCCGCCAGGCGGCCTTTCCCTGGCAGCACGTGCGGAAGGTGGGGGAAGACATCGTGGCAGGCGAGCTTCTCCTGCCCCAGCAGCACCGCCTTCGCCCGGCGGACCTGGGGGCCATGCTGGCCGCCGGGGTGCCCGAGGTGTCCGTTTTCGAAAGGCCCCGGGTGTGGGTCCAGCCCACCGGAACGGAGCTGGTGCCGGCCCGCGAGGCCCCCCGGGCCGAACCGGGCCAGATCGTGGAATTCAACGGAACGGTCATTGCCTCCCTGGTCCGGGAAAACGGCGGCGCGCCCTTGCTCCAGGACGTGGTTCCCGACGATTACGAGAGCCTTCTGGACGCCGTGCGCCGTGCGGCCGCATCCCCGGCCGATGTGATCGTCCTGAACGCGGGATCCTCGGCGGGTTCCGAAGACTACACGGTCTCTCTCCTGAAGGAGCTGGGAACGCTTCTGGTCCACGGAGTGGCCATGATGCCGGGAAAGCCCGTGCTGCTGGGCCTCATCGGATCCAAGCCTTTCATTGGCCTTCCGGGCTATCCCGTTTCGGCCATCCTGGCCTTCGAGCAATTCGTGCGCCCGCTCCTCCACTGGATGCAGGGGCTGGCCGAGCCCGCCGATCCCACGGTGGAGGCGGTTCTCGGACGGAAGATGCCGTCCAAGCTGGGCCTGGAGGAGTTCGTCCGCGTCATCCTGGGCCGGGTGCAGGGACGGCTGGTGGCCGTGCCGCTCCAGCGGGGCGCCGGGGTGATCACGTCGCTTACCCGGGCGGACGCCCTGCTCCGGATCCCCCAGGACGTGGAAGGGATCAACGAAGGCGAGCCCGTCCGGGTGCGGCTCCTTCGATCCGAAGACGCCCTGGAACACACCCTCATCATGATCGGAAGCCACGACAATACGGTGGACGTGCTGGCAAGCGAACTCAAGAGCCGGGATGCGCGCCTGCATCTTTCGGCCGCCAACGTGGGAAGCCTGGGGGGGCTTCTGGCCGTACGGCGCGGTCAGGCCCACTTGGCCGGATCGCATCTGCTGGATCCCGAAACCGGGGACTACAACCGCCGGTACGTGGAACGGTACCTCAAGGGAACGCCCGTGCGCCTGGTGCGCCTCACCCGGCGCCGCCAGGGGCTCCTGGTCGCGCCCGGAAATCCCAAGAAGATTCGCGGCATTGAAGACATCTTCCGGGACGATGTGCGCTTCGTGAACCGCCAGGCGGGGTCCGGCACGCGGATCCTCCTGGACTACGAGCTGGAACGGGCGGGACGAAGCTCCGAGGGAATCACCGGATACGACTGGGAGGAATACACCCACATGGCGGTGGCCGTGAATGTGTTGAGCGGAACGGCGGATTGCGGCATGGCCATTTATGCGGCCGGCCGGGCCCTGGGATTGGATTTCATCCCCGTGTGCGAAGAATGTTACGATCTCGTGATCCCCGAAGGGTGCTGGAATGATCCCAAGATCCGGCTCTTGTTGGACGTGATCCGTTCCGACCGCTTCCGTCAGAGAGTCGAGGCCCTGGGTGGTTACGACCCGGCGGAATCGGGAACGGTGACGGGAATCTGGGATGGAACGGCGTGGCGTGAGTCGTAAGTCGTAAGTCGTAAGTCGTGAGTCGTGAGTCGTGAGTCGTGAGTCGTAAGTCGTAAGTCGTAAGTCGTGAGTCGTGAGTCGTGAGTCGTGAGTCGTGAGTCGTGAGGAGTGAGGAGTGAGGAGTGAGGAGTGAGGAGTGAGGAGTGAGGAGTGAGGAGTGAGGAGTGAGGAGTGAGGAGTGAGCTCAAGTCTCCCCCCTTTTCCAAAGGGGGGCCGGGGGGGGGATTGCCCCCTTTTACCTTTTACCTTTTACCTTTAACCTTTCGCCTTGTCCCTTTTACCTTTCTCCCCGAAACCGCCGGAGGAAGGGATCCAGCAGGTCGGGCAGGGTGCGTCGGGCCAGGAACAGGAAGGCGGCGGAAAAGAGAAGGCCCGAAAGGCCGAGTTGCAGGAAGGCCGTGAGATAGGGGTTTGAAATATCCCACCGGGCTGGGACGTAAAGCCCCAGGGCCGCGGGAAGCACGGCCGCCGCCGTGACCAGGGCCACCCGCAGGCCGGTGCGCCCCAGCCCCCGGAAGGCGTCGGGCCCCAGGCGGTGCCGCCACCAGCCCGACAACACCGCCGTGTAGAGAACAAGGGATGCCGCGCTGGCCAGCGCCACGCCCCGGGCTCCCAGAAGCCGGGATCCCAGGAAGTAGAGCGGCAGCGCGGCGGCGGTGGCAAGCGTGCCCACCACGGCCGGAGTCACCGTGTCCTGCCTCGCGTAGTAACCCCGCCCCACGATCTGCTGAAAGCCCCAGCAGAAGACCACCGCCAGGAAGACCCGAAGCGCCCAGGCGGTCTGGGTCGTGTCCGCCGCCGAAAAGCGTCCCTGCTGGAAAATGAGGGTGATGGTGGGGACGGCTGCCAGCATCATCCAGGCGGATACGGGCACCAGCACCACCAGGGTGTTTCGAAGCGCGCCGTTGAGGGTCTCAAAGAACCGACGGTTGTCGCCTCGGGCGAAGAGTTCGGCCAGGAAGGGATAGGACGCCACGCCGGCGGCCTGGGCCACCACGCCCACCGGAACCAGCATGATCCGGCGGGCATAGTTGAGCCAGCTGATGGCCCCCGTTTCCGCCATGGATCCGAAGATGCGGATGAACTGCTCGTCCAGAACCACCACCGATTGGCCCACCATGAGCGGCAGGGCCAGGAGCAGAAAGCGCTTGAAGGCGGGATGGAGGGGCGTCCAGGCGAGCCGCATACCGCCGCCGAAATGCACGGCCAGGCAGGGGAGCAGAAAATTCCCAACAAAGGCCCCCGCCAGCACTCCCCAGCAGAAACCTTCCATGCCGGATCGGCGCATCCAGATGCCGCCCAGGATGATGGCCCCGTTGTAGACGAGGGGGCTCAGGGCGGGCACGTGGAACTGCTTTCGGAGATAGCACACGGCGCTGAAGCAGGCGCCCAGCAGGAAAAAGATCTGGGCGGGAAGGATGATGCGAAGGAAGAGCGCCAGCCGGTCCAAAGCCGGTTGACTCAGCCCGGGCGCCGCCCACCGGGAAAGCTCCGGAGCCCAAACCATGGCGATGGCCGTGACGCCCGTGATGGCCACGGCCACCCAAAGGAGCACGGCCGAAAAGAAGCGCCAGCCGTCCTCTTCGTCCGTGCCGAACTTTTCGGCCAGCAGGGGAATCAGGGTGATGGAAAAGTAGCCGCCTGCCAGAAGATAATTGATGAAGTCCGGAATGACGAAGGCGGCGAAATAGACGTCGGATTCCAGGGTCGCCCCGAAGTAGTAGGAGATGACCTTGTCGCGGGCCAGGCCCATGAAGCGCGACAAAAGGACGCTTCCTCCCAGAAGGGCGGCGGCCCAACCCATCTGCTGGCGCCGGTTCCAGAAGGACATGGGCTTCAGTCGATCCGGCTCAGGATGCGGTCCTTCTTGGCCGGATCCAGCCCCAGGATGCGGCGGGCCTCATCGGGGCTTGCGATCTCGCGGCCCACTTCCCGGGCGATCCGAACCACCTTTTCCACCAGCCCCGCGTTGGTGGCGGGCGAACCGTCGGGCAGGGTCAGGTTGTCTTCCAGGCCCACCCGCACGTGCCCGCCCATGACGATGGCCGCCGTGGCCAGCGGAATCTCCGCCTGGGCGATTCCGGCCACGGACCAGGTGGATCCCGGCGGGATACTCTCGGAAAGAAAGAGCAGGTTCTTGACCGATCCGGGCATGGAGCCGGGTGCTCCCAGGACGAAGTCGAAGTGCAGGGGCGGCTCGATGAGGCCTTTTTTCTGGAGGTAGAGGGCGTTGTTGATCATGCCGGTCTCAAAGACTTCGATTTCCGGCTTCACGCCCGTTTCCTTGAAGACTCCGGCCAGGAACTGGATGAACTGGGGGGAGTTTTCATAGACGATGCCCGGCAGGTTGTTGGATCCCGTGGTGAAGGAAGCCATTTCCGGGAGGAGCCGCACCGGGTTGGCCCGGGCTTCCCAGTCCTTTCCGGCCCGGGCTCCGGTGGAAAGCTGGAGGATCACATCCGGCGCCACTTCCTTGATCGCCCGCACGTTTTCCTTGAACCGCTCGATGTCCAGGGTGGGCCGGCCGTTTTCGTCCCGGGCGTGCACGTGGAAGAGCACGGCCCCCGCATCGGCGCAGCGGCGCACGTCCCGGGCGATCTCTTCCGCCGTGATGGGTACGTGCGGGTTCATCTCCTTGGTGGGCACATTGCCCGTGAGGGCCACTGTGATGATGAGCTTTTCCATGTCCGTCATCCGTGAATCGTGAAGTCATAAATCGTGAATCGTAAATCGTTGGGCGTAAGGAGTGCGTCGTAGGGGTAAAGGGGTATGGGGTAGGGGGAGGTTGCCCTGTCGGGGATTCTCCCTCTTTTCCAAAGGAGTACCGAGGGTTTACTTACCCCTTACTCCTTACTCCTTACCCCTTACTCCTTACTCCTTACCCCTAACCCCTAACGCCTAACGCCTAACGCCTTACGCCTAACGCCTTACGCCTAACGCCTAACGCCTAACGCCTTACGCCTAACGCCTTACGCCTTACGCCTAACGCCTTACGCCTTACGCCCCAAGGGCGAGCCGCGCCGGTCCCGGCACGAAACCACCGTGACCGGGGAGTGGCGGAAGATCTTTTCCGCCACGGATCCCACCAGCACGTGGGGCAGGTTGGTCCGGCCCTTGGTGCCGATCACCACCAGGTCCACATCTTCCTCGCGGATCACCTTCATTAGTTCATCGAAGGGATGGCCGACCCGGAAGATGGACTTGACCCGTTCCCTGGGCAGGTCCATGGGGGCCAGCATCCTTTTCAATTCGGCGATCCGCTCCTCCTCGATTCCCTCGATGTAACTATCCGCATGAACGCTGTAGCCCAACGATTCGATGGAAGTGACCGCTTCCACGTCCCGAACGTTGATCACATTGGCGATGACCAGTTTCGCGTCGAATTGCTTCGCCAAGGTGCCGGCCATCTGCAACGTGTCCGCGCAATGGTCGGAAAAGCAGATGGCGGCAAGAATCTTTCGGATTTCACCCATGAACCCACTCCATCTTTTTCCGCCGCGTTCAACTTCCGTCCAGGTTCCGGACCGGCAGGGCCCGGTAGTTTCGTTTGTGCACCATCCGATCCGTGTATTCATAGCCGCGGCTGAAGTTGAAGACCCGGGCCGAGATGCTCCGTTGTTCGCCCGACCAGACCCACCCGCAGCTGAGCTGTATCTCCGGGGTTATCCTGACCCATTGGCCGCACGGGGTTTCATATCCCCGGTAAGCCGGGTCCGCCACGTAGAGGGAGCGAAGCTCCTCCAGCGTGGGCATGCGCCAGTTGTCGTAGCGTCCGATCAGGTGAGGCGGTCCCAGGCGGCAGTATCTTTCCGCCTCCTTCCAGCTTACGTCCCCCTGGTTGTCCGTTTTGGCCCACATGACCTTGAGCAGGGTGTCGGTCACGGTCCCGTCCCCATTGTCCACGAAACGCGTCTCCGCTGCGACCAGCGAAATCGTTCCAGCCAACAAGAGGCCCAGCAGCAAGATCCACGCGGATCTCGTTCGATTCCTTGTCATGGGAGCCTCCTTTCGGCTCGGTCCGGCCGGCGGCGTCGGGCGTTCACGCGGCAGCCGGAGCTTGCTTGCCTGTCCGAAGCCTTTGCAGAAAATAGATCATGGCAAAAAGGACGAGTCCAGCCAGATACATCCAGTAGCGCTGGTCCATGGGGATGCCCACCCAGCCGGCCACGGCGTCGGGCCGCATCATGATGAGCGTGACGGCCAGGAACAGGGGCACTTCGTAGAACCGGTTCCGGGTGATGAACCAGCCCTGGGTGGCGGAAGCGAAGGCGAAATTGCCCACGCAGGCCATGGCGAAGATGAGAAGCCCCTGGGCCCAACTGTTGATCCCGTGGAGGATCAGGTCGTGGTTGAAGATGAACATGAACGGCAGGATGGCCGTTCGGATGTCGTACATGAACCCCTGGATGCCCGTGGGGATGGGTTCCGACCGGGCGATGGCGGCCGCGGCGTAGGCCGCCAGGCCCACCGGCGGGGTGTCGTCGGCCAGGATGCCGAAAAAGAAGCAGAAGAGATGCGCGGCCATGAGCGGCACTTCGAAGCCGTAGTAGCCGCCAACCGTGACGATGACCGGCGCCGTGAGGGACGCCATGACGATGTAGGTGGCCGTGGTGGGAAGCCCCATGCCGATGATGAGGCTGGCGACGGCCGTAATGATGAGCAGCAGATAAATGTTTCCGCCGGAAAGCTGATCCACGATCTGGTTGATGAGCCCTCCCAGGCCCATGGCCACCACGCCCACGATGATCCCGGCGGCGGCCGTGGCCATGGCCACGCTCACCATGTTGCGGGCGCCTGCGGCCAGCGATGAGAAGATGTCCGTGATGCCCTGCCTGAAGGCCGGTCCCAGGGGTTTCTTTTCCAGGTAGGCCTTGACCGGGTGCTGGAAGAGCATGACCAGGGCCATGACCCAGATGGCGTTGAAGGCCGCCGCTTCCGGCGAATGCCGGAGCACCACCAGTTCGTAGAGGAGCATGAGGAGCGGAATGATGTAGTGAAGGCCGCTCATGAAGGTCCGGAAAAAGGGCGGCAGCTCTTCCCGGGGAAGACCGCGCAGGCCCAGCTTGGACGCCTCGATGTGGGTGATGTAGAGGAGCGCGGCGTAGGAGGCGAAGGCAGGAATGGCCGCTGCCTTCACCACGTCGATGTAGGGCACGTTCACGTATTCGGCGATGATGAAGGCCGCCGCTCCCATGATAGGGGGAGCCAGCTGGCCGTCGGTGCTGGCCGCCACCTCGATGGCTGCCGCCTTCCGGGGCGGGTAACCCACGCGCTTCATGAGCGGGATGGTGAAGGTCCCGGTGGTCACGATGTTGGCGATGCTGGAGCCGGAAACGAGGCCGGTGAGCCCGCTTGCCAGAACGGCCGCCTTGGCCGGGCCGCCCTTGAAGCCACCCAGAAGACTCAAGGCGAGCTGGATGAAGAACCGGCCCGCCCCCGCCTTTTCCAGCATGGCGCCGAAAAGCACGAAAAGAAAGACGATGGTGGCCGAAACGTCCAGAGGGATGCCGTAGATGCCTTCGGTGGACATGGTCATCTGGCCGATGAAGCGGTTGAGGGAGACGCCCTTGAAGGCGATCACGTCGGGCATGTACGGCCCGAAGAAGGCGTAGAAGGTGAAGACCAGGGCGATGACCGAAAGAGCGGGACCGATGACGCGCCGGGACGCCTCCAAAAGGAGGATGAAGAGCGCAAAGCCGGCCACGATGTCCCGGGGGATGGGAGCGCCGTAGCGGCTGGTGATCCCCTGGTAGTCGATGAGGACGTAAAGGGCCGCAACGGCCGCCACAAGGCCCAGGATCCAGTCGATCAGCGGGATGCGGTCGGTGGCGCTCAGCATCCGGATTCCCAGCCGGGGTTTTCGAAACATGGGGATGCTCAAATAGACGATGAGCAGGCCGAAGGCCAGGTGGATGGCCCGAATGTACCAGGTGTCCAGGATGAGCCAGCTGGCGATGGAGAGCTGGAAAAGGGACCAGCAGACACCGATCGCGGGAACGGCCCACTTGGAGGGTCCCTTCTTGGGCAACCGGCCGATGCCCGCTTCTTCCTGAGCCAGTTTCTTGGCGACGTCCAGTCCTTGGTCTTGGTCCACGGGATGGGTCATGGGAGGTCCTTCACTCTCATGGTACTCGTTGATGACAGTTGCGGATTCTTCTCGAACGGACGGGGCCCTGAAAGGACAAAAAAAGAGGTGGCGGTGGGCCCCGCCACCTCCCGTCCCTGCTCCGCTATTTTATCAGGCCCGCCTCCTTGTAGTACTTCAGCGCCCCGGGATGGAACGGGGCGCTCAGGCCCTCCAGCATGTTCTCCCTGGTGAGCACCGAGTAGGCCGGATGCAGCTTCTTGAACTCTTCCAGATTGTCGAAAACTTCCTTCACGATGGCATAGACCAC
>JACIYN010000042.1 GCA_014359885.1 Desulfacinum sp.
CCGAAAGGGTCGCCGCAATGAGCATCAGGACCTTTTCCCGTTCGGGATGTACCCCCACGGCCCATGCTTCCTGATCTCCCAGGGCCAAGACGTTCATACGCCATCGCAACAGGAAGAGCACGGTGAAACCCGCGGTGAGAAAAGCCCAGGAATCCCGGAGTCGTTTCCAGTCGGCGTTGTGCAGATTCCCCATGGTCCAGTGGACGATGGTCTGGAGCTTGAAAGGGTCGGTCAGGAATTGCACGATGGTCAACAGCGCCGTAAAGATTCCGGAAACAACGATCCCCGAAAGCACCAAACTCACCGAACTCACCGTTCTGCCCACCCTGCCCAGTAGATAACTACACCCGACGGCGAACATGCCACATGAAAAAGCCGACGGATACACGGGGAGCCACGCCGTGACCATTGCGACGGCGGCGCCGAAGGCGGACCCGGACGAAAGTCCCAGGATGTAAGGAGAAACCAAGGGATTTCGAAACATGGCCTGCAGTGTGGCGCCCGCGACCGCCAACGAGCCTCCGACCAGGAAGGTGAGCAGTATGCGGGGAACGCGGATATCCCAGACGATGGCGCGGACAAGATCCGCCCTTTCGCTGAAGGGAGCCACCCCCAGGAGAGCGCCAAGCCACTGGAGCACGTCGGAAGCCGCCACGGAACCGGCCGGTCCCGTGAAAAGGGACAGAATCAGCAGCGGCCCCGGAAGTCCGAAGACCACCATACGCCTAATCCGAAAAGCCATGGATCGCCACCCTGGCCACGGTCGAAGAGCCATAAAGTTTCTCAAGAAAGGCCATCCTGCGGCCTTTCAGGTCCGTGTCCGGAAAGGCATCCGGGTGGAGCCAGGAAGCGACGGTCAAGATGGCCAGAGGGTACTTCAGCGTCCACAGGTCGCTGGTAAAGATGTCGGGGAGCTCATGAACGCGTCCTTCTCGTACAGCCCGCACGAAGCGCCAGCGTGGGTCGGTCAGGATATGAGCCGGATCGCGCGCTTCGTTCACCCACATCACGATCACTTCCGGGTCGGCTTGGAGCAGGCTTTCCCGGTGCACCACCAGATGCTCCCGGGGAAGGTGACCGAACACATTGCGCCCCCCGGCCGCCTCGAGGAGTTCATTGACCGTGGAGGTGCCTCCCGAGGTCTCCAAGTCGCCTTGAGCCCACATGAAATAGACCGACGGCCGATTCGACTTCCCGAGGGAATGGACGTAATCCCGAACCCATCGCTTTTCTTCCTCGGCGAGGCCGATGAGGGCCTCGGCCCGCTCGGCGGTGCCCGTCAGAATCCCCAGAGCTCTCATCTCGCGATGGACATCCTCGAACCGCTCGATGAACACGCCGAAAACGGCCAAACCTCTCCGTTCCAAGGCCTGCACGGCTTCCGATTGGTGGGCCCAGAGCACCACCAGATCCGGCTTCAAGGCAACGACGGACTCCATGTTGATGAAATCCCAATTGCCCGGGGCGGCAAGGGTGCCGTTGCGGATCCGATCGTCCAGCGCCTCGTAATACGGTCGCACCGCACCTTGGTAGACGCTCCTGGGAACCCCCACGACACGGTCCTTCACCCCGAGCATATAAAGCCCCGATAGGGCGCTTTCGATGAGGCACACGATTCTTCGGGCGGGCTGCGGCAAGACAATCGTCTTACCGCGAAAATCCTCCACTCGGACGGACGCCGCCCAGACCGCGTCCCACGTCAACGCGACAACGATGACCACCACAACCGCATACCACCCCCAACACCCCATGGGGCTGCGCGCCGGCCGCACCGGAGCGGGATTCCGTTCCGCCCGGAAGCTGTTCTTTCCTTTCCACATGACTCCAAACCGCAGCTAGAAAACGAATTTGATCCCGCTTGTAAAGGCGAAGCCCGGGTCCTGGAACTGCCACGGCATCTCGAAGCGGTTATCCGTCAGATTGTAGAACCGCCCGTACACCGAAAGGATGGTGGTGTCCTTCGCCACCAGAAGCTTTTCCACATAAGCGTTGAGCACTTCATAGCCGGGAAAGCGGTTGCGGCTCTGTTTGGAAGTACTGTCGTAGATCCTTCCGGCCACATGAAGATAGACACCGACCTTAATATCGTACGGGAGATCCATGTCCGCACCGATGTTCCCCATGTGTTTGGGCACGAAGGGGACTTCCGCCCCATCCACGTCCGGGTCCTCGTCGTTTTCGATACTCGTATCCGTATAGGTATAATTGGCGAAAACACGCAGACGATCCAGGGGCCTGTAATGGACTTCCAGCTCAACACCGTACGAAGTGGAATCACCCGCGTTGATGTCCTGCGACTGGGATGGATTCTCACTCACGACCACCTGCACGATGTTATCCTTCACTTTGTTGTAAAATCCCCTCGCTCCGAAGCCCAACTCCTCGTAGGGTTTCCAGTCGAAGCCCACGTCGCCGCCCATGCCGGATTCCGGCTCCAGGTCCGGGTTGGGCAATCGGCCGTCCTTGCCGGGTACGCCGCGGTCCGAAGCCTTCAAGGTGCCCCCGACCGAATGGATGGACGGCGCCACGAAACTTGTGCCCACATTGGCATAGACGGCCAGGTTTCCGAAAACATGGTGGCGCACTCCGACACTCCACAGCCACTCGTCCCAGGATGCGGAATCGTCCTCCGGTTCCGCGCCGCTCAGAAGATCCACCTCATGCCTGGTGTAGGCGTAGCGCCCTCCCAGGCGGAGGATGGTCCTTCCCCAGACGAACTCCTCTTGGGCGTAGACCCCGTATTGCAGGGCGTCCGCATCGTTGGTCACCGAACGCACACCGGGGTCGGCGTAGGTCTTGTACGAAGCCGTTTGAAAATCCGCACCGATCGTGAGCAGGCTTCCACCCCAGTGCTCAAGAGCCAAGGAAAAGTCCCCCGGAACGATTTCTTGGCGCACGCCGTCTTCTTCCCGCAAGGCAAGACTCGTCGGGTAGTTGTCTTCCTGCCAAGTGCGATCGTAATTCCTGTAGCCTACCTTGAAGGAAGCCGTCATCGCTTGGCTCAAGGGTAACTGGTACGCCGAATTGAGCGTCCAGTAGTCATGATCGAAACCGCGTTTGGGACGGCCGGCGTCGCCGTGATGATTCGTGTGATGGGCGAAAACGGACACTTTGTGACGCTCGTCACCGCTGACGAACCAGGTCATCTTGCCGTACAATTTGGTTTTCTGATATTCTGGATCGTCGATCATGTTCAGCCAAGAATCCTCTGTGCCGTAGTCGGTATAGTCCGAATCTTCCAGGCCGCCTCCCAGAAAGAAATGGACGTCCCCCACCGGTCGTTGGTGCAGGAAACGTATCGTCAGGGTGTTGTAAGATCCGTAGGAAGCATCCAGGAAGGTCCGCCTCTTGTCGAAACGCTCTTTGAGGAGGATATTGGTGGTTCCCGTCAGAGGGCTCTGGTTGCCGGCAAAGTCCATTCCCAGGTAGTTGGGGTAAAGGACGGCGGCCGGCCCGCGCTGGACTTCGATTCGATCGAAGGCGAGCACTTCCAGACTCTGCGGCTCAACGAACACGTCGATGGGCAAGCCTTCCAGCATGTACGTGTTGTACTTTTGAGAAAGTCCCCCCACGGAACCCCAGTTGGCATCGTTTCTGGAAAGGGGGCTGGCAAAAATCCCCGGCTGGTAGAGGAGCCAGTCGGCCACGTTCCCGTGACCCGAAACGATGACAGAGAGCTGCTCGGAATCCACAGTGTCCACTTTCTGGGTCACATTGCCAGGCGTTCGGGGCAGTTTGGAGGCCGTCACCACCACGGGCTCCACGCTTTCCACGGCATGCAGCCCGTTGCCGAAGGCCAAAATCCCGATCAACACCGCACCAAAAAGGCCTCTCGCCATCGTCGGTCCTCCCTCCACATGACGCACCTCTGGGTCCGTTTCGGCACACCACCAAAACACCAACAAGGAAAACATGCGGCCTTCGCGGCGACGTTGGAAGAAAATGGGAAAAGGTCGGGGTCACATTTCGAATGTGAATTGTTGCTCGAATTTACTGGACCTGGGCCCCATCTGTCAAGAACCGCGCACCACGGCTCAGGGACCCGCCAAGCCCCCGAACCCGGGCCCCTGAGCACCAAGAAACAGCGGGAGAAAAGGCCTCCTCACCCCGACAACACAATGAAAAGGCCCACTTCGAGTGGGCCCTGGAAGCGGATTGGGGCGCTCCCCAAGCGGCTCGGAGCAATTGCCCCTCGCGAAAGGACATGGGCGTCAAAAACGGATCTCGTAACCCACTTTCACCAACCGTCCAACCTCGTAATAGACATATCGGTTGCTGGCATCTTCCGAGAGATCTCCGGAAACCTGGACTTCCTGGTCAAAGAGATTGTCCACGCCAAAGGTCAGGAAACCCTTCCCCAATTTCCACTTGGAGTAGAAGTTGACAACAGCGTGGCTTTCCAAGTTTCGCTCCCTGGAGCTGAGGACCTGGCAGTTGAGATCCCACACCAGCGGTTCGCTCAGGTGCTCGAGCCCCACGGTGGCCTGGAACTTGGGCCCGGTCCGATAATCCACGCCCGACGCATCCTCGGCGACGGGATCGGCCCAATAGCCGTTGATGTAAACGGAAAGCGCCTGCGCCCAACCTGAGAGGGCGAGAAACGGGTTGACACCGATGCTCCACTCGATGCCCGTGGATTCGTAGTCGCCGGCATTGAAGTAAGTGAGGGGGTAGCCCCGGGATCGGTCGATTTCGATTTTGTCTGTATAGGCCATGTGGAAGGCGGCCAGCCGAAGCCGCAGGGCGGGAACATCGTACTTCACCCCCGCCTCGTAGGTCCATCCCTCCTCCGGGCCTAGCTCCGGATTTCCCTTGAGGAAGGAACTCTCGTAATACAAATTGTTGAACGTAGGTGCCCGAAACGCTTTACCGGCGTTGGCGAAGAGACTCAGCCTGTCGCTGCAGGCGAAGGTAAGACCGAAACTGGGCAAGAAACGGTCGGAGTCGCTGGCTCCCGAAGCGGCATCGATGAATTGCTCCCGAGCCCCCACCGTGGCGGTGAGTCGCTTCATGAACCGTTTTTTCGCTTGGAAAAAGAGCGCGTAGTCATTCCGGTGGCGCCGGCCGTATTGGTTGTTGTAATCCGCGCCGCGGTAGATCCAGTCCGCCCCCATGTTGAGCTCCCATCCCGACAGGGTGAATCGATAATCGGTTTCCATGCCCACGTTGTAGTTCTTGTTTTCATCCATTGGTTCATCCGGGTCGGTGTATTCGTCCCGTCGCATCTCGTCATAGGTACCGAAGACCTTCGCCCGAAAAGACCGGGTTTCATAGCGGAAGTTGACGAAATTCTTGGCGTAGTCCTGATCCGTACCTTCATGGGGCTTCGCGTCGCCGTCGTACTGCTTCTGGAAGCCGGTGGTGTAGTAGGACCCAAGGTAGTCCAGGTGGAGGTGCTCCCCCAGACGGGCATTGAGGTTCCATGCGTACCGATCGGTTGGGTCCAGGTCATAACGATACTTCTGGGAGAAACTGCGGGAGATTCCCTTCTGTCCGCCCAGGTGCTGATACTGGAACCCCACGTTCACTCCCGGGAGGGAGGCTGAAAGGCTGTGGTTATGGTAGGATTCGTTGCCCAGCTGAACCGCTCCCGTGAAGGCTGTCTCCGACCGGGTTTCCTTGGTGATGATGTTGATGACCCCGCTCATGGCGTCCGCGCCGTAAAGGGTGGAAGCGGCCCCTTTCAGGATTTCGACCCGATCGATCTGATCCAACGGGATGGTGTCCAGGTCATAGGCATGGCCGGCGGCCCCCTGAATCGGAGATCCGTTGATGAGCACCAATTCGCCGTCCTTGATGCCGCGAATGGACAAGGTGCTGTTCATGCCACCGTGGGATATCCCGAGGGGGGCGAGGGCCCGGTAGGAAAATCCGCCCAGCCGCTGAAGGGCGTCCACGACGGTGGCGGCCCCGGTTTTTTTGAGTTCCTCGCTCGAAACAACGGTAACGAAACGGGGGCTTTCTTTTTCTTCCATGGGGAAACGCTCCGCCGTTACCGTGATGGGACTGATTGGGAGGGCCCGTTCGGCGGTCTCTCCCCACCCAACGTCCGTCACCCCCCAGGTCAGCGTGAAAACAAAAATCCACAGCCAGAAAATGCCCGTTCGCCTTTCCATGCAGAATCCTCCTTTCGTCAGCCAAGCAGCCTCCCTTGGATGAAACAAAAAAAATCCCCGAAGCCCTTCTTGGACTTCGGGGATTGCACCCTGGTAAACTTCATCCCGCATCGCCCCAAGCGTGTCTCGCGCACGCGGGCGAAGAAACCCCAGGCAGGTCTTCTGACTCACGGATCGCCCTACTCTCCGCGCCTTCCCGCTACAGATCCCCCGTAACAGTGGCCTTCGTGCGGATTTCGTCCCCGTTCACAGCGGCGGGACCGTTCCCGATTTTCACGGGATTCCCTTTTGAGCCGGCCACGGGCCGGCACCTGAGGTTTGTACTTTTTGGACCATTCTACTCACGAACCCATCGCCGTCAACGCACATTTTCGAGAAACTTTGCAGCACCCGTCAAGAGATCCTCCTCGCCTGCCGTTGCGCCTGTCGAGTTGGCGGATTTTTTGTTGACAGCTTTCTCACGTCCGCTGTATAAGGCGATCGTCCAGGTGCTCGTACCGAGCTTAAGAGGGAACCCCGTGGGAATCGGGGACGGGCCCGCCGCTGTGATCGGGGACGAAAGCTGCATAAGGCCACTGTCCGCTTGAGGATGGGAAGGCGCAGCCGGTAGGAGGATCCGAGAGTCAGAAGACCTGCCTGGACGCTGTGGGTTACGGCCACGCGGACGGTGCCGTACCTGAACGAAGCATCTGTGGATAGAAACGGGACATCCCGGATCGACCAAGTCGGTCCGGGATTTTTTTATTGGGGCCTTCCCGTGCCATCGGAAGCCACGTAGATCCAAGCGGGAGAGAACCACATGGGCGATCGAGCCTTCTGTCACGGTTTCTTCAAACAAGCGGGGATGCAGCTTCTTCTTTGTCTCTTCCTTTTGACCGCGCCGCTTTCGGCCGGGGCCGGCACCCGGGAAGAGATCGAGACGCCGGTACGCCAGTCCTTGACCACCCTGAAAGAGATTCAACAACAAGAAGAAGAATGGCGGGAGGAAAAAGAAAAGCTGACCGCCCGATTCGAGGAGCTTCAAAAGCGGCAAAGGGAGATGAAGGATCGCACGGAGGCGATGCGCCGGCAGATCGAGGCCGCTCAAGGACGGGTTGCCGATAAGGAAAACCGACTCGCCCGCATCGAAGAATTGGCCTCCCACATGCACTCCTTTTTGGAAGACGTCCTGACCACCCTCAAGACCCGTGTGGAGGACGATCCGCCGTTCTTGACGGGCGAACGCCGGGAAAGAATCCGCCGCTTGGAAAGCCTGATGGCGGATCCCGATGTGGCGATCAGCGAAAAGTACCGCAAGGTGATGGAAGCTCTGCAAGTGGAAGCCGAATACGGCTTCACCATCGAAACCTACCAGGAGACCGTAACCCTCGAGGGCCGCAGCCGGGTGGTGGATATTTTCCGCCTGGGACGGCTGGCCCTCTACTGTCTGAGCCTGGACGGCCGGCATGGGGGTTGGTTCGACCCCGTCACCGGGGCCTGGCAATCTTTGCCCTCCGCGTACAACCCGGCCCTGCGCGCGGCCATCGACATCGCGGCCAAGCGACAACCCATTGAGTTGCTCTCGTTGCCCCTGGGGAGGTTGGCGGTTCCATGAAATTCACCTGTGTAAGCGTTTTAGCGGCCTTGCTGTTATCCCTTCCTGCGGCGCCTTGCCTCTTGCGGGCCCAGGACATGCGTGAAGCGCAGATCCAGGCCCGCCGGGCCAAGGAGGAACTTGTGCGAAAGGCGGCCGCCGAAAAGGCGGAGGCCGAACGGGCGGCCGCCGAATCCCGAGCGCGGATCCTGGCCGATCGCACCGCGCTGGTACAAGCGGTATCCGACCTGGAAGCGGCCAATGGGCTTCTGGAGCGGGAGTTGGAGGGCCTGAACGGTGAGTTTCAGCAATGGGAACAAAAGGAGGCCGAGATCAACGAAAAACTGGCCCGAACGGACGAGGTGGTCCAGGAATTGGTGGGCGTTATCCGCGTGAACGCCAAGGACCTGGACGAGCTGATCCGCCAGAACCTGAGGACCGCCGTGGAGGGGCGGCCGGGGTCGTTTCTGGAAGCCATCGCCGCCGAATCCCGGTTTCCGGGGATGGACGATGTGCGGGCCATGGCGGAGGCTTGGTTCCATCAGATCCGGTCTTCCGGCGAAGTGACCCTCACCCGTGCCCCCCTCATCGACCGCAGTGGCCGGGAAACGGAGGCCGAAATTTTGCTCATCGGCCCCTTTACGGCCGCCTACCGGTCGGGCGATGAAATCGGCTTTTGCAACCACTCTCCCTCCGGCGGCAAACTCTACGCCCTTTCACGTCTGCCGTCCGCCCGATGGCAAAAACAGATCCGCCGCTACATGGACGGCCGAAGCGAGGCGGTCCCCGTGGACATTTCCCGCGGCGGGGCTCTCCGCCAATTGACCCACGAACGGCGCCTCTGGGAACACATCCCCAAGGGAGGGCCCATCGTCTGGCCCATCCTGCTCATTCTGGCTCTGGGCCTGGGGATCGTCGTGGAGCGGGTCTTTTTCCTGGTCCGCCGGCGCTTCGACGCCGAATCCTTGATGAGTTCCCTTCGGGATCTGGCCGCGAAAGACGACTGGGAGGCCTGCCGTCGGGCCTGTGAACGGCATGCCCACGTTCCGGTGGCCCGGGTGCTCGGGGTGGGATTGATGTGCCGCGACCTGCAGCGCGAGGAGATGGAAAACGCCCTGCAGGAGGGAATCCTCAGGGAGATTCCCTCCATGGAACGCTTTTTGTCCACCCTGGGCATGCTGGCGGCCATCGCCCCCCTGCTGGGGCTGCTCGGCACGGTCACCGGCATGATCAATACCTTTCATGTCATCACCTTGTACGGCACCGGGGATCCCCGCCTCATGTCGGGTGGCATTTCCGAGGCCTTGGTCACCACCATGCTGGGCCTTTCGGTGGCCATTCCCCTGATGGTGGCCCAAACGCTGCTCAACCGCACGGTGGACAACCGCATCGGCGAGATGGAGGAGAAGGCCGTGGCTCTGGTGAACATCGTCCACAAGAACCGGAGGGACACGTGATCGAGGTGCTGGCCGGTCACACTCTGCGCCTGGAGGCTTATTTCCGCACCGGCGGCGTGGTCATGGCACCCCTGGCGGCGGTCAGCATGCTCATGTGGGTGCTGATCGTGGACCGCCTGATTTTCTTCCGAACCCTCTTCCGCAAGAACATGGACCTGGCCACGGCGCGGGAGCACATCCGCAGCCGCCGCATGCCCGACCCTCGACGGTATCGCGGCATGACGTCCTTGCTGGTGGCCCGGTTCCTCCAACGCTGCAGCGGCGATCCCCGGCTGGACGCCTTCATCCTCGACGAAGTGGTGTTGGGCATCAACCGGTCGCTGGATGCCCATCTGGCTATCATCGGCACCCTGGCCGCCGTGGCGCCCCTGCTGGGGCTGCTGGGAACCGTCACCGGCATGATCGGGACCTTCGACGTTCTGGCCGTCTTCGGGACGGGCAACGCCAAGGGCATGGCGGACGGCATCTCCGAAGCCCTCATCAGCACCCAAACCGGCCTGCTGGTGGCGATCCCGGGATTGTACATGAAGGGATTTTTGGAGCGCCGGGCCCGCAACCTCAAACAGCGTGCGGCCCGGGCGGGATACTATCTGAGGCGGCACCTGTAACGCCCCACCGGTGCCCGGGAGGCAAGGAGGATCGGGCCATGCTCAACATCAGCGCCGCTCGCCGCAGGAACCGATCGACCACGGAACTGAACATCGCGCCGCTCATCGACATGGTGTTCATCCTATTGATCTTCTTTTTGGTCAACACCAGTTTCGTGAAGGAGACCGGTATCGACGTGAACCGCCCCACGGCCGCCACCGCCGCCGTCAAGCCCACGGCCACCATTCTCATCGCGGTGGATCAGGCCAACCGCATTTTCATGGACCGCCGCGAGATCGATCTGCGGGCGGTTCGCGCCAACGTGGAGCGGGCCTTGGCCGAGAATCCGGAAGGCGCCGTGGTGGTGGTGGCCGATAAGGAAAGCAACACGGGGACGGCCATCCAGGTCATGGACGCCTGTCGGTTGGCGGGAGCCGCCAACGTTTCCTTGGCGGCGGGACTGCCCGAGCAAGCCCGGTGATGATCGATCATGGATTGGAACGGGGCCGATCACCTCTACTTCCAAGCTTTCACCCGGCGTCATTGGTGCACCCGGCTGGGGGCCTGGTGCATCGCCGGCGGCATGAACCTGCTGCTTTTTCTGCTCATGCCGCACCTGATGGATCCCGCCCCCGCCGGGACGCCGGTGGAAACCTTGGTCCCTCAAGTCCAAGTGATCCGGGTGAAGCGGCCGGAAACTCCGGTGAAACGCCGCCCCCCGAAACCGCCCCCTGAACCCGAAGTGGTGGAAAAACCCCGCACTGCACCCAGACAACCGGCCATGACCAAGCTGACCTTGCCCTTTGAAATCAACCCGCGACTTCCCGCGGGCCCCAACACGCTGGTCCTGCCGGCCCTGGAAAGTGCGCCCCCGGCGCCCACCACCGGCCTGCCGGGCGCCTTCGAGCCCGGCCAACTGGACGGTCCTCTCACGGTGCTCGTCCGCGTGCCGCCCATCTACCCCATGAACGCCCGCCGTCGCGGCATCGAAGGATGGGTGAAGGTTCAATTGGTGGTCGATGAAACCGGTCGGGTGGACCATGTGGAAATCGTCGCCGCCGAACCGCCGGGAATCTTCGAAGAGAGCGTGCGGCGCTGCGTGGCCGGATGGCGTTTCCAGCCCGGCACGGTGGGAGGCGTGCCGGTACGTGCCAAGGCGGAAACCACCATACGGTTCAAGCTGGAGTAGGAAGATGGTTTGCGGAAGAACACACAAGGCTTTGGCCATCTTATCTTTGCTCCTCATGGGATGGGCCGCCGCGGGACGGGCCGCCCAAGATCCCCGACACCTGCCCCTCCCGGTGCGGGTGGTGCTGAGCCAAGTGTATCCGCTCATGCAGAAAAAGGACTATTCGCGCGCCGTGGAGCGGCTGCTGGCCTTTCAAGCTCGGGGAGGGCCGGCACCCCCCGCGGGGACGGCGGACCCCAAGGGTTACCACCATCCGGAGATTTACTACACCCTGGGGAATTGCTATTTGCTTCAGGGACGGCACCCCCAGGCCGTCGCCGCCTATTCCCAAGCGGTATCCCGAAATCCCAAGCACACTTACGCGTGGCTCAACCTGGCCAAAGCCTACTACGAAGGGAAGAGTTACGCCGAAGCGGCCCGGTGCTTCGAGCGCGCGTATGAATCCAGTCCGGAGCGCAATCCGGAACATCTCTATCTCGCCGCCGCCGCACAGCTCATGGCCGGTCGTCACGCACAATCCATCGCGCTTTTTGAGCGATTGCTGGCCGCCCATCCCCAGGCCGTCCAACCCGAGTGGAAGGAATACCTGGTGCACGCCCTGCTGGCGGCCAACCGGCCGCGCCGTGCCTTGCCGTACATCCGTCAATTGGCCGAGACCTACACCGGCGAAAAGCAGATGCAGTGGCAAGAGATCCTGCTTTATCAATATGTTCAACTGGGGATGTCCGCCCAGGCCCTGTCCCTGGCTCGAACCCTGACGGAAAAGGCGCCCACCACGGCCAAGTGGTGGAAAGCTCTGGCCCACATCCAACTGAACGCCGGCCGCAACGAGGAAGCCCTGGCGGCCTTGATCATCTACAGTTTTCTCACCCCCTTGAGCCGCGAAGAAAGTCAATTGTTGGCCGACTTGAGCCTCCAGGTGGGCATCCCCCGCAAGGCCGTCCCCCTCTACGAAAGCTGTCTCAGGGAAAAGCGGGATAAAGAAGTGCTCCAGAGATTGATCTACGCCTACCGCCGGCTGGGCCGCAGCGACGCCGCCCTGGCCCGTCTGGACCGCTTCGCCCCAAAGCCGGACGACGATCCCGAGCTTCTCATGCTCAAGGCGGAATTGCTCTACGACCTAAAAGAGTACCACAGGGCCGCCGCCGTCTTCCGGCGTGCCGCTCAAGTCGAAGGCAACCACGCCGGACGCGCGTGGTTGATGGCCGGATACGCCGCCTGGCAGGCTCAGGATCTGGAGGCCGGAAGGCAGTCCTTCGCGCGCGCAGCCCGATACCCGGGTGAACGAAAAACGGCCCTCAGTGTCTTGCGACAAATCCAAACGGAAGCTCCATGAGATGATGCTGAGTCACGATCTATTGAAAGCGGCGACGGCGTTCTACGGTGTCGGGTGCGTAACGGCTCTTCTTTTGCCCCAACACAGACAGGTGGTTGTCTGGTTGCTTCCCGCCCTGGGTTTCAATGCCGTCGCCGTGGCATGGCGTTACCAGTCGGCTTGGCCCATGCTGCCCATGTATCTGGCCCCTTCCGCCCTGCCCTTGGCCCTCGGTGTCACGGCACTCCTCGCCGGCAGGCGGGATCCCAGCGGCAGAGTGCGGGCCGTCATCCTGGCCCTGGCGTTGATCGCTGCCTGCACCTCCGTGCTCTTTCCCAAGGACTACTACCTTCCCTTTGTCAAGTCCCGGGCCGCGGCCGCCCATCTTTTCCTGGTTTTCGGAGTGGTGGGCCGCTCCTGCTTTCTCGCCTCCGCCGCCTGGGCGTTGCATGGCCTGTTTACCGTGAATTCAGGGAAGAGCAACCAACCGGCCCCGGACCACTTTGCTTTCCGCTGGGCCGTCTGGGGCTTCGGCTTCTGGACGCTTTCCATGTTCGCCGGGGAATGGTGGTCTTACCTGGGATGGGGAACGCCCGTGGTATGGGATGATCCGGCCATCACCTCGGTCATGGCCACATGGTTTTACTATGTGGGCTATCTTCATTTGCACTTGACCGGCACCTGGACCCCCCGGGCCCGATCCATCTACGCCGCATCGGGCATCTGGGTGGTGTTGTTCCTGAACTGTCTTCCGGAATGGGGGCCGTTTCGATGTCCGTTTTGACCACTTCCCGGCTGGGTCGAACCCTCTGGCGGAAGCTCGGCAGTGTGCGGCTGACCGTGAGTCTTTGCCTGGCGCTGGCCATCGACCTGGCCGGGGGTTATTTCTGCCTGAAGGACCGGGCTCCGTTGTTCGCCCCCTTGAATGAAGTGGGGCTCGCCGTCTGGACCCGCACTTACGGCCGCCACGATCTGTTCCACACGGCATGGTTTTTCGCCCTCCTCGGCCTGCTGGCGGTGCTGGCACTCAACACCTTCGTTTGCACCACCAACAGGTTGGCGATCTTGCTGGGGAAAAGATCCCAGACGAGTGCCGGCCGGCTCCTTTTCCGATTGGCGCCGCATCTGATGCATTACGCCCTGATCTTGATCCTCACCGGCTACCTGGCCAGCTACCTGTTCGCCCGGGTGCTGGACACGCGGGTTCTGGTCCCCGGAACATCCCTGACCCTCCCCGAAACATCGCTCCAAGTGGCTTTCCACGGTTTCGATCCCGTGTACGACCGGGGGGAACGGTTGCCGGCCTTTAAGGACCGCGTGGTCGACCCCCGGGCCCGACTCGCCGTCACCGGCGGGGATTACAAGGTGGAAGCCATTCTCTCTATCAACCAACCGGTTTGGGTGGCCGGATACGGCATCTTCCTTAAGGATTTCACCCCGCGCACTCGAGGCGGCATGAACCGCCGGCCCCGGATTGACGTGACCATCCGCAGGGACCCGGGTGTACGTCTGTACCTGGCCGGGATTGGGCTTTTCACCTTGGGACTGGGCATTTATTGGACGGAATGGACGTTCTTTAAGATCAGAGGATGAATCCCATGGCTTTTCTCCGGAAACAGATCCTGCTGACAACCTTTGTTTTGGCGGCCTGGGGCCTTTTCGGCTGCGGTCGTTCGGCGGACCCCCAACAGGAGTCCTTCCTCCAGATCGGGGAGTTCACCGTCCATCGGATTTCCCAGGAACGTACGGAAGTGCGCGACGGGGCCGGTCGCACCCTGGTCTTGATCCCGCGTCATGCTCCGGCCCCCCGGGATGTGGAACCTACCCGGCTGGTGCGCACCCCCGTGCGACGCGTGGTGGCCTACGGCTTTTTCGACGTGGCCGTCCTTCGGGCACTGGGTGTGCTGCAGGATGTTCTGGTGGGCGTGACCCATCCCCTGGAGGACTGGTATATCCCGGAAGTCCGCGAAGGCATGGCATCGGGTAGGATCGCCTATCTGGGGGACGGCAGCGCCATCGACTTCGAGCGCCTCAAGCAACAACGGCCCGAACTGGTGCTTACCTGGGATCCGGCCGTCATTCCCATGCTGGACACCCTGGGCATCCCCTGCGCGGTCACCTCCACCCCCCTGGCCATGTGCCTCAACGCCCGCATGCGTTTTGTCCACTTTCTGGCGCCTTTTTTCGCCAGGGAAAAGGAAGCCGCCGCCTTCTTCGACCGGGTCAACAACGCCTTGCTGGACATCCGCCTGCGTACGGCCGGCGCCGGCCCCCCACCCAAGGTGATGTGGGGCGACATCTACGAAAAGCGCGTTCTGGTGGAACCGGGCAACGCCTGGGTGGGGGAACTCATCGGCCTGGCCCAAAGCGACTATCTCTTCGACGATGTGTACGGAACCTCGTGCATCGAAATCGCGGTGGAACGATTCCTTTACAGCGGCGAGGAGGCGGACATCCTTTTCACCTACCGCACAAGAAAGGACGGGGCCACCTCCAAGGCCGCCCTGGCCCGCATGAATCCCCTGCTGGCCTCCATTCGACCGCTCAAGGAAGGCAAGGTTTACGCGCCGTTGCCCCATTATGTGCAATCGGGCGACCGCCTGGATGAGATCCTCACCGAAATTGCAGCCATTCTGCATCCGGAAGCCTACCCGGGCTACGTGTACCGGTACTTTGTGGAACTTCCCGACCAGGACCCTTCAAACGGCGGAGGTGCATCATGAGCGAATCCGCCCACACCCTGGCCCTTGCCCTTCCTTCCTTCCGACGACCCATGGCCGGCTTCTCGGCGTTGGCCGTTCTCACGGTCGTCCTGGTGGTGGCCAACGTCGGCATCGGCTCGGTTCCCCTTTCGCCTTCGCAGGTCTGGCAGGCCGTCTCGGACCCGAAAGCGGCCGCCACCGCGGGGGAGATCCTCTGGAAAATCCGCATTCCCAGGGCCGTCGCCGCGGTTCTGGGGGGCGCCTCCCTGGCGGTCTCGGGCCTTCTGCTCCAGGTCTACTTCCGAAATCCCATTGTCGGGCCTTTTGTGCTGGGCATCTCATCGGGTGCCACGGTGATGGTCTCCCTGGTCATGCTCACCACCCTGGCCGTGGGCATGGCCTCCCTCATGCCGTACCTGTCCACCTTGGCGGCGTTCGCCGGTGCTTACGGTGTCACCTTGATCGTGGCGGCCGTGGCTTCCCGGGTGAAAAGCGGTGTCACCCTCCTGATCGTGGGACTCATGATGGGATACCTGTGCGGAGCGGTGACCGCCGTGCTCACGGCCTTGGCGGAAAAGGAAAAGATCAAGGGCTTCGTGTTGTGGCAACTGGGCAGTTTTTCCGGGTTCAAGTGGAGTGAGATCGGTGTGTTGGCGGTTTGTGGGGGCCTGATCCTGGTGGGCGTCTACCTGCTGAGCAAACCGCTCAACGCCTTTCTCCTGGGCGAAAACTACGCCGCCTCCATGGGGGTTCCCATCCGCCGTTTTCGCGTGCTCGTTCTCTTGTGCGCCTGCGCTCTTGCCGGCCTGGTCACCTCCGTGGCGGGCCCCGTGGCCTTCATCGGCCTGGCCGTACCTCACATGGCGCGGCTGATCTTTCAAACGTCGGACAATCGCATTCTCATCCCCGGATCCTGTCTGGTGGGCGCTCTGGTCACCAGCCTGTGCGACCTGATCGCCCGCATGGCTCTCTCCCCCGTGGAACTTCCCCTCTCGGCCGTGACCGCCTTTTTCGGAGCCCCCGTGGTCATCGGCTTTTTATGCAAACGCCGCGTGGAGATGTGAAGCCATGGGCGAAGCAGGGCAACGGCGGTCCGAGCGTTTCGACCCGCCGAACTTTTCCATCAACGGCCAACAGCAGGGGGATGAACCATGAAACAGTCAAAATCACCATCCAAGGCGAAACACCGGACACCGGGCACGGATCACCCTTCACCGGTACTTAGATGCCGGAACCTGACCGTGGGCTACGGGACCAAGGCGGTCCTCGAGGACGTGGACCTCGACCTGGAAGCGGGCCAGTTCGTCACCCTCCTGGGGCCCAACGGTTCCGGCAAGACCACCCTGTTGCGCACCCTGTCGCGCCACCTGGCGCCTTTGGCCGGCCGCGTCCAGATCCTGGGACGCCCCCTGGATTCCCTGAGCGCCATGGAGTTGGCTCGGTCCATGGCCGTGGTGTTCACCGATAAGGTGGCTCCGCCCCTCTTTTCCGTTTCCGAGTTCGTGGCCCTGGGTCGCTACCCCCACACCGACTTTCTCGGTCGGCTGGGACCCGACGACCACACGGCCGTAAAAGACGCACTGGCCGCAGTGCGGGCGGAACACTTGAGCGGGCGCATCTTCACGGACTTGAGCGACGGGGAACGCCAGAAGGCCCTGGTGGCCCGGGCCTTGGCCCAGCAGCCCCGGATCCTCTTGTTGGACGAACCCACGCTCCATCTGGATCTGAAACACCGACTGGAAGTGATGGCCATCTTGCGCGACCTGTGTCGTCGTCGAAGGATCACCGTGCTGGCCTCCCTCCACGACGTGGACGTGGCCGCCAAGGTCTCCGACCGGGTGGCCCTGATCAAGGACGGCAGGATCGCGGCTTGGGGCCCGCCCGAGCAGGCCCTGACCGGCGACAGCGTGGCCGCGCTCTACGATTTCCACGGCGCCGTGTTCAGCAGTCACCTGGGCGGCATCGAGATGCGCGGAGACGGCAACCGCGGTTGTATCTTTGTGGTGGCGGGCATGGGCAGCGGGGCCTTGGTCTACCGCCTGTTGGCCAAACGCGGCTTCGCCATCGCCACCGGGATCCTGCACACCAACGACCTGGACTACTTTGTGGCCCGTTCACTGGGGGCGGAATGCGTGGTCCAGGAGCTGCGGGAAACCATGGATCCCCGTTGCCTGGTGGAAGCCGACCGGCACATGACCCGCTGCCATGCGGTCATCGACTGTGGATTCCCGGTGGGCCCCCTGAATCGGGACAACATGACGCTGGTGCAAAACGCCGTGGCCGCAGGCCGGACCGTCTTCAGCCTGCGCCGAGACGGTCCGGAAGGAACGGTTGTTTCCGGGTCCATCGGCTGCCGGGATCCCGTTCACCTCATGGATCTGTTGGAATCCCATGTGCAGGTGAAACGTTCCGTATTTAAACACACCCCGCCGGTTCGGGAGGCTGTCGCATGAAGCCCTACAGCTTGTGTTACTATTCGGCCACAGCCATGGAGATGCCCAGTTTGAGTGAAGGTGTGCGGCTGTTCGAAGCCGGCGGCGGCAGGATCCGGATCCACGCCCGCACCCAGACCCAGTTGTTCGACCAGGCGCGCCGAACGGCCTTCGTGCAACAGGCCCTGGCCTCCGATGCCGTCATCATTACCCTGCACGGGGGCAGGCCGTCTTTTCCGGCCTTCGATGCCCTGGTGGAAGCCTTGGCACCAATCCCGGCCCACCGGCGTCCTTACCTGCACATCCAGCCCACCGGCAGCGACGAGGATTCCCTGGAGGCAGCGCGGGAACACGCCACCGATTTCGGCACCCCAGCCTGGGACACCCTCCATCGGTACCTGAGCTACGGCGGCCCGCTCAATTTCCACCAAGGTCTCCGGTGGCTCCACAACCGCCTGTTCGACGCCCCCCCGGTGGAAGTCCACCCGCCCGTGGAGTTGCCCCACGAGGGAATCTATCATCCGGATTTTTCGTCCATCCCCGACCTGGACGCCTATCTGGCCCAACGGGTCGATCCCACCCGGCTCACCGTGGGGCTGTGGTTCTACCAGAGTTACTGGGTGAACAACAATCTCGCCTTTATCGATGCCATCATTCGGGCGGTGGAGGCCCGGGGGGCCAACGTCATTCCGGTCTTCCACCTGCGGTACAAGGACGCCCAGCGGGGCAATCGCGGCGCCGATTACATCGTTGAGCATTTCTTCATGGAGGGAGAAAAACCGCGCATCGACGTGCTCATCAACCCCTTGATGTTTTCCCTTACCCTGGCGGCGCCGGAATACGGGACCCTGTTGCCCCGCCTGAACGTCCCGGTTCTTCAAACCATGACCTGTTCGGCCTCCTATGCCCACTGGAGCGAAAGCGTCCAGGGCCTGCCCACCATGGACGTCTCCTACAGCGTGGCTCAACCGGAGTTCGACGGCGCCCTGATCACGGTACCGTGCGCCACCCGGGAGGAAGAAAGCGTGGATCCGATCACCGGCGCCCTGATCGCCAAATACGTGCCCATTTCCGAACGCGTGGACAAGATGGTGCGTTTGGCTCTGAACTGGGCCCGGCTGAAGCGCACGCCCAACGCGGAACGGCGGGTGGCCGTGATTTTTCACCACTATCCGCCGCGCAACGACCGCATCGGTTGCGCCGCCGGCCTGGACAGCTTCGCCAGCGTCAACGCCCTGCTGGAGCGCATGCGGGCTGAAGGCTACCGGGTGGAGCGCACCTTCGCCGACGGCGACGAACTGGCCCGCGAAATGCTCTCCCGCATGACCTGCGACCGCCGCTGGCTGCCGCCGGACCAGATGGCCGCCCGGGCCGAGGCCCACGCCGGCGCGGAACACTACCAGGGATGGCATGAGGCCTTGCCCGAGCCCGTCCGGGAAAAGATGACCGCCGACTGGGGCGAGATCCCCGGCGACCTGTTCGTCCACGAGGGCCGGCTGCATTTTGCCGGCATGCTCAACGGCAATGTCTTTCTCACCATCCAGCCTCCCAGGGGCTACTTGGAGAATGTGGATAAGATCTATCACGACATGTACCTATCGCCGCCCCACCACTACCTGGCACAATATCGCTGGATTCGGGACGTGTTCCGGGCCCACGTGGTGATGCACGTGGGCAAGCACGGCTCCCTGGAATGGTTGCCCGGAAAGGCGCTGGGTCTGTCCGAAACCTGTTATCCGGACCTGGCCATCCTGGATCTGCCCAATGTTTACCCTTACATCATCAACGATCCCGGCGAAGGGACCCAGGCCAAGAGGCGCTCCTATTGCTGCATCATCGACCACCTGACCCCGGCCTACACCAACGCCGACCTGTACGACGATCTCGCCAAGGTCCAGCAACTGGTGGCCGAATACGCCGCAGCCAAGGCCGAAGACCCTGCCAAGATGGAGATCCTGCGGCCCATGATCTGGGAGGCGGCAGCCGCGGCCAACCTGGATAAGGATCTGGAACAGAGCCGCGAACAGGCCCTGGAGGACTTCGAGGGATTCCTGGAGCGGCTGCACGCTTACCTGGAAGAACTTTCCGACACCATGATCAACGACGGGCTGCACATCCTGGGGACCGCCCCGGAAGGCCGGCGACTGGTGGAGTTCCTGGTCCAGCTCACCCGCTTGGCCAATGGAAGCGTGCCGTCCTTGCGCGAAGCCGTCATCCGTTCCATGGGTTTCGATGTGGACGATGTGCTGGAACATCGGGGCCGGCGGCTGGATCGCTTCGGGGGCTTGAGCGGCGGCGAGATCGTCCGCGCCGCCCATGAGAAGGCCCTGGCCCTGGTTCACCGGCTGGCGGAGTCCGACTTCTCCCCGGTGGACCTCCCGGCCTTGGCGGCTGAACAGCTGGGACGGGCCTCTCCGGAGACCGTGGAGGCCTTGACGTACGTGGCCGACACCCTGGTGCCCAGCATTCGACGCTGCACCGAAGAACTGGACTTCAGCCTGGCGGGCTTCGGCGGCGGTTTCGTCCCTCCCGGTCCTTCCGGCGCCCCCACCCGAGGGCAGGCCGACATTCTGCCCACGGGCCGGAATTTCTACTCCGTGGACCCCAACAAGATCCCCACCCCGGCGGCCTGGGAGGTGGGCGTGCGGCTGGGCGACGCCTTGATCGATCGATACCTGCAGGCATCGGGTCGCTATCCGGACGGCATCGGCATCCTGGTCTACGGCACCACCACCATGCGCACCCGGGGCGATGATGTGGCCGAGATCTTCTACCTCATGGGCGTACGGCCCGTGTGGGCCAAGGGAAGCGGCAACGTCACGGGGCTGGAGGTCATCCCCCTGAGCGAGCTCAAGCGGCCCCGGCTGGACGTGGTCCCCCGCATCTCGGGCTTTTTCCGGGATTCCTTCCCCAACCTGGTGGAACGGATCGACGAGGCCGTGCGCATGGTGGCGGCTCTCAAGGAACCGCCGGAATCCAATTTCCTGCGCCGCAACGTCCATAAGGACCTGGAAGAGTACCGTCGGCAGGGCATGAGCGAAGAGGAAGCCTGGCGCGAGGCCACCTTCCGGGTTTTCGGTTGCCCGCCGGGCACCTACGGCGCCGGCGTGGCCGAGCTAGTGGAATCCAAGAACTGGAAAACCCAGGAAGATCTGGGCAACAACTACATCCGCTATTCCTCCCACGCCTACGGACTGGGAAGCTACGGCCGGCAAATCCCCCATGCGTACCGACGCCACCTGGCCCGCATGGATGTGACGGTCAAAAACGAAGACTCGCGCGAATACGACATGATGTCCTGCACCGATTACTACAACTACTACGGCGGTATGATCGTGGCCGTGAAAACCGTGCGCGGCGAACTTCCCTTCGCCCTCATGGGAGACAGCGCCGACCCGAAACGGGTCCGGATGCGCACCACCTTTGAAGAAGCCAAGCATGTGTTACGTTCCCGGCTGGTCAACCCCAAGTGGCTGGAAGGCATGAAGCGCCACGGCTACAAGGGCGCCGGAGACATTTCCCACATGATGGACGTGGTCCTGGGCTGGGACGCCACCGCCGAGGTGATCGACCACTGGATGTACGAAAAGATCGCCCGGGCCTATGCCCTGGATCCTGAAATGCAGCGATGGATGAAGGAAGTCAACCCCTTCGCATTGCAGAACATTCTGGACAAGCTCCTGGAGGCCATCGGCCGCGGGATGTGGAAGGCCGATGAAGAGATGGAAGAGGCGCTTCGCAAGGCCTATCTGGAGATGGAGGGGGAGATCGAGGAGTGGAGTGATGGCTGATGGGTGAGGAACGGATGTGGATGGCTGGGGGGAGAGTGACCGAATCTTTTCAATTACGATCATGGCACCTCCTGAGCCGCCCCGTACGGATGAAAAACCTGCACCGGGGCACCTTCCGCCCTGTGGGAGCGCCGCAAGGCGCGATGAGCTGGTGGTCACACCGCCACGTAACGGCCGACCATCCCTTTCGCGGCTTTCGCCGCTCCCACAAGTGCTCATTCGAACTTTGTGGATTCTGCAACATGCCGAAACGACTGATCTTTCATGTTAATTGACATCGTGAAAATGCGTGTCTTGTTGAGCTGCCTGCTCGTATTGGTTTTCCGGCCGATGGTGATTGTCGCCGACGACAACAAGCCCCCAAACGTCGGCAATGGTGACACAATCGTGCTCACCGCCCAGGAGATCCGAGCCATGCAGGCACTCAAGATAGCCGACGTGCTCAACCACGTGCCCGGAGTCAAGGCCGGGGATGCGTCCGTTTCCATCCACGGTTCCTACAAAGTCAAGGTCTTCGTGGACGGCCGGCCCATCAACGATCCCACCTCCAGCCACGGCGGCATCCGATGGGACATGGTGTCGCCGGACGAGGTGGAGCGGATCGAAATCCTGCGCGGCAAGGGCGGGATGGCCTACGGCCAGGATGCCGCAGGAGGCGTCGTCCTGATCACCACGCGTCGGGAGCGGCGATGGTCGGGGAATGTCAAATGCTACGCCGGCAACTTTGAAACCTTCCATGCGCGCGGCACGGCCAACGCAGCCGTGGGCCCGGTGGCCGGCGGTGTGAGCTGGGGCTACGAAACCACGGGCGGCTATGATGTGAACAACGACAAGGAGATCCGGCGCGTCGGGCTGAAACTGGATCATGCCCGGGAGGAGAGCGGCAGGCGTATGGGATTTTCCGCCGACCTGGTCCGGGACGAACGGGGGCTGAACGGATTGCCCCAACGCCCCACTCCCTTTGCCCGCAAAGAAAGCCGCAACACCGCCCTGGCGTTGCACGCTCAACTGTCCCGGATCAAGACCCAAACCACCTACAACGAAGGCTCCACCCACAACACCGACACCAGCACCGGCCTGGACAGAACCTTGAGGGTGTCCAAATTGGGCCAAGACCTTTCCACCGTCCTTCAGACCACCAAATGGGGGGATCTGAGCTGCGGCGCAAGTTTTTCCTGGGATCGGGCCGACGGAAATTCCTTTGAGGATCAGCAGGAACAGGGGCTTTCGGTTTACGCCGCCCAGAATCTCGCCCTGCCCGGCGGGGGTGCCACCCTGACCTTCGGCGTGCGCGCCAACTACCATTCGGACTTCGACAGCACCCTCAACCCGGAAATCAAAGTGGTTTACAGAAAACCCTCGTGGCGACTGACCGGCTCCTACTCCCGAACCGAAAACATCCCGTCCTTTCACCAGCGCTACAATGAAACCAGCTCCACCCGACCCAACCCGGATCTTTCCATGGAACGCGCCGACAACTTCAGCCTGGCCTTCTTCGCCACACCGCATCCGGATTTTTCCTTCAGCCTGACGGGATTCTACAATCTGTTGAGTGACCGGATCACGTACGTGACCGGAGACGACGGCATCGGCCAGTACCAGAATTTCGGAAGCGTTCTTTATGCCGGCGGGGACGCGGCCGTGAATGCCAAGCTCACCGACAGCCTCAAGCTGAAGGCCGCCTACACCTATTTGCAAGCCAAAGACCGGGACACCGGCCTATGGATCCCCGCCAAGGCCCGCCACACCGCCCATGCCACGCTTTTCTGGCAACCGTGCGCACCCCTGTCGGTGGTGATCACGGGGACCTATTCGTCCAAGGTCTACCGTAACAAGGCAAACACCCGGCATGTCCCCGCCTATGCCATCGCCGAGGTGCGGGCCGAATACGGGTTCCAACGGTGGAGTGTGTTTGTGGAGATCACCAACCTGTTGGACAAGACCTACTACTATGCCGACGGCCTGCTGGCCCCGCCTTTGACCTGGGTGGCGGGAGTGAACTGGAGGTTCTGACATGCATCGAAAGGTTTTTCCCTTTGCAGCCATCGTGGGCCAGGAAACCCTGAAACGGGCCCTGTTGCTCAATGCCGTCAATCCCCAAATCGGCGGGCTCCTGATCCGCGGAGAAAAGGGCACGGCCAAGTCCACCGCCGTGCGGGCCCTGGCGGCGCTGCTTCCGGAAATCCAGGTGGTACGCGGTTGCCCCTTCCAGTGCGATCCCCATCGCCCGGAGGAATTCTGCGAGGAGTGCAGGAGCCGGAAGCAGCCGCCGGAAAGCGAGTCCCGGCGGGTGCGCGTGGTGGAATTGCCGCTCAACGCCACCGAAGACCGTTTGGTGGGCGGCATCGATTTTTCCCTGGCCGTCCGGAAAGGAAGCCGGGTTCTTCAGCCGGGGCTTCTGGCCGCCGCCCATCGAGGCATCCTCTACGTGGACGAGATCAACCTGCTGGACGACCACCTGGTGGACCTCATCCTGGATGCGGCGGCTTCGGGAGAAAACATCATCGAGCGGGAAGGCATCTCCTTCCGTCATCCCTCCCGTTTTCTCCTGGTGGGCACCATGAACCCGGAAGAAGGGGAACTGCGGCCCCAACTGCTCGATCGGTTCGGCCTGTGCGTGGAGACCGCCGGCGCCCGAGATCTGGAAGAACGAGCGGTGCTCATGGAGCGCCGGGAGGCGTTCGACAAGGACCCCACGGCCTTCCTCCAATCCTATGCGGAAGACAACACAGCCGTCGCCCGCCGGATCGAAGCCGCCCGGACCCGGCTGCCGGCGGTTCGCCTGGCCGGGCACTTGCGCCGATTCGTGGGCGAATTGTGCGCGGAAAACCACGTGGCGGGCCACCGTGCGGATCTGGTGATCGAACAAGCCGCCCGGGCTCTGGCGGCCCTGGAGGGAGCTTCCCAGGTGAGCGTGGATCACATCCGGCAGGTGGCGCCCTTGGCCCTGGTGCACCGGCGGCGCGAAGCCCAGCCTCCTCCTCCCCCCCCGCCTCCCCCGCCGCCGGAGGATCCCCGGCGGGAAGAAGCGGACCCTTCCCGTCAGGCGTCTTCCGACGACGGGCAGCGGCCTTTGGAACCGGAAGAGGCCCCCCGGCCCCAATCCGGCTCATGGGCCCCGGAAGATCCCGGTAAGGGAGAAGACCCTTCGGGCCAAGCGCAAGAGATGCCCATGCCCGAGCGCGGCGAGGATCAAGTTTTCCACATCGGGGCCACTTTCCGGGTCAAGCCGCTGAGCGCCCCCAAAGACCGGGTGTTTCGGCGCGGCTCCGGGCGCCGATCCCGAACCCGCGTAGCCCAGAAACAGGGCCGATATGTCAAGAGCAGCATGGCGGTTCGAAACGGCGACATCGCCCTGGACGCCACCCTGCGGGCCGCCGCGCCGTACCAGAAAAGACGCGGGAGCCACAACGGCCTTGCGGTGACCCTCACCGACCAGGATCTTCGGGGCAGGATCCGGGAAAAGCGCATCGGCAATTTTCTCTTTTTCACCGTGGACGCCAGCGGATCCATGGGAGCCCGCGGCCGCATGGCCGCCTCCAAAGGAGCGGTGATGTCTCTTCTCCTGGACGCCTACCAAAAGCGCGACCGCGTGGCCATGATCACCTTCCGGCGCCGGGAGGCGGTGGTCAACCTGCCGCCCACCCCCTCGGTGGAACTGGCCGGCAAGCTCCTGGCCGAAATGCCCGTGGGAGGCCGCACCCCGCTTTCGGCCGGCCTGGCCAAGACCCACGAGCAGGTGCGCAACGTTTTGCTCAAGCACCCCGTGGCCCGTCCCATCGTGATCCTCCTTACGGACGGGAAGAGCAACGTGGCGTTGGGTGACGGCAATCCCACGGAGGAAGCGCTGCGCCTGGCCTCGGCCATGTCCCGGGACCCCCGCGTGCGCTATGTGGTGGTGGATACCGAGGAGCAGGGCCTGGTCACCTTCGGCCTGGCCCGGCGGCTGGCCGCGGCCCTGGGCGCCGACTACTTCAAGATCGAAACGCTCGAAGCCCAAACCCTTGTGAACATTGCGAAAGGAAAAAGCGCATGAAAGCCCGCCCTGTTTATCCCTTTGTCGCCATCGTGGGCCAGGAAAAGATGAAACTGGCCCTCGTTCTCAACGTCATTCAGCCGGGCCTGTCCGGGGTGTTGATCCGCGGAGAAAAAGGCACGGCCAAGTCCACCGCCGTGCGGGCCCTGGCGGATATCCTGCCTGACATCGAGGTCTTTGAGGACGATCCGTTCCAGTTGGCCCCCGGCGAAGAAGACGACGTCTACCGGGAGATCGCCCGGATCCTGGGCTTTCCCGCCGCCGACGAGAATCGCCTCCCTCCGGTCGTCCGCCGCAAGGTCCGGGTAGTGGAACTACCCGTGGGCGCCACGGAAGATCGGGTGGTGGGCACCCTGGATCTGGAACACGCCCTCAAGAAGGGCGAAAAACGGGTGGAGCCGGGCCTCCTGGCCGCCGCCCACCGGGGGATCCTTTATGTGGACGAGGTGAACCTCCTGGATGACCACGTGGTGGACGTGCTGCTCGATTCGGCCGCCATGGGGGTCAACACCATCGAGCGCGAAGGGATCTCCTTTTCCCACCCGGCCCGTTTCACCCTGGTGGGCACCATGAACCCGGAAGAAGGCGAGTTGCGGCCCCAGCTGCTCGATCGATTCGGGCTATGCGTCACCGTGGAAGGTATCACCTCCGCGGACGAGCGGGTGGCCGTCATGGAACGGCGCACCGCCTTTGACGAGGATCCGGAGGCCTTCGCGCAACGCTGGGCCGACGAATCCAGGACCCTGGTGGATCGGATCCGCACCGCCAAGGAACTCTACCCACAGGTGGCCGTGGCCCGGGAGCGGCTCTACGAAATCGCCCGATACTGCCTGGACGTGGGCGTGGACGGCCACCGGGGAGACATCATCATGTTGAAGACGGCCAAGGCCCTGGCGGCCTACGGGGGACGCACCGAGGTCCTTTCGGAGGATGTGCAAACCGCCGCCGAACTGGCCCTGCCCCATCGGGTGCGGCGTCAGCCGTTGATGGAGATCGTGGACAATGTGCAGGCGGTGCGGGAGACGTGGAGATAGGGGAAAAGGTTCACCCGGGGATCTGTCCGGTCATTTCCGTTTGCGTTTATTCGCGTTTATGGGCGGTCCTCTCTCAATTAACGACCAGGGCGAGATCCGCCATCCCGCACGGGAAAGAACCCGCACCGGGCGGGTGTCCGCCTTGTGGGAGCTTTCTCCTCTCTGTGGGAGCGCCGCAAGGCGCGATGGGCTGGTGGACACACTGGCAGGAGGTAGCTGGCCACCCCTTTTCGCGGCTTTCGCCGCTCCCACAGATGATCAGTCGAGTTTTGGCAGTTCCTACAAGGAACCGAAAACACTGTTCTTTCATATTGCGTGAATCCGCCGGCAAAAAGAGACAACACCGACACCTCCGTGAAGGCCCAAGGGGCCGGCGGCCGGGAGGGGGGCCGCACATGGGAAACCTCCACCAGCCGTCCCTTGGGAGACCGGGAGGGTTACCAACTCCAGGGTCCGTACTTCGTAATGAGCGCGAGCGTTTGCTTTTAGGCCTGGACCAATGATCGAAATAAGGAATCTACAAAAAACTTACGGGAAAACCCAAGCCCTTTGCGGCATTGACCTGCACGTCCCGGCCGGCGAGCTCTTCGCCTACCTGGGCCCCAACGGCGCGGGCAAGACCACCACCATCCGCATTCTCACCGGTCTCACGCGTCTGTCAGACGGCTCGGCGGCCCTCAACGGCTACGACATCGGGTCGCAAGCCACGGCGGCCAAGCGCCAATGCGGGCTGGTGCCCCAACACGTCAACCTGGACAGCGAACTGACCGTGGGTGAAAACCTGGATCTGCATGGTCGGTTGTTCGCAATGCCAGCCGCAATCCGCAGACGGCGCATCGCGGAACTGCTGGCGTATGTGGAACTGAGCGACCGCGTGCACAGCCTCGTCAAGCAGCTTTCCGGCGGGCTCAAGCGGCGCGTCATGATCGCCCGAGCCCTCCTGCACGGGCCGCGCATTCTCTTCCTGGACGAACCTACCGTGGGGCTGGACGCCGCCATCCGGCGGCGCATCTGGTCCCTGATCAAACAGATCCAGCAACGGGGTACCACCATCTTTCTCACCACCCATTACATCGAGGAGGCCGAGTTCCTGGCCGACCGGGTGGCCTTTCTGGAAAGCGGACGCATCGTGGCGGTGGATTCGCCCGCCGCGCTGATGGCCGGCGTCGGCCATTGGGCCATTGACTGGGTAAGCGATGCGGGCATGCAGAGCGCCTATTTCCCCAGCCGGGAGGCGGCCCAGGCGGCGGGCGCGGCGCTCCCCAACGGCTTTACGCTGCGCCGGGTCAACCTGGAAGATGCCTTCCTCACCCTTACCGGAAAGAAGGTGGTGCCCGACTCCGGCACCCAGGCGGTTCAAGGCCATGGACCCGGCGTGCACGCGGCGGCGCCCCACAACCCGACGGGCGGCCACTCGAAGAAAGGAAACTGATGCAGGGCTTCCTTGCGGTTTACTTGCGCGAAATGTTGATCCTTAAGCGCCGGTTCTGGCGTCAGCTGGCCGGCATGGCCGTGTCGCCGCTGCTCTACCTCATCGCCCTGGGCTACGCCATGGGCGGCGCCGCCCGCTTCCACGGCCGCACCTACCTGGAATTTCTCATTCCCGGACTGATCGCCATGAGCAGCATGACCCAGAGCTTCGGCATCGCCACGGACATCAACGTGGCGCGCTTTTACTGGTACATCTTCGAGGAGTTCCAGGCCGCGCCCATCCGCAACGCCGCCTATGTGGCCGGCGAGGTGCTGGCCGGCATGACCCGGGCCTTGCTGGGGATCGGGGTCATCCTGGTACTGAGCCTGCTGTTCGGCGTGCGCCTGCACTACGGCCCCTGGCTCTGGCTGGCGATCCTGCTCAACAGCTTCGCCTTCGCCGCCCTGGCCGTGGCCTTGGCCATGTTGGTCAAATCCCACGCCGATCAGAGCCTTCTGACCAACTTCGTCATCACGCCCATGGCTTTTCTGGGCGGCACCTTTTTCCCGGTGGAGCGGCTGCCGCCATGGGCGCAGAAGCTGCTGTCGGTGCTGCCCCTGACCCACGCCTCCGCGGCCATCCGAGGCGCGGCCTTTGGAGAAACGCCCGGGGCCTACCACTACATGGTTCTGGCGGTCGTAGGCGCGGCCTTTTTCGTGTTGGCGTTGGCAACGGTGAACCAAGCACGGGATTGAAGGGCTGGGACCGGTAATCCATGCGGGGTGGCCGCCGATCAGTGGACGGTTATTGGAAGATGGTGGGGAAAAGATGTTGATCGAGACCTTCTATGGGGGCGTTGAAATTCACAGGAAGGAAAGAATCATCTACGCCAAGTTTCTCCGGCCGCACCAGGTGCTGTCCACCTGCCGGGCCGCCGGAGGTTTGCGCGACGACCTGAAATTCGTCTTCAACCACCAAAGCGGTGAACCGGTCGGCCACGGCCACCGGCACGCCGCGGAACTGTGGCGCCATCCGCAAGCTTATCGCAGGCGCGTGTGCCAATCCCACGGGTTGCCCGCCGAAGACTGCGCCGTCATGGGCACGGCCGCCAACATGCGCAACGCCGCCCTTGTTCGGGAAGCCTTCCGGGACCTGGAGGTGGTGGCGGTGTGCACCGCCGGGGTGGAAGCCAATGCGGGACGGGCCGGGGATCCGGCCGCCTATTTCGAAACCGCGCAAGGCTTTGAAAAGCTGCCTCCGGCAAAAGAACCACCCGGACCGGGCACCATCAACACCATGATTTTCATAAACAAGCCCTTAATCCCCGGTGCCATGGTGCGGGTGGTCATGACCGCCACCGAGGCCAAGACCGCGGCCCTGCAGGAACTGGCCGTCAACTCCCGCTATTCCGACGGATCGGCCACCGGAACGGGTACAGACCAGATCATCGTGGCCTCCATGCAAACCCATGCCCCGCCGCTGACCAGCGCCGGCAAACACGCCAAACTGGGGGAACTGATCGGACGAGCGGTGCTGGCGGCGGTCAAACAGGCCCTGGCCCAACAGAACCGGCTGACCCCGGTGGGACAGCGGTCGGTAAAAATCCACCTGGAGCGGTTCGGCATTGACCGGAAGGGGATTCGGGAAGCCGTCTGCCGGTACCTGGACGCGGATCGGGCGGCGCTGTTGCGAGCCAACTTCGCCGGCATGGAACGGGACCCGGTGATCGTGGCGGCGGTGGCGGCCATGGTGCACCTGAAGGACAAGTTCGCCTGGGGGATTCTGCCCGCCTCCTGCTGGAGCGAAGTCATGGGGGCCTACGCAGCCCAGGTGGCCTGCGCCGTCAGCGGAGATTACTCCGGGATGGCCGACTACCGGGAACACCTGGCTCCGCCCATGACGGAAACGGACAATCCGGCGTTCGTCACGCTGGTCTGCCGGGCCCTGGCTCTGGGCTTTCAACACAAATGGCCGGGTACGCCGGGGGAGTGAAAAGCGCCGATCCCAGGGAGGTCGGGAGGAAAAGAAAGGAGGTGGTGCCCAAACCCTTTGTACCAATGGCGTTTGTGCAGCCGGCCGTCCGAGGCCCTTGGGCAACGGACGCCAAGAGGGAATCCCGTGAAAATCGGGAGCGGTCCCGCCGCTGTGACACCGCCCCGCCCTTTGGCACGGACGGGGAACTCGATGGGCGACACCAGAGCCACTGCCGCGCCGCGCGCGGTGGGAAGGCCGCCCGTCGGGCGGTGAAGCCAGAAGACCTGCCGGCTGCGCTTAAAGTGTGGAAGACTGACGAGGATTCGGTCGCACTTTGATGAAAGCTCCGGGCCCCCGGCTCGTGGAAATCCTTTCCTCCAAAGCGCAGACCCCCGAAAAGCTCCGTCAGGGGCTTTTCTCCTTCCTCGTCCGACTCAACCCACCCACCCGCGTTTCACTCGAGGAGGACGGGAATGCAAACGAGGACGGGTAAACTTTTCTTGGGACTGCTGCTCTTCGCGACTTGCATGCACTTTGCCGCCCTACCGGCCCAGACCGAAGAGGTCCCGGCGCGCACCGTGGAAGAAATGGTGGTCACCGCCACGCGCACCACGGAGCGCCCCATGGATGTGCCGGTGTCCACCGAAGTGATCACCCGCGAAAAGATCGAAATGTCCGGCGCCACCCATGTGGGGGATCTGATCGGCAAATACATCACCGGCCATTACCACAAGTACAGCGGGTTGCTCAGCCCGGTGGGGCTGCGCGGTTTCCGAACCGAAGCCCACGGGGACGACGTCAAGGGCTATGTGCTCATCCTGGTGGACGGGCACCGCATCGGCACGGGCAACGCCGCCAAGCTCAACGTGGACCGCATCGAACGCGTCGAGATCACCAAGGGCCCCGCCTCGGCGCTCTACGGATCGGCGGCCATGGGCGGCGTGATCAACCTGATCACCCGCAAGGGAGACGGCCGACCATCAGTGACTTTCAGCGCCGATTACGGCAGCTTCGACTACTACAAAGGCCTGGTTTCGGGCGGCGGGCAAATCACCGATCGGCTCCGCCTTCATGCCACGGCTTCCCATGAAGATATCGACGATTATGAGGATCCCGAATTCGGCACGGTTTACAACAGCAGCGAAACCAAGAAGAACTTCGGGGGCAACCTGACCTACGCCTTCACACCCAATCACGAGCTGCGCCTGGGCGGCAACTATGCCGACCTGACAGGGGCCTATCCCCAGTGGGAAAATTACCTCACCTACGGCGCCTACGACGAAAATGCCCGCATGAATTACGACAAGAGCCACGGGTACGCGGACCTGGAATACAACGGAGACTACTTCGACGGTGCCCTGCATTGGCGGGCTCTGGGCTATTACTTGTGGGATCGCAATCACTGGAACTGGGGCTATCCGGATCCCGAGGATTCGCAGACCAAGTACACCGATACCACCTGGGGCACCGATCAGCAGTTCACCTGGAACATGCGGCCCTGGAATACTCTGGTGTTCGGATTCAACCTGGAGGAACTGGAAAAGGAATCCGAGGCCGTATCGGGGGGCCGACCCGCCGCGCCCTACACGCCCAACATGGAATACCAATCCCGGGCCTTCTTTCTGCAGGACGCCCTGGACCTGTGGGACAACCGCATCAACATCGTCGGCGCGGTGCGCTATGACCGCTTCGACGTGACCACCCAAAGACCCGAAACCGGTACCTTCATTGCGTTTCAAGAAAAGAGCGAAACCTACGATCACGTCTCTCCCAAGGTGGGAGTGGGCATCAAATTCTTCGACGAACGGCTGCGCATCCGGGCCAACGTGGGGGAAGGGTTCAAGTCTCCGTCCGCCGACCAGCTTTCGGCCCACTACACCCACAGCGGCATCACCTACGTGGGGAACCCGGATCTGGATCCGGAAACCAGCCTGACCTACGATATCGGTTTCGATATCTTCCATTCTTTTCTCACCCTCAGGGCGGGATACTTCCACACGGATTACAAGGACAAGATCGTGCAGACCTCCACCACCGTCGACGGCCAGCCGGCCGTTACCTGGAAGAACAGCGGCGATGCGGAGATGGCGGGTTTCGACCTGGGGCTGGAGTGGTGGATCGGACGGACCTTCGATTGGACCTGGGACCTGTCGCTGTGGTCCAACGTCACGTTCAACACCACCAAGAAGGACAAAGAGACCCATGAGGATCTGCTCTACGTATCCGATTACGAGGTGAAGAGCGGTCTGGACCTGGTCCATAAAGGCTTCAGCGCCCAATTGAGCCATGTCCTGGTGGGCCCGCAAAGAATCACCAACTACGACAACTACCCCTACACGGAAGAGGACAAGGCAAGCTTCGATTTCTGGGATCTGACCTTGCGCTACCGGTTCGCAAAGAACTGGGAGGTGCGCGGCAGCGTCCTGAACCTTTTCAACGACAGGGTGGAATGGGTGCGCGGGTACCTCATGCCGGAACGTAACTACCGCCTGGGCGTCTCATACACCTTCTGATGCTTAATTCGATGTCACGGGTAAGTGATCATCCCGCCTAGGCTCCATATGGGCATGAATTGCCATGCATTGAATCGGGAGGACTGTGATGCGATCACTCTCACTGAAAAACATCTTCATGTTAGCCGCACTTCTTATCCCATTTTACACAACTCCATGGGCTTTCGGAGAGGAGAAACCCCAAAACAAACAAACCTTGGAAGAAATTGTGGTCACAGCCACCCGCAGCGAAGAAAACCCATATAAAATTCCAACCAAAATGGAGGTGATCCATAAAGAAGACATTGAACTAACCGTCGGGGAAACCATCACTGAACAGCTGAAGAAAAACGCCTCGATCGGCGTTATTGAGTACCCCGGTGCTTTGGCGGGTATCGGCATCCGGGGATTCAGGCCGGAATTTTCCGGCATTACCAAACACTCTCTGGTCCTTAAGAATGGCCGGCCCGTGGGCGCCACCAACCTAGCGACCGTTTTAGCGGATAACATTGAACGCATCGAGGTTCTCAAGGGACCGGCCTCCTCGTTATATGGGGCTGAGGCGATGGGTGGAGTGATCAATATCATAACTGAGAAAAATACGGATGAACTGACCGGAAAGGCTCAAGTGGGAATCGGCTCTTTTGAGACGAATTTTCAAAGGGCATCCCTTGGGGGCGGCCTTGGATCGCGCTTCGATTTTGATATTCACGCGCGGCGATACGACCAGCAGGATGACATCACTATGGGCAACGGGAAGAAGCGATCCAACACCAGCTTTGAGACGCGCAGCGGTGGACTCCGCCTCGGAGCCGATCTGGGCGACCGGTGGCGGATCGACGTGAATGGAGACCTTTATCAGGGGCGCGACATCGAAACGCCGGGCGATATGGCCTACGGTGATGCGAGGCCGCAAAATAAGGACATCGACAACTATGGAACGGATTTCACTATTACCGGTGATCTGGGAAAATGCAATAGAATATCTCTTACCGGATATTACACTGATGAAAAAGCTGAATATTACAAGCGCTACGACAAAACAGGAATAGTGCCCGCCTATCACAGTTACGACTCGGAAATCACCTGGTCCGGATTTCAAGTCAAAGACGAGATCTTTTGGCGTCGGCACAGCTTCATCGTTGGCGCGGACTACCAAATTATCGAAAAAGAAAGCCGCAGCTACAGTGAAGATGGGACACGCAAGGCCCCATCGTCGCCTGACGAAGAACGAAAAAACCGTGCCGCCTATCTGGAAAGCATCTGGAGGCTCATGGAGGAGCGTCTGACCATTACAGCTGGCGGGCGCTACGACCATTTCGATGTGGAAACCATCAAAACACCCTACAAGACGGATTTCACACCCAATTCAGAAAGCTTCTCGACCTTGAGTCTACGCGGGGGGATGAATTACCTGTTCGATCGAGGCATTCGATTGCACGCCACTGTGGGCCAGGCCTTTGTGCCCCCCACGGCTTTCCAACTGGCCGGTTATTCCGAAACACTGGTCCAAGGTGTCACCATGATTACCGAAGGCAACGCCGACCTGGATCCGGAAACCTCGCTGACCTTCGACGCGGGTGTGGGGTTGGAGCGGCCCGACTGGGGCTTGTCCGCAGACATCACTTATTTTCACACCGACGTGGAAGATAAAATTGTTGACGTACAAACGGGAAATTACAAGACCTACGAGAACGGTCTCGGGGCGCAAATCCAAGGCCTGGAGACGGTGGTCACTTTGGATGCGGGTACACTACTCAGATGGAACCGACCCCTTCAACTATTCGTCAACTCAACTCATATTTTCAAGGCCGAAGAAGAACAGTCGGACGGAACCATGACGGACATCCACAATGTTGCTCAATACACCATCAACTGGGGAATTCAATATGATGACGGCCGGTTGGCCGGAAAACTACATGTCCGTCACCAAGGCAAGATGAAGGATACCGATTGGGTCACGGCGGGATACCCGGAAATTGAATATCCACCTTTCACGGTGGTAGATCTAAGCCTTGGTGTTACTTTCTTCAAACACCATCGCCTTCTTCTTAAGGTCGATAACGTCCTCGATAAAAATTATTATGAAAAAAGGGGATACCCAAAACCGGGCCGTTCCTTTTTTATTTCATACAATTATAAATTTTAATTCATCTATCTACACTACAAGCACGATACTAATGCTCGGCAAATTCTACTTTATAAGGGATACTCATGCGAGCCTTATATCTACACGGTTCGATGTTTCACCATCGCACCTGGGAGCGTGCCGCCGGAAGACTGGCGGAAAATGGTGTGGAGCTTCGGTTTGCGCATCAATCCGCGGCCTCCGGGGCGCTGGAAGGGGCCGAGGCGCAGGGGTTGGATCTTCTCATCGTTGAGGCGGAGGCAGGGTTGCCGGGTTGCGAGCGGGTCCTCACCCAGGGCCGGCGGATAGCCCATCGGCTGGGATTGGCGGCCGAAATGCCTTCCGATTTCACCACCTTTGCCCCGGAAACGGTCGTCCGATTTAAAGAGTATGTGAGCAGGGCATCCTGCAACAATTTCGTAAACGGCATCTTGTACCTTGTCCATCAGGCTGGCGGGCGGTGTGCCTTCGCTCCTCCTGAGGAGGTTGAAACCACGGGCATCTATCATCCCCGAGCAGCACCTCATGTGTTTTCCACATGGGCCGATTATGCGGCGTGGACGTCCTCGAAAGACCGCTACGGGCACACGGCTCTCATCGGCATCCTTTTTCATTACACCCAGTTCGTGGAGGAGAATACCGCCGATGTGGATGCGGTGATCACCGCTTTGGAGAACCACGGCATGATGCCCGTGGGCGTCTTTTTCGACGGCGTGGAAGGGTCTGACGGCCACCGGGAACCGCCGTGGCTGGATTTATTCAAAGCGGCGGGTGTGGATGTGATACTCAATTGGATGGCCGGGCGGCTGGTCAAGAATGCCGACCGGCTGCATCTGCTGGAAGGCCTGGATGTACCCATCATCCAATTGCTGCGCGCCCACAGCCAAAGCCCTGACCAGTGGCGGGCCGATCCCCAAGGTTTACCGGCCGTGACCGCCGTCTACTCCCTGGCCCAGCCGGAGACCAACGGGGTGATCACGCCGATTCCGGTGGCCGGAAGCCGCCAGGACCCGCTACAGCCGGCGGGCATTGGGTACCGTCCCTTTCTGCCGGTGAGTGAGCGTATCGACACCCTTTGTCGAAGGGTCAAACGATGGGTGACTCTGGGCCGGACAGCCAACCGTGACAAACGCATCACCTTCGTGCTGCACAACAACCCGTGCAAGGGAATGGAAGCCACCGTGGGCCTGGCCGCGGGCCTGGACACCTTCGAAAGCCTGGCCCGGGTGCTGCGACAGATGAAAAAGGCCGGCTACGATGTGGGCACGGCGCCCCAGAGGGGCAGCGACATCCTCGATGCCATCATGTGCCGCAAGGCCGTCTCGGAATTCCGCTGGACCACGGTGGATGAGATCGTCCGCAAGGGCGGCGCCCTGTACCTGATGGACGAGGCCGAGTACCTCCCCTGGTTCGAATCCCTTCCGGAATCGGCCCGGACCAAGGTTCTGAACGATTGGGGTCCCTTTCCGGGCAAGGGAATGGCTTACCGCGACAACGGCAGGGATGTGCTGGTCATCACAGGCCTTCAGTACGGCAACATCCGCATCATGGCACAACCGAAGCGCGGCTGTTACGGCGCCAAATGCAACGGTGAGGTGTGCCGCATTCTGCACGATCCGGCCCTGGCCCCGCCCCACCATTGGCTGGCCACCTACAAGTATATCCAAGACCATTCGGACGCCGTGGTGCATTTCGGCACTGAAGGGGCCCTGGAATATTTGCCCGGCAAGCAGATCGGGCTGTCGGATGCCTGCTTTCCCGAAATCTCCATCGGCGACCTGCCCAACTTATACGTCTTTGTTTTGGATGCCACCGGTGAAGGTATGACCGCCAAGCGCCGGGGCCAGGCGGTGCTGGTGGATCATCTGAGCCCGGTATACCGTCCCGCACCCCTGGACGATGTGGCCCAACAGCTGGAAGCGTTGCTGGACCAGTACTACAAGGCCGAATCCATGGGCGAAAGCGCGCGTCTGGCCGCCATCGGCGAGGAAATGGCTCCCTTTCTGGTGCGATGCGGTCTGGTGGAAAAAGCGCCGGACAACAGCTCTTTGTCTGAAGCGGTGGGGTTGGCCCGCCGCCGCCTTCAGAAAATCAGGCAAAGCTTGATGCCCGAGGGGCTGCATCTCCTGGGCACGGCGCCGGACACCGCGGCCACGGCCAAGATTCTGGCGACCATCTTACGAACGCCGCCGCCCGACCTGCCCGACCTTGCGACCCTCTGCACCTGGTTCGGAAACACCGCGGCCGATGCTTACGAAGGGGCGGCGGCTCTGATCGAAGGAATCCTCCGGGGCGACACATCCAACGTCCCAAAGGAGCACCGAAGATCATTGGTTCCTTATTGTAAAGCTGTCGGCGAACGCCTGGCCCACTGCGCCGGAGAAATCGACCGGCTGCTCCAGGGGCTGGACGGCGGGTTTATCTCTCCCGGTCTGAGCGGCGCGCTCAGCCGGGGCAACCTTGAGGTGTTGCCCACAGGGCGCAATTTTTACGCCACCGATGTAACCACCCTTCCCACCCGCACCGCTTGGAAGATCGGACGCAGGATGGCCGACCAGCTGCTGCTCAAGTATTGGGGGGAGGAGAAACGCTTTCCCGAAAGCGTGGGAATCAGCATCTGGAGTTCCGACGCCTTCAAGTCCGACGGCGAGCTGCTGTGCCAGATCCTGGCCCTCATGGGCGCCCGGCCGGTGTGGGACGGCCAGGGCCGGGTGCGCGACGTCCAGGCCATGGACTTGGCCGAGCTAACCCTGACGCTGCCGGACGGCTCGCGCCAAGCGCGCCCCAGGGTGGACGTCGTCATACAAACCTCCTCCATCATGCGCGACCTGGTGCCCAACTTCTGCGAACTGATGGACCGCGCCGTGGTGCTGCTCAGCGGCCTGGATGAACCGGAAGAGTGCAATCATATCCTTAAACACGCCCGGGAAGAGATGGCCCGGCTGCGGCGGGAGACCCGGGAGACCCTCTCCGAGGCCCGGATCCGGCGCATGGCCACGCTGCGGGTCTTCTCTTCCGCGCCGGGCACCTACGGCCTGGGGGTCGGCCTGGCCCTGGACGCCTCGGCCTGGCAGGATCGAAAGGATCTGGCCGAAGTCTACATCAACTGGGGCGGTCATGCCTACACGGCGGACGCCGGCCATCAGGCCGTGCGCTACGGCCTGAAGGCCCAGCAGAGCCTGGCGGATCAACTGGCCCGGGTGGAGGTCACTTTCATGAAGCAGGCCTCGGCCGAGTACGATGTCCTGGATTGCGGCTGCTATGCCGTCAGCCAGGGAGGGATGGCTGCGGCCGCCGCGGCGGTGGGCGGCCGACAGCCCAAACTCTACTGGGCGGACAGCTCCCCATCGCCTGGAGCGGAAATCGGCGACCTGGCCGAGGCCATCCAGGCCAGCGCCCGGGCCAAACTGCTCAACCCGGCCTGGATTAAACATATGCGCCGCCACGGCCACCAGGGCGCCCAGGCCGCGTCGAGCCGGGTCAACACCCTGTTCAAATGGAGTGCTACCAGCGGCCAGGTGCCCAAAGGGCTCTTCGACGCCGTTGTGCGCACCTACATCCTGGACGAGGAGAACCGTGCGTGGCTGCGCAAAGAAAATCCCCATGCCCTGGAGGAAATCACCCGACGCCTGCTGGAGGCCGCCTCGCGCGAGCTGTGGGATGCGGACGCCGACCTGCTGGCGGCGGTGCAATCGGCCGCCCTGGAGATCGAAGGCGACATGGAAGAGACCATGGGCGAAGTACAGGAGGAGTTCCAGGGCGGTAAGGTGGACGTGCTGACGGCGCGGGATGTGGAAAAGTGGAAGATGGAGTGGAAGATCGGTGACCGGTGATCAAAGGCCGGCCACCGTTGATCGCAGATACCCTGGAGCGCGGCGAAGCCCGACATGGGAACAAAAGGAGCAAAACCAAATTGAACGAACCCAAAACAAAAAAAGGGCTGTTGATCGTCAACACCGGCGACGGCAAGGGCAAGACCACCGCGGCCCTGGGAATGGCCCTGCGGGCCGCAGGGCACGGCCTTAGGGTCTGTTTTATTCAGTTCATCAAGGGCAGCTGGAAATATGGGGAACTGGAAGCGGTCAAGCGTTTTGAGGACCTCATCGATTTTCACGTCATGGGCAAGGGGTTCACCTGGAAGTCGGAAAACCTGGAAAAGGACATTGCCGCGGCCCGCGCCGCCTGGGCGTTCGCCCGGAAAGCCGTGAACAGCCACCGCTACGACGTGGTGGTGCTGGACGAGTTCACCTATCTGTTGACTTACCGCATGCTGGACCTCGAACCGGTGCTGGCCTTTCTGGCCAACCGAGTCAATGGCGTGCATGTGGTGATCACCGGCCGGGGCGCGCCGCAGGCTCTGCTGGACGCCGCCGACCTGGTGACCGAGATGCGTGCCGTTAGACACCCCTATCAATGCGGCATCAAGGCCCAGAAGGGGGTCGAGTTTTGAAGATTGGGCAATGGCGAGACATCAGATGAATATCCGGTACCTCATCCTGGCTTTGACCACGCGCTGCAACCTGCGTTGCCGGTATTGCTACCATGGAGATGCTTTGGCTCGGGAAGACATGCCCCCGGAGGTGATCCGGCGAGCCGTCGGTCTGGCGGTCTCGGGCGGCTCACCCTTTCACCTTCAGCTCACCGGGGGCGAGCCGACCCTGGTACCGGAACTCGTGGAAGTTTCGGCCGATCTGGGGCGCTCCACCGGACGGTGCCTCCGTATCGGCCTTCAGACCAACGGCACGGGTCTGACTCCGCAGATGATCGAGATCATCAAGCGCTACAACCTTCAAGTAGGGGTAAGCCTGGACGGGCCGCCGGCCGTCCACCAGGCCGCGCGAGGCCTGGCGGCCGAGACCTTGAGGGGCCTGCAGTCGCTGGAGACGGCTCGGATCCCCTTTGGCGTGACCACGGTGGTCAGCCGAATCAACGCGGGCCAACTGGACAAACTGGTCCTGGTCCTGTCCGGCTTTTCCATGGCGCGCGGAATCGGCCTGGATTTGCTGGTCCGCAAAGGTCGGGCTCAGGACGGCAAAGGAGCGGATTCGGTCGACCGTTGGACGCTGGAGAAGGCCCTGCGGCGCATGGGCGCGACCCTGGAGGCCGTCAACGCCCACCGCAGCGTCCCCATTCGGTGGCGCGAATGGGACCTGCTTTTTGCCTCCGGTCATCGACCGGGAAACCGGTGGGCCTTTTGCCACGCCGCCCTGGGCCGAAGCCTGGCGGTGACACCCGACGGGCGGCTCTTTCCCTGCACCCAGACCCTTTACGATCCCCGCTTCGCCGCGGGCACGGTTTGGGCGCCGCAAGGGCAGGCCCTGTCCGGTTTGGCAACATGTCGGCCTCGGCCGGAGGTCTGCGCCGCGTGTGAAATCCATGCCGTCTGTCCGGGGGAATGCCCCAGCCGGTTGCACTACAACCGCAACGGCGATCCGTTTCTTGTCTGTCACTTGTATCGAACGCTTTATCGGATGGGCCGTGAGCGCCCGAATGGTCCGGAGGAAAGAGGGTCCCTGCCATGAAGACTCCCATCATTGTCGCCGCATTCGGCACCACGAGTAGATCCCGCGCAGTGTACGAAACGGTCCACGTCCACTTGAAGCGCCGCTTTGCCGGTCATCCCATCCAGTGGGCTTTTACCTCGCGCTTCGTTCGGGCCCGACTCCAAGGGGCCGATCTTCCTTCGCCGGGCGAGGCGGTGCGTCGATTGGCCGACCAGGGCCACCGGTGGGCGGTGGTCCAGTCCTTTCACATGATCTGCGGCCACGAATTCCACCGCCTGGTCCAGGAAGTCCAACACCCCGCCTGCCGCGTCAGTATGGGGCATTCGCTCCTTTGCCGCCCCGAAGACCACCGAGCGGTGGCCGAAGCCTTGGCACCGGTTTTCGCCCTGGATGAGTCGGAAGCCGTGGTCCTGGTGGGGCATGGAACGGATCACTGCTCATGGTCCGCCTATCCCGCTTTCGGCTTCCGCCTCCGGGAGATGTACGGTCCCAGGGCTTTTGTGGGAGTGATCGAAGGGGGGTGGCCGGATCGGGAGGCCCTCGTAGGCCGAATCGTGGAGTCGGGCTTTCGCCGGGCGCGGTTGGTCCCCTTCCTGCTGGTGGCCGGTGTTCACTTCCGCGAGGATCTGGCCGGTTCGGAGGATTCCTGGAAGACGGTCCTGGAGGCCCGCGGGGTTCGGGTGGCACTGGAAACGGAAGCCCTGGGATCCCGGCCGTCCATCCTGGACATTTTTGCGCAACATATGGGCCAAGCCCTGGAAGCCATCCCTGATACCGAAACACGGCAAAGCCTCAGCCACCCGGGAAGGGTCCAAGTCCCATGAAGACATTGAAACTGGCCCTGATTCATCTGGACATCCGCCATGGGCAGGCGGATCGAAATCGGGCGGCCCTGTTGACCCTGATACGGCGAAGCACCCAACAGGGCGCCCGGCTGATCGTCGCTCCGGAACTGTCCCTTTCCGGCTATTCCTTCGACAGCCGTGCGGCCATCGCCCCCCTGGTGGAAACCGAAGACGGCCCCACCCTCGCCGCCGTTCGGGATCTGGCCCGTCAATCGGGCAGTTACGTGTGTGTCGGCCTGGCCCTGAAAGATCCCGCAACCGGCGTCTTCACCAACAGTGCCGTGGTGGCGGACCCATCCGGGGAGATCGTGTGCCGTTACGACAAGATCAATGCGGAGAGCGGGTGGGCTTGCCCTGGAAACCCCGGGCGGAACAACACCTTCGAGACCCCCTGGGGCCGGGTGGGCGTCTTGATTTGCTCCGATTCCTACCATGCGTTGATGCCACGCGTGACCGCCCTGCGGGGCGCCGACCTGTTGCTGGTGCCGGCCAACTGGCCGCCTTCCGGCCTGGATCCCCGGAAACTGTGGCGGGTCCGAGCCCTGGAGAACGGAATCCGTTTGGCGGCCTGCAACCGAACGGGACGGGACAGAAAGATGGATTGCCGCGCGGCGGTATCGTGTTTCTGCGATCCCGCCGGAAACCTCTTGTTTGAGGGCAGCCATGCCACTTCCCGGATCTTTCTTGTGGACGTTCCGCTCGACGTTCGGGGCCGGTTGGATTCAACCCTGCGCCGACGCGCCATGTCCCGGCGACAACCCCGGTACTACCACGACTGTTATCTCAATTTGCGGCCCATTCGGGATCTCACCGCATTTCTTTTTCTTCCCCAGCCGGGAAGTCTCCACGTCAGCTGCGTCGTTCCGGCCCGCCACGAAAGCCCCGGGGAGGCGTTGCGGCGATCCATTGTGAACGCCCCCTGCCAAGGCCCCCACATCTTCATCCTTTCCTCCCCTCCTCTTTCCCGCGTCGAGGCCGACCGAATCGCCCCCGTGCTGGGATGGAAACAGGCCGCCCTGGTAACTTGCTGGAAGAAGGATCCGGACCTTTCCGTTTACGGCTTCCTCAGCGGGGCCGGCGGATTCGTCTCCCGGCACATCCGGACGGGTGTCCATGGAGGGGACGCCATTCCCCGCATGGATTTCGGACCGCTTCGCCTGCACGGGCTGCCCTTCGACGCCCTGGAACATCCCGAACCGGCCCTTTGCGCCGCCAAGCAAGGCTGCGATCTCATTGTAACGTGCCACGACAATCTCACCCCCAGGGATCGACGGCTGGGCGGGGCCCGAACCCTGGAAGGCGTGGCCGTGGCCGCCTGCAGCCCCGTCAACGCCGGCATCTGGGTGCCTCCCGAAGGCCACGGGCAGTGGGAGGAAACGTTCGCCGAAGCGGGAGAACCATGCCGGGCGGAACTGGACACCCGCCGCATCCGGACCCGGTTTTTTCAGGACAACATCGACTTCCAGGTCCTTCTCGACGGCAATCCGCAGCCGCCGGAAGCGGGGCGACCTCGCGTTACATGTAAAGAACACGGAAAGGGTATCCGGGATTTCCCGCAGATAGGGGCCTTCCGTCGACACGGGTGACGAGCTCCATGAACGCAGGGATCATCTCCCGGCCCGGGGGAGGACAATCTGTTTACTCCTTGACATCTTGAGCGTTCTGGGGCAAAAGATCCCGCAATGGGGCGGTACGATGCCCCCCGATACGTTCCGCAATCCATGGCGGAACGTCCCATGCCGGCACCGGTGGATGGTCGGCGCAATTTGATTAATCAAGGAAATTCAGGCCGCGAAGGCTGTTTCTCTTCTGGAGAGGAAACGCCGACGCGGCTTTTTTTTGTCGCGGGCGGGCGATTTGTGGAAAGGGGGCGATGTTTTTCGCCCGCGAGCGTGGACCACATTCCATGGGGGACAGGGAATGCAGCGATGGTTGGCGATCTTTGCCGGTGTATTCATGACCGTATGCGGGCACGTGCAGTCGGCGCTCCCCGAAGATCCGGCAAGGGGGCCTTCGGAGGCCGCTGTTCGACTGGAAGAGATCGTGGTCACGGCCACCAAGACGGTAAAAGCGACCGAAGAAGCACCGGGAAGCGTCACGGTCATCACCCGCGAGGAGATGGAAAACAAGAACATGAGGACCGCCGACGACGCCCTCAACGCCTTGTCCGGGATCTATGTCAAGCGGTCCAAGGGTTTGATGGACGCCACCGCATCCGTGCGCCTGCGAGGCTTTGCCGGAGACGAATACACCCTGGTCCTCATCGACGGCCAGCCCCTGAACGACGCCTACACGGGCGGCGTGGAATGGGGGGCGCTGCCGGTGGAGAGCATCGAGCGGATCGAGGTGATCCGCGGCCCGGCTTCCGCTCTCTACGGCGGAAACGCCATGGGCGGGGTCATCAACATCATCACCAGAACGCCGCAGAAATTGGAGCTCGAGGCCGGAGCCGGCTTCGGCACCCACGATGCCTATCGGTATCGCATCTCCGCCGGAAATCGGTTCTGGGACCGACTGAGCATCCGGCTGGGATACGAGGAGGAAAGCACGAACGGTTATCCTACCACACCGGTCTACCGGACCATCACCGACGGGACGGGGGATGTATCGGGCGGCTACCCCATGAACGACAAGTACGGGGAGCCCACCTACTGGGTGGTGGGGGACAAGGGGGACAATGGGGCGCAGCGCCGCTCCATCAACGGCAAGATCAGTTTCGATTATTCGGACACGGGCAATGTCCGCTTCACGGCCGCATCGGGGAGATACGAATACGACTACGGCCGGCCCCACACCTACATGGACACTTTCGAGGGCTATGCCATTGCAGGGCCCGATCAGCGGGCCCGCTTTCAGCCCAACGACTTCATCAGCTACACCGGCATCAGCCGAAACGACCACGACACTTATACCCTGGCGGCGAAGCAGCAGTTGGGCCCGGTTGACCTCAACGCCCAGGTGGGTACCGTGCAGGTCGACGACCGCTACACCCTGGAATCCGGAAGCGGATCGGCGGACTACGACGATTCTCCCGGCTCCCTTAAGGTCACCGAAAGTGAGTCCTGGTTCGGGGAATTGCGCGGAGATGTTCCCTTGGGGACCTCCCACTTGTTGACCCTGGGGGTGTCTTACCGTATGGACGAGGCCGACACCAACGAATACGACGTCCCCTTCTACCGGAGCTATTCCGGAAAGGGCCCGAGTACTTTCTATTCCGGAGGAAACTCCAGGACCTGGGCGGCCTTCGCCCAGGACGAATGGCGGATCCGCGATCCCCTGATCCTCTATCTGGGCTTGCGCTACGATTCCTGGAAGGTGTACGACGGGGCCTCAGGTGAACCGGGGGCTGAAATCGAGTACGAAAGCAACACGGAATCGGAGCTGAGCCCCAAGCTGGCGGCCGTGTGGAAGCCTCGCTCCGGAACCACCCTGCGCGCCTCCGTGGGCCATGCCTTTCGACCGCCCACCCTCTACGAACTCTACCGGACGTGGCAATCCTATTCCACCACCTACCGGAGCAATCCCGACCTCAAGCCCGAAACCATGTGGGCCTATGAATTGGGCGTTGAACAGTACTTCTTCGGCAAGAGAACTCGTCTGTCCCTGACGGGCTATCGCAATGACATCGACGATCTCATCTACTATCGGACCGAAGGGTCCACCAAGATCCGTTCCAACGCCGGAAAGGCCCGGACCTACGGGCTGGAACTGGAGGCGTCCCACCGGCTGACCGATTGGCTGACCCTCTGGGGCAATTACACTTACACCGACGCCGAAATCATTGACAACCCCAACGAGCCCGAAAGCGAGGGCAAGCAGGTGCCGGGAATCCCCAAGCACACGTGGAACATGGGGATCGATACCCGGTACAAGTGGGTCAAGGCCAGTGTCGTGGGTCGTTATTTTAGCAAGATCTACAACGACTCCGACAACCGCGACACGGAAGAAGGGGTTTATGGCACTTACGAGCCGGCCTTCACGGCGGACGCCAAGATTTCTGTGAGCCCCCTGAAATGGATGGAGGTCTCGCTCGCCGTGGATAACCTCTTCGACGAGGAATACTACGAGTATTACAAGACCGACGGCCGAACCTTCTTTGTGGAACTTACTCTGCGGTACTGATATGGGGACGGGACGTGCGGAAAAGAGGCGGTGCAGCGTCCCCATCCTGGCGGTCGCCGTGTGCCTGCTGCTCCGGTTGAACGCGACGGCGGCGGCCCAAAGCATTGCCGTCCGGGATTCCCTGGGCCGGCAGGTGACCGTCGCCCTGCCCGTTCAACGGGTGGTGGCCCTCAATTCGGACTGCCTGGAGGTGCTTCGAACCCTTCAGGCCCGGGATCTCGTGGTGGGGGTGTACGCCGAAATCGTTCGGGAACGAAACTTTTGGGGCCAGCTGGCCCTGCGGCCCAAGGTCGGAAGCTGGCGGGAAGCGGATGTGGAGGCCATCGCCGCGCTGCAGCCCGATCTGGTGATCGCCTACGGGCGCAACCCGGGCCCGGAACTGGAAAAGAAGGCGGCGGTGTTCGGCATCCCGGTGCTCCGGCTGGACCTGTACAAGATCGACGCCCTGGAGCGGGAAGTGACCCTTTTGGGCCGACTTCTGGGTCGGGACGAAGAGGCCGGACGCTTTTGCCGCTGGCACCGGGAACACCTGGACTTCCTGCGCCGGCGGCTTGCCCGAGCTCCATCCCGGCCGCCGGTCTACGTGGAAAGCTATACGGACTACCATACCGTGGGGCCGGGTTCGGGGGGCCACGAAATGTGCGCCCTGGCCGGCGGAAGGAACATCGCCGCCGGACTTTCCATCCCTTACCCGAGGGTCACACCTGAATGGGTGGTCACCCAGGACCCGGAGGTAATCGTCAAGGCGGCGGCCTGGGGGGGCGGGTACGCCCTTCCCGGCGCCGAACCCTTCAACCGGCGTCGGGACGCCATCATGGGCCGGCGCGGCTGGAACCACATCCGGGCGGTGAAAACCGGCCGGGTTCACGTGATCGACAGCAGCATCTGGACCGGCCCGAGGGCCGTCATCGGCCTGGCCCACCTGGTGCGCTGGTTTCATCCGGCTTTGTTTGCCGACCTGGATCCGGAAGCCTGGCACCGCGAGTATCTGGAAATGTTTCAGGGAATCCCCTACCGGGGGGTCTATGTCTCCGATCCCGTGGAGGAGATCTACAAATGAGCGACAAGGCGGCGGCCGTCCATCCCCGCCCGGTCCGTTCGCCGGCCGAACGGCCCGCGCCCGCCCGCCTTTTCATGGAGCGGCGGGAGAAACGGAGGATCTCCTTTGTCGTCGCGGCGGCCCTCGTGCTCCTGGGGGCGTCGATCGCGGGCTTGTGCGTGGGCGCCTCCGGGATGTCCCCGCCCCAGGTACTCCGGGCCCTGGTCCTGGACACCGGCCGTACCCACGACATCGTATGGCAGCTGCGCCTGCCGCGGATCCTGATGGCTGCTCTGGTGGGCTTCGGCCTGGGGCTGGCCGGGTCCGTCTTCCAGGTGGTGTTGCGAAATCCGCTAGCCTCACCGTACACGCTCGGTGTGGGTTCGGCGGCGGGTTTCGGGGCCGTGACCGTGATCCTGTTCGCCGGTGCGGGCCATTCCATGTGGGCGGTGGCCGGCGGCGCCTTTGCCTCCTCCCTTCTCGCCGCCTCCGCCATGATCGCAGTGGCCCGGCTGAAAAGCGCCTCATCGGAAACCATGATCCTCACCGGTATCGCCATGATGTTCTTGTTCTCCTCGTTCACTTCGCTCTTTCAATCCATGGGGACCATGCAGCAGGTGCACGAGATCGTCTTTTGGTTTTTCGGCAGCCTGTCGCGAGCCGGTTGGACGGAAGCGGCCCTGGCCGCGGCCATGATTCTTTCACCCTTTCCGTTCCTGCTCCACTGGGCCTGGGATTTCAACATCCTGGCCCAGGGAGACGAAGCAGCCAAAGCCCTGGGCGTGGAACCCGAGCGGTTGCGCATGACGGCGGTGGCCGCGGCATCGCTCATCACCGCGGGATCCATCTGCTTTACCGGTGTCATCGGGTTCGTGGGACTGGTGGCCCCACACATCACCCGGATGATCATCGGCTCCGATCACCGGTTCCTCCTGCCCGGATCCGCCCTGGTGGGGGCCGCCCTCCTGGTGGCGGCCGACGTGGCGGCGCGAACACTGTGGGCGCCCCAAGTCATTCCCATCGGCATCGTCACGTCCTTTATCGGTGTTCCCTTTTTCGGCTTTCTGCTGCTGAAACGAACGAAAGAGTATTGGTGATGCTGCAGGCGCGGGACATTGCCTTCGCTTACAAAGACATCCGGGTGCTCCAGTCCGTGGACGTCCAGGTGCCGGAAGGCCGCGTGGTGTGTGTCGTCGGCCCCAACGGAGCGGGGAAAAGCACCCTGCTGCGATGCATCGCCGGGGTCCACCGCCCCCGGCGGGGATCTATTCTCATCGACGGCGCCGACCCCTGGAGCCTCTCCCGGCGGCAACTGGCCCGTCGGCTCGCCTATCTTCCCCAGGCCCTTCTTTTCCGGTTTCCGGTGAGCGTGTTCGAAACGGTCCTTTCCGGGCGCCGGCCGTACTTTTCCTGGCGTCCGTCCCGCCGGGATATGGAAAAGGTCCACCAGGTACTGGAGGCGCTGGATTTGGGTTCCCTGGCCCATCGGGACATGGACCGGTTGAGCGGTGGGCAGCGCCAGAAGGTCCTGCTGGCCAGGGCCCTGGTCCAGGAAACGCCCTATCTTGTGTTGGATGAGCCCACGGCGGGGCTGGATCTGCGCCATCAGCTGGAAATCCTGGAAACCGTCCGAAAACAAGCTCAACAAGAGAAGGTGGGCGTTCTCATGGCGCTTCACGATCTGAACCTGGCCGCCCGGTTTTCCCACCGGATCCTGGTCCTGCACCGGGGGGGCGTGGCGGCCCGGGGAAGCCCGGAGGAAACCATCACGGCGGAAAACATCCGGAAAGTGTACGGGGTGGAAGCCAAGGTGGCCCGCGAAAACGGCTGCCTGCACGTTCACGTGATCCGGTGCAGCCGCCGGGATCGGCGCGATCCCGTGGAAACGCCCGCCCATTGCCGGAGGAAGCCATGAAGCGCGAAGCCGTCGTCCGGATCGCCTCCATCATGTGGGGCTCGTACGTGCCAGCTCTCCTGGAGGCCGCCGCCCAAAGCCCCCACGTGGAACTTTCCGTCTTTTCCCAAAAAGAGATGGCCGAAGACCCGTCAGGCCTGGAAGCCTTTTGGGCCGCCGCCCGCCGGGCCCACCTGGTCTTCTTCTACCGAACCACGGACGGGTTCTGGCAGGAGGTGGACGGCCGCCTGGAAGAGCTGGGCCCCGACAAGGTGCTGGTGACCACCTCCTTCGATCCCGCCGATTGGGGCCGCAACGCCACCGTGGATCTTGCCATCTGCGCCAAGGCTTACACCTACCTTGCCGAGGGCGGGAAGGAGAATTACCGGCGGCTGTTGGAATTTCTGGCCCACCAGGTGGATCCGGCGATTCCCGTGCGGGACCCGGTGCCCATGCCCTGGCAGGGAATCCTGCACCCACCGGATCCCACGGTTTACCCCTCGGTGGAAGAATACCGGAGGAAACATCCGGCACGCCACGGCCGCACGGTGGGGCTGCTCTTTTCCCGGCACAGCTTCATCAACACCGACGCCTCTCTGGAACGGGCCCTGCTGGAGGCGCTGGATGCCCGCGGCCTGGATGTCCTGCCCGTCTTTTCCCACGGGACCGCGGACACGGAAACCGGAGCCCTGGGCCCCATCGAGACCTGCCGCCGGTTTTTCCGGCGGGAAGACGGCCGCGCGCGGATCCAGGCCCTGGTGAACCTGCAGTTCTTTTTCCTGGGCCGTGCGCCGCAGGACCACACAGCGGAAACGGGGGTGGCGGCCCAGAGCGTGGCCCTCTTCCGGGAACTCAACGTGCCCGTCTTCAAGCCTGTGATTTCCTATTCCAAGTCCGTAGCCCAGTGGCAGGAGGACCCCCAGGGGCTGACCGGAGATGTGTCCTTCGGGATCGCCATGCCCGAATTCGAGGGCAACATCGAGCCGATCCTCATGGCCTGCAGCCGCAAGCTGAGCGATGAGAAGACGGGGGCCGTCTTCGAGGTGCGGGAAGTGGTGGGCGAGCGGGTGGAACATGTTGCCGAGAGAATCGCACGCTGGGTGCGCCTGGCAGAGAAGCCGGCCGCTGAGCGCAAGGTGGTCTTCGTGTTGCACAAGAACGAATGCGCCGGGCTGGAAGCCGGGGTCGGCGGGGCGGCGGGCCTGGATTCGGGCGAATCGGTGGTACGGATCATGCGCCGCATGAAGGAAGCCGGCTACCGGGTGGAGGGGATCCCGGAATCGGGCGAAGCGCTCATGCAGGCCATCCTTTCCAGGAAGGCCATAGCCGAATTCCGCTGGACCACGGTGGACGAAATTATTGCCAAAGGCGGGCACCTGGCGATGCTGGAAAACGAACGCTACCTGGAGTGGTTCGAGGCGCTTCCCGCCGGAGCCCGGAAACAGATCGTCGAAGCCTGGGGGGAACCCCCCGGCCGGGAGTTGCACGGCGTACCGCCCAGCATGGTCCACGACGGAAAACTGGTCGTCACGGGCCTGAACTTCGGCAACGTGAACGTGATGATGCAGCCCAAGCGGGGGTGCGCCGGGGCCCGCTGCGACGGCCAGGTCTGCCGGATCCTCCACGACCCGGACATCCCTCCGCCCCACCAGTACATCGCCACCTACCTGTACATGGACAAGGTATTCGGAGCCGACGCGATCATCCACGTGGGCACCCACGGCAACCTGGAATGGCTGCCAGGCAAGGGCGTGGGCCTTTCTTCCGCCTGCTGGCCGGACATCGCCACGGGCGTGGTACCCCATCTCTATATCTACAACGCGGACAACCCGGCCGAGGGCGTGGTGGCCAAGCGCCGCAGCTACGCCGTGCTGCTGGATCACCTCCAGGCGGTCCTGAGCACCGCCGACACCTACGGCGGTTTGGAAAACCTGGAAGAACTGCTGGAAGAATACCATCGGGCCGCGACCCTGGATCCCGCCCGGGCCCACCAACTGGAACATCTGATCCATGAGGCCGTGGAAAAGGCCCATATCGCCGGGGAAGTGGCTGCCGGGAATCCCGCCCACTTCGGTGAAATCGTGGAGCGATGCCATGAGATCATCTCCAGGGTGAAAAACAGCCAGACCCGCATCGGCATGCACGTTTTCGGCCGGATTCCCGATGATGCCGGTCGGGCCGAAACCATCAACACCATCCTTCGCTTTGACAGCAACAACGAACTGAATACCCGCAGGCTCGTCTTCGATCTCTGGAGCGAGGACCTGGACGCGGCCCTGGAGGCCCCGGCGGCCCGCGGCAAAAGCGGCAAGCCTTACTCGACCCTGCTTTTCGACGCCGACCGCCGGGCGGTGGAGCTCATCGGCCGCCTGATCAAGGGAGAATCGGCTCCGGAGCTTTTTCAAGAGCTTGCCGACGCCAACCCCGGCGCCTCCCGGGTACGGGACCGTTTCTTGCGCTTTGCCGACCTGGTGGTCGAGATCGACCGGCGGCTCACCGATTCCAAGGAGATCGACTCTCTGCTCAACGCCACGGCCGGCGGCCACGTGGCCGCCGGCCCCTCCGGCTACCTTTCCCGGGGTCGTTACGACATCCTGCCCACGGGGCGCAACTTCTACAACGTGGATCCCACCCGCATTCCCACCCGTGCGGCTTACCGCGTGGGGGTGCAGCTGGCCGAGGCCCTGTTGGAGCGGTACCGAAGGGACGAGGGCCGACTGCCCGAGACCGTGGGAATGGTGTGGCTCGCCTCGGACATCATGCGTTCCGACGGAGAGCAGATCGGCCAGATCCTCCATCTCATGGGCGCACGGCCCAAATGGAAGGCCAACGGCCAGGTGGCCGGCATCCAGATCCTTTCCCCGAAAGAACTGGGGCGGCCCCGGATCGACGTCAACATCCGGGTGTCGGGCATCACCCGGGATTGTTTCCCTGATTGCGTGAAATACGTGGACCAGGCGATCTGCCGGGTGGCCCTGCTGGAGGAGACGGCCGGGGAAAACTTCATCCGCAAGCACATCCTGGAACAGGCGGCCGAGCAGGAGACAGACCTTTCCGATCCCGAGCAGTTCCGAAGGCTTTCCTTCCGGATCTTCTGCGCCCAGCCCGGCGTTTACCGTGCCGGCGTCAACCTGGCCGTCTATGCCTCGGCGTGGAAGACCGAAGCGGATCTCTCGGACGTGTACCTCTATTGGAACGGTTACGCCTACGGCGGCGACGGCCACTACGGGATCGCCGCCCACCGGGAACTGGTGGCGGGCCTCAAGCGCGTGGAGGTGGTCTTCGACAAGCACATCTCCGACGAGGGGGATTTTCTCAGCTGCTGCGGCTACTTCAGCAATTACGGAGGGATGAGCACGGCCGCCAAATCCCTTTCCTGCAGAAACCCGCGCAACTATTACGGCGATACCCGGGATCCGGCCCGGGTGGGGGTGACGGATTTCGCCCACGAGATGCGCCGCGTGGTGCGGGCGAAACTGCTCAACCCCAAGTACATCGAGGGCATGAAGGCCCACGGCTACAAGGGGGCCGGCGACCTTTCCAAGCGCATCGGCCGGGTCTACGGGTTTGCCGCCACCACCGGCGAGGTGGATGGCTGGATCTTCGATGAAATAACCGAGACGTTCGTCTTGGACGAGGAGATGAGGCAGTGGTTTCAGCAGGTCAATCCTTGGGCCTTGGAAGAGATCGGCCGACGGCTTCTCGAAGCGGCAAGTCGCGGGATCTGGCACCCGGACCCGGAACTCTTGGAACGATTGCGGGAAGCCTACCTGGAGGTGGAAGGCTCCATTGAAGACACCCTGGACGCCGTCACGGGCCAGTTCCAGGGCGGCGGCGTGGACATCATGACCGCCGAGGACGTGGAACACTGGAAGGCGGAGATGAGCCGAATCCTGGGCGGGACAGGAAGCACGACATGAGAAAGATCCGGTGATACGCACCACTTCGGTGAGGAAGAAATGGGCAAGCCTTTTGTATTATTCATCATCAATGCTTCACTGACGGAGTCCCTGGTTACGGGCGTTGAGTTGTTTCGCCAACAACACGGGAATTGTTTGGATGTAAAAGTTTTTGCAATCCACGATATCGAGCAAGAGGCCGTTTCCAATCGATCAGTATCCCAAAGCCTTGAAGACGCCGATATGGTTTTTCTGGATGTCCGCGGTGGCGGGAAAGCAGCCGGAATGTGCGCCCGAATTCTTCCCAAGACCGACCAGCCCGTGGCCGTTTTACTGGGTGGTTCACCGGAAATCATGGCCCTGTTGCGGCTGGGATCGTTTTCCATGAAAACAATCATGGAACGGTCTGCTCAACGGCAGACTGATAGTCCTCGCGCTGGCCCAAATATCGCCATCCTGCAACGGCTCATGAACATGGTGGAAACCGGCGGCAGCCTGCTGCCCTTTGGCAAGCTCAAACACGCCCGCAACTGGGCCCGGATGATGCGCTACTGGCAGCACGGTGTTTGGGTATCTCGCAGGAGCATGGGGAGCTCCAATCAACACCTAACAAGTGCAGCATGACCTATGCGAGCACCAGCACCTGTGGGAGCGGCGAAAGCCGCGAAAGGGATGGCTGGCCATTCCGTGGCGGCGTTGCGGCCACCAGCTCATCGCGCCTTGCGGCGCTCCCACAGAGACGAGAAAGCTTCCACAGAGAGGAGAAGGCGCTCACGGGGCGGAAAGTGCCCCGGTGCGGGTTCTTTCATCGCGGCGGGGTGGCGCAAGGGAGACCATGATCGGTAATGCGAAGCAACATTAATGGAAATTTGGGCACCGTTTACCCCTTCCCGGCCATCGTGGGTCAGGAGGATCTGAAGCTCGCGTTGCTCCTGAACGCGGTGAACCCGCGCGTGGAGGGGGTGCTCGTCCGCGGCGAGAAGGGAACGGCCAAATCCACGGCCGTGCGGGGGTTGGCCGCGTTGCTTCCGGACATTGAGGTGGTCCGGGGCTGCCTGTTTTCCCTGAGCCCTGAAGAGGCCGCGGGTTTCTGCGGCGGCTGCGGGCTTTGCCATGGCCGACGGCCGACGGACCGGCGCCCCGTGCCCCTGGTGGACCTCCCCTTGAACGCCACCGAGGACCGGGTCATCGGCGGAATCGATTTCGAAGAGACCGTTCGCTCGGGGAAGCGGGTTTTTCTTCCCGGCCTGCTGGCCGCCGCCCACCGGGGGATTCTCTACGTGGACGAGGTGAACCTCCTGGACGACCACTTGGTGGACAGCATCCTTTCGGCGGCCGCCTCCGGCGTCAACACCATCGAGCGCGAGGGGGTCTCTTTGTCCCATCCAGCGCGGTTCCTCCTGGTGGGGACCATGAATCCCGAGGAGGGGGAGCTTCGCCCCCAGTTCCTGGATCGCTTCGGCCTGTGCGTGGAGGTAAAAGCCGAGGAAGACAGGGAGGCGCGGGTTCTGACCATGGAACGCCGGGAGGCTTTTGACGCCGACCCGAAGGCCTTTTGCGCCGCTTTTCAAAATGAGACCCGCAAACTTCGACAACAGATCGGCCGGGCACGGCGGCTCCTTCACAAGGTGATCGTCTCCGGGCGGCTGCGGGCCCTGATCAGCGAGTTGTGCGTTCATGCCAATGCGGCCGGCCACCGGGCGGATCTCATCATCGAACAGGCGGCACGGGCCATGGCCGCGATGGCGGACAGGACCGAAGTGGAAGAGGAAGACATTTTGAAAGTGGCGCCTTTTGCCTTGCGCCACCGGCAACGAGAGATACCGCCTCCACCCAAGCAGGAGAAAAAGCAAGAAAACCGGCACAACCAGCAGCGCGATTCCGCGGACCGGGAGCCAAGGGATCAGGGAAATGAAGAGCCGCAAAAGGGATCCGCACGAGGGAACGCTCCCCAGCCCCACGCCAAGGAGGGCGGCGATGCCCATGGGCCCTCCGGCGCAAATGCGGAGGACAAGCGGGACCCTCAAGCACCGGTCCGTCCAGATGTCCTGGAAAGGGTCTTTGAGGTGGGGGCCACCTTTCGGGTTAAGCCCTTTGCGGTTCCCAAGGACCGGGTCTTTCGCCGCGGCTCCGGCCGCCGGTCCCGCAGCCGGGTGAGCGGTCTCCAGGGCCGGTATGTGAAAAGTACCCATCCCCGAGGGACCGGGGATGTGGCCCTGGACGCCACGTTGCGGGCCGCGGCACCGCACCAGGGTCGGCGAACGGGTCGCTGCGCCGTGGTCATCGAGGCCCAGGACATCCGGGAAAAGGTGCGCGAGCGGCGGATCGGCAACTTTCTGCTCTTTGTTGTGGATGCCAGCGGCTCCATGGGCGCGCGCGCTCGGATGGTCGCCACCAAGGGCGCCATCCTGTCCCTTCTTCTGGACGCCTATCAGAAGAGGGACAAGGTGGCCATGATCGCCTTCAACAAGTCGGAGGCCAGGCTGCTCCTTCCGCCCACTTCTTCCATCGACACGGCCGCCCGGCTGCTGGCCGAGCTGCCCGTGGGCGGCAGGACGCCACTGGGCGCCGGCCTGGTCAAGGCGGCCGAAGTGCTGCGGGCGCAGCTGGTGCGCGATCCCACCTCGCGTCCCATGCTCATTCTCATCACCGACGGCCGGTGCAACGTCTCCCTGGGCAGCGGTAAGCCCCTGGAAGAATGCCTGGCCCTGGGGCGCCGGCTGGCGCGGGACCGGCGCGTGCGCACCATCGTGGTGGACACCGAAACGCCGGGGCTGCTCCGCTTCGCCCTGGCGGCACCCCTTGCCGAAGCCCTGGACGCCACCTATGTGAAAACCGATGACCTGCGTGCCGAAACCCTGCTGCAATTGGCCGGGACCCCCTAGACCCTCTTACGGAGAAGCGTATGACGTGCCGGAACATCTACCCCTTCGTGGCCATCGTGGGCCAGGATAAGATGAAACAGGCCCTGTATCTCAACCTCGTCAACCCCACCCTTTCCGGTGTTCTGATCCGCGGTGAAAAGGGAACGGCCAAGTCCACGGCCGTGCGTGCCTTGGCCGACATTCTGCCCAAGATCCAGGTCATCAAGGACTGCCCCTTTCAGCTGGCCCCGGAAGACGGGGTCGACGTGTGCCGGGAATGCTTCCGCCTTGAGTGCCGGGAAAAGCGCCTGGGCGGCGAAAAGGTGGAAAGTATGTTCCGGCATATCCGGGTGGTGGAACTGCCGGTGGGCGCCACCGAAGACCGGGTGGTGGGGACCCTGGACCTGGAACACGCCATCCGCCGGGGGCAAAAGCGGGTGGAGCCGGGACTTCTGGCCGCCGCCCACCGGGGGATTCTCTACGTGGACGAGGTGAACCTGCTGGATGACCACGTGGTGGACGTGCTTCTGGACGCCGCCGCCATGGGGGTTAACACCATCGAGCGCGAAGGGATCTCCTTTTCCCATCCCGCCCGCTTCGTCCTCGTCGGGACCATGAACCCGGAAGAAGGTGAGCTGCGCCCCCAGCTCCTGGACCGGTTCGGGCTTTCGGTCTTCGTCCAGGGCATGGCCGATCGCAACGAGCGGGTGGAAGTCATGGAGCGCCGGGCGGCCTTCGACGAGGACCCGGAAGGCTTCGCCGTGCGCTGGTCCGAGGAATCCAGGAGGCTGGCCGAACGCATCGAACGGGCCCGCGCGCTGTATCCCCGGGTGTCCATCGACCGGCAGCAGCTCTTTGCCATCGCCGACCTTTGCCTGGAAGTGGGCGTGGACGGTCACCGGGCGGACATCATCACGCTCAAGGCGGCCAAGGCCCTGGCGGCCCTGGACGGCCTGGACAAGGTAGAGGAACGGCATGTGGAAGCCGCGGCCGAACTGGCCCTTCCGCACCGGGTGCGGCGCCGCCCGCTCATGGACATGGACGACGAGGCGGCCCGCGTGCGGGCGCTGGCGCGCAAAGCCCCATGAAAACCCACACCCCGGCGGCGCTGATGCTGGCGAAAAACCTAAAGAAACGCTTCGGCGAGACCACGGCCCCGGCCGGTGTCTCCTTCACGGTGGCGCCGGGGGAGATCTACGGCTACCTGGGGCCCAACGGGGCCGGCAAAACCACCACGATCCGGATCCTCACGGGTCTGACTAAGCGGGATACCGGCAGGGTGCAGCTCAACGGGTGTTCCCTTGACGGCAGCCCTTTGAAATACAAGACCCAGTCCGGCTTGGTGCCCCAGCACACCAATCTGGACCTGGACCTTTCCGTGGGAGAGAACCTGTTGATCCACGGTGGAAACGCCCTTGACACTTGGAGCAATCTGAAATAAGCACACTTCTTCACACAGTGATAGAAATCACTGCCCATCGTTTTTTGGCGAAATCCGAACACCATGAGCCCGTCCCGCCGTAGGCGGCGGGTGCAACACGAAGCAAAGAGGCCATGAAGGCCGCCCCTTCCCGGAAGGGAGGGAGGTGGGTCGTTGTGGCCTTTTTTGTTGCACAGGCCAAAGCAAAGGGGGCGAAGGAATGGGAAGGCCACCGACCCTCTGACTTGCTGGGGATATGGACATTGGATGGAACGAGCGCCGGAAAGGAGGCTAATCCGCATGGAGAGAAAAACCCGATTCACGCTCTGCCTGGCCGTCTGTTTGGCGGCAGCCCTTTACGTTTCGCCCGCTTGGACGGCCGGAGATCTCACTGACACGGCTGCGGCCCGGGAAGCCGAGAAAGCGGCCGCCCAAGGAAAGACCCTCGCCATAGGGGAAGTGACGGTGACCGCCACCAAGACCGAAGTGGATCCGGCTACGGTGCCCTTTACCATGCACACCGTGGACCGCGAGGATATGGACGATCAGCCCAGCCATTTCATGAACAATCTGGGCGAATTCATCCGCGACGTGCCCGGTGTGCATGTGGGCCAGTATTATCCCTGGGGGCCGCCGTGGATTCATCTGCGCGGCACCGGCTACTTCATCGGTCGCACCATCTACCTGGTGGACGGCCTGCCCGTGCATCCGTTCCTGTCGGTGGCGGTGAACCCCGATGACGTGGACCAGGTGGACGTGCTTCTGGGCCCCTCTTCGGCACTTTACGGAGCCAACGCCTCGGGCGGGGCGGTCAACTATAAGACCCGCAAAGGCCGTGCAGGCATGGGCGCAGCGGCCGAGATCGCCTACGGCTCCAACAACACCATCCGTCCCCACACCCACGTGGGTGACAAGGTGGGCAACTTCGACTACTACCTTTCCTATTCCGGCGACTATTCCGACGGCTATCAGATGAAGCCCCTGGACGGCATGCTGGAACTCTACGAATTGGGAAAGAAACAGTACTTGAAGGAAGCCTCCCGCGAAGACAACAAATGGCGCAACTCCTGGTTGGCCGGTAAATTCGGCTGGGAAAACCAAGGCGGCACCCGCATGGAGCTGGCACTCAACTACAACCGACGCTATCTGTATGGCGGCCAGAAAAACCTCATTCTCAACGACAACGGCGACATCCTGGTGAGCTCGCTCAGATTCGAGACCCCGCTCTCCACCTGGGCCAAGGTGAAGCTTTCCGGCGGCTACCAGTGGGACGATCACCCCCAGCAGTACAACAATGGCCTTTCCATGGTGAACGGTGAAGTGGTGCTGGATCCGAGCGTGAACTACACCTACGACTGGACCCGCCAGACCACGCCCTTGGAGGGCCAAGTGGATATCTATCCCTGGAAGGACCACGTGCTCACCATCGGCACTTTCTGGAGCCGAGAGGAAGAGGAACGCACCTACCATTTCACCAACGGCAGCCGCACCCACTCGGAATGGACCACCGACCAGACGGCGGTTTTTCTCCAGGGCCACCAGCTTCTGATGGACGAGCGGCTCAGCCTCATGGCAGGTGTGCGTTACGACCACTGGCGCTACCATGATGTGTTCATCCAGGGCAACGAGCCCCAGGAACCGGACGCGGTCACCAAGGACACCACCACTTACCGCGGCGGCATCAAATACCGATTCAACGATTACGTGGCGGTGCGCAGCTCCGCCGGCACCGCCTTCTGGCCCGGCACACCGCTGTGGTTCTTCCAGAACACCACCACCGGCAACACCTGGCGGGAGGCCAATCCGGACTTGGAACCCGAAAAGACCTGGATGGTGGATTTGGGGGTGGACATCAACCTGCCCGCCTGGGGCACGCTGCTCGGCATAACCGGCTACTACGGCGAAATCAAGGACATGGTCTCCTACAGCTACGATGAGAACCCCTACGTGGAGGGCGGTAGCATCATCCGCACCAGGAACATCGGTGGGGCGCGCATCCGGGGCCTAGAGTTGCAGATACAACAACCCATCACCCAAGAGCTGTCGTTGTTCGGCTCCCTGACCCTGAACAGCTCACGCATCCAGGATGATCCCGACAACGACGGCAACCAGCTGCGCAACGCCCCGGACTATTGGGGCAGCCTGGGCGTGCGCTACCTGAATCCCAAGCTGTTCAACGCCGAAGCCCTGTTCCGTTTCTCGGACAGCCGCTACTATGACGACGCCAATACGGACCTGCCCTACTTCCACATGGAAGCTTACGAAACCGTGGACGCCAAGATCTGGCGGGACTGGCAACTGGCCCCCCATTGGGCGCTTAACATTTGTTTGTCGGCTGTCAACATTTTTGACGAGGACTACTCCACCGAAATCGTCTACGTGAACCCCGGGCGCTACCTGGAATTATCGTTGGGTATCCGCTACTCGTTCTAGGACGAAAACGAACCCGCCATGTTTCGCATGGGGCAGTGTTTGAACAAACCGGTGGCCGGCCCGACCGTGGTGCTCCACCTTGGACTGATCCTCTGCCTCGCTTGGGCGACTCCGGGGGCGCAAGCGCGGCAGACGACCACCCTGGTGATAGGCGTGGGACGGGATCTATACCTGGGCCCCGACACCTCCACCTACGTGCACGGCTCGCTCAACGCCTGGGAAGCCCTCACCTACCTGGATCGGAATCTCCGGGCACAGCCTTGGCTGGCTCGGTCCTGGCAGAGCCGCGACGGGGGCCGCACCTGGGTGTTCCGCCTGCGGGAGGGCGTGCGCTTTCACAACGGGGCCCCCTTCACCAGCCATGAGGCTGCGGCCAACCTGAAACGGCTGGCGGGCCGCGCCAAATACGACCCCACCGGAATTTATCGCAACGTGACGGCCATCGAACCACATGGACGGTATGAGCTGGTGATTCGGCTGGCCAAGGCCTCGCCGGCCTTTCCCAACCTCTTGGCCTATTTTTCCAGCCCCATGATTCATCCTTCCTGCTTTGATGACCGGGGCCGCATCAAGGAACTGATCGCTACCGGGCCCTTTCGTGTGCAAAAGATCCGGCGCGGCGATCGCATCGAGCTGGAGGCCTTTGCCCAACACTGGGCGGGCAAGCCCGCTTATGACCGGGTCGTGTTCCGTTTCATACCGGATGCCCAGACCCGACTCATGGCGTTGCTGGCTGGAGAGGTGGATGCGGTGGCCGACGTGGGGGCCATCCTGCCGGAACAGGCCGCCGATTTGGCCCGAGCCCCCCGGGTGGTGCTCCTGCGCCGGGAGGTGGCCACCACCCATTACCTGCTCTTCAATTGTGGAAAGTCTCCTTTCAGCGAACGCCCGGCCCGTTTATGGCTTGCCTCCATTCTTGACAGAGCGCAGATGGTGACCGCCCTGGCCCACGGCGCGGGAGTGGTGGCCCGTGATCCCTATTCCCGCCTGGCAAGGGACTGGGCCTTCGGCCTCCTGGACCCTCCCCCCGGCCGGAAACCCCCTGTTCCCGCCCGCGAGCTGGTCATCCTCCTGCACCGTGGAACCACCCAGCGCTGGCCCTACCTGGAAATCGCCCAGGTGTTGCACCAAAAGCTTTCCGGTGCGGGTTTCCGGGCCGTCCTAAGGATCAAGGAGCCGGGCGCCTATTACGAAGCCATGGAAAAGGGCGAGTTCGACCTTTCCTTGCAACCCAACACCCTCATGACCGGCGATCCCGATTTCTTTTACACCTACTACGTGCACAGCCGGGGGCCGCGCAGTTTCGCCTGCGGCGGCTCCACCTGGGACCGGCTCATAGAAGAGGCCCGCTTCGAGATGGATTTCCGACGGCGTCAGGCGCTCTACCGCCGACTGGCCGAACGCTTCAACCAGGAGCTTCCCCTGTTGCCGCTGTATCACGACATAAGCCTTTACGCCCACCGCGACAACGTGATGGAATTCCGGATGGACCAAAACTTCCGCCCCAGCCTGGACAGGGCCCGGCCCAACCTGGTGCATCTTTCTCGGCGGCCCCGCCTCCATGTGGAGGTCGGAAGGGCCGCCCAGTTCTTCGAAGCCCGTTCGGCCACCTTCGGAAAAGAGGGATCGAATCTGCGCCGGGCGGTTCTCGACGCCTTCCCGCCTCATGAGCGCCAGGGGATCATCGAACTGCAGGCGGAGGCCTCGGCCGCCCACGCCCACTGGTCCAAGGAACCCGGCCGATGAGCATCGCGGGGATGACTTCATTGCTCAAGCGGCTCGTCTATCTGGCCCTGGTGCTCTGGGGCGTTTCTCTGCTCACTTTCGGCCTGTTCGCCCTGGCGCCCGGCGATCCGGCCGAGATCCTCCTGCGTGACGGCCGGGAGGCCGCCACCCGGGAAAGCGTGGCGGAGCTTCGCCGCGAGCTGGGTCTGGACGACCCCGTGGCCCTACGCTATGCCCGCTGGCTGGGCAAAACTCTACGGGGAGACCTGGGCCGATCCTGGCAAACCGGGGAGCCGGTGGCCGGCGAACTGCTGGCCAGGCTAGGCGCCACACTGGAATTGGCCTCGGCAGCCTTTGTGTTCGTGGTACTCTGTTCCGTGGCCCTGGGCGTGGTGGGCGCAGTCTATCGGGGCCGCGCACCGGACCACCTGGCACGGGCCTGGTGCATCCTTTGCCTTTCCCTGCCCAACTTCTGGCTGGGTCCGCTGCTCATCATGCTACTGGCCTTGCGCTGGGGGCTATTGCCCATCATGGGACGGGGCGGTTTGGACCATCTGATCATGCCGGCGCTCACCCTCGGCCTTTCCATGGCCGCCCTGGAAGGCCGCGTGCTGCGGGCCAGCCTCTTGGAGATCCTGGGCCAGGATTATGTACGCTTCGCTCTCGCCAAGGGCCTCACCGGGTGGGCGGTCATGAAACGACACGTTTTGAGAAACGCGCTGCCTCCGGTGGTGACCCTGTGGGGCATTTCGCTGGGCCATCTGTTGGGAGGGGCGGTGATCGTGGAATCCATATTCTCCTGGCCCGGCCTGGGCAAGTTGGCAGTGGACGCGGTTCTGGCACGCGATGTACCGTTGGTGCAGGGCACCGTGCTTCTCATGGCCCTGGTCTTCGTCGTGGCCACTCAATTGACCGACCTCGCCCATCGATGGCTGGATCCGCGCCTTTCTCACGGCAAAGGAAGACATGGCAATGGCTGGCTTGATTGAGGCCTTCCGGAAAAGCCCCATGGCCCGGACGGGCGGTATGCTGCTGGTCCTGCTCATGGCCGCCGGTCCGGCCGCGCCTTGGCTGGCCCCCCACGATCCCCTGCAGATCGACTTCTCTCAGAGGCTACGCCCCCCTGGTCCGCATTTCCCCCTGGGGACCGATCAGTTGGGACGTTGCGTCTTTTCGCGAATTTTGTTCGGCGCGCGGATTTCACTGTTCGCCAGCATGGCCGCTTCCTTCCTGGCCCTGGCCTTCGGTCTCCCGGCCGGCCTCATTGCCGGCTCGGCGCCTTCCCGGCTCCAGACACCGCTCAAGGCTTTCCTGGACATGGCCCTGGCCTTCCCCGGATTTCTTCTGGTCTTGGTTGCGGCCGGTGTCCTGGGGCCCTCCCTGACCAGCCTGGTGATCGGCATCGCAGGGGTCATGTGGCCCTGGTGGGCGCGTCTGGTACGCGACTTGACCCTGGGAGCCAAGGAAAAGGAATTCGTCCTGGGAGGCCGGGTTTCCGGGGTGCGGGGCCCGCGCCTGATGCGGCGCTACATCCTGCCCCAGATCGCCCCGCCCATCCTGGTGGCGGTCTCCCTGAAAACCGCCTGGATCATCCTGGCCATGGCCGGCCTGGGTTATCTGGGCTTGGGAGTTCAACCCCCCAGCCCGGAATGGGGGGCCATGCTCCAGGAATCACGCATGTACATGGTTCAAGCTCCCTGGCTCATGCTGGCCCCCGGCACCGCCATTACCTTGAGTATGCTGGCGTTCAACCTTTTGGCCGAAGGCCTGCGAGACGCCATGCAGGTCAAACGGGCATGGATCTGGTGAAATGAGGTTCCTGGAAATAGACGGCCTCACGGTGAGTTCTCCTGCCGGGGATCTGGTGCGCGATCTGAGTTTCAGCCTGGAGCACGGCGGCGCTCTGGGGCTGGTGGGAGGGAGCGGGGCGGGCAAGAGCTTGAGCGCTTTGGCCCTCTGCGGCCTGCTGCCCCGACCTCTGTGGGTAAGAACCGGCGAGATACGCCTGAACGGTGAGATCGTCCCGCCCAACGATCCCCATGCCTGGCGGGCCAGGCGCGGCCGTCAGATCTTCCTCATGTTCCAAAGCCCGGCCTCGGCCCTGAACCCCGTGGTCAAGGTGGGACCTCAAATAGCCGAAGCCCTCGGCGAAACCAGGGGCCGGTATTGCCGACGCGCCCGGGAACGAGTCGGCCGACTCCTGGAATCGGTGGGCCTGCCCGCTTCCTATGCCGGGCGCTACCCCTTTGAATTGAGCGGCGGTATGCGACAAAGGGTCCTGGCCGCCACGGCGCTGGCCTTGCGCCCCCTGGTACTCATCGCCGATGAGCCCACCACCGGATTGGACCCCTTGAATCAGATGGCGGTGCTCGACCTGTTGCAACGGCTGCGCCGCGAGCATCGCACCGCCCTCATCCTCATATCCCACGACCTGCGGGCCATCTCGGCTCTGGTTCCTCAAATCGTGGTCATGCAGCACGGCCGCGTGGTGGAGCGGGGAATCACCTCGGAGGTGCTGGCCCGCCCCACCCATTCCCACACCCGCGAACTGGTCGAGGCCCTGCACCTGCTGGGAGGACGCCATGGCTGAGCCCCTCTTACGGCTGGAGGGTGTGGGTAAAGACTATCCACATCCCTCGGGCCGGGGCGTTTTACGGGCTTTGGACCGGGTGAGCCTGGCGCTGGAGGCCGGCCAAGCCCTGGGCTTGGCCGGCCAAAGCGGTGCGGGCAAGAGCACCCTCGCGAGGCTGATTCTGGGGCTGGAGGCGCCCACTGAGGGCAGGATATTATGGAAAGGACGCGACCTGGCCGGACTCGGCCGCCGCCGGCGCCGCCGGCTGAGACGCCAGGTTCAGATCGTCTGGCAAGACCCTTTTGTCTATCTGAACCCTTATGAGACGGTACGGGATCTGATCGCCGAGCCCATGGAGGTCCTGGGCACGGCATCCGGCCGGAAACTTGAAGAAAGAACGTACGCACTCTTGGACCTGGTGGGGTTGCCCATCCATTGCCTGAAGGCGCGCCCCCATGAGCTGAGCGGCGGCCAATGCCAGAGGGTGGCCATAGCCAGAGCCTTGGCTCCCGAACCGGAACTTTTGATCTGTGACGAAGCCTTGAGCAGCCTGGATTCGGCGCAACAGGCCGCCGTTCTCAAGCTGCTGGCCCAATTGCGCAAGAGGTCGGCCATGAGTTACCTCTTTATTTCCCACGACTTGGCATCCCTGGCTTGGCTGTGCCCACGCATCGCTGTGCTCAAGGCCGGCCGTGTTCTGGAACAAGGCCCCACCGCCGCGATTCTCACCCACCCCGCCCACCCCTACACCCAAGCCTTGATAGAGGCTTCCTTCTGGCCGCCTCATCCGGTTCAGCACCTTCCGGATTGACGCGATGAGGCAGCCCCCCTTCCTACCCGTCACGGCCGGGAGGAAAGGGATGGATATCAATGGTAGTCGTGGGTGCTCAGAAAGACGGGAACCCCGAACTTGGCCCGGAGCATTTCGGCCATCTCCTCGGGCGTGATGTAGGGACAGCCGGGTTTGGCATTCACGAGGCAGGAACTCAGATAGATGGCCTCGGGTTTTATCTCGGACATCTTGACAGCGACTCCCATGTTGGGCACCGTCGTACGGCCCGGACATTCGCAGCGCACAAAAGATGTCACCTGGACGGGTTCGTCGAATTTCCCCTCGCCCAAAGCAGCCGCCTTGAGGCACCGCCATTCCCCGGAACATCCGTAGCCGCTGTCCATGTAGGCACCGCATCCCACAATGGCCACTTTCTTCATGGCTCTCCCTCCTTTTGATTGGATAAATTCCACGGCCGTCACCCGCCGCGCCGTTGTGCCGCAATCCCCTTTCGATCCATTTTGCACATAGGTGAAGCTGGATCAAGATTGTATTGCCTTCCTGATCGGCATGGGCCAGGTTTTCTCTCGAGTACCAAGCCGCTTAATGGAGCTTCCACGGGCCGCCGGAAAGCCCGGCCCTCCAACCGACACGGGGGAGACTTGGTCCCGCTGCCGCCCGTGCTGGGCATTATCCGATCGTGACGGAATCTCCGCAGCACAGTTTGGTGATCCCAAAGCCCCGGTAAAACCGGGCAAGGGCCGGAAGAGCGGTACAATGCATGGGAAAGAGATGATGGGGCGACTCCTTTTCAAAGTAAGCAATGGTTTCTTCAAGAACCGGTGACTCGTCCAGCAGGTGGAACCCCCCGATCACCATGTGAAGGCGCCCGCAACCGGTCACTTCCTTTGCGTACTCGCAGATATTGCAGATTCCGGCATGGGAACACCCGGCCACGACCACCACCCCCCTAGGGGTGGAGAGGGCCAAGGCCGTATCGTCCCGGAGCCAGTCGGGCTGTTTCCGTCCATCTTGAATGCAGTGGAAAGGGGTTTGCCGGGCTTCGAATCCGTTCTTTCTCGGTATTTCCCCCAGAAACCAGATTCCTTCACCAATTTGCACGGGATCCGGGCTTTCCACCAGCTGGAAGATCCCGGCGGCTCGTTCCCGATCCAGGGCCATGCCGTTGAACTCGCCCGTGGGTCTCCTGCGGTCCACAAACACGCCTGGATGACAGAGAAGGCGTCCACGGATTCCCGCTTCAGCGAGAGACAGGAGGCCGTCGGCGTGATCCCAATGACCGTGGCTGAGGACGATCCAGCGGATGCGATGCAAATCCACCCCCGCCAGACGCGCGTTTTCCAACACCACGGCGGAAGGCCCCGCGTCGAACAGAATCACGGGGTCCGCATCAATCAAGATGGAAAGGCCGTGCTGGGCGAAAAACTTCTTGTCGAGAAACCCCATGCGGGCCTGATCTTCACACAAGATGGTCATGCGAACCGGTCGGTCCATTGCGAAATCTCCTCTAAATCCGGTTTGCCCCTTCGACAAAGAACCCACGATTCACACAGAGCCCCCTCCGGAAAAGGCTTGCCGGGCGAATCGCCTTTCCAGCCTCCGGCTGGAAAACGTTCCCAAAGAGCAGAGGGAAAAATAGACGAGGCCGGCAAACAGATAGAGCTCCAACGAACGGGCCTCACGGGCGTCCACCAGATTGACGCGGCGCAGAAACTCCCTCAATCCGATCACATACGCCAAGGAAGTGTCCTGAAAGATCACCACCGATTGGGTCACAAGGGCGGGGATCATGTTCCGGAGCGCTTGGGGCAGGACCACGTAATGCATCACCTGGGCGGGGGATAGACCGGTGGCGGTGGCGGCCATCCGTTGCCCCTCGGGCACCGACTGGATGCCGGCTCGGACGATCTCGGCAAAGTAAGCCGCTTCATAGACCACAAAGGACAGAGCCGCGGCGGCGAATTCGTTCATGGTGCGCCCCACCAGGACGGGCACCAGGAAATAGAGCCAAAAGATCACCAAGATCAAAGGGATGCCGCGAAAAAAGTGAACATATGCCGTTGCCGGGTAATAGATCCAGAAACGCCCGGACACGCGGGCGCTCCCCAGCGCGATCCCCAACAAGAGGCCTCCACCCACGGCGATGAACGCCAGCTCGAAGGTGATCTCCAATCCACCGAAAAGGAACGGAGCGTTGCGCAAAATGACATCCACATCCATCAGGCGCCGCTCCGAGCGATCATCCCGTGGATCCGGAGCCGCTTTTCAAAGAGCCCCATCGACCCGATCACCGCCCCCGAAATCGTCAAATAGACCAGGCTGGCCGCCGTCGTCGTTTCCAAGCCGTGCCATGTGAAAGAATCGATGTAATAGGCGGCATGGGTTGTCTCCATCACCCCGATGGTCATGGTCAGGGCTGAATTCTTGAAGCACGTCAGGAATTCCGTGGTGAAAGCGGGAAGAATCAAGCGAAAGGCATAGGGTACAATGACGTACCGGTAGACTTGTGCGGTCCGCAACCCCGTGGCATAGGCGGCATGATACTGATCCGGTGGTATGGAAAGAAAGGCGGCGCGAAATTGCTCTGCAACACGCGAGGCCGTATAGGTCCCGAGTCCGAGGATGCCGGCAAAGTACCCGTAATCCTCAACGTAATCATAAAGCCGGACTTGGGCCGGTCCCAGCAGGAGGGGCGCGGCGAAATACCAGAAAAAGAGATGCACCAGCAAGGGGGTGTTGCGGAAGACCTCCACGTAGGCGGCTCCCAACAACCGCCAGCCGCGTCCCGGAAGAACGCGAAGAACGCCCACCGTCAAACCCACCAGCACGGCGAGGATCCAGGCCCCTAGGGACAGATGGAGGGTCGTCCAAACACCCTTCATCAGGAGATGCCCGTAAGGGGCCCGCCACAAAACCCCCCAGTCGAAATCGTACCCGAGCACTCCCACGCAGACGCCCTTGTCTCACGCCATCCCGCCGTCCCGATCAGTCCGGATAGCTAAGCACCTTGAGCAGCGTCTTGAATTCGACGCTCATGGGAAGGGGCACCTCCCCGTCCGGTCCGAACCACTTGTTGTAGATCTCTTCCAGACGCCCGCTCTTGATCATGCGAATGAGTGTCTCATTGACGAAGTCGCGCCATTCCCCCTGGTGTTCCGGCAACAGGAGCCCGTACGGTTCGTAGGTGAGGTAACGCCCAACGATCTTCCAGTCTTCCGGCCGCTTGGCCTTGGCCTTCATACCGGCCAGGATACCCTCGTCGGTGAAATAGGCATCGATCTTCCCCTGTTGGAGCGCCAGGAACCCCTTGTTGTGTTCTTCAAAAAGCACCTTTTGACAGGGCTCGGGGATGACCCCCTGTTCCATGGCGCGGTCGATGCCCTTGATGTTCGCCGTTGAGCCGCTTCCCATGCCCACCCGTTTGCCGGCCAGATCAGGAAAGTCGGTGATCGCACTGTCCTTGGGAACCAAGAGCCGTGTACCGGTCAGAAAATAGGGGAGGCTGAAATCGACCACTTCTTCCCGGGCAAGGGTGATGGTGGTGGAACCGATCCCCATATCCACCGTGCCGTTGACAACCAAGGGGATGCGGGTCTTGGGGTTCATGGGCACCTTGACCAGCTTGATGGGTTTGCCGAAGCGCGTTTCCAGGGCCTTTCGGATTTCCTCACCCAAATCGAGACCGAACCCCACCCATTCTCCGGCCGCATTGATGAAACCGAACGGAACCGAGCCCTCCCTGAAGGCCATGGTCACGGTCCCGGACTCTTCGATTTTCTCGAGAATGTCCCGGGCCCATGCCGACTGGGCGCTTCCGGCCGCCAGAGCGAACAGAACGCCGATTACAAGGATCCATCGCTTGCACATGTCTTGCCATCCTCCGTGTCGGGAAACGTGAAAGCGGGAAACCGCAAACAACTGGACGAACGGCGCATAAAACAGGAGCCGCCGCGCCGTCTCACTGAAACACGTAGGGGGGTTCTTTGCCTTTGTCAAAATGAAAATATCAATGGTATTTTCAATTATTATAGGGTGAACCGATGCCTTGGAGGCCGACCCGTCTTGACGGCTCGGGCAAGATAGCGACCCGGCCGGTCCACGAGCTCCACCACCAGGAACCCCGTGCGGCCCAGCAGGGCCCGCATGGCGGGTTCCGGCGGCAGAACGTCGCGCCGGACCTCGCCGTGGCTTGCGTGGTGGCGGGCCAGTTCCTCCCGGCTGAGAAGATGGGCGATCACCAGCACCCCGCCGCGGCGCAGCACCCGATGCATCTCCTTCACCGCCGCGGCCGGATCCGCAAAATGGGGAAAGGCGGCGAAGCAGAGCACCCGATCGAAAAGGCCGTCCGAAAAAGGCAGGGCGTGCACATCGGCGCGGAGCACCCCGTCGCGGGGGCGTCGCGGTTTCCGGGCCGCCTCCTTCGCCATGGCCCAGGCCAGGTCGAAGGCCACCAGCCGCCCCACCGGTCCCTGGACCTTTTGGATGTAAGGCATCAGGACGCCGGGCCCCGTTCCCACGTCCAGGACGGTTTCCCCGGGACGAATTCCGAAGGAGGGGATGAGCTCTTCCAGCCGAGCGCGGACATCCCGGGGATAACATGCCTGTTCCCAGTTCGCGGCCCGTTCCTCGAAAAATCGAACCTTGGCCCTGTCGGGTGCCATGCAACTCCCCCCTAAGTCATGGGCAACCACGGATACCCGCTTCAAAACGCCATGGCGATCCCCGCCATGACGTTGGTTCCCGGCATGGGATACCCGGGCAGGTACTCGTAGTCCACGTCCGTGATGTTTTCCACGGCCACAAAAGCGGTGGTTTCCAGGTTCCGTATCTTCCGGCGGGTGCTCAACTTGGCGTTCAGGAGAAAATAGTCGCCCACGGTCTGGGTGTTGGAGACCGAGGCTCGCCGGGCCTGCTCCCGGACGACCATGTCGTCCACGTATTCTCCGTCCACGTTCAGGGTCCACCCGTGGAGGAACTGCCAGTTGCCGCCCAGGCTCACCGTGCAGTCGGGCGTATAGGGGAGATCGGCCGGATCGGGGTCCAGGAGCGACACACCGGCGAACAGCGAAAGGGAATCGGAAGGATAGACCGTGAGGGTGGCCTCGATGCCCCGGATCCGGTAGTCTTCCACATTGTCATAGACGGGCGGAAAGGGCGGCGGCGGAACCACCACGTACCGGTCCGATCCCTCGTCGTAAAAGGCGGTCACGTCCAGGCTCGCCCGCCGTCCCAGGGGCGACGTCAGGCCGATTTCCCAGTGATCCAGCTTTTCGGCGTCCAGGTTCTTCCAGGTGTCGGCAAGGGCCGGGATCACCTCTTCCGAAAAGACCACCACATCCAGGCCCGGGTAGAGCACCCCCCGGGCGTAGGAGGCGTGGAATTCCGTCTTGCCCACGCCCACCACCAGGCCCGCGTGAGGCGCCCACTCGCTGTCGAAATCCGTGTGGTCGTAGAACCGAACGCCCGCGGAGGGCACCACATGAAAGCCCCGGGGATCCCCGAAGGTCTGGCTCACGGCCGCATAGGGGCTCAGGATGTTGAAACCGTGGCCGTCCCAGTCGTCTTCCGTGCCGTCCGAATACTCCATGCGATAGTCGCCTTCGGTCCGTTCCCAGTCCAAGCCGGTCAGGAGCCGTCCGCCCGGCCACAGGTGGAACTCTTCACGGGCCTTCAGGCCGTAGAAGAGAAAATCGTTGAAAAGATCCTCCCGCACGCCCGCCGTGGACGTGGGCTGGTCCAGCCAGTCGCCCTCGCCGCCGCTCCGGTAGATCTTGACGGAACCGGAAGCCCCCTCGAAGGTGTTTTCCAGGGCGGCCGACACGAGCCACAGACGGGTTTCGTAGCGGCCCAGGAGCTCTTCGGCCGGCGCCCCTTCGGCCCCCGGATCATCGGCGTAGTTGTCGTTCCAGAGCGTGAAGGCGGAAGCGGACCAATGGGAGTTGATCCGGTAACCGGCGCGGCCGTAGAGGTTTTTCATCTCGCCGTCCGCATGGTCCCGGTGGCCGTCGGAAGACCGGTAGGCGCCGGCCAGATAGTAGTCCAAGGCGCCGGTCCGCGCCCCGTGTCCGCCCCGGGCCGCCACCGTGTGGTAGCTTCCGTAGGCGAGTTTCACCGCGCTTTGCCTCCCTTCCTCCCGGATCGTCTTGGGGACCAGATTGACGGCCGCCAAGGCGTTGCCGAACACATGCGGCTGGGGGCTCTTGTAGACTTCCACCGCCGACGCCGGGTCGATGGGCAGCAGGTCCAGCAGCGGGTGATTCCAGATGCTCATGTAGACGGGAACGCCGTCCACAAAGGTCTTGATTTCCGCTCCCGGGCGGCTTGAGCCCAATCCCCGCACAAAGACGGCGCCGCCGGTGGCCCCGCCGAAGGAGCCCACGGGATTGTAGCGGGAAATCGTCACCCCCGGTGTGCGCCGCAGCGCCGTCTGGAGATCCTGGGCGTTGAGGTCCTCCATCTGCTCCTCCGAGACCACCGTCTTCTGGGTCCCGTAGTCGTCCACCACGTTTCCCTCGATGATGGGTGCGGCCACCACGCGAACCGGTTCCAGAACCTCAACCGGGTCCGTCTCCCCGGCAACCGCCGTCGCTCCCTGGAGCCCCCATAGGAGGGCCGCCCCCACAACCCACGCATTCCCAATCCATTTCCTCCAGCCCATGACTCGCTCCCCTCCATCGCCTTCCTGCATTTCCCCGGGATTCCCGCGCCGCCCTCACCACCGGTACTTGAGCTCAACCATTGCGAACATCCCGGGCGATTTCTCTTCTTCACTGAGCAGGTATTCTTCATCGAAAAGATTCTGCACCGTGAAGTCCACCGACATTCCCGGAACCAGAACATCCAGTTCACGCCACAGCTTCAGGTCCACCGTTTCGTAGCTGTCGATTTCTTCGGTATTCATATCGTCCGCGTATTGGCTCCCCACGTGGTTGAGGACGACCTGCGCATTGAAAAGGGGATTCCGGAAATGGATTCCCGCGCTCACACTATGCTTGGGTACGTATTCCAGGGTCTTGCCTTCCAGCTCCGGGCGTTCGCGGAAGGATTCGATGGTCGAATCGTTGAAGGTATAGTGCACAAAGAAGCTCAACCGGGAATTCAGGTGATAGGCGAGATCGGCTTCGAGCCCCGCGATTTCCACTTCGGTCACATTGTCCATGATGTAAACCGACCGATCCCTCCCCCACAGGAATCGCGTTTCACCCGTATCCACGCTGTAGATGAAATCCTTCCCCCGGGCATAGTAGGCGGAAACGGATAGATCCAGCGAGTCGAACAGATTCAGGTCGCCTCCCAGTTCAAAGGAATCCAGGGTCTCGTTCTCCAATTCGGGGTTGGCATCGTAGAAGCGGCCGTGAAAGATGCCGTATCGGCACAACGCATCCAGAATCGGGGCGCGAAACCCCCTGGAATAGGATCCATAAATGCTGGCCTTGTCGCTCAGGTGGTACCGAGCTGAAAGCTTCGGCGAAAACGCCTGCCAGTCGTTGTCGTCCATCTCGCTTGACAGCCGATCGAAAGGAGAAATGTTGGAAGCATAGGCACCGTCGTGGAACTTGGCCGTGTCGTAGCGGATCCCACCCACCAGGATCAGGCGGTCATCCAGAAGCCGGAACTCACTCTGCACATAGAGCCCAACCTGGTCGAGCCTCCCCTCATTCCTTGCATACCGATCGCTCAGGTCATAGTCATCCACCGCATCCACGCGGCTGACTCGAGCATCGGCGCCCAAGATGTGGGTTGACCAGCGCCCCACGTCCCGAGCCACGCTGGCCGTCGCCCCGTAATCGTCCCGATCGGAGTTCACCGTATAAAGATCTTCCGGATCGGAAAAGTCCCGGTGCCAATAATATTCTTCCCGCTGATAATATCCATTCAAGCGCCATTGCCATGGTCCGCAACTTCCCCTATAGAGCAAGCTCAAGGCGTTGGTGTCGAAATCCCGATGACTTCCTTCGCCGATGTTGTATTTGTATCCCTCGCCCCGCCGATCATCGAAATAGGAGTGGGACATTTCAAGGGAATGATTTTCACTGAACGAATAGCCGATCTTGCTGTTCAAGGTAAATTCCTCCACGAACCGATCGATGCGGTGCGTGTAATCACGGCTTTCTTCGGTCAGTGAAGTGTACCCGTCGCTGTCCAGCAGGCTGGCCGCCACCTGGCCGTAGAGGCCTCGGTCGCCGGCCTGCCTGGCTCCCAGGCGAATCTTCCCTTGCTTGGTGTCGAAGCTTCCATAGCCGGCAGACACCTCGCCGACGAAAGGTTTCTCCGGCCTCTTGGTAATGATGTTGATCACCCCGCCCATGGCATTGGATCCGTAAATGGAAGACCCGGGTCCCTTGAATATTTCGATACGTTCCACGTCGGCGAGATTCACTCGGTTCCAGCGCATGTTGCCGGTGTCGCCCACCGAAGCCGGCACTCCATCCACGAGCACCAGGGTCCTTCCGGGTTCATTACCCCCCAGCCCCCGAAGGGTCACCTGGGGGGAAAGTTCAAAGATGCCAAGGGTCCGGTTGGTTTGGACGCCGGAGATCTGTTGGAGCAGTTCATCGATCCGTGCAAAAGGCATCCGCTGGATTTCTTCGGCCGTGATGACATTCATCCGACCCGGCACTTTTTCCATTTCCGTGGGGAACCGACTGGCCGTAACCACCACCTGCTCCAACCGGAACGTCGCCTCTTTACCGGCATGGCCGGTGAGACCGGCCTGCTGCGGCGTTTGTCCCGATGCAGGCCCAACGCCCGCCGCCCCCAGGCAGAACAGAAGCCCCACGGCTACCCATCGCCCCATCCCATTCATTTTCCGACTCCTTTCTCCTTTTCGAGAGTAAAGAAAAAGGCCACGCATACCTCTGCCTCCCGCCTTCAAAGGTCTTCGTGGCCTTGTCTTCTTCGATCCTGAAATGTCTACAGGGGACACCTCGGCCTTGGGGAACGCTTCCTGCGTTCCATGGCTACGCCGAGGAAAGGGATTACGGATGACGGTCTTCCATCTCCTGCCGGAGCCTTTCCATCCATTGGGGAACCACGGCCTCGTCGATGGCGTGATAGCCACGGACGTACGGCTTGACGTCCAAGACGGGGCTGCCGTCCACGGCCTCCAGGCCTCGAACCACCACCACGTTCCGGCTGCGGGAGACCAACCTGACCGGGGATAGGAGGATGGGATTGGGTCTTGCCGGGCTGCAGGTGGCGAAAACACCCCTTTTCGGCATGTCCTTTCGGCCCATGGGATGCACCTGCAGGACGCCCCTGCGCTCCTCCGGCACCTGGTGCGCCCAGTACAGGACCAGAACATGGGAAAATTCTTCAATCCCCAGCAGGATGTCTTCCAGTTCGGGAAAGATCACCAGTTCGGATTCCAGGTTTCTGACCCGCTCGTTGTACCGCCGGATGTTTGCCAGGTATTCTTCCGTGGCATGGCCATGGGCCGAAGGGACGGGCAAAAGATCCTTGAGCGGGCTTCGCACATGCCCCACGGGCACGAGGGTCATCGCACTGCGCGCTTCATTGGAGTCGCTCTTCATTTTTCACTCTTCCCCGTCTGCATGAGTCCCAGCATCTTCAGGGGGTCCACTCCGGGCGCGGCCCAATCCCTGGGAGAAACCCCGTCCGGAAGTCGGAAGTCCTTCAGGACCTTTACGTACCTTTCCGGGTGCTCCATCTGTTTCAGGTACCAGAGGTCCGCACAGAGCTTGTCCATCAAGGCGCTTCCGGTCTTGGGGCAGGGCGTTTCCGCCCATGAGAAGGCAAGGACCCTTCCTTCCCATCCGCCCCCGTCCTTCTGCAGGCGGTAGACGATGGTGGCGGCTTCCGACGCCTCCGGGAGCCTTCCCGCCTCATCTTCCTTTGTGGGATAGTCCACCGCATAGGCCCGCTTTCCCGGCGTGGCATTCAAGAGCACCAGCAGGGCGTCTTCCTTGCACCAGGGTTTCACGGCGTGCACGAAGTAGCCTCCCTCGCCGGGAGGGAAGTGCGCTTTCAGATATTGGGCCATGAGGATCCCCGAGGCGACCCCCGGGCAATAGTGATCGTGGAACTCGACGGCTCGCACGGCGGCGGTGGGCGCCCCCGCGGCAACGGCGTTGGCGATGGTGAGGATCCTGAACTCATTGCCGCCGAAAACCTTGTTCTTGATCTTGAGATCCCACGACGACGGGTGGGCAAGGACATGCTCCGAATCGATGCGCTCCATCACCGCGGGCCGGAACAGACCCGCAACGGCAGTTTCCTTGCCGGCGGCGGCCCTGGAAGGGTCCAGCTCCAGATAGACGTTCCAGCCGGAGCTCCGGTCGTAGACGGCGCACCAGAGCGGCGCCCACGGGGCGGAATGGACTTCCACCAGGCTATGCCGCCCCCGGCTCGAGCCTGTTACAGAAGCCAGCCCGTCCAGGACGGCTTGAGTCGATCGCCCGTCCACCTCCGCATACCCGGCGTTGGTCATAACCACCAGGTCGCCCTTCCGGGGCCGCAGGCCCATCTTTTCAAAGGATCCGAGAGCCAGCTCCGCAGCGGCCTCCCCCACGCGTTTCCACCTTTCATATTCCCACGACGGATCCACCGTCGTCTCGCCGCCGTCCGCTGCCCACAGCCCCGGACAGGCCATCCACAGCAGGATCCCGCACAGCGCGACTCTGCCCAAGCAACGTTTCTTGAGACCTCTGGCGGACTTCATCTTGATTCCTCCCTGGTCACCAGCACAACCACGGATAGGGGTGATACCACCATGGATGCCATGGATACGGTGGTGGATAACAGTAAACGGGCTCTTCCTTGTCCATCGGCCACAGATGGATCTCTTCCACCTTGACCAATGGATACGTGTAGTCAATTGTGTCCTTTCGGCAAGCGTGCATGCAACGTAATTGCGGCTGAGCTACAGTGGGTCATCAACTTCAGCAAGGAGGATGACCCATGGAGGCGAGGCGGCTTTCCGATCAGCAATCCATCAGCTTGGA
>JACIYN010000043.1 GCA_014359885.1 Desulfacinum sp.
CACCGCCGCCAACCGCCCAAGCGAACGGCCTGCTGAACGCGAGCAATGGGACCGGCTGTTTGGGGCACCGCTCGGTGCGGCTGTCTTCCTTCATCGTCCGACCCAAGGTAATCCCCGGGATCTTGCGTTCCCCGGGCCCGCCGACTATTATTTCCCAGCACAAAAGTAGGATTTATGTTCCGGACGCCATCTTCCGATGTTTTTGGTGAGAAAGTCTTTGGTGGCCGGAACCTGTGGAGGCGAGTTCATGGGAAAATGCGAGTCAGCCGCGGCCCAGACGGCCGGCGCCGCCGAAAAGGGGGCGTCGGGGCTCTTTCGGTTGCGCGGGCCGGTGCTTGTGCCGTTCGTCGTGGCCATGAGCCTGCTGCTGGGGCTTTTCGTCTTCGGCATCCACCGGGTCCTGGAGAGCTCCACGCGGGAGTTTTCCCAGCGCCGGTTCGAAAGCTTTCGGAGCCTCTGGGAGACCGCCCTCGAGCGGGAAGCCGGCCTCATGGAGGAGGCCCTCCTGAAACTGGCCGCCAAGCCGGCCCTGCTGGAGGCCTTCACACTCCGGTCGGTGGATTCCTTGTTGGAAGCGGCGGCTCCCGATTTTGTCCGACTCAAGCAGAACCATCACATGACCCACTTTTACTTCATGGACCCGTCCCTTCGGGTCTTCCTGAGGGTCCATCACCCCAAACTTTCCGGAGATGTGATCACCCGCTGGACGGCCCGCCGGGCCCAAACCACCCTGAAGACCGCCCGCGGGGTGGAGCTGGGGCCCATGGGCACCCTGACGCTGCGCGTTGTGATTCCCTGGATCCATGCCGGCCGCCTCATGGGGTTTCTGGAGCTGGGCAAGGAAGTGGGGACCATTCTAACGAGCATTCACCAAGCCACGGGGCTTCACCTGGCGGCCTTCGTGGAAAAGGAGCGTCTGGATCGAGATTTGTGGAGTGAAGGCCAGAAGGTGTTGGGCAGGCCCGACACGTGGACGGCCTTCCGAACGGTCGTCCTCAGCGACACCACCCTGTCGCCGGTTCCGGAACCGCTCGTTCCTTACATCGACGAAGAAAACCATCAAGCCGGCCAGACGGACATTCGGTTCGGCTGGGCCGGAAGAACCTACCGCTCGCGATTTTTCCATCTAAAGGACGCTTCCGGAAAAAGCATCGGAGACATCGCCGTTCTCACCGACATCACGGAACGGGTGGCCCATGCCCGCCGAATGCTCATCGGTTTCGGCACCGCAGCCTTTCTCCTCTGCTCGTCCCTGGTCCTCTTCATGGCGGGCTACCTGGGCCGGGTGGAAACCGTGGTGCGAAGAACCCATCAGCAGATCATGGACCTGGAGCGGGGCCGGTCCTGCTTCATCCTCCAGGAGATGCCGGTGCTCGTGTCCCTGCTCACCCCTTCCGGAACATTTGAAACCTGGAGCACGTGGGCCCAGAAGACGTTCGGATTCGGCCCGGAGGAGGCCGTGGGAATCCTCCGCCCGGACGACCTGGTGGAAGACGCCCGGCTCTTGGAGGAGCTTCGGCGGGAGGCGGCCCAGTCCGCCTATGCCTCCAAAGAGTGCTTGGGGCGAACCCGGGACGGAGGGCACCTTTGGTTGCGGGTCACCCTGCTGACCATCCCCGTCACGGGAGAGACACTCTACATCCTGGAAGACGAGACGGCTCGAAAGGAGGCGGAAGATCGCCTGCAAGCCCAGTATGCCTTTCTCCAGACCCTGTTGGACACCATCCCCAACCCCATCTACTACACCGACGCCCGGGGCCGCCCCGCGGGCTGCAACGCGGCGTTCTTGAAGTTTTTCGGCCTGGAAGAGGCCGGGCAACCCGGTGGTGGCGCGTTCGCACATCTGGAAAAGGCCGCCGTCTTCCTTTCGTGGCTGGAGCGGGACCGCAAGCTCCTGGAAAGCGGTCACATGCACGTGGAGGAACAGGAGATCCTGGACGGTGAGGGACGCCCGCGAAGCGTGATCTTCAATCGAGCGGTCTTCCGCTTGAAGGACGGGACCGTGGGGGGTGTGGTGGGCATCCTCACCGACATCACCGAGCGCCGAAAGGCGGAGGAACAGCGGATTCTCTTGGCCACGGCCGTGGACCAGACGGCGGACGTGGTGATCCTTACCGACCGGGACGGACGGATCGAATATGTGAATCCGGCCTTCGAGAAGGTTTCCGGCTACACGCGGGAAGAGACCCTGGGCCGGGCCCCATGGGACCTGCCCGGATTGGGCATGGAGGAAGCCACCCGCTATGAAATCCGGGATGCCGTCTTGTCCGGGCGCGTGTGGACGGGACGCGTCCGCACGGCAAGCCGGGACGGCGCCCCCACCCAACTGGAAGGAAAGGTTTCGGCCATCCGCGACGGCCGGGGACGCCTGACCCATTATGTGGCGGTGTACCGCGATGTTACGGAAAAAAGCCGCCTGGAAGATCAGCTCCGCCAGGCCCAGAAGATGGAAGCCATCGGCACCCTGGCCGGCGGCATCGCCCACGATTTCAACAACATTCTCCTTTCCATCAACGGCTACACGGAACTCCTGCTCCAGCGCCTTCCCCCGGATGATCCCGGAAGACGATACGCCGAAAGGGTCCTCCAGGGGGGACAGCGGGCGAAAGACCTGGTGGCTCAAATTCTCACCTTCAGCCGGCAGGGGGACCGGCACCCCAAGCCGCTGGAGCTGTCGACCATCGTGAAGGAAGCCGCCAAGCTGCTGCGGGCATCCATCCCCACGACCATCGACATTCGATGCACCATCCGGGCCGAACGCGCGGTGGTGCTGGCCGACCCGACCCAGATGCACCAGGTGCTCATGAACCTGTGCACCAACAGCGCCCACGCCATGGGAAGCAAACCCGGCCTTCTGGAGATCGTCCTGGACGAGGTGCTGGTGGGAGGAGAAGGCATCCCCTGCCCCCCCGGGGTATCACCGGGACCTTACGTACGGCTCCAAGTGCGCGATACGGGCTGCGGCATTCCCGAATCCATACGCCACAAGATCTTTGATCCCTACTTCACCACCAAGAAGCCGGGCCAGGGCACCGGCCTGGGGCTGGCCGTGGTGCACGGCATCGTCAAGGATCACGGCGGTTTCATCCAGGTGGAAAGCGAAACGGGCAAGGGGACGGCGGTCCGGGTTTTCATCCCGGCCGTGGCCGAACCGGCCACGGCGGAACCGCCGACGTCCGAAAGCCCTCTACCCCGTGGAACCGGGCGGATTCTTCTGGTGGACGACGAGGAATCGGTGGTGACCTTGGGCCGGGAAATGCTCCAAAAGGTGGGTTACCGGGTGGAGACGGACACCGACCCCAGAGCCGCCCTGGAAAGGATCCGCTCGGCCCCGCACGCCTTCGATCTGGTGATCACGGACCTCACCATGCCTCACATGACGGGCGTGGACCTGGCGGAAGAGGCCGCCCGAATCCGCTCCGATCTTCCGGTGATCCTCTGCACGGGCTACCATGAGGCCTCCCAAACCTTGAAGCCCAACGGGAATATCCGGGCCGTCCTCTCCAAGCCCTTCCTCACCAAGAACCTGGCCGAAGCCGTGGCGCAAGCCGTTCAGTCCCCACCGGCTTCAAACACCGCTCAATAGCGGCAAGAAGCCCGTCTCAACACATCCTCGCCTCTTCATCTTGTTGCTCGCCATGACGCCACATCCGATCGTCCTTAAACATGGTGGCCATGGGCACTTGATTCCTTAAAATAGCAGATCTAAAATAACACTTCGCGGTCGGTTGAAAGGAGCTATGAGCGACCGAGATTTCGGCAAGACATTTCGATTAGGCCGGCAAAAACAAGTGGATTTGTTATGATCTCAGGACACGTAGATCATACCCATATCTTCGAATGCAGCTTCAAATCGAATATTTCCAAACAGAGAACGGGCAAAAATACACAATGAAGAGATGGATATTATTTCTCGGCCTCCTCGCAGCTTTCCCGCCTCTAGCCACGGACATGTATCTGCCGGCGATCCCGAGCTTGGTCCGCCTCTGGCAGGAACCTCTATGGATCGTCAATTTGACCCTCACTCTCTTTTTTGTTGTGTATAGTTTCTTCTTGCTCATTTATGGGCCGTTGTCGGACCGATTTGGAAGGCGTCCCTTGCTCAAGATGGGCATCGGACTTTATGTGTTTGCCAGCATCCTATGCGCCCTATCCCCAAACATCTGGGTCCTGATTGTATGCCGGACGCTTCAGGCCGCAGGCGCAGCCGCCGCTTCATCCTTATCTCTGGCCATTTCCAAGGACATCTTTGAGCCGCGCCAACGCGAAAAGCTTCTCGCCTATATCGGGGTGGTGATTGCGCTTGCCCCCATGGTGGCACCTATCATCGGGGGATGGACACTAGTCTTCCTGTCGTGGCGATGGATCTTTGTCCAGCTCGCTTGTGTGGGCGTGGTGGCCCTGATCGGAATCTATTCGGCACCCGAAACATTGCAAGTCCCTTCCCATGCATCAACCAAGTGGCTGTTTCGAGACTACCTGGAACTGGTGCACAATCTTCGATTCATGCAGGCGGGCTTCATCTCGTCCTTAAGCTCCATTCCCCTTTTTGCCTTCATTGCGGCATCGTCCGATATATACATTACGGACTTTGGGTTGAGTGAACAGGCCTTTGGGTTGTTCTTCGGATTCAATGCTATAGCCCTTATGATGGGAGCCTTCGCATGCCCCCGGCTCAATCGTCGACTGCCTCCTTCCACGCTCCTCAGAGCCGGGTTCTCGGGAATCGCCTTGGCGGGAGCATGGCTGATGCTTGGAAAGCAGACACAACCATGGGGCTTGGCGCTCCCCATGTTCGCTCTGTCCTTTTGCGCAGGGCTCCTCCGCCCTCCAATCACCAATCTCGCTTTGGAACAGGTTGAGCGCGGAGCAGGCAGCGCCTCATCCTTTCTCATGTTTGCCATCATGACATCCGGAGCCGCATCCATGTGGTTCATTTCCCTGGATTGGAGCGATAAGATAAGAACCCTGGGCACACTCAGCACGGTGAGCGCACTGTCGGGCCTCCTCTGCTGGCATTTCTTGCAAAGCAACCTCGCATGTTCCCCGCAGGTAAGACTGACAAGGGTCGAACGAAAGGGTTAGCGAAGCAGCCCCTTTGTATTCTCCCTCAGCCGCTCCTGGGCGACGACTTGGGTCCAATCGAGACAGATGTGGTTTGTGCTACCCCGCCGGAACCAGAGGCCCTAAAAGCGTCCCTCTCAAGCAGGGCCTCTGTGACCCAGTTGAGAACGTTCTTGTCTTTCCAGGTTCTCGTATTTTAAATTGGCGAACAGCATCCGATGAGTGTGGTCGTTAGGAACCTTCTCAACTGCGCAACAAACAGGAGGACTCCCATGAAAATCTCAAAGCCGGCCCCCCTTTTGCTCCTTTGCGCATTACTTGCCCCCGCCTTGGCCTTGGCCCAGGTGGACTACCCCGACGAGATGGCCCAGGTGGTGGCACAATACCCCGATTCCACCGTGGAGATGGCCATGAAGATGCAGCAGGGAACCCAGGTCATGCTGCGCGCCAAGGACGAACCCAAGAAGGTGTTCGGGTTCTACAAGGAAGCCCTCGGCGGCGACGGCTGGGAGTCCCAAATGGAGATGGCCCAGGAGGAAGGCATCCAGGGTCACTGGGTCAAGGGCGACCGGATGATGCACGTGATGGTGACCCAGGATGAAGGCGAGACGGCCGTGATGCTCATGCTGGGCAAACAGCCGTGAGGAAGGCGCGGCCCGCCGGAAACCGATCCGGTTCCAACGGCGGTGGCCTCGCCCCATGAATCCCCTCGGAAAATGGCTGCCTTGCAACGACACGGTAGGGGCGAAGGATCCTTCGCCCCTACCGTGGCTTCGGGCAGTTCCCCGCCGATCCCGCCCCAAACCTTTTGATAGAGCCAAGATGGTTGTTTTTTCTACGCAGCCCTGAAGGGCTGCTCTACGTTGTCAACGCCTGCCCGCCGACTTTCAGATGCCCCGCTGGCCGAAGAGCCCGGCCATCCGGGCGACGCCGTGGGAATCGGGGGCGAGGGAACGGGCCTTTTCCCAGCATGCGCGGGCCTCTTCCGGCTGCCCGGCATCCAGGAGATCCCGGGCCATGAGGAGCCAGGCCGTTTCGGGCGGGTCCTCGTGGAGGGCCTGGTACAGGGTCACCAGGGCGATCTTCACCTGCTGGTCCCCCTTGTGGAGGACGGGTTCCCCGTGGCCTGGGAAAAGATGGCGGATGGGCAGGGAAAGCAGCCGCTTCAGGGTGTTCACCTTGTCCTGCATGCGCCCCCCCAGGACCTCGTCGGGCTTGGAGAGAATGGCCCCAAAACGCTCCTTGTGGGGCAATAGCGCATCCCCGCCAAAGAGCGCCCGGGCGTCCCGCCAGTAAAACGCCAGATCGCCGGCGGTGTGACCGGGAAGGTGCAGAACCTCCAAGGGCGGATCACCCTCGATCACATCCCCGTCCCCCACAAAATGGATCTTTCCCGCCTCTTCCAGGCTCTTGAAGAATTCCGGAAACGGAGGGCGAAGCAACTTCAGGTATTCCCGGGTGAGCTTGTGGACGAAGAGATCGGGGGCCGTCACTGAATAGATCTCCGCCATGCCGCCCACATGGTCGAAATGGGCGTGGGTGAGCAGAATCCGCTCCAAATGTTCCACCGGCCCCAGCTCCCGAAGCTCATCCACCAGACCCAGCATGTTTCCCGTGTCGATGAGCGTTCGGCCTCCATGCAGCACGTAAGCGCCCGAACACGGGCCGGAATCCGGGATCCAGCCCAAACCGGCCAGCCTGGGATCTTCTCCTTCGAAGGTCTTCAACGTGGGAACCTCCCCTTTTCCACAGGAGCATTGGGTTCTTTTCCGCCCGTCCCATTCTCTTCAACCGCCCAGAAAACTTTATGATTCCTAGAACAGTCCCCTCCTCAAGTCAATGCGCACGGGGCCGTCTTGACAGGTTTGGGGGGTGTACTTAATTTTTGCTCGGACAAAACAGGAAGCCATTTCCACAACAATATCAATAGGAAAGGAGGGACTTGCCATGGCACTGCTTCGATGGTCCGCACCCAACGATCTGTTTCGACCGTTCGCCGAAATGGAACGGGAGATGGAACGCCTCCGCTCCGAGATGGACCGGCTTTTCACCGGCTTTCAGGGCCTGCGACCCGGGCGCGTGGGGGTGTTCCCGCTTCTCAACGTGAGTGAGGACAAGAACAACATCTATGTGCGCGCCGAGCTGCCCGGCATGAACCCCGACGACATCGAGATTTCCGTGGAAGGCGACACCCTGACCATCCGCGGTGAACGCAAGCCCGCCGAAGTAAGCGACAAGGTGAGCTATCACCGTCGCGAAAGGGAGTTCGGTCGGTTCCGCCGCAGCCTGACCTTGCCCACCCGGATCAATGTGGATGCCGTGGACGCCACCTTCAAGAACGGCGTCCTGACCATCGTTCTGCCCAAGGCGGAAGAAGTCCGGCCGAAGCAGATTCCGGTGAAGACCCAATAAGCGGTTTCGGGGAACAAGTCGGCAAAGGGGGTGACAACCATGGCGGAAAAGGACATTGAAGTGAGGGAAAAACAGGAAGTGCAGACCCAGGCGGAAAGCACCCGCAACATTCCGGTCTATGTTCCGGCCGTGGACATCTATGAATCGGAAGAGGCGCTCACCGTGGTGGCGGATATGCCGGGCGTGGCGCCGGAAAACGTGGACATCGACCTTCGGGACGACCAGCTCACCATCCGCGGTACGGTGACCGTGGAAGGGAACGGCGAAACGGTCCTCCTTCGGGAGTACGGTGTGGGCGACTATTATCGTCAGTTCACCCTGGGCCGGATCATCGATCAGTCCAAGATCGAGGCGGCCATGAAGGATGGGGTCCTCACGCTCACCCTGCCCAAGGTGGACAAGGCCAAACCCAGGAAGATCACGGTCAAGACCGGTTAGGAGCGGAAATGCAAGCGGGGCCCTCGGGCCCCGCTTCCTTTTATCAACCCATCCATCGGAGTTTATTCGCGGTTCTCTTCCACGTTAACGGTGAGAACGGGAATTCCCGCCGAGCGAAGCTCGAACAGGATCCCCTCCATTTCCTCGGGGGTGGCAGCCAGCCGGTCCAGGTCGTGCACCACCAGGCGTTTGACCTTCTGGCGTTCGATGTCCATGAAGAGCTGGCGGCGGCTCGTGTAGACCTCCACGTCCCCCTCGGCTTCCTCCGGAACCGCCTCCCTGAGGCGTTTCAAGCAGGCTTCCTTCTGGGCAGCCAGCGGGCGTTCGTAGGAATCCCCGTCCTCGGGGGTCAGTTCGTCGCGGCGCACCATGAGATAGATGGCGGTGAACTTCTCGTCCATGATCCTTCGGTCTCCTCCATTTATTTGAAACGCGACCCGGTTCCGATCGTGCGCGCGGCCTGTAGGGGCGAATAATCATTCGCCCCTACAGGGACCTGCCTTCCAGAGGTGCGTTTCATCCTTCGTTGTCACGGGCTTCCCGTGACGGGGGTTTATGTCAACGCGCCCAACCAAGGGCTCTCCACATGTTGCCATGTGTGAAACGGGCACTCTGCCGATGAGTTTCGGGGCAACTATAGTGGACGCGGCCGAGGAAAGCAACCCGGTGCGCGGCATTGGCTTTCCCGGGAAAAGCTCTTACATTTATGGAGCATGTGTTCCACGAAAAGGAGGGTGTTTCCATGCCGTTCACCTTCGAGCAGGGTCCCATTCGACCGCCCAGCGAAGCCAAGAGTCTGCTCCTTCGATTCACCCGGAACTGTCCCTGGAACCGATGCCGGTTCTGCCCCGTTTACAAGGGCCGATCCTTCAGCCGGCGCCCCCTTTCGGAAATCAAGGCGGACATCGACGCGGTGCGGGACATTCTGGACGATTTGAAAGCCCTTTCCTGGGCCATGGGAGAAGGGGGCGTTCTGAGTGCGGCCGTCATCAACCGGGTGCTCACCGACCCCGCCAAGGGAGGCTGCTACCGGCACGTGGCCGTCTGGGCCTACCATGGGGAGGGCACCGTCTTTTTGCAGGACGCCAACAACCTGATTATGCGAACCGCCGATCTGGTGGAGGCCCTGCGCTACCTCAGGGAGCGCGTGCCGGGGATCACCCGGGTGACGTCCTACGGAAGAAGCAACACCATCGCCCGAAAGAGCTTGGAAGAGCTCAAGGAAATCCGGGAAGCGGGACTGGACCGGATTCACATCGGCCTGGAGAGCGGGTCCGATACGGTCCTTCGGTTGATGGAAAAGGGCGCCACGGCGGATCAGCATATCCAGGCGGGCCGGAAGGTGATCGAGGCGGGCATGACCCTTTCCGAATACATCATGCCGGGGCTTGGAGGCGCGCAGTGGAGCCGGGAACACGCCCTGGAGACGGCCCGTGTGCTCAACGCCGTCGATCCCCATTTCATCCGCTTGCGGAGCCTCCGGATCCCTCCGAACACCCCGCTTTTTGAAGACCTCCGGGGCGGCTCCTTCCAACCCCTTTCCGACGACGACACGGTGCGGGAAATCCGCCTTCTCATCGAAAACCTGGAAGGCATCCACAGCACGCTCACGTCCGACCACATCATGAACCTTCTGGAAACCGTGGAGGGCACGTTTCCTCAAGACAAGCCTCGCATGCTGGAAGCCATCGACCGGTATCTGGCCCTGCCCGACGAAGACCGGCTTCTGTACCGGCTCGGCCGGCGCGGCGGAGCCCTCCGATCCGTGGACGATCTCCTGGATCCGGCCATGCGCGCCCGCCTGGAACGGGCCCGGCGGGAGCTGGAGGCGGAAACGGGAAAGGACCTGGAAACCCTCATCAAGGAACTGGGGGACCAGTACATCTAGCGAGAAAGAGAACCGCAAAGGAAGGCGAATCGACGCCAATGATGCTTTTTCATGGGGTCCGGCCCAAAGATGAGCAGGACCGTTGTCAGTCATCCGCGTTCGTTGACGGTTCGTCCATAAAAAAAATGACCCGCTTTGACCTAGGTCAAGGAGTTCGAGACGCGCAGGACTTAAGGTAGCACCGTCGACAGCAACAGGGAGGCTTCCAGAAAGCCGCTTCTTTCAACGTCCCCCAACATTCAAGGAGGCGACCATGTTTTGTTACCAGTGCGAACAGACGGCCAAAGGACAAGGATGCACCAAGATCGGCGTGTGCGGAAAGCAGCCCGACGTGGCGGCGCTCCAGGACCTTCTGACCTATCTCCTGAAGGGCCTGAGCCAGGTGGCCACCGAAGGCCGCCGGGTGGGCGTCACCGACCGCCAGGTGGACGTCTTCACCTGCGAGGCCCTCTTCACCACACTCACCAACGTGAACTTCGATCCGGAAGACATCATCCGCTACATCCACAAGGCCGTGGAACTTCGGGAAGCCCTGAAGGCCAAGGTGAAGGCCGCCGGCGGTTCGGTGGACTTCGGCGACGGTCCGGCCGCCTTCCAGCCCGCGGCCACCCAGGCGGACATGGTGGCCCAAGGGGAACAGGTGGGCTTCGACAAGGATCCCGAGCCGGATGCAGACATCCGCTCGCTCAAACACACGGTGATCTTCGGCCTGCGCGGTGTGGCCGCTTACGCCGATCACGCCCAGATCCTGGGCCGGGAAGACGACGCGGTCTATGCCGCCGTCCATGAAATCCTGGCGGACACGGTCCGAACGGACCTTTCCCTGAACGACTGGGTGGCCCGCACCCTCAAGGTGGGTGAGGTGAACATCCGGGCCATGGAGCTTCTGGACGACGCCAACACGGGCACCTACGGACACCCCGTTCCCACCAAGGTCCCCCTGGGCCATCGCAAGGGCAAGGCCATTCTGGTGTCCGGCCACGACTTGAAGGATCTGGAAGAGCTTCTGAAGCAGACGGAAGGTAAGGGCATCGACGTCTACACCCACGGCGAGATGCTCCCCTGCCACGGTTATCCGGAACTCAAGAAGTACGAACACCTCTACGGCCACTACGGCACCGCATGGCAGAACCAGGCCCGGGAGTTCTCCCAGTTTCCCGGCGCCATCCTCATGACCACCAACTGCATCCAGAAACCGCAGGACGCCTACAAGGACAACATCTTCACCAGCGGCGTGGTGGGCTGGCCCGGCGTTCCCCACATCGCCAACCGGGATTTCACGCCCGTGATCCAGCGGGCCCTGGAGCTGCCGGGCTTCACCGATGAGGTGGACAAGGGCTCGGTCATGGTGGGTTTTGCCCGAAACACCGTGCTGGGCGTGGCGGACAAGGTGATCGAGGCGGTGAAAGGCGGGGCCATCCGCCACTTCTTCCTGGTTGCGGGCTGCGACGGCGCCAAGCCGGGCCGCAACTACTACACCGAGTTCGTGGAAAAGGTGCCCCAGGACTGCGTGGTGCTCACCCTGGCCTGCGGCAAGTTCCGCTTCTTCGACAAGGATCTGGGGACCATCGGAGGTCTCCCGCGCCTCATGGACGTGGGCCAGTGCAACGACGCCTACTCGGCTGTCCAGATCGCCCTGGCGCTTTCCAAGGCCTTCAACGTGGACGTGAACCAGCTGCCCCTGTCCCTGGTGCTTTCCTGGTACGAACAGAAGGCCTGCGCCATTCTCCTGAGCCTGCTCCATCTGGGCATCAAAGACATCCGCCTGGGGCCGTCGCTCCCGGCCTTCATCACGCCCAACGTGCTCAAGGTGCTGGTGGAAAACTTCGACATCAAGCCCATCAGCACGCCCGATGAGGACCTGAAGGCCATTTTGGCGGCCTAGGAGGCTGTCTGACAATGCCTTATTTGCCTCTTCCAACGTCCATCCGTCATCCCCGCGAAAGCAGGGATCCAGGATTTCCGGTAACTTATGAACTCCCGCTTGCGCGGGAGTGACGGTTGAGGGAGTTCTCGGACAGCCTCCTAGGAAGGCTGTCCGAGAACAGGTTCCCGCCCGGAACCGGAAAAGGGTCTGACCTCTTTCGTAGCCGCGGGGCTTCAGCCCCGCGGGACCAGGCGTTCCGAAGTCCATAAACCCTCATCACGGGCGGCCCGTGACAACGAAGGATGAATCGTACCTTTGAAAATTGGGTCCCTGTAGGGGCGAATGATTATTCGCCCCTACAGGCCGAGCGGCCGAACGGAATCAGGTCGCGTTTCAATAGATCCAAGCGGCTTATCCTTCGCCCGGAACTCTTTTTCGCAGCCCTGAAGGGCTGCGCTACGATGGAAGAAGCGATTTCGCCCGTTCCCGGAGAGCCTCCGAATCGTGATACACCGCCCGCCGGTCTTTCGAAGCGGCCGTATCGGAGGTCGCGTTTCGAGGGCGTTCAGAAACAAACGCCGGAAGGAGTCCCCCATGCCCATTCCCGGAAACCTGCTGACCACGGCCATGGCCGTCATGCCCCACCGGGACGTGGACCGCGCCCTGGATACAGCCCTGTCCCTGGACATCCCCTTCTGGCCCCAGCTTCCTCTGCTCAACTACTACGAAGACATGTACGTGCAGGCGTCCGAACACTTCCCCGGCATCCTGCTGGACCTGGAAAACCGAACCCTTCGCTTTTCCTCGGAAAAGTTCATCCAGGAACTGCCCGACGTCCTGGCCCGCTTCGACGATCCCACCCTCTTCGACATCAGCCCCGCCTATTCCGCCGTCTACCACCGCTTTCTGCAGTTGGACCTGAGCGGGCGGCCCGCCATCCGGGGCCAGCTGGAAGGGCCCGTGAGTTTCGGCTTCAACGTGCTGGACGAAGAGGAGCGGCCCATTCTATTCAACGACACGGTCCGCCCCTTCATGCTGGAGTTCATGGCCAAGCGGGTGAACGTCCAGCTGGAGCGACTCAAAAAGATCCATCCCAACGCCTTCATGTTCGTGGATGAGCCGGGCCTGCAGTTCATCTTCAGCGCCATGAGCGGCTACGACCAGATCACGGCCAAGAACGATATGGAGTTCTTCTTCTCGCTCATCGACCGTCCGCGGGGCATTCACCTGTGCGGCAATCCGGACTGGGACTTCCTGCTGAACCTGGACCTGGACGTGCTGTCCCTGGACATGTACTCCAACGGCGAGGTCTTCGTCTCCTACACGGGCGCCATCCGCCGCTTCCTGGACCGGGGCGGGATCCTCATCTGGGGCATGGTCCCCACCAACTTCGAGCCCTTCGAAAGCGAGACGGTGGATTCTTTGGAGGAACGCCTCCTGGGGCTGTGGCGCCGGCTGGATGAGAAGGGGATCGATACGGACTACCTGGTGTCCCGGAGTCTGCTGTCTCCCGCCACGTGCTGTCTGGTCAACCCGGACGGGACGGCCACCGTGGAGAAGGCCTTTGCGGCCATTGGGGAGCTGAGCGCGCGCCTCCGGCGGCGGTTCGGACTGTCTTGACAAGCGGGCGACGAACCGGAACACCGATGGGAAGCAGGCCCCTGTAGGGGCGAATGATTATTCGCCCCCACAGGCGGGGCGCACGAACGGAACCAGGTCGCGTTTGATATAAAAGCTGAGCAATTAGGGGGCGGTGGATAAAGCCCGCCCTTCCGGGTCGCATCACGGGAAAGAATCGTCGATGGGTTTTCTGTCACCTGATCACTTGGAAACCCAAAGGGCTCCTTGTTCCAGTTTCTTGAGAATGGAGGTGCAGACGGATCCGGTAAAGATGGCCTGGAGAAGGCCCTTGGATTCGTTCTGGTGACCGGCGGCGATCACCGGATAACCGCCCCGGGCCGCCTCTTCCAGGATGAGGTCGGCCACCTTTCCCCCGACCGTCAGTTTCCGGTCGATGCGCTGCGACACCACCCCGTTTTCTTCAAGAACCCGCTGCGACTCGTCCAGGATCCGGGACGCGTCGAGACCCCCCTCATCGTTCATCACGTGAAACAAACAGACGCGGTGAGATTCCCTTTGGAGCATGAACCCCACGTGGTCCGCCATGCGAAGACTCGCCGGAGACCCGTCCACGCAGAGCAGCACGTTGCGGGGGCCTTCCGCAGGCTTGCGGCAGATCCACACGGGACAGGCCAGGGGCTGTTCCAGGACGTCCGAGGTGACGCTTCCGGAGAAGAGCCCGGACAAGGCGGCGTATCCCCGGCGTCCCAGCACCAGGGCATCGTAGCTGCCCCGCGCGGCCTCCCGCACCACCTCCTTGGCCACGTTCATGGTCTTGGGTAGGAGCGACGCCTGAACGCGGTCCGCCGCCATCCCCTTTCGAACCAAAATCTCCTTGGCTTCCGCCAGGGCGCGTTCCCCCCGCCATCGAACCTCTTGGGAAATGTGCGGGCCGCGGATCAAGTATTCTCGCTTGTTCCACGGATCCGCCGTGTGGGTCTGGGCAACATACAGGAGTGTCACCCGGAGGGATTCCAGGTTTTCCAGAAAATCGGCCACGAACCGCACCCCGTAGAGGCAGGCGGTTTCTTCGCTCACGGTGACCAGAAGATGTCGTTCCACGGCGCCCCTCCGAAAAAGAACCGCCAATGAACGCGAATGAACACAAACGGCCTTTCCCGTCCTGAGCCCCTATGTAAGGGCCAATAGATCGCAACACCGCCCTGTAGGGGCGAAAAATCTTTCGCCCCTACAGGGCGGCGCTGGCACCAACGAAACCAGGTCGCATTTCACCTGAATTGGTCGATTCTCTCACATGGACAGGTCCTCAAGGGCGGGCGTAAAGCCCGCCCCTACAAGAACGCACGGACCCATTGGTAGGGGCGGGGTTTTTCCCCGCCCGCTAATCACGCGGTGTAAGAGACACCCGAAGAAAAAATCGCTCAGTTTAGGTTTCACAATAAACCATGAGCTCCCGCCCCGGAGGTTTCCGGCGCGACTACAGGATCTGGCTCAGGAAGAGCTTCGTCCGCTTGTGCGTGGGATTGCGGAAGAAATGCTCCGGCGTTCCCACCTCCACGATGGTGCCCTCGTCCATGAAGATGACCCGGTCCGCCACCTCCCGGGCGAAGCCCATCTCGTGGGTGACCACCACCATGGTCATGCCTTCCTTGGCGAGCGTCTTCATGACGTCCAGCACCTCGCCGATCATCTCCGGGTCCAGGGCCGAGGTGGGTTCATCGAAGAGCATCACCTTGGGATCCATGGCCAGAGCCCGGGCGATGGCCACCCGCTGCTGCTGACCTCCGGAGAGCTGGTCGGGGTACACTCCCGCCTTGTCGGGGATCCCCACCTTCTCCAGGAGCGTCATGGCCTTTTTCTCGGCCTCCTTCCTGTCGCGCTTGCGGACCACCTGCTGGGCCAGGGTCACGTTCTCCAGCACCGTCTTGTGGGGAAAGAGGTTGAAGGACTGGAAAACCATGCCCACCTCGGCTCGCACCTTGTTGATGTTGGTCTTGCGGTCCAGGATGTCGATCCCGTCGATGTAGATGTGGCCCGAATCGGCATGCTCCAGACGGTTGAGGCACCGAAGCAGCGTGCTCTTTCCCGACCCCGAAGGGCCGATGATCACCACCACCTCTCCCTTGTCCACCTGGCACGAGACGTTTTGCAGGGCGCGGACCTCGTGGGGGGCGTAAAAGGTTTTGGAGACGTTTTCCACCTTGATCACGAGACCACCGTCCTCCTCTCTAGGTACTGAACAAACATGGAGAGCCCAAAGGTGAGCACCAGGTAGAGCAGGGCGCACACAAACCACAGTTCAAAGGGCTGGAGGCTCGTGGTGACCACTTCCCGGGTCGCCTTGGTGAGCTCTCGAATGGCAATGATGCCGAGAAGCGACGAATCCTTGATGAGGCTGATGAACTGGCCCGCCAGGGGCGGCAGGATCCGGCGAAACGCCTGGGGCAGGATCACGTGGCGCATGGCCTGGGGATAGGTCATGCCCAGGGATCGGGCGGCTTCCATCTGCCCCCGATGGATGGACTGGATCCCGGCTCGGACGATTTCCGCCACGTAGGCCCCGGCAAAGACGGCCAGAGAGGCCACTCCGTACCAGAGAGGAGGCAGCTGGGCCATGCCGTTCTTGGCCAGGAGCGTATTGATCACGGTCCCCAGCACGAAGTACCAGATGAAGATCTGCACCAGCAGCGGGGATCCGCGGATGAGCTCGATGTAGGTGATGGCGGACCACTTGAGGGCCGGATTGGCGGAAATACGGGCCAGCCCCGCCAGGAGGCCGATCAGGATGCCGAAGAAGATGGAGATGAGACTCACCTTGAGAGTCAACCACAGGCCCTGCAGCAGGATTCCCACCTTCCACTTCTGGTGCACCCCCAGGATGTCTCCGGGATAGATGTAGTCCCCCTCTCCGACCCGGATGTCTTTACCGGGAACCACATACTTTTCCGCCTCGCCCTGCCCTTCCACCAGCACGACCGTGGTGCCGTTGGCAGCGGCGATCTCCTTCACTTCCCCTTCAATCTCGGAGCGGATCTCCACCTTGTCCTTGTAGTAGAAGTATTGGGGAACCCGGTACCAGCGCCACACGTAGTCCACCTTGCGGGTGGCGTAGTAGAGCAGGGCCATGAGGGAGAAGATGCCCACAAAAAAGACGGCGGCCCAGAAAAAGTAGGCCCCGCGGCTCAGTTGCTTGGTTGCTCGTGCCATGAGATTCTCGACGTTATTCTAGGTGGAACGCTGCACGCGACAACGGGGAGGCTCCGACACGCCGGGGCCTCCCCGTCCATGTCTAAACGCGGCCTCTTATTGGGCCACGTCCTGGATCCATTCCGTTCCCTTGATCCACTTGTTGTAGATCCGCTCATAGCGGCCGTCGTTCTTCACCTGGCGCAGGAAGTTGTTAAGCCAGTTCAGGAAATCGGGGTCGCCCTTGTTGACGGCCCAGGCCAGCGGTTCATAGGTGAAGGGCTGATCCAGGAAGACCAGCTTTCCGGCGCCCTGCTGAGCCATGAAGACCACGCAGAAGGGAAGGTCGTAGACGAAGGCGTCCGCTTTGCCGTTCACCACCTCCAGGGCCGCCTCCGTTTCCGTCTCGAAGGACTTGTACTGGCACTTGGGGATCATGCGCTTGACGGCCTGTTCCCCCGTGGTGCCCAGCTTGGAGGTGACGATGTACTGGGGATCGTTCAGGTCCTTGTAGGAGAGGACCTTTCCTTCGTGCTTCTTGTTGAGCAGGATGGTCTGGCCCACGATGATGTAGGGATCGGCGAAATTCACTTTCAGGTTCCGTTCCTGGGTGACCGTCATACCGCTCATGATGATGTCGAACTTGCCCGTGATGAGGGAGGGAATGATGCCGTCCCAGGCGGTGTTCACCGGCACGAACTTGACTCCCATGGCCTTGGCCATCTCCTTGGCCATGTCGATGTCGAAGCCCACGAAGTTGCCCTTCTTGTCGGTCATCTCAAAGGGCATGTAACCGGCCTCGAAACCCACGCGAAGCTCCCCCCGCTTGAGGATCTCTTCCAGGGTGGACTTCTTGGCCAGCTCGATGTCGGCAGCCGACACCTGCATGGCCGCCACAAGCACCAGGGCGAACACCACCGCCAGACACTGCAACGCTCTTCTCATAACCGACCTCCTCCTTTCTTGGTTAAACGTTCCGAAAAAGGACCACCCAAAAGCCCCTCGCCGCACTCCCATGGGCAGGAAGCCTGACTCAGGGCCCGTCAATACGCCTTCCCCTCATTCAACAGCTCCCGGATGACCATGGGCACCCGGCATCGGGGACACGTGGGAATCTCTTCCTTGGGCATGTAGATGATGCGCGTTTCCCTGCACTTGGGGCACATCACCTCCACCGCCTCCACCTTTTCTCGCACAGTGCACCTCCCTGAAAGTACGGCAAAAGTAGCACAACGACCCCGAATCACAAAGTCTTTTCAGGAGCAGGCAATTGCGGGGCGAAGACTATTCGCCCCTACAGCACTCTTCCATGAGCTGAACGGGGCCGCGTGTGCCATGGAACCCGTCACGGCAGGATCACAAAAGGAAATGGGCGTTGCAGACCCGCTGATCCTTCAAGATTCCCAGCAACTGCTCCACCGTCTGAATGCCGCTTCGCACCACTTGGATCTGAAAGATCTGGGCCGCAAAGAAGGCGTCGGCCAGGGCATTGTGCCGATAATGTTCTTTCAAGCCGTAGCGGATCATCAGGGCGTCCAGGCTGAGTTCTTCTGCAGTCCGGGCCCGGCATTCCCTGCGGCCGATCCACTTTTCCAATTCGGCGATGTCCACCAGAGGCCTTTGGAAAGATTTTCCCACCTTGCCGAAAAAGCGACTCAGGAACTGGTGATCGATATGGACACAATGGCCGACCAGGATGGCATCGCACAGATCCCACAACCGGCCCGCGATCTCTTCAAAGGTGGGTGCCTTTTCCAGCTCGCCTGCAGCAAGGCCGTGGTACTTCATCCCGTCCAGGCGATATTTTTCCGGTCGCACCGTGGTATAGAAAGCCTCTCCCACCCGGATCCTGGTCCCGTCCATGGGGATGGCCGCCACGGCCACGATGTGATCGCGCCTCACGTCCAACCCGGTGGTTTCCAAATCCACGGCCGCAAAACGGGCGTCTTGGAGGCGCATCAGAGCCCCCTCTCCACGCCGTAGCGTGCCTTGAGCATCTTCTGAAAGGACGCGGTGATCTTGAGAGATTCCTTCAGGACCAGCAGGTCCATCTTGTCCAATTCCTCCACGCGGATCAGGTTGTCTCCGGCCACTCCGTTTTTCAGGGCGTGGGCCTGGTGCCGGAGTCGGAGGTCCTGCAGGAAGGCGTAGGCCTCCAAAAGGTCCCCCGCCCGCTCTTCTCCGAGCGCCTTCATGTCCCGCAGGGCCTCGATCCTTTCCCGCGTGTTGGTGATGTGCAGGAGCTTGTGATCCAGGGCCAGGACCCGAACGCCGTTGGCGATGGGGTAGATGCCGAACTTCTTGAGGTTGACGCCCCGGTCCAGGTGCTTGATGCCGAAGATCCCGATGGGCGGCTCACTGAGGGTGGCGTCGTGGGCCAGGAACCGAACCGCCTGATTGGTGGCCGAGGCATGGATGTGCTCCAGCAGTTCCTCCAGCGGGGCCGCATCTCCATAAACGGTTCGCATATCCAGGAAAACGGTGAGATACCGGATATGATCGGGCGTAGGCTCTTCAAACCAGCGGGAAAACAATTCCTTCCACTCTTGGAGCGTCAGGTGCCATTTGGGATTGGAGGCCATGTATTGGGCGGGACACTTGGGGACCCCCACCTGTTCCAGAGCCTCGTTGATGCGTTGAACCAATTCCATGCGAGGACCTGAGGGACCCAGGATCACGGCATTGTCCTGATCCGTTGTGATGACCTGTTCTTTCCGGCCGCTGCTCCCCAAGTGGATCCACAGGAAATCCCCCGTCTCCTCAGGCTTCTTCAGGAATTCGATGATCCGAATGACCACCATGTCGTAGACGGAGGTGATCATGCGGGAAAGCTGGTAGAAGTGCATTCCCTTCAGGGCCATCTCCGATACGGCCAGTCGGATGGCCCGGAAGGCGCTCTGCAAGGCCTCCAGATCGGTGGCCTTGATCACCTTGCGGTAGAGCGCCAGGATGGACGAGGACGGTTCCAGCTGAGCCAGGATGTCCTTGCTGGTTACCACACCGGCCACACGGTCTCCGTCCACCACGATCAGGTGGTCGATGCCGGTCCGAAGAAGCTGCGTATAGGCATCGAAGACGGGGGATTGCCGGTCCAGGCAGATTGGCGGAGAACTCATGAAGTCGCGCACCCGGCTCTCTCGTCCCCCGTGGATCAAGACGCGCCGCATGTCCCGGTTGGTCAGAATGCCCACCGGCTTCGCCCCTTCCACCACGATGACGGACCCCACCTTGTGCTGTTCCATGAGGCTCACCGCATCGGCCACCGTGGCGTCCGCCGTGCACGTCACCGGCGCTTTCGAAAGAAGGGTGCCCACTTCCACCAGGCTCGAGGCCTCTTCCGACCCTTCTCCTTCCCGGGCCAGACGGGAAAAGGCACGGAAGCGCCTTTCCACGAAGGCACTGAAAAAGGAGGCGAAAGCGGAGTGGGTCCGGTACACCTCCGCGAACTTGGCGGCATCGAAGGTGTAGCAGATGGTCTCTTCCAGGGTGCGCGCTTCGTAATAGGAGGGAGCCTGATGGACGGCGGACAGCAGGCCGAAGATCTCCCCTTTGGCCACGTAATCCACCACATCCTCTCCGTCGTAAAGCCCCACCAGGCCGGAAAAGACCAGGTAGACGGCCGGGCTGATCTCCCCCTGGCGGCTGATGACCGTATCGGCTGGGTGCATCACCACATCCAGGCCGCTCACCAGGGCATTGAGCTGGGCCTCTTCAAGAAAAGAGAATGGCTTGATCTTTCTTAGGAATTCTTTGGGAGGGATCATGATTTTCGTTCCGTGGGAAAAGGGCGCCAAGACGATGGAAGGCCACTCCGCCGAGTGGCCTTCCATCGTTTCCGCGTTTGCCTATCTGCAGCACGACCGGGCACATCGGCCCCGAAAGCTCAACCGAGAAGGTCATTGCCTCGTTGGGGTTACCCGTGGCGTTCTCGGGCAAGCTCCTAAGAGCTTGTCCCACAATGGTTCTCCGACCTACAAGGCCGGGGAATTTTGGTCTTCCTCGTAGACGCGGGGCTTCAGCCCCGCGGGAAGGGCCATCGCAACTTCATGAAGTAACAGGAAATATGCGATGGCCCATCCAACGTTCGGGGGTTCTTCCGCAGCCCTAGAGGGCTGCGCTACGAGAAAAAAGGTCGTCCACGGAGTTCCCGGACAGCCTCCTAGATGACGCCCTTTTCCTTCAGCTCCTCCAGGCGCTTGGGGCCCAATCCCAGCATCTTGGCGTAGACGTAGTAGTTGTCGGCTCCAACGGGGCGGCAGACCCATTTGACCCGGGGCGGCGACTCGGTCATCTTGTGGGCGTGGTTGGCGATGGTGACCTCTCCGTAGTGCGGGTCGTCGATGGTCTCCAGCGCCTGGCGCACCCACCAGTTTTCCGCCTTCATGGTGTCCATGGGCGACGAGATGCGGCCGGGGACCACCACGCCCTCCCCGATATTCTTGTTGTAGTCCATGACCGCATCGAAGATCTCATCATAAGTGTGGGCCATGGTCCACTTTTCGATCTCCTTGTACATGATCTTCATGTTGTCCACATTGAGCCGTTCAAAGATGGTGGGGAACTGCTGCTGCAGGTCGGGACGGTTGATGATGGTGCACAGGGCCTTCCAGTTGGGATCGGCGAATCCGGAAAGGAACGCGAAGCCGTCCTTGCACTTGAAGTAGGTGTAGGGGAAGACGCCCACGTCGTAGTTGCCCACCCGAGGGATGGTTTCCTTAAAACCGTAGTAGTAGGTGATGCCGTAGTTGATGCACCGACCGTAGGCTTCCGCGGGAGAGACGTCGATGAACTGGCCCTTGCCCGTGAGATTCCGGTAATGGAGCGCCGCCAGGATGGCCACCGCCGCCCAGGCCCCGCCCGCGTACCAGCCCATCCAGTTACCCTGTTTGGTGGGCACTTCCGACGGCTTGGGGTTGTCCGGGTCAAAGACCGGCTCGCCGCTCACCGACACGATGCCCGAGTAGGCCTGGTCCACCACGTCCACGTCCGCCTTGCCGCAGGCGGCCTTGGGCCCGAACTGACCGTAGGTGTAGAGCGCGCAGTAGATGAGCTGGGGGTTCAGTTCCTTGAGTTGCCGGTAGCCGATGCCCCACTCGTCCATGGTGCCGGGCAGAAAGGTCTCCACCAGGACGTCGGCCCGTTTGGCCAGTTTCAGAAACATCTCCCGGCCTTCTTCCGACTCCAGGTCCAGGGTCACGTGGAACTTGTTCCGGCCTTCGTTGAGGTAGCCCAGGCCCGTGTCCATGTGCATGTAGCCCCAGGGGGTGAAGGTCCGGGCGGGGTCGCCTCCGGGCGGTTCGATGCGGATGACCGTGGCGCCGAATTCCGCCAGGGTGGAGGTGGCGAAACAACCCGCCATGTTGGCATAGCTCACATCCAGGACCGTAATGTGGTCCAGAGCTTCGGGCTTCTCCCGGTTCTTCTTGGGATCGTCCAGCTCGTATATCCATTCGCCCCAGGATTTTTCCTTTTCCATGTGCATCTATGTTCCTCCCTGTCACGAGGGGTTCTTTTCGGATCCGGGCTAGGCCAAGAGAACACCGGATTTGCCGTCCCAGCCTTCGGGGGGTTTGCGGCCCGGGGGCACGTCCACCCACTTTCCGATGACGTTCTTTTCCTTGAGGTACTTGATCTTTTTGGTCTTGAGCCCCAGGAAGCGCTTCAGCACGTACTCGTTGTCGAAGCCCACGGGCTTTCCGGCCCATTTGATGCGGCCCGGTGTTTCCGAAAGCTTGGGCGCGATGCCTTCTTCGTAGAGTTCTCCGTAGATGGGATCGTCCACATAGTAGGTGAAGTTGCGGGCCCGCAGGTGCTCGTCTTCGAAGTGATCCTTGCCGTTGGAGACCTTGTGGGCGCCGAAGCCGTACTTTCCGGCCAGCTCATCGATCTCGGCGTAGGTCTTTTCCGCCGCCCAGGATCGGATCATGGCCAGAAGTTCCACGGCGTTTTCTTCCTTGAGGCGCTCCAGGTGGGTGGCGAAGCGCGGATCCTCGGCCAGTTCGGGCTTGCCCATGGCTTGGCACAGGCCCTGGAACTGCTGGTCGGTGGCGGCTCCGATGGCCACCATCAGGCCGTCCTTGTCGGGGACGATGTCCGCCGGGCAGATACTCACATCCCGGTTGCCGTACCGCTCCCGCATCTTGCCCGTAAAATGCTGGTAGAGCCAGGTCCAGTCCATGGCCCGCATGAGGTTTTCCGCCTGGGAGTATTCGATGAACTGGCCCTTGCCCGTCTTGTCCCGGTAGGCGAGAGCGGCCAGGACCCCCACGGCACCCACCAGACCTCCGTAGTAGTCGGCCAGCCAGATGCCCGCCTTCATGGGAAGCTGATCCGGAAAGCCGCTGATCCAGGCCATGCCCGATTCCGACTGGGCGATGGCATCATAGGACGGTCGTTCCAGGTAGGGACCCCACTGGCCGAAACCGTTCAGGGCAATGTAGATGAGTCCGGGATTGATTTCGCGAAGCTGGCGGTACCCGATCCCCCACCGGTCCATGGTGCCGGCCCGCAGGTTTTCCACCACCACGTCGGCCCTTTTGACCAGCTCCTTGAAAAGCTCCACTCCTTCGGGAACCCGCACGTCGATGGCCAGGTGGTACTTGTTGCGGGCCTCCTTGAGCCAGCCCATGGCGGCTCCGTTGAAAAACTTGGCAAAGGGGGTGAGCGAGCGCATGGTGTCGCCCATACCGGGAAGCTCCACCTTGAAGACGGTGGCCCCCAGTTCCGACAGATAACTGGGCAGGGACGGTCCCAGGATCAGGGTGCAGAGCTCGACAATCTTGATATCCGCCAACGCCTCCGGCTTGTCGAAGGTTTTGGACGGATCCAAGAGGCTTTCGGCCCACTTGAAGTAATCTTCTCGTGCCATGGAATCGCTCCCTCATCGGCCTAAAGGTTGACGAAGAGACACTACCGTACGGGAACCAAGCTGAAATGGGATGGGATCACACAAAAATCCTCGGGAACTTTCGTTGCAACCTCCTTCAAGACAATGGTCTCCTCCTTGATTCGCTTCGTGACTTCTTTTCCCTTTCCTCCCTCGGGCACGTACCGGGCGTCCACCTCCACGGTGGTCTTCACCGGATACCCCTGGGCCTTTTCCAGCTCACGGCGGATGGGCTCCAGCGGCCCCTCCCAATAGCGGAGAAGAGAGGAAAGATTGCCGAGGCGCGCGGCTTCCAGGCCCAAGCGCGCCGACAACCTGCCGTAGGCGGCCTCGCGGTCCGCCATGCCCGGCACCTCCCGGGAAAGCCACAGCACCTGCCGTACTTCCGTGACGCTCAGGGCCTTCTTCCTCCGATCGTAGGTTTCCAGCCGAAGACTCCCTTTCACCCGGCGGCACCGGTAGCCCTCCACCAGAACCTCCCCGGGTTCCTCCACGATGCTCAGTCGGGGCGGACGCACCTGGTATCGACTTGCCGCCACCTCCTGTACCTCCGGAGGCGCCGCCGTCAGGGACCGAAGCCATTGGACGTCTTTCACCCGCTCCAGCGGATAGATGAAGACCTTGTCGCCGGCCCAGGCCACCTCACGAATCTCCCCCGAATCGAGCAGGAAGAGCGTGGAACGCCTTTCCTTCTTGGGCTCCCCGAAAATCCGGCGAATCCAGCTGCCCGTATAGGCCTTTTGGAGGTCGAAAAGAACGGCGTTCCGTCGGTAGGCGATACGCAACTCCCCGGATTCCTCCCCCGTCCACAGCCGACTGCCGGTCATTTGATGTATGTAGAGGACCTCGGCGCCGGCCGGCTGGACGGAGACGGAGGAAACGAGAATCAGCAACAGCCAGAGCACGGACAATACGTTGCGCGTAGGGCGGTTACGCTGGGACCGTGCCGTCATATGCCCCAGATCTTTCTATGAATGTGAGCACCGATGAACATGGTGCTCAAAGGAATGCCGATGCCGTAAAAGGACCCCCAGAGGATGCTTCCGCTGGGATCGAAACCGTAGGGCTTGGTGAAGTAGAGCAGGAAATTGATGCCCACCCCCAGGTAAAAATAGAGCAGGTACCACTTTCTCCAGTGGCGCTCCCAATGTTGAAGCCTGGAAGCCTTCTTGTCGTCCATGCATCATCCTCGCACAGGTTGTGGATCCGGGGCCGGGGCGGCGCCCCGGCCCCCAAGGTTCCTAGTTTTCAGGTCGGAGATCGTAAGAGTATTTCTTCACGATTTCATCCTTGTTGGGCTTCGTGATCAAACTGACGAGTATAAAGAACACGAATCCCACAAAAACCCAATAGAACTGGTGCGGCGTGACGATCCCGCCCTTCTTGCTCAGGAAGAACCAGTGGGCGCTTCCCAGCTTGGTGTTGGCATACATCCACGAGTAGGTGGACAGGAAGGTCATGACCAGGATGTTGGTGACGGCCGCCGTGGTGTTGGCCCGGTGCCACCAAATGCCCAGGATGAGCGGCGGACCCACGGAGGCGAGAATCACTATGAACGCCGCACCCGAAATGTCAAGCACCAGCGCCGGCGGATTGAACGCAATGAGAGTACAAATAACGATGACCAAAGTGGTCATGACGCGGGTGACCTGCACCGGCTTTTCTTCCGGCCAGTTGCTCCCGAAAACCTTGCCGATCAGGTCGCGGCCCAGCAGGACGTTCAGCACCATGGTCCAGCCCGCCGCCGTGGACATGGCGATGGCCAAACCGCCGGCACAGATGACCGCCAGCAGGAAGGGGCTCTTCAGACCTTCCATGGCCGCGATCATGGAGTAGTCGGTCACCGCCGCACCGCCCACGCCGTAGACCTGCTTCATGTGCTTGAGCACGTCCACGGCGTTTTTGACCCCCTCCACCTGCATGAACGGATGCAGGGTTTCGATGAGGGTGCGGGCGGCCGTGCCGATGATCATCAAACCCATGTACATGGCGCCGCCGAAAAAGACCGCCCAGAAGACACTTCGACGAGCGGACTTGATGTCCTGAGCCGTGAAGAAGCGCACCACCGTGTAGGGCATGGCAGCAAAGCCGAAGTGCCACGTATAGTAGAAGCCCACCACGCCGGTCCACATGCCCATGAGGGCGTGGCTCGCCTTCTCGTTGGCGTAGGGCGTGTTGAAGAAGTTGGGGGAAATGCTCAGCACCGCTTCCGTCATGCCGTTGATGCCCCCGAAATGGGCGATGGTGTAGATAGCGCCCACCACCGCCGCGATGGCCATGGTGACCCCCTGAAAGGCGGCCGACCAGGTGGTGGCCACCATGCCGCCCCAGTAAACGTAAACGAAGACCACGAGGGCCGCGATGACCACGGACACATTGAAGTTGAGCTTCAGGATGGCGAGCATGAAGAGGGCCGTACCCACGATGGAAAGGGTCACGTAGGCGATGCCGGCGATGAGCGTGGGAATCCCGGCAACGAGGCGCAGCCATTTGCTGTCGTAGCGATCCGCATAATAGTCCGTAAAGGACGTGGGGGCGTATTTTCTGAGCGGCGCCGCCGTCAGCAGCGTGGCGATGGGCATGCCGCCGATGATCCCCACCAGGGCCCACCAGAACGGATAGCCCAACAGGAAGATGAACGCCGGGAGACCGAGGAAGCTGGCGGGACTGAGGTACGTGGATGCCAGGGCGGCTCCATTGACGAAGGGGCCCACTTTACGGCCCGCCACGTAATAGTCGGACGCGTTCAGGGCCGCCTTTCTCGAATACCAACCAATGGCGATCATGATGGCAAAATAGATGAGTGCACCTAGGATAACAACCGGATTCGCTCCCATGTTCCCCTCCTCATTTCTTGGCTTTTCGCTCTTCGCGAGCCTCTTCCGAGCGGTAGAAAATCACGGCCACGATCATGTTCAAAACCCACAGGGCGAGAATCCAGTTGTAGATGTAGCATCCGGGTATGCCGAGGAACTTCTTGAGCGGGAAGCCGGGAATGGAAATTTCCAGGAAGAAGAAGAGAAAGAACCAGCCGTAGAGAAGCCCCATGCCGGCCCAAAAGACTTTCGGTAATCCCTTAAACATGGCAACCCTCCTAGTCGTTAAGGATTCCAAGCGGTGGATCCATTCCTATGCCATGAGTCGTGCCCTCACCTCCTTTCCTCTCTTTTGCGCTCCGTCTTGTCCGGAGTTTCAAGAAAATTGAAACCGCGTGAAAAGAACCTCTTGACCACCACCTCCTTTCCTGAGCGCTTAGCGCCCGAACCACGCCGGATCACATGCCTCCAAAACCGCTAAACCCCGTGGCGCCGAAGCACCAGCACCCACTGGAGACGTTCAACCATTGGCAAAGCGCCGTTACCCGAACAACGAAGGGGCCCTTCCGGGCACAGGAAAACGACTCCCGTCGATCCGTTCCCAAACGGGAAGAGAATGTTCCGCAGCCGGGGAAACGCGGTTTCAGGCGAAAGGGAAGGATTCCTCGCGGTTTTCCCGCCTCTGCCTTCCAAACGCCTTTCATACATCGTTGTCGCATGTGCGCGACGCTTTCCACCCGAAAAGGAACACCATCAAACTTTTCGATAGGGAGCCGGGAATCACCGCTTCCTCACGATTGTCCAAACCCACAGCACTTGGTTGCGACCGCCGCAGCGGCCCTCAAGAAGGGAATCGCCCATGCCCCGGAGGGTAGGTGTGCACAGGTGCGATGGCGAAAAGGTCGTGTGAGCGCGCAGGAGAAAAAACCGCGGGAGCTGGAAGTAGAGTTTGCGCAGAGCAAAAACAGGGCACGCGAAGCGAATTCAAGCCACTCCTACAACAGCCCGGGAAAGCCGGTCAAGCAAAAAAAATTTTGTTTGACAACGCACAACTGCCTCTCTTAAGTTCAGAAAACCCTCAGTCTGCTCCCTGCTCCAGCTCCCATTCTCCCGCTCCTTCCTCCTGCGGAATCTGTCTTGAGGGATCGCGTTCTCGAACGACTCTGACCAATTCGGACGTACGACTCACTCTCTTACTTATGGGAACGGTTCTCACGGTCTTGTTCATGGGATCCACAGCTCACGCGGCATGGCTCCACAAGATGCGGGGGAGGCGAGAAGATCAGACGGAGCTCTCTTTCCGGACGCCCACCCCATGCGTTTTCCCCGGTGCCACGAGCGGGAGCCGCGTGTTTTTTATCGTCATGTGATAACAGAAGGATATGTGGCGGGCGCCCGTAGGCGCCCTTCTTCTTTTACGCCGGCCTTGAACGCAGGTTGCATCCGGTTCCGGCTTGGACCATGTGAGGAGGGTAAAAGATATGGGAAAAGGCATGTTTTCGGAATCTCAGCTGGAAAGAATGGAGAGGGAGTACCAGGACTGGCTGGGTGAATACCAGAAGGCGCTTCAGCGCCTGCCCGAGCGGCTGGAACGATTCTCCACCGTCTCCGACATGGAAGTGAAATCCCTCTACACGCCGCTGGACATCAGGGAGAAGGACTACTTTGAGGACCTGGGCTTTCCCGGCCAGTACCCCTTCACGCGCGGCGTCCAGCCCACCATGTACCGGGCGAGACTCTGGACCATGCGCATGTTCGCCGGGCTGGGAACGGCCGAGGACACCAACAAGCGCTTCCATTACCTGATCGAACACGGCGAGACGGGGCTGAGCACCGCCTTCGACTTTCCCACGCTCATGGGCTACGACACGGACGCACCCGTGGCCCGCGGCGAATGCGGAAAGTGCGGCGTGGCCATCGACACCATCGACGACATGCAGCGCCTCTTCGCGGGGATCAACCTGGAAGAGGTGACCACCTCCATGACCATCAATCCGCCGGCCTCGGTCATCTGGGCCATGTACATCGCCAACGCGGAAAACGAGGGCTACGACCGGAAGAAACTGGGCGGCACCATCCAAAACGACTGCCTCAAGGAGTTCATCGCCCAGAAGACCCTCATGCTGCCCCCGGAACCGAGCCTCCGGCTGGTGGTGGACACGGTGGAGTTCGGCACCTACGAAGTCCCCCGCTGGAACACCATCAGCATCAGCGGCTACCACATCCGGGAAGCCGGGGCCACGGCGGTCCAGGAACTGGCCTTCACCATCTACGACGGCATCACCTACGTGGAGGAGTGCATCAAGCGGGGCCTCAAGGTGGACGACTTCGCCGGGCGCCTTTCCTTTTTCTGGAATTCCCACATCGATTTCTTTGAAGAAATCGCCAAGATGCGCGCGGCCCGGCGCATGTGGGCCCGGATCATGAAAGAGCGGTTCAAGGCCCAGAAGCCGCGATCCATGCTGTGCCGGTTCCACACCCAGACGGCCGGCTGTTCCCTCACGGCCCAGGAACCCTACAACAACATCATCCGAACCACCACCGAGGCGCTGGCGGCCGTTCTGGGCGGCACCCAGTCCCTGCACACCAACTCCCTGGACGAGGTGTACATGATCCCCAGCGAGGAGGCCGTGCGCATCGCGCTGCGCACCCAGCAGATCCTCGCCGACGAGACCGGCGTGGCCAACGTGATCGACCCCCTGGCCGGCTCCTACTTCGTGGAGGCTCTCACCGACAAGATGGAAGAGGAGGCCATGGCCTACATCCGCAAACTGGACGAGCTGGGCGGCATGGTGGCGGCCATCGAAAAGGACTACCCCCAGATGGAGATCGCCGACGCGGCCTACCAGTTCCAACAGCAGGTGGAAAGGGGCGAAAAGATCATCATCGGCGTCAACAAATTCCCCAGCGAACGTCCCGAGCTGGAGTTCGTACTCCGCATCGACGACGAGCTGGAAAACTTCCAAATCGAGCGGACCCGTCAGTTCAAGGAAAAGCGCGATAAGGTCAAGCTCCAGAAGGCCATGGACGAGCTGCGCCGGCGCTGCGAAGGCCCCCCGTGCTGGGAAAACAACGTGATGCCCGCCCTCATCGACGCCGTCCGGGCGGGCGCCACGGAACAGGAATGCTGTGACCTCTACCGCGAGGTCTTCGGGACCTACACGGACCCCGGCACCTTTTGAGACCCCCCGGCCCTTCCCAAAGCGAGGTCGGGCTCCAGGGGAGAGGAGAGCGAAAAAGGGGATTCCGGATCTGTCAAGCGACGTTATCTTAGAGGAGGACGGTTTCCATGAGCGAGGAAAGGAAACTTCGCATATTGATCGCCAAGCCGGGTTTGGACGGACATGACCGCGGGGCGCGCGTGATCGCCCGAGCCTTTCGCGATGCGGGCTTTGAAGTGATCTACACCGGCTGCCACCAGACGCCCGAGCAGATCGTGAACACCGCCATCCAGGAGGACGTGGACCTCATCGGGCTGAGCATCCTGTCCGGGGCCCACCGCTATTCCTTTCCCCGGGTGATGGAACTGCTCAAGGAAAACAACGCGGAAGACATTGCGGTCATCGGAGGGGGCATCTTTCCCTTGGAGGACATTCCCAAGCTGAAGGCCATCGGCATCAAGGAGATTTTCGAGCCGGGCGCCAAGCTGGAAGACATCGTGAACTGGGTGCGCACCCACATCAAGCCGCGCAAGGCCCTGGTGGCTTAGGAGCGTGTCCGAAAACGACAAAATGACCGCTTTTCTCGTAGCGCAGCCCTTTAGGGCTGCCAAAAGATCCTGAATTCATCGGCATCTGGGACGGGAGAGCCAGTGTCGGACAAGCTCTAGGCAAGAGGTATGGACAATGAACCTTGTGGAACAGATCCTGGCCGGGGATGTGCGGGCCACCGCCCGGCTTCTTCGTGACATCGACGACCAGCTTCCTTCGGCCCGCGAGGCCCTCAAGCAGCTCTACCCGCACACGGGCAAGGCCTACATCATCGGCTTCACGGGGTCTCCGGGGGTGGGAAAAAGCACCCTGGTGGACCAACTGGCCCTGGAATACCGCAAGCAGGGGCTCACCGTGGGCATCCTGGCCATCGACCCCACCAGCCCCTTCACCGGCGGAGCCATCCTGGGGGACCGCATCCGGATGCAGCGCCACTTCACGGATAGCGGCGTCTTCATCCGCAGCCTGGCCACCCGGGGCCACTTCGGGGGGCTTACCAAGTCCACCAACGACATGATCACCGTTCTGGACGCCATGGGAAAGGACGTGATTTTGGTGGAAACGGTGGGCGTGGGCCAGGACGAGGTGGACGTGGCCAATTGCGCCCACACCACCGTGCTGGTAACCATTCCGGGAATGGGAGACGAGATCCAGGCCATCAAGGCCGGCATCATGGAGATCGGCAACATCTTCGTGGTGAACAAGGCCGACCGGGAAGGATCGCGAAAGACCATCCGGGAGCTAAGGAATCTCATCGAACTGGGCCTCAGGCGCCGCGACGACGAGGGCTGGGAGCCGCCCATCATCGAGACGGAGGCGCTCAAGGGGCGGGGCATCCCGGAGCTCATGGACGCCATCGAAAAGCACCGCCGGTTTCTCACCGAAAACGACCGGGGCCAGTGGGACGCGGTGGTGGCCAAGCGGGCCAAGATGCAGCTTTTGGACACCCTCCGCGAAGAAGCCCTGCGGGAGCTGTTGCGCCGCATGGAAGCGCGGGGTGAAAACCTGGATGAATTGGTCCGGAAAGTCACGGCCAAAGAGACCGATCCCTACACCGTCGTGCAAGACCTGCTGCAGTGTGAACTGCGCTGACCGCCTCCCGTCGATCCCCCCACCGGAACATCCGCCCGCGGTACCTGCTCCGCGGGCGGACCTTTTTTCCCGCATTGAGCCATCGCTGCAAATTGTGCACAAATTCTTTAAGTCTTTTGCGTGCCCTGCCGATTCTTCCAGGCGGAACCGCGGGAGGTCCCGTGCGCCCGGGGCGGAACGACCCTTTCCGTGCTTTCTGTGATGCTTGCGAAGAGGGAGGAGCCATGCTGAAACGACTTCTGTTGGCCGCGGCAATGCCCGTGCTGGTCTGTTGGGGAGGGGCCGCCCATGCCCAGGACGCCCCCAAGAGCTACGTGGGAAACGAAACGTGCGCCCAATGCCACGAGGCCGAGTACCGGCGCTTCACCGAATACTCCAAGAAGCACCATTCCTTCCAAAGCATCGAAAAACTCCAGGACGGCCTCACTCCTCAGGAACTGCAACAGTGCTACGCCTGCCACACCACGGGCTTCGGGCAGCCCGGGGGCTTCGTGGACCCGGTGTCCACTCCGGCCATGAAAGACCTGGGTTGCGAATCCTGCCACGGCCCGGGATCCCTCCATGTGGAAACCGAGGACCCGGAGCATATTCAAAGGGATCTGACCATCCAGGACTGCCGCCGATGCCACAACGAAGAACGGGTCCGCGCGTTCAACTTCCAACCGCTGATCCGCAGCGGCGCGCACTAGAAGAGGCGGGGAGGGGTTCCATGCAGCGAGTCAGGCAGTTGCTATTCAGTCTTCAGGGCAAGGTCTTGATGATCGTGGCCTCCACGGTGCTGGTGGTTTTTTTCGGTGCAGCCGGAGCCAACTGGTGGATGCAGAGGGAGAGGCTCCTTCAAGAAGGCCTGGAAACGGGGCGCCTCTTGGCCGATTCGGTTTACGCTTCCATCAAGCACCCCATGGCCACGGGGGCCGAGGGCGCCCTGGAACAGCAACTGATGGATATCGGAGCGAAGTTCCAGGACCTGGACATCTACATCTATGACTTCGCAGGCAAAGTCACCTACGCCACACGAGAAGATCAGCTGAGAAGCGATCTGCGTTCTCTGGGCCTTTCCGGAAACATTCTGACGAACATCGAAAGCTCCCTGTCGGGACAGAGCGTGGAGCAGAAGGTGGCCCTGGAGGAGACGCAAAACGGCCCGAAAATTGCCGTCGTCACCCCCATTCTCAATGAACCTTCCTGTTACCACTGCCACGGAGCGTCCCGAAAGGTTCTCGGCGGCCTGCTGGTCCGACGGGACGCCTCGCCCCTTTTCGCCCACTTGGCCAAGATGCGCACCTTGAGCGCCGTGGGAAGCCTGGTTGGAACGATGGTTCTGGCCGGGGCATTGGTTCTCATTCTCTCCTTCTTTGTCACCCGCCCACTGGAACGCATCGTGGGCGCCATTCGGCGCCTGGCCGAAGGCGATCTCACCGTGGAGATCAAACACCGAAGTCGGGACGAACTGGGACAGCTGGCCGACTCCGTCAATCGGCTGTCTCAAAATTTCCGCGACACCCTCCGCCAGGCCCGCGAGACGGCGCTCAAGGTCAGCGAAGGCACCAGCTCCCAGGCGGCCTCCATCGAGGAGACCTCCGCCTCCCTGGAGGAGATCACTTCCATGATCCGCCAAGGGGCGGATAAATGTGCGGAAGCCGACTCCATGATGCGGGACAACGACGAGAAACTGGTGCAAGCCAACAAGGTCATGAAGGAATGCATGGCCTCCTTCGACCAGATTGTGGCCACCACAGAAACCATGGCGGGCATCATCAAGGACATCGACGAAATCGCCTTCCAGACGAATCTTCTGGCCCTCAATGCGGCGGTGGAAGCGGCCCGGGCGGGGGAAGCCGGGCAGGGTTTCGCCGTGGTGGCCGATGAGGTGCGCAGCTTGGCCCGCCGCGCCTCGGAAGCGGCCAAATCCACCGGTGATCTCATTCGCACGGCCCAGCTCAAAACCCAGGAAGGCCGCTCCCTGGTCCAGAAAACCGATGCGGCGTACCGGGAGGTGGCCATCCAAGCGCGCAAGGTGAGTCAACTCATCAAGGACGTGGCCGCATCCGGCCAGGAACAGTCTTTGGGAGTGGAACAGATCAGTCGAGCCATGCACGAACTGGAACAGGTGATTCAGAGTTTCACCACGGTCACGGACCAGCTCACCCAGATGATGGACTTTTTCAGGACCAACGGGGAACAAAGCGGGATCCGCGCGCCCCTGGCGCTCCTTCCGGGCCGGGATCTCGCCGACCCTCGTCGCTCAGGGGACTGAAAAGGACGTTCAGACGGGCGGGCGAAAACCCCGCGCCCACGAAAGCGCGTCAACCTTTTGGGGAGGGGCGGGGTTGAGCCCCGCCCGGCAATCCTGCGGTGACAAAGGAACCGGAGACGACAGTCGCCTCTTTGGGGTCCATATGAAACGCCATCTCTGGCCCCGCACCTGAAACATCGGGGCGACGGATTTTGCAGCCGTTTCCGGACGTCCGTTACCGGCCTTTGCGGCGGGCCAGGGCCTCGTAGGCTTCCGTCATGCGAATGAAGGTCTCGTGGTCGCCTCCCGCGTCAGGATGGTGCTTCTTGGCGCAGCGCTTGTAACAACGGGCCAGGGCCTCCGGGCTCATGGCCCGGTACTCCGCCTCGCTGATCCCCAGGCAGGAACACGCCTCCTTTTCCGGCATGGACGCCTTCGGCGGGCCGCCGGGGAACCGAAACTGGCGGTTCCAGATGAAATCGCGGAGCATCTCGTCCAGAAAAGATCCGGGCGAAAAGGAATGGTCGAAGTACATGATCACGTACTTGACCAGGTAGGGATGGAGTCTTCCGGGATCGTGGTCGTCCACACCGGCGAAGAACCGGCGGCTTTCATTGAGCCGGCAGATTTCTTCCAAGAAATACCCGTCCACCTTCTCCGGATCCAGGGCGGCGGGGTTGTTCTTGAGCAGGTGATGGGGGAAGTACTTTTGCAGTTCCAGGGCCGTAAAAAGGTAGCTTCGCCTCTCGTGGGGCCGGAGGTCCGCTTCCATGCCTTCGATGACATGTTCCATTTCGTCGCGGCTTTTCCCCAGGAGGACGTTTAGAAACTTCCAGGGCCGTCCTTCCAGGTTGCCCATGTCGATGCGGCCGCACCGAAGAAAGTGCATGCGTCGCTTGTCGAAGGGGTGAAGATGGTCCTGCCGATCGGCGGCCTTCCGCCGGTCCCGGCCGGGCCTCGCCTTCCGGGATGGCGAAAACGTGAAGTTTTCAATGATCCTTCGGATGTGGGGATCCAGGTAGGGAAGAAAGGCCCGTTCCAAGTCCTCCGTTTCCCATTCGATCCCCCGCTCCGCCAGCGCCTCTTCCACTTCCGGGCGGAAGTAGAAGCCGTTTCCACCCACATAGACGATGTAGGCCTCGGGGTCATCCCCCAGATCCAGGATGTCCCGACACCTGTAGCAGGTTCCGTCCCAGTAGGAAGTCCTCAGCACGTAATGGGCTGCGCCCCGGTATCGAACGTAACGAATGTACAAGAAAACTCCTCGGCCCCCTCGCGGTGCTCCCCATGGGATCTCCATCCACCCATGCCGTCTCTACACCAACCTAATCTCTTTTCCCCATCGGGCAAGGCGATGGATCACAGGGACGGGCCGTCCAGCCAAAAGAGAAGCGCCCGGCGGAGCTCTTCGATCTGTTCGGGGTCCGTCATCTTTTCACCGCGATGATTTTTCACATAAAAGATGTCCGCCACCTGATCCACCTTGGTGGTGATCTTGGCCACATAGATCCGCAGGTGAAGCTCCAAAAGGGTGCGGGTGATGGCATAGAGCAATCCCGGCCGGTCCGCCGTGTAGACCTCCACGATGGTGTATTCCCGGGCGGATTCGTTATCCACGTACACCTGGCTGGCCGATTTGGGGAAAGACGCGGCCGCCCGCCGCCCCATGGCCGCCGCATGGGCCGAGATCCGGTAATCCAGGGCCAATTTTCCTTCCAGAAGCCGACCCATATCCTCCTGCACCCGGCTCCAGTCCACCGCCAAAGCATCGGCATTTTCCTCTTGGAGACACCGGAAGAGGAGAAGCACCACGCCGTTCTTCTTGGTGAAGACCCGCGCGTCCCGGATATCCAGGTGGTGCAGGGTCAAAATGCCCGCCGCACGCGCCAGAAGTCCCGGCATCTCGCGACTCACCACCGTGATGGCCACCGTCCCGTTTTCCTCGCGCACGTCCCAAACGAAGGCGTCCGGCTCTCCGCCCAGGCGCATTTCCAGGCGCAGATGTGCCGCCATCTCGTCCGGGTCGATGGACAGCAGATATCGAGGCGGCAACTGGGCGAAATGCTCTTCCAACCGCACCCGGTCCACCACGTCCGCCACCTGGGCAAAGACCACGTCCTTGATCCTCTCCACCCGATCCGCCAGCACGTCTTCGCTGGGCTCGCCCTTTTCCAGCAGATAGAGCAGCCGTTCGTAGAGGTCGTGAACCGGCGTCTCCTGCCATTTCTGCTGGGCCTTGGGGCCCGTGGCCATCATGTCGGCCAGGGTGAGCACCAGGAGCTGCTGGAGGCGGTCGGGTTCCCCGATGATGCGGGCGCACTGGAGCAGCATCTCCATGTCCCCCAGATCCCTCATGGCGGCCGTGTCCATGAGAAGCAGGTGATGGCGGATGAGAAAGGCCACCGTCTCGGTACCCGCCTTTTCCAGCCCCAGCCTTTGCGCGATCACGGGGAACATATCGGCCCCGTGCCGGGCGTGGTCTCTTCCCGCGTGTTTGCCGATGTCGTGCAGCAGAGCGGCCAGATAGAGCCAGGTCACGTCCGGCAAACTCCTGGCCAAACGGGTCACCTCCGGTTCTTCGTTCTCATAATCTCCCCGGAGGATGCGCTTGATTTCCCGCAGGGTGCGCAGGTGGTGCTCATGGACCGGATAGACGTGGAAGGCGTCGTGCTGGACCAGCCCATGAACCAGGGCCGTTTCGGGGATGAGGGCCCGAAGCAGACCGTAATTGGAAAAACGGCGAAGGGAGGCAATGCCCGGGCCGTCCTTGCGGAGAAGGTCCAGGAAGGCGTCCCGCACCCCTTCGTCCTCGGAGGCGGAATCCACCACGTTCTTGTGATGCAGGATCCACCGGCGCGTGGAACTGGAAAACCCCAGTTGATGTTCAGCGGCCAGAACGAACAGCCGCAGCACATTGGACGCCGTGGGCTGGTACCTGGAAGGGTCCACCTGGATCCTCCCATGCACCACCGAAAGGCCGTCCCCCAGGGTGAAGGACGGTCCCTCCAGGGGCACCTCGGCCAGCTTTCCGGTCTCCTGGAGGCGTTCGCAAAATTCGGAAGAGACGCAAAAGACGTCGTGGAAGGTCTGATGCACTTCCTGCATGAAGGTTTCCACCGGCAGAAAGCCTGAGCGACCGGAATAACCCAGCTTTTCGGCCAGCGTCTCCTGCACGTCGAAATCCAGGACGGACTGCTTGCCCCCCTTCAGGGCGCGCAATAGACCCAGCCATTTCCGCTGGCTCTTTTCCGCCGTCTCCAGGCGGTCGGCCTCCCAGCGCGTGAGATATCCCTGGAAGATGGCATCCTCCACGCACCGCACTCCCAGTAACACCCTGGCGGCGAAACGGATGGTGTCGATATCGTTCAGCCCGCCGGGGCTTTCCAGGAGGTCCGGTTCCAGCCAGTTTTCCGGCTGGGAAAGGCGTGTCTGACGGCGACGGAGCCCTTCATAGAGGTGCGAAAAGAGCCGCTCCTGGTTGCGGGCCACGAAGTCGTCCAGGGAGTAGTCCAGTTCGTTCACCAGCTGCCTGTTTCCGGACAAGTAACGGGCTTCCATCAACTGGAAGAAGAGGTCCGTATCCTTTTCCGCCTCCTCCAGGACTTCGGGAATGGAGGCCACGCGCATCTCCACATCCCAGCCCGCTTCCCGAAGCGGATCCAGGATGTCTTCCTGCCACCCTTCCCCCCAGGGGAAGGTTTCCGTTCGAAGCCACAGGAGCGACACCGTGTCCCGAGGTCCCAGAAAGCCGCGCCCCAGGGCCCCCAAGGCGGCAATGGCGCCGCTGGAGCGAAACTTTTCCGAATCGGGCGCCATCCGGTTGACCAGCCGGTTGTGGAGGGAGATGATGGCGATTTCGAGAAGGCTCATGTGCCGACGAAGCATCCCCTCATCGGCGCTCTGAAGGATCTGTTCCCGCTGGCGTTTCAGAGATTCCACAATGTTTTCCATGGCTCACCTTTCCACGAGAGGCGGATGAAAAAGCCCGCCCGGTCACCTGGGGGTGCCGTCCGGGCGGGTAGGGTTAGGACCTCGGCAGGGCGTGGGAGGGACGCTTCCCTCTTGGTCGTCACAACCCAATGTCAGGATGACCGGTTTCTGGCAGCGCAGCCCTGAAGGGCTGCGCTGCCAGAAAATCGCCGATCCCCAGCTTTTTCAGATAAGCTCCTAAGCGTGGCCCGATTCTCCGGTCTTGCCTTCATGCGTTTCTACTTGTTTTTCGGCGGACGATTCACCGCCGTGGTGCTCTTCCTTGGTGGCGGAAGCGGGGGAAGAAGTCTCCTTCTCCGCCGATTTCTCCTTTTCCACCGTTTTGGGTTTTTCCGGAATGGCCCCTTCGGGCACTTCCACGCCGAACCGTTCCAGCACCGCCTTCCAGTCCAGGTTCTTGAAGAAGGCGTCCATGTAGGCGGCACGGTCCAGGCCGTAGTCGGTCAGGTAGGCGTGCTCAAACACGTCCAGGACCACCAGGGGAACGCATCCGGTGAGATGCCCCGTTTCGTGTTCGTTGATCCACGTATTGACCAGCCTCCCGGTGGCGGGATCCTGGTAGAGAACCACCCAGCCGATTCCGCGCATTTTGCCCGTGGCCGTAAAGTCCTTCTTCCAGTTTTCGAAGGACCCGAAATTTTCCTCGATGGCATCATAGAGGGCGTTGTCTTCGGGCAGAACGCCGGCGCCGCCCAGGTTTCCGAAATAGAGCTCATGAAGTTTCATGCCGTTGAATTCAAAGCCCAGCCGGCGTTTCAGTTCCGCATACTCCGGCGTATCGGTGCGGCCGGACTTGGTGTAGGACCGGATCTTTTCCAGGAGTTCGTTGGTGTTGGCCACGTATCCCTTGTAGAGGGCGAAGTGGGTGTTGAGCAGGGCTTCGCTGAACCCCTCCATGCCCAGCAGGTGACTGAAGTCCATGGCCTGATACGGCTGCAGGGCCCGACTGGAACCCAGTTTGGCCCCCTTTTCCGAATCCTTGCAGGTGACCACGATCGCCGCGACAGCCAAGAGCACCAAACAGATGAAAAGCTTCTTCTTCACGGCTTCCTCCTTGTGTCACGCCATCGCCTCAGGCGGGTTCCGCCGCCCTCCGGCCTTGCATCCAACGGAGTGTTCTTCTGAGACCCTCTTCCAAAGAGATGTGGGGACGCCAGGCCATGGCCGCCTGGATGGCGTCGATGGAAGCCACGCTGTGGCGGATGTCGCCTGGACGCTCTGGGTAAAACCTGATGGATTCCCCGCGTTCTGTCAAGTTCAGAATCAGGCGGGCCAACTCCAGGACGGACGTGCGGGTTCCGGACCCCACGTTGTAGACGCCGGCAGGAACCTCCGGCGCGGAAGGATCCAGCCCCGCCGCCCGGCAGTAGGCCTCCACCACGTCGGAAACATAGACGAAATCCCGGGTCTGTCGGCCGTCCCCGAAAATGGTGAGCGGCTCGCCCTGAACGGCCAGTTCCGCAAAGCGCGAAATCACGCCACTGTAGGGGCTGGATGGATCCTGCCGGGGCCCGTAGATGTTGAAGCACCGAAGCGCCACCCCCCGCAGCCCGAAGCCACAAGCGGCCACGGCCTTGGACGACCGGTACTTGGCCTCTCCGTAGGGGCTGAGCCAGGAGGTTTCGTCTCCGGCATAGGCCTCCTTCAAAGGAAGCCGCGTGTCGTTTCCGTATTCCGCGGCCGATCCGGCAAAAACGAAGCGGGAGCAGCCCAGGTTACGGGCTTCCTCCAACAGCCGGACCGTGGCCAGGTAGTTGACCTCATGGGTTTCTTGCGGGTGTTCCACGGAATAGGGAACACTCACAATGGCCGCCAGGTGAAAGATCACGGAGGGAGGGCCGTAGTCCGCCGCCAGGTCCGAGAGCAGGTTCCGCTCCGTCACGGAGCGCTCGCGGAAGAAAAAGCGCGGATGGTCCTGGAACTCCTGCATGTTGTCCCGATGTCCGGAAAAGAAGTTGTCCACACCGATCACGCGACATCCCAAATCCAGAAGACGCCGGCAGAGGTGGCTGCCCACAAAACCCGCGGCTCCCGTCACCACGCAAGTCCCGTTCCCTGATCTCTCTTTTGGCATTGCTCTTTCATCCCCCCGCTGGCAGAATGCACTCAATTGCACACCCTGATTCGCTGGACCATGTCCTGTTTTCCTGGAGGCGACACACGATGAACGAACTGCTCCGGAAGATCCAAGAAAAGCAAGCCACCGTCGGCATCATCGGGCTGGGCTACGTGGGCCTGCCCCTGCTCATTCGATTCGGGGAAGCGGGTTTCCCCCTCATGGGCTTCGATGTGGACAGCGCCAAGATCAACGCCCTGCTGCACGGTAAGAGCTACATCCGCCACATCCCCATCGAACCGATCCAGCGCTTCCTGGACGCCGGCCAACTGGACGTGACCATCAGCTTCGAGAAACTCCGGGAAGCCGACTGCATCATCATCTGCGTACCCACACCGCTTACCGACAAGATGGAACCGGACCTGAGGTTCATCGAAAGCACCACGAAGACCATAGCAAACCACCTGAGACCCGGGCAACTGGTGGTCCTGGAAAGCACCACCTATCCCGGGACCACGGAAGAGCTCATGCTTCCGGAACTGGAAAAGACGGGACTCCGTGTGGGAAAAGACTTCTTCCTCGCCTTTTCGCCGGAACGGGAAGACCCGGGAAACCCCAACTACCACACGGGAAACATCCCCAAGGTGGTGGGCGGCGTGACCCCCCCGTGCCTGGAATGCGCCAAGGCCCTTTACGCCCACGCCGTCACCCGCGTGGTGCCGGTGTCCAGCACGCGCGTGGCCGAACTCACCAAGCTGCTGGAAAACATCTACCGCAGTGTCAACATCGCTCTCGTCAACGAATTGAAGGTTCTGGCCCTGCGCATGGGAATCGATATCTGGGAAGTGATCGAAGCGGCCTCCACCAAACCCTTCGGGTTCACCCCCTTCTATCCCGGTCCGGGCCTGGGAGGGCACTGCATCCCCATCGACCCGTTCTATCTCTCCTGGAAGGCCCGGGAATACGACTTCGCCACCCGCTTCATCCAACTGGCCGGCGAAGTGAACGTGTCCATGCCTTACTACGTTCTGGAAAGGATCATGGAGGCGCTCAATGAGCAGGGCAAGTGCCTCAAGGGATCCAAGATCCTGGTTCTGGGGGTCGCCTACAAGAAGGACATCGATGACGACCGGGAATCCCCTTCCTATGCCATCATGGAGCTTCTGGAAAAACGGGGCGCCCTCATCCACTACAACGACCCACACATCCCCAAGCTGAAACCCGGCCGCAAGCACGCCTTTCAGCTGGAATCGACAGAGCTCACGGAGGAGACGCTGGGGGCCATGGACGCCGTGGTCATCCTCACCGACCACAGCGCCTACGACTACCCCTGGATCGTGAAGCATGCCAACCTGGTGATCGACACGAGAAACGCCACCAAGAACGTGGAGGAGGGGCGGGAAAAGATCGTCAAGGCGTGATTCCGTGGTCCGTGTAATCCGTGATCCGTGATCCGTAATCCGTAATCCGTGATCCGTGGTCCGTGGTCCGTAAACCGTGATGCGTGACGGGGGCGGTGCCCCCGCCGACGGGTGGCAGGACAGAGCACCGAGACCCAAAAAGCAGGAGGGGCGAAAAATTTTTCGCCCCTCCTGCTTTGGAATCTGGCAATCGGGCTCAGATGGCGCCGGCCTTGATCTTTTCGATGGTACCCTCGATGAGATCCTGAATTTCCTTCAGCCGTTCTTCCGTTTCCGCTTCGTAGCGAAGCACCAGTACGGGCTGCGTGTTGGAAGCCCGTACCAGCCCCCAGCCGTCGGGGAAGACAATCCGGGCACCGTCCACATCGATCACGTCGTAGCCTTCCCGTTTGAAGTGGGCCACCGCCTTTTCCACCACGGTGAACTTTTCATCGTCGGGACAATCCACGCGGATCTCCGGCGTGGTCACGGTCTTGGGCACTCCCTCCAGGAGTTCCGGAATGGTTTTTCCTGAATTGGCCAGGATTTCCAGGAGGCGGCAGGAGGCATAGATGCCGTCGTCGAAGCCGAAGTAACGGTCCTTGAAGAACATGTGGCCGCTCATCTCCCCGGCCAGTTCCGCCCCCACCTCCTTCATCTTGGCCTTGATGAGGGAGTGGCCGGTACGCCACATGATGGCCTTGCCACCGCGCTTTTCGATGTCGTCATAAAGGGTCTTGGAGCATTTCACCTCCGAGATGAACACGGCACCGGGCTTTCTGGAAAGGATTTCCCGGGCGAAGATGATCATGAGCTTGTCGCCGTAGACCACGTTGCCCTCGTGGTCCACCACCCCCAGGCGGTCGCAGTCGCCATCGAAGGCCACTCCCACGTCCAGTTTTTCACGGCGAACCAGGTCGATCAGATCCCTCAGGTTCTCCAGGACGGTGGGATCCGGCTCATGGTTGGGAAAGGTGCCGTCCATGTCGCAGTAGAGAGGATGCACGGTGCAGCCCAAACGTTCCAGGAGGGGAACGGCCACGGGTCCTCCCACCGCATTGCCGGCATCCACTCCCACCCGAAGAGGCCGGTCCAGGCGGATGTTGGCGGCCACGTAATCCATGTAGGGCGAGACGATGTCGTAGGAGGAAACCGAACCGGAACCGGTCGCAAACCTGCCGGCATCCATGACCGCCTTGAGTTTTTGGATCTCGGCGCCGGAAATGGTGTCGTAACCGTTGCAGACCTTGAAGCCGTTATATTCCGGCGGGTTGTGGCTTGCGGTGATCATCACGCCGCCTTCCCGATCCAGATGGCGGATCGCGAAGTAGAGCAGCGGCGTCGGGCACACCCCCACATCCACCACGTCCATCCCGGTGGACAGCAGCCCTTCCATCAGGAGATCCCGATACTTGTTGGAGCTCAACCGGCAGTCGCGCCCCACCACGATCCGGCTCTTGCCCTGATCCGCCATGTAGGTCCCGAAGGCTTTTCCCAGCAAAACCACGTCTTCGTCATGGATTTCCTTGTCCACCAGACCTCGAATATCGTATTCGCGAAAGGTTCTCGGATCCACGTCGCTTCCTCCTTTCTCCAAGAGCGACCAGGTAAGATGCACTACCGATACGCGCAGATGAGAGAAGTTCCGGGATGGCGAGGCGGCATCGCCCATGCCGCATGAACCATTATGGTCCGCGGCTGCGCAGGGAATCAACAAAAAAGGCGGCTCAACGCGCCGCCTCTTGGAAAGATCGACAATCCCTGAAGATCCTGAAAATCAGACCCGCCTTAGGTGGGAGATCCCGTATCGGCCGCCGGGGGCCCGGGACCCGCTCAGTGGTGATCCCCGTTGCCTTCCTTGAGATGCTTCAGGGTCATCACCACCGCGATCAGCACTCCCAGCCCGATCACCGTAAGAGCCCCATACAGGGCGGTAAAAAAGACCGCATGGCTTGGATCATACCAAGGTATGTCCCACGGCAACATGCTGGAAACGCTACGTTTGAGTGTCGCGCACAGAAAATCGATGCCCCACATGGACGCCTCCTCCCGGTTGATGGCTTCCGAGCCTTCCTTCGGCACATCTCAAGCCTGGATCAGGCCTCATGGCTGCTCAAGCTTGTGATACATTTAGCAAACAAGGCGCCCCAGGTCAATTCCTATTGCGCAGGGCATGGAAAAATCGGCTGCGGAAAGACGATTTTTCTTTCACGGCGAAGGAAGATGCTTCGCCCGGCGACAAGCCGGGAAAAAAGGAGGGCATGGAGGATTCCGGAAGACAAAAAAGGCGGGCATGAAAAAAGGGGTTGCAGCCTTTCGTGCCCCAACCCCTTCTCATTCAAACCGGCCGTGTTCAGGCCATGAATCGCTGGGATCCATCTTTTTTACTCCTTGTAGAGAATCACCCTGCCGCTGGGATCCACGCTGCACCGCTTGAGGAAATCCTTCATGGTGCAGTCAAACTGATCCCGATGGCTGAAATAAAAATTGAGCATCTTCTTTCGGGCATCCTGTCGATTTCGGCCCTTGATCACCACCGTCTTCAATGGAATCACCCCCTTTCCTCGGCATAAAAAAACCCCGAGCCATGCTCGGGGTTGCATTGCCGCCTAAAGGGCGTCGCTCGTCAGGGTTCATCCCCCATGGAAGGCGGAATCCCCCTCACCCCGAACGGAATCAGGCTCGCTTTCTTTCGGATCTTCCGACTACTACTCGGGTCGTCCATGAAAAACCGATCTCCAACCATCTATCAGGATTCACCAAGCATACCTACCAAGATCAATGCCAACATACCGCCTCTTCACCCACCTGTCAAGAGGCACCTACTTTTTCACCTCGATGACACAGTCGTCCCCCACCATGAGACTGATGGTGTCGTGGTGGGTGCTGGTGGGGCGAACCCGGACCCGACGCCCCAATACGGAATTTTCCAGCCGGGCGATGTCACGGATATGACAGCCTTCCATGATCACGGAGTGGTCCACGGTGGATCGCTCGATCACCACGCCCGGGCCGATGGCCGTAAAGGGCCCCACGGTCGCCTCCACCAGCCGGGCACCCCGGCCGATGATCACCGGGCCACGCACGACGGACCGGATCAGCCGGGCCCCTTCCTCGATGTGCACCCGACCCGTCACCCGGCTTTCCGCGTCGATGGTTCCATCCATTCGGCTGCGAAGCCAATCGTCCATGACCGTATCGTTGGCCAACAGAAGGTCGTCCTTCTTTCCGGTGTCCAGCCACCAGGTGTCAATGGTGTGACTCTGAACCTTGCGCCCGTTTCGGATGAGCCAGGAGATGGCGTCGGTGATCTCCAGTTCCCCCCGGGCGGAAGGCTCGATCTGGTCGATGGCCTCGAAGATTTCCGGGCGAAAGAGATAGATGCCCACCAGGGCCAGGTCCGAAGGGGGTGTTTCCGGTTTCTCCACCAGGTCCACCACCCGTCCGTCCCCGTCCACGACGGCCACCCCGAAGGCCCGCGGGTTGGGCACGGCCTTGAGGAAAATGGATGCCGAAAGGGACGCATCCTTCAGAAACGCCTCCACCTGATCGGTCACCCGGCAGCCGATCAGGTTGTCTCCCAGGTACATGAGAAAGGGGGAATCGCCCAGGTATTCCTTGGCGGTGAGCACGGCGTGGGCCAGTCCCAGGGGGCGTTCCTGGAGAATGTATTCCACGGCCACGTTCCACCGGGAACCGTTCCCGACGGCTTCCATGACCTCCTGGCCCGTTTCCGGAGAGATGACGATTCCCACCTGGCGGATACCGGCCGCCGCGATGTTTTCCAGCACATAGAAGAGAATCGGCTTGTTGGCCACGGGAACCAGCTGCTTGGCGCCCGTGTAGGTGAGGGGGCGAAGCCGGGTACCCGATCCGCCCGAAAGAACCAAAGCTTTCATATCCGAATTCTTGGGGTTCACGTCCATGCGCTCGTATCTCCTTCTTCGGCCAGGGCGCGGCGAATCTCAGCGCGCTGACCCGGTTCCCAGTCGCCCGCGATCGTAGATCCCTTCGGTCACCCGCCGGCACCAGTCCCGGTTGTCCAGGTACCATCGAACCGTTTTCCGAATGCCGCTGAGAAACGTCTCCTTGGGCCGCCATCCCAGTTCCCGTTCGATCTTGGAAGCATCGATGGCATACCTTCGGTCGTGACCAGGGCGGTCCGGCACATGGGTGATGAGGTCCCCGTAGGCGCCCTTTCCGTCCATGGCGGGATTGGACGCGGCCGGCACCTCTTCCTCCAGGCAGCGGCACAGGGTTTGGACCACTTCCAGGTTGGTCTTCTCGTTGTGGCCGCCGATGTTATAGGTCTCTCCGGGCCGCCCCGCTTCCAGCACCCGCACGATGGCTTCGCAATGGTCCAGCACGTAGAGCCAGTCCCGCACGTTGAGGCCGTCTCCGTAGACGGGCAGCGGCTTTCCTTCCAGTGCATTGAGGATCATGAGGGGAATGAGCTTTTCCGGATATTGGTACGGCCCGTAGTTGTTGGAACAGTTGGTGGTCAGCGTGGGGAGGCCGTAGGTTTCCCGGTAGGCCCGCACCAGATGGTCCGACGCCGCCTTGGACGCCGAATAAGGGGAGTTGGGGGCATAGGGGGTTTCTTCCGTAAAAAAGCCTTCGGGGCCCAACGATCCGTACACTTCATCCGTGGATACGTGCAGGAACCGAAATTGCGCCTTTTCCTCATCCGGCAGGACATTCCAGTAATGGCGCGCCGCATCCAGCAGCCGAAAAGTGCCCACCACGTTGGTTTGGATGAAATCGCCCGGACCGTCGATGGACCGATCCACGTGGGATTCGGCCGCAAAGTTGATCACGGCCGACACCTTGTGGGTGGCGAGAAGATAGAGCACCAGCTCCTGGTTTCCGATGTCGCCCTTGACGAAGATGTGGTCCCGGTCGCCTTCGAGCCCTTCCAGGGACTCCAGGTGTCCCGCATAGGTGAGCTTGTCCAGGTTCACCACCCGGGCCAGCTGCCTTCGGCGGACCATGTGCACGAAGTTGGAGCCGATGAAGCCGGCTCCGCCCGTCACCAGCCAGGTTTTCATCCAGGAACCTCCGCATTTGCAAAGGGCGTGGCGCAGGACGCGGAAACCGCCGGATCGCTTCCCGCGCAGCGCTTACGCACCCATTTTACCTGTTTTGGGACTATCCCTCCGGGGAAGAATCATTCGCCCTTACAAGGGCCTTCCTCTGAAAGGCGGAGCCAGGCCTTCAGTCGTTCGTCCCGCAGCCAACGGGAAAGCTTTTCACACACCAGCCGGTCCGTGGGAAAGGCCAGCGGTTCCGGCAGGGCATCCAATGGAAAAAACCCGGCCTCCCGTGCGTCGGAACCTGCCCGCAAACGGCCTCCCACACGCTCCCCCCAAAACCAGATGCCCACCGTGAGCTGCCGGGAGTCATGAAAATTGGAATGGACAGCGAAGACGGGACCCACGGCCACCTCCAGCCCCGTCTCCTCCCAAAGCTCCCGGCGGGCGGATTGGCGGACATCTTCCCCCCATTCCGCATGCCCGCATGGGATGCACCACTGCCCGTCGTAAGACCCACGGCGGCGCACCAGGAGGAGCCGATCCCCATCCATCACGATGACGGCCACCCCCACCGTGGGATTGCGGTAGAAGACCGCATCACATCGGGAACACCACGGCCTTCCCGAGGCGTTCCGGGCGAGTCCTTGCCCGCAGTGGGGACAGAACCGGTAGGAACCGGGGTCATCGGATATCCGGGAAGCCGGCATCTAAAGGAGATCCTGGCGTTTCTTGTCCTTGAGATCCTGTACCACCCGGCGCACCTCCTGGCTCCTGTCCAGGTCGGCCACCAGCAGGGCATCGGCGGTATCCACCACCAGCATTCTCTTGAGGCCCAGCGCCGCCACAAAGCGCCCCCCCTGGCCCACCACAAAGGAATCCTTGCAGTCGAACGCCGCCACATCCCCTTCCAGTACATTGCCGTCGGAATCGGCTTCGGAACGCCGCACATCGTAGAGGCTGTACCAGGATCCCACGTCGCTCCAACCGCAATGGGTGGGCACCACGTAGACCGCCTCTTGAGTCTTTTCCATGATGGCATAGTCGAAAGAGATATTTTCCGTGGCGGCGTAGAGGGCTTCCAGGGCCGGAGCGAACCGGTCCGTATCGAAGGTTTCCGCCAGGGCGTCCACGCCCGCGGCGAAATCCGGCATGTGCAGGGCGAATTCCTTGAGCAACGTGGCGGCCGTGGCCACGAAAATTCCCGCGTTCCAGTAGTGACGGCCGCTCTGGAAGTACCTGGAGGCCGTTTCCAGCGGGGGCTTTTCCACGAACCGGCGCACCCGATAGACCCCGTCCAGAGCTCCTTCCGTTTGCCGTTCGATGTACCCGTAGCCGGTTTCCGGCCGGGTGGGAACGATCCCCAGGGTGGCGATCCCTCCGTTTTCCGTCACGGACGCCGCCTTTCGAATGGCATCCTGAAAGGCTTCCGGGTCCGCCACGTAGTGATCGGCGGGAAGAACGGCCAAGGGGCCCTTCGCACCCAGATGGGCGGCGTAGCGCGCCGCCAGCCCGACGCACGGTGCCGTGTTCCGGCCGAAGGGCTCCACCAGGATCCTCACCCGCGTATCGGCCAGGATGCGCCGGGTTTCCTCTTCGTGTTCGCGGCCCACCACAACGAGAATCTCCTCGTCGGTGGAAAGGGGTCGGATCCGTTCGTACGTGGCGCGAAGAAGGGGCTCGTTTCCTACGATCTTCAGGAACTGCTTGGGGTAGGACGCACGACTCAACGGCCAAAACCGCGTTCCGGAACCGCCTGCCATGATGACGGAAATCATGGGACCTCCATCCTTTTGCTCACGGGCAAGAAAACGCACAAACCGGTGACCGCCCGTGCAGGTTCCTCGTTCACATCACCGGCACCCGGCCGGCCTCCCGGGAGGGTGCCCGAGAACGGGCTTCCTTCATCAACCGAAAAGAAATCCATCTTCTTTCGTAGCCGCGGGGCTTCAGCCCCGCGGAGCGGGGGCCCTCGCAACCCCTGCCGTAACAGGCAATGCCCGATGACCTATCGGACGTCCGACGATTCTCCGCGGCCCTAGAGGGCTGCGCCGCGAGAAAAAAGGATATCCTCGGCGTTTTCGGACACCTTTCAGATCTCGATACCGAAGAAATTGGAAATCAGGAACGCCAGCCGCTTGCGAAGCACGGAATAGGAATAGTGTCGGGTGGCCACCGCGTAATTGTGGTTGACCATCCGCTCCCGCCGTTCCGGCGACTCCAACACCTCCCGCACCTCTTCCACCACCCGCTCGGAAACGTAACCGTCCATCACCACCAGGTCGAACCCCTGGGGCTCGATATCCCGCACAAAGACGTCGTAACGGTTCACCAGAAGAGGCTTCTTGAAGTAGATGGCCTCCAGGAAGGCGTTGCCGAATCCTTCGTAGGTGCTGGGATACGTGACGAAATCGCAGTGAGGATAGACGTCCCACAGGGAATAGCGCTTCCTGCCGTCTTCCGAGTACCCTCTTTTGTCGCTCACGTAGTGGGAGATGAGGCGCATGTCCACATCGTGATCGGCGGCGTAATCCTGGAGCCACTGCAGGTATTCGAAGCCCTCATCACCCGCCGCATGGGAAATGATCAGCTTGTACTTGGGATCTCCCAGTTCGTGAACCAGTTCGATGGCGTGCTCGATGCCTTTGCGCTGCACCACGCGCGTGGGCTGCAGAATCAGCACATCCTCATCGCTCACCCCGATTTCGGCCCGAAAATCCTTGGTAAACTCCCAGTCGATCTCGGGGGCCGTTTCAAAATCCAACACATTGGGAATGACGATGGAGGAGATGCCGGTGCGCAGGGCCAGGGCTTCCTGGGCGATGGAATTGATCACCACGTGCTGGATGTTGGGAAGCTTGGGCGGGAAAGCCATCTGCAGATAGTCCTGGACGGCATTGACCGAAAACCGGGTCCGCTCCCAATAGAAATCGTGGTGGTGGGCCACCACCGGGATGCCCGACTCGGCGGCCAGCTCCGTGATGGCCAGGCCCAGCGGCACGTGCATGGGGATGGTGATGGCGTTTTCGATGATCAGGATATCAATGCGGAACCGCTCAATGAACTCGTAGAGCTTGATCTTCAGGTAATCGCGAAGGGCATGGATCCGCCCCGTGATGTAGGGCGTGCGCTTCTGAACACCGAACACGCGCTTGTTGATCCACTGGTTTTCCTCGTGATCGAAAAAGGCTTCCGGAACCAGCATGCTGATGTCCGGGTGGCGATCCAACTCCCCGGCGAACCAATAGGACACGTGCTGATGGTCCCACAGGAGCTGGGCCCATTTGGCGGCCTCCAAGGAAACCCCGTCCGTACCGGCAAACCGGGTGGATACGAATCCGATGTTCTTTCCCATGGAAAGCCTCCTCCCCTCGCTCGTCCGACTGGCACCCGTCAGATGAGCAGCATCTTGTCGTCGGCTATCTCATCGCCGCCCCGCAGCTTGGAAAATTCGTGGAGCAAATCCTGTACCGAAAGAGCCTTCTTCTTCTCTCCGGCCACGTCCAGAATAATGCGACCATGATGCATCATAATCAAGCGGTTGCCCAGTTCCAAGGCGTGGCGCATGTTGTGGGTCACCATGACCGCCGTCAGCTCCATCTCCCGGATGATCTCCTCGGTCAGCTGCAACACCTGCTGGGCCGTTCGAGGGTCCAAGGCGGCCGTGTGTTCATCCAGGAGCAGGAGCCGCGGGCGGCGCAGCGTGGCCATCAAGAGGGTCAAGGATTGGCGCTGCCCCCCGGAAAGGAGACCCACTTTGTCCCTGAGGCGGTGCTCCAGGCCGAGTCCCAGGAGCCGCAACTTTTCCTTGAAAAATTCCCTGTCCCGGCGCGTCACCCCCCATTTCAGGCTCACCCCCAGCCCCCGGCGGGATGCCATGGCAAAGTTCTCCTCGATGCTCATGGAAGCGCAGGTTCCGGACAAGGGATTCTGAAAAACACGCCCGATATAGGCCGCCCGCTTGTGCTCGGGCCAGAAGGTCACGTCGTGGCCCCCCAGCCGAATGGACCCCTCATCGGGCAGATAGGTGCCCGCCACCAGGTTGAGCAGGGTGGACTTGCCGGCACCGTTGCTGCCGATCACGGTCACAAAATCCCCTTTGTTGACAAAGCAGCTCAGGGAACGGATGGCGGTGACTTCGTTGATGCTTCCCCGGTTGAATATCTTGGTCAGATTGCTGATCTCCAGCACGTTCCAGCCCTTTTTGCTCGTTCACGCTCTCTTGAAACGTATCTTTTCCCGCACCAGCGGGACCGTCAAACAGATGACCACCAGGACAGCCGTGATGAGATTGAGGTCGCTGGGAGTCAGCCGCAGGAAGCCCACCTGATAGGACAGGGCCACCGCAATGGCCAGCCGATACACCACCGAACCGGCCAGCACCGCCAGGGTGTGGCGCACCACGGAGTGTTTGCCGATGAGGCTTTCACCCAAGATGACCGATGCCAGGCCGGCCACGATGGTCCCGATGCCCATGCCCACATCGGCAAAGCCCTGGCTTTGCGCCACAAGCCCGCCCGCCAGGGCGACCAGGGCGTTGGAAAGTGCCACGCCCAGGATGATCATGGTGTCCGTATTGACGCCCTGGGAGCGGATCATCTGGGGGTTGTCTCCCGTAGCCAGAAGCGCCAGCCCCACCTGGGTGTGGAGGAAAAGATCCAGCAGAACCTTGCAGACCACCACGATGACCAGGAAGATGCAGGGAACCAGAACATATTGGGGAAGCCCGAGAAAGTTCAGCGCCTCAAAGATGGTGGGCTTGTTCAGCAGCGTCAGGTTGGGCCGACCCATGATCCGGATGTTGATGGAATAGAGGGCCGTCATGGTGATGATGCTGGCCAGCAGGCTCATGATGCGGAGCTTGGTGGCCAGAAGCGCCGTCACCGCCCCCGCCGCCGCTCCGGCCAGCACGGCCGCCCCCAGGCTCACAAAGGGATCCATGCCGTGAACGATCATGGCGCCGGAAACGGCCGCCCCCAGCGGCAGGGATCCATCCACCGTCAGATCGGGAAAGTCGAGCACCCGAAAGGTGAGATAGACTCCCAACACCATGAGCCCATAGACCAGGCCCTGCTCCCACGCTCCGATAAAGGCATAAAAGGACATGGTTCCTTCGGTCGATCCCTTTCCCTAATTGGACGATTCTTTCTTGCGGCACGGTCCTGAAGGGCGGGCGTAAAGCCCGCCCCTACAAAACCCCATTGACACCCTGGATGGGGGGCAGAGTTTATCTCCGCCCGCCAAGGGCGCGAAGATAGAGAAACCCGATGAAAAAATCGCTCCGTCTAGGTCTTCATCTCGTGACAAAAAGAAGGGGAAAAGGGACTTGAGCCGTCCCTTTCCCCTTCGCCCCTCTTTGCAAAGTTCGCCCTAGAGCACCTTGTCCGCCCTCTTGACGACCGCTTCCGGCAGCTTCACTCCCATCTTTTCGGCGGCCTGGGTATTCACGTAGAGCTTGAGGTCTTTCAGGGTTTCCACGGGCATGGTGGCGGGATCCGCCCCCTGCAACACCCGTACGGCCATCTCGCCGCTCTGCAGGCCCAAACGGTAGTAGTCGATGGCCAGGGCGGCGATGGCGCCCCGCGGCACCGAATCGATGTCGGCGGCGAAAAGCGGGATCTTGTTGTCTTCACACACCTTCACCACGGACTCGAAAGCGGAAACCACCGTGTTGTCCGTGGGAATGTGGATGGCATCCACACGCCCCACCAGGCTCTTGGCGGCCATGAAGACCCCGCTGGAATTGCTCACCGTGGCCTCCACCACTTCGATGCCGCGCTTGGCGCATTCCTCCTTTAGTTGATTGAGCGACGAGATGGAGTTGTCCTCCCCTGAATTGTAGATGAAGCCCAGCTTCTTGAGATTCGGCACAATTTCCAGGATGAGGTCCACCTGCCGGTCCACGGGGCTCCGGTCCGTGGTGCCGGTCACATTGCCCCCCGGCCGCTCCAGGCTTTCCACCAGGCCGGCGCCCACCGGATCGGTCACGGACGAGATGATGATGGGGATTTCCTTGGTGGCGTTCACGCACGCCTGGGACGTGGGGGTGGCGATGCTGTGGATGAGATCCACCTTTTTCCCCACCAGCGCCTTGGCGATGCTGTTGGCGGTGGCCATGTTGCCCTGGGCGATCTGGATATCGTAGGTCACATTCTTGCCTTCCACATAGCCGTGCTTGGCCAGTGCGTCGATAAAGCCCTGACGGGCCGCATCCAGGGCCGGATGTTCCACGATCTGGCTGATGCCGATGGTGATCATCTTGTCCTGAGCCGCGGCCGGCACGACCAGCGCCAAGACCAGTGCACACATCCCGATGGCCTTCACAATCTTCATGGTCCCGCTCCTTTGCGTCCGAAGAATCCGACAACTGCCCCCCATGCCTTTCTAAGCCCTCAAAAACACTGGCAGGAAAATACATTTGCACCCCTTTTCTGTCAACCTCGCAGTGTGCCATTCCTTTTCGTCAGAAAGGACCATGGCAACATTGATTCCAGAAGGCCGTCGTGATATGAGCCGAAGGGTCACTAGGGGTGGTTTTGCTGAGAGTTCCGCGCAGGCGGGACAACCCTCATCACCTGATCTGGGTAATACCAGCGTAGGGAAGTGACACGGACAAAGACTGCCAAAGGCACCCGCACGAAGACCGTTGTTGTGCGGGGCGGGCTTTGACGTGCCGCTTTCCCGTGGGAAACGCGGTTTTTCTTTTGTCAAAACCCGAAGCGTAAAGGAGTCTTGCATGGAAACGCGGAAAGTGGCACGAGCCGTCATCTTTGTGGCCATCGCGGTGGCCCTGTCCCCCATCTTCATCCCGGTGGGCATTTCCAAGTGCTTTCCCGCCCAGCACATGATCAACGTGCTCAGCGCCGTGATGCTCGGCCCCGGCTATGCCGTGGCGGTGGCGGCGCTGGCGGCTGTCATCCGAAACCTTTTGGGACTGGGCACCCTGTTGGCCTTTCCCGGGGGCATGATCGGCGCCCTGCTGGCCGGACTGGCCTACAAGGCCACCCGGAACATCTATGCGGCCGGACTCGGCGAAGTGTTGGGCACCGGACTGCTGGGATCCCTGGCCAGCGTCTGGCTGGTGGCACCCGTTTTCATGGGAAAAACCATGCCGTTGGCCACCCTGATGATCGCCTTTTCCGTGAGCACCCTGGGCGGCACCATCCTGGGCATCGCGGCCCTGCACGTCCTTCGGAAGGGAGGCATCTGGCATCCGTGATCTTTCTGGAGGGCCTTTCCTACAGCTACCATCCCTCGCCTCCCCCGTGGGTTCTGAACGACATCCACCTGGAAGTCCGACAGGGCGAGTATGTGGCTCTTTTCGGCGCCAGCGGCTCCGGAAAATCCACCCTGGCCTACGTCTTCAACGGCCTGATCCCCCACTTTTTCGGCGGCAAGCTGAAAGGCAGGGCCTCGGTATGCGGCCTGGACGTGGCACACACTTCGCCGTCCCAGTTCCTGCCCCATGTGGGGCTGGTCCTCCAGAACACGGACGCCCACCTCTTTTCCGGCTCGGTCCGGACCGAGCTGGCCTTCGGTCTGGAAAGTCTGGGACTGCCCCATGCCGAAATTCAATCCCGTATCGTGGAAATGTGCCGCCGGCTCCCCTTGGAACATCTCCTGGATCGCCCCCCTCACGATCTATCCGGAGGCGAAAAGCAACTGGTGGCCATCGCTTCCGTCCTGTGCCTTCGGCCCCGGGTTTTGATCCTGGACGAGCCCTTCGCTCACCTGGACCCGCCCAACAGGACCCTGGTTCGAAAGATCCTCCGAGACATCCACGCGGCCGGCACCACCCTTGTCGTGGCGGAACATCTCTCCGACGCTTACCTGCAGGACGTCTCCCGGGTGATCGTGCTGGACGGCGGCTCCATCCGTTTCGACGGCCCCCCGGACCGCTGCCTGGCCCATCTGCAGGCGGCGGGAATCGTGCCGACTTATCCTCCCATTTCACGCCCGAAACCGAACCCCGCCGCCGAAATCCTGCTGGAGGCTCTCGATCTGACGTGCCAACGTTCCGGAAGGACGATCCTGGAAGACGTCTCCTTCGTCCTTCGCCGGGGGGAAAGGGTGGCCATCCTGGGGAAAAACGGCGTGGGCAAGACCACGCTGGTCAAGCACCTGAGCGGCCTTCTCAAACCCGCGCGAGGCCGGGTGCTCTGCCAAGGCGAACCGGTTCACGGCCTACCCGCCCACCGGATCGCCTCCCGTATCGGCGTCTCCTTTCAAAACCCCAACGACCAGTTCTTCAAACCCCGGGTGGGGGACGAGGTGCTCGCCGGAGTCCGCCTGCTCGCCTCCAAAGGATTAGCCCCCCCCGAAAGCTGGGTGGAGCAGGTCCGCCGTCTTTTCCGGATCGATCCCCTGTGGGAACGGTCCCCGTATCGCCTGAGCGAAGGCGAGAAAAAGCGCGTGGCTCTGGCCTCCATCGCCGCCATGGCCCCCAAGATCCTCATCTGGGACGAGCCCACGGCGGGTCAAGACGGCCGGTTCCGCCAGGATCTGGCCCGACTCATGGGCGAACTTTCGAAGCGCGGCACCACAACCCTGGTGGTGACCCACGACCTGGAATTCGCCCGAGCCACGTGCACCCGATGGCTGCTGCTGGAAGACGGCCGCCTCACCCGGGACACTTCCCTGCCGGAAGAGGGGATGAAGAAAGGGAGGTTTTCGGCATGAAGGCCTTGGATCCTCGCATCCGACTGGGCTTGGGCCTTCTTTTCGTTGCAACGGTGCTGGTCACCCAATCCCGGACCGTCTTGCTTCTGGAAGCCGCGGGACTTTCGGCACTTATCCCGATCCTGGGCATCTTAAGACCCTGGGGCGCTTCGCTCCGCCTGACGCTGCCCATGATCGCCATCGTCTTCCTCGTCTCCTTGCTCGCCTTCGATCAAAAGACGGCGGTCGATCTCACTGTCCGCTTGCACAATCTATTCACCGCATCCTTTGTTTTCTTTCAGATGCTCACGGCGGAAGAGCTGGCCGGCGCCCTCCGGGCCCTGAAAGTACCCTACGTCTTCGTCTTCATGCTGACCACGGCCATGCGATACGTTCCTCTCATGGGTCGGAAAATCCGCAACATCCGCGACGCCCAGACGGCCCGCGGCATCGACCTTCGATTCCGACCGGGCAACATCGGCCACTTCACCGCCCTGGTCATCCCCCTGTTGTTCCAGGCCTTCATCCTGGCCGATCACCTGGCTTTGGCCATGGAATCCCGGGGCTTTTCCAGAAGGGGGCGAACCGAGAAGGCCTCGGGCAGGTTGGGGCCCAGGGATGCGGGAGCCGCACTGGCCGCCGTCCTTCTGTGCGGCCTGCTCATCTGGTGGGACCGAAGGGGGGGCCCATGACGGAAATGCCGACCCCGGAACGGATTCGCGGCCGCTTCACGCTCATCGTCGGTGAGGTGAACAGCGGAAAGACCACCCTGACCCGGCATCTGCTCCATTCCGCGGCCCTCAGCGAACCGGGCCCCCTGGTGGTGGTGGACCTGGCCCCGCAGATTCCGCCCGACCTGGTCCGGCGCGCGGGCAGGCCGGGGATCGGAGGAAGGATCCAGGCGCCCTCGGCGCCCCACGTCCACGTCCTGAGCGCGGAACTCCACGCCCCTCGCCTTACCGGCCGCAATGACGAGGAAAAAGCCGCCCTGGCCCGGGAAAACGCCCGAAGAATCGAACCGCTCTTCCTTGAGGCCCTGGACTTGAACCCCACCCACCTCTTTGTGAACGACGTCTCCCTCTACCTCCAAGCCGGCTCACCCCTGCGCCTCCTGGACTGGCTCTTCCGTGTGGAAACCCGGGTCGTGAACGGCTATTTCGGCACGAGCTTGGGCGAGGACCCCCTTTCCAAGAGAGAACGCCTGGCCATGTGGGCCCTCATGGTCCACTGCGACCATTTGATCTTTCTGGAAAAACACTCAAAAGAAGGCTAAATTCTGCCGATCTGGTTGTATGGGGCAAAATGGAGGGAGCAGGGCCGGTTTCCATCCCGGATCATCTTTTTTGGGGGACAAGGCATGTTGAAGTTTCTTTTCAAACGGGAACAGATCGTCGTCGACCTGATCTTCAAGTATCTGGAGACACTCAAGAAGACCCAGGCCAGCTTTTACGAGGCCCTCCAGACGTGCCTCATCAATCCCCAGTGCAAGAATTTCGATTTTCACATCGAACGGACGCACAAGTTCGAATCCAATGCCGACGACATTCGGGACGAAATCAAGGACCTCATTTATTCCAAGGCCCTCATCCCCGAATCCCGTGGAGACATGCTGCAGCTGCTGGATGCCCTGGACGAGATCCCCAACCAGCTGGAAACCATCCTCTACACCATTCAGACCCAGAGACTGTGCATCCCGGAATTCATCCGCGAGGATTTCCTGGAGATCGTCGACCTGTCCATGGATTCCTGTGACCTGGTGGCCCGGCAGGTGCGCGCGCTCTTCCAGCGCGATGAGGACCTCAAGACCCTGGGGGATCTGATCGACCGGAAGGAAAGCCAAGGGGACCACCTGGAACGACGTCTCGTCTCCCGGCTTTTCGCCAACAACGAACTGGACCCCTTCGTCAAGCTCCAGATCAAGGAACTCATCGGGCTGGTGGGAAAGCTGGCCGACATGGCCGATAAGGTCTCGCGGCGCATCCACATCATCGACATGAAAAGGCGGGTCTAGTGCTTTCTCTGCTGGGCGGTATCTTTCTGGGCTGGTCCCTGGGGGCCAATGATGCGGCCAATGTGTTCGGAACCGCCGTGTCGTCGCGCATGGTGCGGTTCTGGACGGCGGCCGTGCTGGCGGCCGTCTTCGTGGTGGCGGGCGCGTGGATGGAAGGCCACCGGGGCATCGCCACCCTTCAGTCCTTGACCCAAGTGGACATGACCCACGCCATGGTGGTTTCCGTGGCTGCCGCCCTCACGGTGACCCTCATGACCCTGCTGGGCCTTCCCGTCTCCACCTCCCAGGCCGTGGTGGGAGCCTTCATCGGGATCGGCATCCTGAACCGTCAGATCTTTCTCCAAGGCCTGGGAAAAGTGGTGGGCTGTTGGGTGGGCACGCCCGTCGGAGGTCTTTTGGCGGCTGTCGTTCTTTACAGGATCTTTGCCGCACTCCTGAATCGCATGCCCCTGAATCTCTTCCAGATCGACGGGCTGCTGCGCGCGGCTCTCATCGTGGTGGGATGCTACGGGGCCTACGCCCTGGGGGCCAACAACGTGGCCAACGTGACCGCCGTCTACGTGGCGGCGGGCCGCCTTTCGGTGGAACAGGCGGTTCTCATCGGCGGGATGAGCATCGCCCTGGGAATCATCACCTTCAGCCGGCCGGTCATGATGACCGTGGGACGAAAGCTCGTGCGCCTGGACCCCTTTTCCGCCCTGGTGGTGGTGTCCGCCGAAGCCGTCACGGTTCACCTCTACACCCTGCTGGGCGTTCCGGTCTCCACCAGCCAGGCCGTGGTGGGGGCGGTCCTGGGCATCGGGATCCTTAAGGGAGCCCAGACCATCCGGATCCGCACCTTGGGCAACATCCTCTTTGCCTGGATCGTCACACCGGCGGTGGCCTGCCTCACCACCTTAATGCTCGACTTCCTGGTCCATCTCCAGTACGTCCCCCATGCGGGATAAGGACGCCCGAGAGGCCGCCGGACCGCCCCGGTGCGACTTCGCTCAACTTCCCGGACCTTCCGACAGAATCCCCGCCATGGTTTGGCCGTCCACATTCCCCCCGCTCAAAAGGATTCCCACATCCCCCGTGGGTTTGACTGCACCGCTCAAAAGCGCCGCCAAACCCAATGCGCCGGACGGCTCCACCACCAGCTTCATGCGATAGAACAAGAAGCGCACGGCCTCCCGAATGGCTTCTTCCGAAACGGTCCGCATGTCGTCCACATGGGCCAGAACGAGAGGAAAGGTGATGTCGCCCAGCCGCGGGGTTCTCACACCATCCGCGATGGTGGGAGGGTTGTGGACTTCGTGCAAAGTTCCCGTGCGAAAGGAGCGGGTGGCGTCGTCCGCCGACTCCGGCTCCACGCCCACCACGCGACACCGCGGGAAGATCCCTTTGACGGCAACCGCACAACCACTCAGCAGCCCGCCTCCGCCGCACGGCACCAGCAGCATGTCCAGATGGGGAACCGCCTGGGCCAGTTCCAAACCGGCGGTACCCTGGCCGGCAATCACATCCCAATGATCAAAGGGAGGAATAAAGATCTTCTCCCCGCCGTCCACCGCCCGCAGCGCCTCCTCCCGGCTGGTCGTGGCGGGATCGTAGGTCACAATGGTCGCCCCGTAGCCCTCCACCGCCCTGCGTTTGATTTCCGGAGCATTGACGGGCATGAGGACGGTTGTGTCGATTCCCAGTTCTCGCCCCACCAAGGCCACGGCTTGGGCGTGGTTGCCGCTGGAAATGGTCACCACGCCTCGGCGTCTCTCCTCCGGGGAAAGCCGGCTCAAGGCGTTGAAAGCTCCCCGGAACTTGAAAGCGCCTATCCGCTGCAGGTTCTCACATTTGAAATGGAAGCGCGCTCCCAACATTTTGTCCAAGGTTCGGCAGCCCATGACGGGGGTCACGTGGGCCTGTCCGCGAAGGCGCTCCTGAGCATCAAGGATGCGCTTGAAAAGATCTGCCGCCGTCTTCAACTTCTCTTCCTCCCTGCAATCAAGAACGAGGCGTGCTGTCTCCTCCAAGATCCTCCGGGCCCGCCTTCCATACTGACAGAATCCCAGGAGATGCGCTATATTGAAGGTTCAGAATCGGCATCCCGCCGAAAGGAGACATTCCATGGGCAAAGATCCGAGCCCGATGCCGAATCACGGACAAGCGCCGGGCACCCGTTTCGCGTCGGCGCTGAACGAAGCGCAATACCGGGCCGTGACCCATCCGGGCGGGCCCCTGCTGGTGATTGCGGGAGCCGGAACCGGAAAGACCCGCACCCTGGTCTACCGGGTGGCCTACCTGGTGGAGCGGGGCGTGGATCCCCGGTCCATCCTGCTGCTCACCTTCACCCGCAAGGCGGCCCAGGAAATGATGGAACGGGCTTCACGGATCCTGGACGCCCGCTGTGAGATGGTGGCCGGAGGCACTTTCCACTCCTTCGCCAACCTCACGTTGCGCCGCTATGGCTCCCTCCTGGGCTACCCGGCCTCTTTTACCATTGCCGACCGAAGCGACGCCGAAGATCTGGTCAACCTGGTCCGCACCGAGTTGGGCTTCCACAAGGACAAAGCCCGGTTTCCCAAGAAGCGGGCGCTCATGAACATCATCTCCCGCGCCGCCAACCGCCAGGTTCCCGTGGAAACGGTGCTGGCCGAAGAATACCCTCAGTATGAGGATCTGGCGCCGCAAATTCAAAAGATCGCCGAGACCTACGCCCGTTACAAGCAGGAACGGGCCGTCATGGACTACGACGATCTGCTGACCAAGTGCCGGGATCTGCTCCGGGATCATCCCGACGTGCGCCGCCGGCTTTCCTGGACCTACGAACACATCCTGATCGACGAATTCCAGGACACCAACGCCGTGCAGGCCGAAATCGGGGCCTTCCTGGCTTCGGAACACGGCAACATCATGGCCGTGGGAGACGACTGCCAGAGCATCTACTCCTTTCGGGGCGCCGACTTCCGAAACATCATGGATTTCCCGAAACGCTTTCCCGACTGCACCATCGTCACCCTGGAAGAAAATTATCGAAGCAGCCAGCCCATCCTTTCCTTCACCAACGCCGTCATTCAAAACGCCCGGGAAAAATACAGCAAGCAGCTCTTCACCAAGGCGGCGGGCGGCTCTCGCCCCGTGTACGCCCGCCCCTCCAGCGAGATCGCCCAAGCGATCTACGTACTCCAAAAGATCCAGGATCATCTCCGGGACGGGGTGCCGGCCCACGAAATCGCCGTGCTCTTCCGGGCCGGATGGCATTCCAACGACCTGGAAGTGCTCTTGAGCAAGAACCGGATTCCCTTCGTCAAATACGGCGGCATGAAATTCATCGAGGCGGCGCACATCAAGGACGTCCTGGCCTTTCTCAAGGCGGCCCTCAACCCCGCCGACACCGTCTCCTGGCACCGAATCCTTCTGCTCATCGACGGCGTGGGGCCCACCACCGCCGGACGCCTGGCGGAAAGCGTGCGGGAAAAGGGGCTGGAAGCCCTGGTTTCCAAGTCCGTTCAGAAGAGAAAGTACGCCGCCACGCTCCGGGCCTTTCACGACACCATGGCTCGATTGACTCGCGGGAGCGAACCGGTTTCGGAAAAGATCGAGGCAGTCCTCGCCGCCTACCAGCCTTTGCTGGAAGCCAAGTACGACGACGCCCCCAAGAGGACGCCGGACCTGCGATCCCTGGCGCAGATGGCCGGACGCTACGAACGCCTGGAAGCCCTCCTGGCGGACCTCACCCTGGAATCCCCGGAACAGGCCTTGGCGGGCGAGAACACTCCTCGCCGGCGCAGGGATCATGTGGTGCTTTCCACCATCCATTCGGCCAAGGGTCTGGAATGGGACACGGTCTTCATCATCTACCTGGTGGACGGCCATCTGCCGTCTTCCTATGCCTTGAACGACGAGGACGGTATCGAAGAGGAACGACGCCTTTTCTATGTGGCAGCCACCCGCGCCAAACGGCACCTCTATCTGGTGGCCCCCAGGGTCCAGAGTCCGGCGTCCTTCTATTCGCTGGCCACGGGAGGGCCGTCCCGGTTTCTTTTTGAAATCGGACGGCTGGGGGAACTGGTCAGGAGAGAGGCTTGAAAGGCCTATTTACTGAAGCGGGATGAAGCGGATCACCTGAGCGTTTACGCACCGATAGATCTCTTCGTCCGTGCCGTAAACGTCCACGATGCACCGGTGGTCGATGAGCTTCTCGATGATGTAGGCCGTGACATAGAGGCTCACGAAGTGCGGCCGGGGCACCAGGTCCCGCACGTTGGCCACCTGGTACTGCACGTCGAATTCTTCGGCGTTCAGCAGATTCTCGAGACACCAGTGGATCTGCCCTTCCAGCTCCGACTTGCTGGTGGTTTCCACCAGCTTGGCCTCGATGAGTTTGGTGGCGATGCGGTCGCTCAACGCATCCATGTGATCCCTCAACAGCTGGAGGGCCCTGGCCCTTTGGGCCTCCTTGGCCTGATCCAGCCGTGAGATCACGGACATTTCCCTCACATTAGGTCTGTATTCTCGTGCCATGGCATCCCCCGTGCTCCGCCCCCTGGAGTCGAAGCCTTTCATGCGGCGCCGCATGTGCCATATCCGCAATCATACTGGCCAGATAGCCGGCGCCGAAACCGTTGTCGATATTTACCACGGCCACCCCGGGAGCACAACTGTTAAGCATGCCCAGCAGGGCGGCAATCCCCCCGAAGGAGGCTCCATAGCCCACGCTGGTGGGCACGGCGATCACGGGCCGGGCCACCAAGCCCGCCACCACGCTGGGAAGCGCCCCTTCCATGCCCGCCACCACCACGTAGGCCGCCGCCCGGTCCAGTTCCTCCCGCAGGCTGAGCAGGCGATGGAGGCCGGCCACCCCCACGTCATAGAAGCGCTCCACCTTTTGGCCCAAAACCTCGGCCGTAATGGCCGCCTCCTCGGCCACCGGAAGATCGCTGGACCCGGCGCAAAGCACCTGAACCGCCCTCTTGGCCGAAAGGTGCTCGGAGGCGCGCGGATCCTTCCTGTAGATCACCCGGGCCGCGACGTCATAAGACAGATCGGGAAAATGCTTCAGCACTTCTTCGGCCTTTTCCGAACTCACCCGCGTGGCCAATAACGGCCCGCCGGCTCGGTCCATGGCCTGCAGGATTTTCAGGATCTGCTGCGCGCTCTTGCCTTCGCCGTAGACCACCTCCGGATAACCCCTCCGCAGGCTCCGGTGGTGATCCACCTTGGCAAAGCTCATGTCTTCAAAGGGCAGCCGCTTGAGGAAGGCGAGGACCTCCTCCAGATCCACCGCCCCCTGCCTGTACGCTTCCAGAAGCTCCACCAGTCGACGCATTCCGTCCCCTCAGGCCCCTAAATGCCCGCCCCGGCGCCCGGCCGGGCCGTCCAGGATTTCCAGAACCAGTGCCACCTGCCGGTCGGCCGCCCCGGCCATCTTCCGGATGGCCTCCAAAGCCCTCCGCCGATGCGCTCCCAACCGTTCCGGCTTGATCAGCAGCTCCCTCCACCGGGCCGAGAGATCCTCGCAGCTCGTGACGCAGACTCCCACACCAGCCCGGCTCAGGATCTCGTGCTCTTCCCTCACGGTGTTCACATGCGGACCGTAGAAGACCGTCTTTCCCCAGGCAACGGGCTCCAGGATGTTGTGGCCGCCCACGGGCACGAGGCTCCCGCCGCAAAAGATTAAATCCCCCAAGGCATAGAGGTCGAACAGATAGCCGATTCGGTCCACCACGATCACATCCGCGGATCGGCGCTTCTTCCCGGACTCCAGAAAAGAGGAAAGATTGTCGTAGGGAATCCCTCGGACACGGAGCCACTCCTCTAAAACCGGCACCCGGTCCAGATGTCGGGGAGCCAACACGCCCAGGAGGTCGGGCGTGGATCCCTTCAGGCTTTGAAAGACTTGGAGAAGGTCCGTGCACTCCCGGCCGCGAAGGCTTCCCGCCACCATCACCGGTACGCCCTCCGGCACCTGCAACCGTTCGCGCCACCGAAGTTTCGCCTCCGGGTCGGCGCGGTCCATGAGCGTATCCACCTTGGTGCTTCCCGTCACAAGGGTCCTTTCCTCCGGAACCCCCAGGGCCAGCAACCGCCGCCTGTCCGCCTCGGACTTCATGGCGGCCAGGCGAAGCGATCGAAAGATGGGGCGGAAGATTGCTGCAAATCTTCGGTAATTTTCCAAGGATTTTTGGGAAAGGCGGCCGTTGAGAAGAACCACGGGCACTCCGCGCCTCCTGAGAGCCCCATGGAGCACCGGCCAGAATTCGCTCTCGAAGGCCACGAAAAGATCGGGAGAAAGCGAAGCGAGTAGGGCGTGAACGGACCAGGGAACATCCAACGGTGCCGGAAGAACGGGCACGTCGGCCGGAACCTTTGCCCGTGCGAAGCGATACCCCTGGGGGGTTCCCACCGTGAAAAAGATCGCCGCCCCAGGCCGAGCAGCACGGAGCCGTCGGATCACCGCCAGGGCCCCCGTGACCTCACCCACCGAAGCGGCATGGAGCCACAGACGGGGCCGGTTCTTGGCCGCTGCACCATCCAAATAGGGAAAAAGGCGCCTTCGCCAGAATCGGCGCTCCCAGCCTTCCATGAACTCTATCCTTGCCCTCCCGTCAAATTTCATTCTATCTTTTCAAACACGCTGGATTTTCCCGCTGATCCCACCGGCGTGAAGGCACCGATAGCAGCAACGGCGTCATTTGTGAATGGGAAAGACGCCAACATCCCCATACAAAAGGAAGAAAGGCAAGAAAACACCCATGGAAAAAGCCGTCCGCATCGCCCAGCTCTTTCAGAACGAAGACGCACACAGGGAACAGGAGGTCGTCATCCAGGGGTGGGTCCGCACCCGAAGGGATTCCAAGGCCGGCATCAGTTTCATTGAAATCAACGATGGCTCGTGCCTCAGGAACCTCCAGGTCATCGCCGAACGAACGGACCCGGAACTCAACCAAGTGGTGGACCGACTGTCCACCGGCTGTTCCGTTCAGGTTCGGGGCGTGGTGAAGCCCTCCCCCGGCAAGGGACAAAGCATCGAAGTCCATGCCCGAGAGATCACCCTCTTCGGCTGGGCGGATCCCGCGGTTTATCCCTTGCAGAAAAAACGGCACAGTTTCGAGTTCCTGCGCACCATCGCCCACCTTCGCCCCCGCACCAACACACTGGGTGCCGTGGCCCGCCTGCGCAACCGGTTGAGCTTCGCCGTTCACCAGTTTTTTCAAAAGGAAGGTTTCGTCTATGTGCACACGCCCATCATCACGTCCAGCGACTGCGAGGGCGCCGGAGAGGTCTTTCGGGTGACTACGCTGGACCCCGCCAACCCGCCCTCACCGCAAGGCCCCGATGGGGACGTGTACAGTCGGGACTTCTTCGAAAAACCCGCCTTCCTCACGGTGAGCGGACAGCTCCAGGCCGAGATCTACGCCTTGGCCCTGGGCAAGGTCTATACGTTCGGCCCAACCTTCCGGGCGGAAAACTCCAACACCAGCCGCCATCTGGCCGAATTCTGGATGATCGAGCCTGAGATGGCCTTCTACGACCTGCAGGACAACCTGGAACTGGCCCAATCTTTCATCAAATACGTGATCTCGGCCGTTCTGGAGGACTGCGGAGAGGATCTTCAGTTGTTCGCCCGCTTCGTGGAACCCACCCTCCTGGAAACCCTGGAAACCCTGGTCCGGGAAACCTTCGAGGTCGTCACCTACACGGAAGCCGTGGAACTGCTGAAAAAATCCGGCGAATCCTTCGACTATCCGGTGGAGTGGGGAGCCGACCTGCAGTCGGAACACGAGCGGTACCTGACCGAGAAGAAATTCCGAAAACCCGTGGCGATCATCCACTTTCCGCGCGCCATCAAGCCCTTCTACATGCGGGTGAACGAGGATGAAAAGACCGTGGCGGCCATGGATGTGCTGGTCCCCCGGGTGGGAGAGATCATCGGAGGTTCCCAAAGGGAGGAGCGGTTGGATGTGCTGCTCCGGCAGATGGAGCTCAAGGGCATCCCGGCGGAAGACTACCAGTGGTACGTGGATCTTCGCCGGTTCGGATCCGCACCTCATTCCGGTTTCGGGTTGGGACTGGAACGACTCGTCCAATTCGCCACAGGTTTGGGCAATATCCGGGAAGTCATCCCGTTTCCGAGAACCCCGGGGCATGCGGAGTTCTGATCGGGGTGCCCTGTCAAGGGATCCAGAGGGGATGGTTTTGTGTGCGGTCGCCGGGGGCCAGACTCGCAGAAAGCGCCTCGTCCCCTCATAAACTGAGCAATTATTCGGATTTCTCTATTAGGGAGCGTTTAACGGGCGGGGATCAACCCCGCCCCTACGCAAGAGCTTAACGCGCTTATGTAGGGGTGGGCTTTCTGCCCGCCCTTCAGGGCCGCACCACGAAAAAGAATCGTCCAATCAGAATCCGATAGCTCACCCGACGTCCGGCGATTCCTCCCCAGCCCTAAAGGGCTGCGCTACGAAAAGAGAGATCATCCTCGGCGTTTTCGGACAGGCGCCTAATCCCCATCCCCTTCCGGCGGGAGCGGATCCGCATGGGCGGCCAGCTCCCGGAGGAGCCTCAGAGACTCCTGGGCTTCCCGGGGGTCCACCTTGTGAAGCGCAAATCCCGCGTGGACGATCACGTAGTCGCCCACTCGGGCGGGTTCGGGGAGCAGGGTGAGGGAGGCGCGCCGGACGGCGTCCCCCACCCGCACGGTGGCCATCTCCTCTTGAATTTCCACGATTTCGGCGGGAATAGCTAAACACATGGTTCATCGATCCTCGTTTTCGCCCGAAGGCGAGGGGCTCTTGGGCATCCAGGTCCCTCCGGCCTTACGGATCTCTTCCAGTACAAGCCTTTCCAGCTCAGGCACCGCAGCCGCCACCCCAGGGGTGAGTTCCGTGCCCCAGGGCGAGATGTCCTGAGGCTCCACGCCGACAATGACCGCCGAAGGCCGGTGACCCAGCACCTCCGCATAGGCCAGAGTCTCCAGCAGATCCAACTGGTGGATGGAATTCTTGAAGGTCACCCGCTTGTTGAGCGCCTCGGCCGGCAGCCGGTATACGGTTCCCGGAGTCCCCCCGTTTTGGACCGCGTCGATGACGATCACATGATCGGCCTGAGTGATGGGATCCAGGAGGCGCAAGCCCAGGGTGCCGCCATCCATCAGCTCCACGTTTTCCGAAAAAGTATAAGACCCTTCCAGGCGCTCCACAAGGCGCACGCCCACCCCTTCGTCCTTGAGGAGAATGTTTCCCACGCCCAGAACCAGTATGCGATTTGCTTCCATAGGAATGCCCATCATGGCCACGGCAGGCCTTAGTCAAAAGTGGTGCCGGACGGGCCCGAAGCCCGCCCAGGCAATATCAAAGGGGATCCGGCCTTCGGCCGAATCCCCCTTTGAACCGAATTACCGGGGCCGCCCCGGAATCCCGCTACGCCTTCCGTTCGGCAGGACGACCTACACCACCTTGAACTTGTACACTTCGTTGGTGTTGGGGTCAATCACGTGCACACCGCAGGCGATGCAGGGGTCGAAGGAATGGACCGTGCGGAGGATTTCCACGGGCCGCTTGGGATCGGCCACCGGGGTCCCGATGAGGGCCTCTTCCACCGGTCCCGGCTTGTCGGCCGCACAGCGCGGCCCCAGGTTCCACGTGGACGGCACCACCAGCTGGTAGTTGGCGATCTTCTTGTCCTTGATCTCGATCCAGTGGCCCAGGGCGCCGCGGGGAACATCGTTCAGGCCCATGCCTTCGGCCTGGTCCGGCATTTCGTAGGGCTCGAAGGTCTTGGTGTCGCCCTTCTTGATGTTTTCCACCAACTGCATGATCCAGCCTTCCATGGCCTGGCCGATGATCTGGGTCTCGATGGCCCGGGCCGCCGTCCGTCCCAGGGTGGAAAAGAGCGCATCGGCGGAAACACCCAGATGCTTCAGCACGCCGTCCACCGCCTTCTTGGTGGGTTCGTGGCCCTTGGCGTAGGCCACCAGCACGCGGGCCAACGGCCCCACTTCCATGGGCTCGCCGTTGTAGCGCGGCGCCTTCATCCAGCTGTATTCCTTGGCCGTATCCAGCTTGCTGAACTTGGGCTTGGTCTCGCCCTTGGCCGGGTTGAGATCCTTGTCGCCTTCGTACCAGCTGTGCTTGACGTGCTCGGTGATCTTGGCCGGGTCCACGCCGTCCACCTTCTTCAGGTTGCGCTTGAAGATGGCGCCGCGCGGGAAGAAGAGGCTGTCGGGTTCCTTGGCGCTCTGCGGAAACTCACCGTAGCACAGGAAGTTGGTGGTGCCGCCGATACCGGCCCAGTCCTTGTAAAATCCGGCCACCGCCAACACGTCCGGGATGTAGACGTTGTTGACGAAGTCCATGGTTTCCTTCCACAGGTAGAGGAATTCGGAGATGCGATCGGGATTGAGATCCGCCGCGCAGCTTACGCCGCCCACCACCAGGCTCTGGAGATGGGGGTTCTTGGCGCCGAAAACCGCATGCATGCGGGCCGTGCGGGCCTGCTGCTTCAAGGCTTCCAGGTAGTGGGCCGCCGCGATGAGGTTCACTTCCGGCGGCAGCTTGTAGGCCGGATGGCCCCAGTAGCCGTTGGCGAAAAGACCCAACTGGCCGCTGTCCACGAATTTTTGCAACCGCGCCTGGACCGCCTTGAAATCGCTGGGACCGCTCATGCCAGCCGGGGACACATCGTTGGCGATCTTGGAGGCCTTCACCGGATCCGCCTTGAGGGCACTCACCACATCCACCCAGTCCAGGGCATGCAGGTGATAGAAGTGAACGATATGGTCGTGCAGGAACTGGGCGCCCATGAGCAGATTGCGGATCAACCGGGCATTGTCCGGGATGGTGACGCCCACCGCGTCGTCCACGCACCGGATGGAGGCCAGGCCGTGCACGTAGGTGCACACGCCGCAGGCGCGCTGGGTGAACAACCAGGCGTCCCGGGGATCCCGGCCCTTGAGGATGATCTCCAGGCCGCGGAACAGCATGGAGCTGCTCCAGGCATTGGTCACCTTGCCATTGGCCACTTCCACCTCTATGCGCAAATGACCCTCGATTCGGGTGATCGGGTCAACCACAATTCGTTGTGCCATCTTTTTCCTCTCCTCTTTTCATCGTCGGTTCCCACGAGGGGCTTCGGCCCCGACTCATCCGCCCGACTAGGGCCCTAGAGCGCTTCATAGAACGGAGACATGGAATCCCAGAAATCCGGCTCGCTGCAGCCGATGCAGGGATGTCCCGCCTGAACGGGCCAACTGGTCCCTTCGTTGAATTTGACCTTGGGGCAGTTGTTGTAGGTCTCGGGCCCCTTACAGCCCAGGTTGTACAGGCAGTAGCCCAGCCTGGCTTCCTCGGACCCCCATTCTTCCACGAATTCCCCGTTTTCGAAGTGGGATCGGCGCGGACACTGGTCGTGGACCGTCTTGCCGTAGGCGAAAAGCGGCCGGTTCTTGTCGTCCAGTTCGGGGAGTTTTCCGAAGAGGAGATAGTTCACAACGGTTCCCACGAAGTTGATGGGATTGGGAGGACAGCCGGGCACGTTCACCACCGGGGTCTTCAGCAGATCGCCCAGGGCGTCCGCCACTCCCTTGGCTCCCGTGGGGTTGGGCGCCGCCGCCTGCACCCCGCCGAAGCTGGAACAAGTGCCGATGCAGATGGTGGCCAGGGCCTTGGGGCAGACCTCCTTGGCGATGTCCAGCATGGTCTTTCCGGCGATCATGCCGTAGATGCCGTTTTCCGCCGTGGGGATGGCTCCCTCCACCACGCAGATGAACTTGCCTTCGTATTTTTTGACCGTCTCGTGCAGCACTTCCTCCACGGAATGCCCCGCGGCGGCCATGATGGTCTCATGGTAGTCCACCGAGATGGTTTCCAGAAGAAGCTCATCGATCCAGGGATAGGTGGTGCGAAGCACCGCTTCCGTGCAACCCGTGCACTCCGCAAAGTGCAGGTACACCACCGGGGGACGCTGCGGGTTGGTGAGCGCTTCCGCCACCTTGGGAACGAACGAGGGGGCCAAACCCATGGTCGCCGACACCAAGGTGCAGAATTTCATGAAATCGCGCCGCGTCACGCCCTTTTGTGCCAGTTTTTCCTCCAAGCTTTTTTGTCGCTCCATCAAAACACCTCCTCCTCTGCCAAGACCATCGACCAAAGCCCTCAATTTCATGGGTGCCGGAAGGCACCCGCCGCCCTGCCCGCAGGGAACGACCTCGCCCCTTGTTCAACCAAATGTGCACGGCGCCTTGCGCCAAGATTCACAGACGCCCCACAAAACACCCCCTGGCGCGTCGGCGGGCCGCAGCCAACAATTCTATATCACTGGGCATTTTGCCAGTCAACAAGTGATTACATTCACAAGCACAAGGTGCCCAGCGTCGCGACACTTAAAATGCACAACTCCCGCCTTCGCCCCAATCCCACCCTTGAAAACCAATAGACACGGGCGCGTCTTCAGTCGAGCAACCAGCAAGAACGGGATCTGCCAAGGAAACAGCGGGAAGAGAGGAGATCCACGGGTGAACCCCAAAGATCACGAGAGGCAAAGTGATGAGCAATTCAAGAGGAGAGGCGGAGGAAGGAAAACCACATCGAACCCAAGAGTCGAATCCGGCTCGCTAAATCGCCCAGGGCGCACAACATCCCTATATCACAAACCCCGCACCAAAACGACGGGCATTCCCCGCAAAAGGCCAAGCGCCACCGCAAGATCGTTATCAGAACAGGCTACAGCCTCCAGGGGCGGTTCACGAACCACCCCCTTGGCATCAACGGACGTGCTTGATCCGGCCATCAATTCAGGACCGTTTCCTGGAGTTTTTTGAGGATGCGCGTCGGAACAGGGTAATCATCGTTGGCAAAGTAGAGCTTGAGGATTTCGGGGTCGAACTCGATGGCCTTCGCAGCCTCTTCGAGAGGCATGCCCTTTTCCTGAAGCTTTTCCACAAGCTGCAATTTTTCGGTCAGCACCCTTCCCCTCCCTTAAGCAATATTTCACAAGTCTCAAAACAGAGCCAAACCACTTGCCTTCTGAGAAGGCATTTTAGGCTTTCAGCAACTAAAATCAAGAAAAAACAAACTCTTCCGCCAAAAGAACAAGCCTTGAAATGGCAAAAGGCCGCAGGGTAAACCCTGCGGCCTTTCACTGGAAAAGGGGCTCTCCTCTGGAGGATCAGGATCGTGAACGGGAAGAGGTCACCTGGAATCGAGATTGCGCATCAAGAACAGTAGGATCCATCGCTTGAACGCGAACCTTTCGCACATGCACTGGAGAATGAGAGATCAACCGTTCGCCAACCGCCGCAGTAACATCCGCCACAACAACATCCGCATGAGAAACAAATCTAGAGAGTCCCTTCCCTGAGATAAGAGGCCGGCATATCCTTGCCGCCGACGGATCGGGGCAGTTCCACCACAACAGGACCTTTCCACACCAGCTGGAGCATGCGCTCGAACTCCACGAGATCAAAGGGCTTCTTCAAAAAGCCGTCCGCCGCAGCCGCCACATCACGAGAAATGAAATCCAGGTCGTAGAAAGAGATCAGCACCACGCGAGATACACAATGAGCTTCCTTCAGTTTCTGCGCCAGCTTCGCCCCGTTGCCGTCAGGCAGATGATATTCCGTAACAGCCAGTTCAAAGGGAGCTTCCGATGCCAACCGGAGCGCCTCACTGCAACTTCCGCACGAGAGAACCTGATACCCGGCCTTACTCAAGCACTTTTCCAAAGAGCGCCTGAACGGGGCTTCGCTTTCCACCAGGAGCACGCGTCGTACCAGAGAGAGATTCCGCTTCATACCGCCTCCGCTCGCAAGTCAATTAGAGCAACTCTCGTGCCACAGCAGGATCATTTCGAGAAAAAGAGAAGGACCCTTGCTCCAAAAGGCTTCCCGGCCGTTTTCCCCCTTTCAAGAGAGGCCACTTCCTCCCACAGGATGACGAATATTCTTCATATAGCGATCCTTCTCGCGACGGCCGACCTTCCGGATCCGTCTCCACAGGCTTGTTCCACTGGCTCACAAGCCCTGAAGATTATTCTCACCCCCCTTCGACCCCAATGAACACTATTCTCCAAATGCTCCAAAGGTCATGTGTCCTCCAGGCCGTACTTTTTCATCCGATAGACCAGCACGTGCCGGGGGATGCGAAGGTAACGGGCCGTCTTCGACTTGTTTCGGCCGCACTTTTCGTAGGCCTTTTGGATGATCATCCGCTCCGCCTCCTCCAGAGGCAGCTCCTCCTCGGGAAGTTCGGACAGGAAGGCCAGAGCGGAATCGCTTGGGGGAACCCCGGCCATTTCCGGGGTCAGGAAATGGAGGTGTCGCGGCAGGACCAGCTCCTCGTCCTCCAGGAGAACCACTCTTTCCATGGTGTTTCGAAGCTCCCGCACGTTTCCCGGCCAGGAGTAGGACCGCAGCAGCCCTTGGGCTTCCGGGCTGATGTCCCGAAACCTCTTCATGTATTTGTCGTTGAGCTGTTCCAGGAAAAAGCGCGCCAAAGGGATGATATCTTCCCGCCTCTCCCGCAGGGGGGGGAGAAAAATCCGGATGGTGGCCAGCCGGAAATAGAGGTCCCTGCGAAACTCCCCCGCTTCGCACGCTTCCCAGAGATCCCGGTTGCAGGCCGACACCACCCGGATATCCACCCTTTTCTTTTTCGTGGATCCCAGCGGGTAGAATTCCTTTTCTTCCAACACGCGAAGGAGCTTGGCCTGAACTTCCGCTGGAAGATCGATCACTTCATCCAGAAAAAGGGTCCCGCCGTCCGCGGCTTCCAAAAGCCCCTGCTTCCCCTCGGTGCGCGCCCCCGTGAAAGCGCCCCGCTCATAGCCGAACAGCTCGCTTTCGATGATTTCCGGGCTAAAGACGGCACAATTGAGGGCCACGAAGGGATAAGCCGAACGGGGGCTGGAACTGTGGATGAGACGAGCGAAGAGCTCCTTGCCCACACCGCTTTCGCCCTGGAGCAACACACCGGCGTCGGCGCTCTGGGCGCTCTTGATGGCCAGCTCTTGAGCCTCCAGAAAGGCGGGGTGACTGCCCACCAGCTTGTGCACTCGATGGAGCCGTTCCACCTCCCTGCGAAGCCGGTCCACTTCGTTCCGGAGACTGGCGTTTTCCAGGGCGTGCTTGACGGTGAGCTCAAACTCCTCCAGGTCCACGGGTTTGACCAGGTAGTCGAAGGCCCCCTTTCGCATGGCCTGGACCACATCCCGGACCTGCTCGTAGGCGGTGACCATCACCACGGTGGGCGACGGACGCAGGCTTTTCAATCGATCCAGAAGATCCAACCCGCTCTGGTCGGGCAGTCCAATGTCCAGAAGCACCAGGTCCGGTTCCGTCTCCACCGCCTTTTCGAAGCCCCGGGCGGCGGATTCCGCCTCTTCCACGCTGTAGTCCTTTTCCAGGAAGCGCTTGATGGCGCCCCGAAACCCCGCTTCATCGTCGATAATGAGAATCTTTTGCTTGGCTCGCATTCAGCTTCCACGTCGCCCCCACAGGGAAGGGGGATCAGTTCAGTCGGGTTCCTTCCGCCGCCGGTTCCCGGTTCTTCTCGTCCAAGGGGAAGATCACCCGGAAGGTGCTTCCTTCGCCCCAGGTGCTCTCCACTTCCATATGGGCCCCGTGCCGCTCCAGGATGCGACGGCAAATGCTCAGTCCCAGCCCCGTGCCTTCCGCCTTCCGCGTGAAGAAGGGATCGAAGATGCGTCCTTCGTCCTCCGGCAGGATGCCCTCTCCCGTATCTTCCACGCTGAGCACGACGGCGGGGATTTCGTCGGCATAGCGGGTCCGCACCGTCAGCCTTCCCCCTTGGGGCATGGCTTCCACCGCGTTGATCAAAAGATTCATCACCACCTGGCTGATCTGGTCCGAGTCCATCACCAGATCGGGAAGCGCCTCTTCCAACTCCATGCGGAAGTCCACATGGGCTTTCCGGATGTGCACCTTGGAAAGATTGTGACAATGGCGCACAATGTCGTTGAGATTCGCCGACAGGAATTGGGGTTCCCTGGGCCGGGCAAAACTTAACACTTCCCGCACAATCGTATCGATTTTCCGCACCTCCTGGAGCAGGTCCCCCAGCATCTGGGATTGGCTCTCATCCAGCTCCAGTTCCCGCTGCAGCATCTGGGCGTTGAAGTTGATGGTGGCCAGAGGGTTTCGAATCTCGTGGGCGATACCCGCAGCCAGGGTTCCCAGGGACTTCAGGCGTTCCGTTTGTTGCAAGCGCTGTTCCAGGCGCCGGGCTTCCGTTTCGTCCTTTTCGTAATAGACGATCCGTTCCAACTGGGACGACAAGTTGAGGACGGGAAAAGCGTAGAAACGATAAAAGCCGCCCCATCGGGGATGGGGCCCTTCCTTTTGCACCGGTCTCTTGGACCACATGCACTCCCGGATGGGACAGCCGCTGGGAGGCTCGGCCGTGGAATAGAGCACGCGCCAGTAGGGAGCCCCCAGGAGTGTCTCTTTGACCCCGTACACGTCTTCCGTGGTCCGGTTCACCCTCAGGATCCGTCCCGATGCCTCCACGAGAAAGATGCTGTGCTGGATGGCGTCGAAACTGATTTCCAGCTCCGTCTTGGCGCGCTGCACGGATTCGAAAAGCTGGGCGTTTTCGATGGCCACTCCGATCTGCTGGCCGATGGTGGTCAGGAATTCCTTGCGGTCGGGGCGAATCTGCAGTTCCCCGTGGTTGGCCACGTAGAGAAGCCCCAGGATCCCGTTTTGGGTGAAGAGAGCGATGCGCACGATCTCCTGAATCCCTTCTCCGGCCATCCTCTCCCGCAGATCCGGGAAAAAGAGGTGGTCCAGGGGAAGCCAGACCACGGGCTCTCTTCTTCCGAAGTCGCGTAGCCAGGATTCCTTGACCGGGAAGGATCGAATGCTGGAAACCAGGGTCGACGAAAAGCCCTGCTGGGCGGCCAGCGACATGACCCGCTGCCCCCGTTCGTCGGCACGCAGCAAGTAGATGGCTCCCATTTTGAAACGCAGGGTGCGCAAGATGGCCATGAGCGATTGATGGAGAACGTCCTCCAGGCGTGGAGAACTATGGATGGCCGAAGAAATGTCAAAGAGGATCTGCAGCTCGTTGTGCTGGCGAAGGATTTTTTCCTTCAGCGACGAGGCGGGATCCAGGGGGGCAGTCCCCCCCGCAGGCAAATACTCACTCCCCGAATTCCACCGGCCTGTCGTCATCCGTCAACTCCTTGTCGAATCCTTGCTGAAACCTTTACCAGCCGGACGCACCTGGCGCTGAAACGGGAAATGAGCGATCGCTGCAACCTGGAGACCATCCGAGTCCGAAGGAGAACGTTTCCCACCGCCCCCCAAGATCTCTGGACCACATTCAAGGCAAAAGGAACGGGAAGATGGACACGCAACATGCCGGCTTTTCAATGAAACCGGAGTAAATACTACGGAATTATTCCGATACGGGTGTTACTTTCCTCTTCTGCTCGATCAAGCGCCAGGAAGCCACGGTCACCCGGGCCAGGCGCACGGAGGCGGCGTCCACCATTTTTCCATCAACGGCCACGGACCCCGCCCCCCGGGACCGCGCCTCCTCGTAGGCCTCCACGATGCGAAGGGCCCGTTTCACGTCTTCTTCCTCCGGGGTGAAGACGGCGTTGATCGCTTCCAGTTGCGCCGGGTGGATGGCCCATTTGCCGTCGTATCCCAACGCGCGGCTCAGGGCGCAGGAGCGGCGAAGGCCCTCTTCGTCCCGGAAATCGCCGTAGGGGGCGTCCAAGGCGGCCAGCCCCGCCGCCTTGGCGGCCATGACCATGTGGCTCAGAGGATAGTGCCATCGATGCCCCGGATAGTCCACCTCCGCATCCCCGTGGCCGCTCACCCCCCGGCTGGGCATCCCCACGGACGCCCCGTAGTCGGCCACACCGAAGACCAAGGCCTCCAGGCGCTCGGAGCTGGCAGCGATCTCACAGGCCCGTGCCATCCCTTGGGCCGTTTCAATGGAGGCCTCCAGGCCGATTCGGTTCTTGAGCCCCATGCGCTGTTCGATCTGGGTCAGAAGGTAATCCAGGGCCCTGATCTCGGCGGGATCGTTCACCTTGGGCACCACGATCACATCCACCCGGTCCCCCACCGCCTCCACCACATCGATCACATCCCGATAGGCAAAGGGAGTGCCCATGTCGTTCATGCGGTAGGCCCGCACCTTGCCGTGCCAGTCCCCCGATCGAAGGGCTTCCACCACGGCGCCTCGGGCCGAGTCCTTTTCCTCCACCGGGACACTGTCCTCCAGGTCCAGCATGACCACGTCCGCCGGAAGCCCCAGGGCCTTTTGCACCATCTTTTCCCGGTTGGCGGGGACCGACAACAGGGAACGTCTCAGTCGGATCGGGCGCTCCATATGGCCTCTCCGTTGGGGGTGAGGGGAAAGGAAAAAGGCGAAAAGTCCGCTGAAGGGGCCTGGCCTTCCGAATCCGCGGTGCGCTTTTCTGTGGGAAACAAGACATGCCCGCTTCCATGCACGCATGCCGTAGGGGCGAAGGATCCTTCGCCCCTACACCCTGTTCGCAAAGGCATGTCTCTTTCGTTGTTACGCAAGAGCCCCTGGCATTCGCACTCAGGCTCCACCATCATCACAGCAGCGCCTTTGGATCAGACCGGGCTCCCCGAACAACGAAGCCCCTTTCACCTTTCCCCTTTTACCTTTCCCCTTTTACCTTTCACCTTTTACCTTTCACCTTTTTCCCTAATAGCCGCACGGGCGGCGGCCAGCCGGGCGATGGGAACCCGGTAGGGCGAACAGCTCACATAGTCCAGGCCGATCCGGTGGCAGAACTCCACCGAGGTGGGCTCACCGCCGTGCTCGCCGCAGATGCCCACCTTGAGGTCGGGGCGGGTGGCCCGGCCCTTTTCCACGCCCATGCGCATGAGCTGGCCCACCCCTTCCTGGTCGATCTTCTCGAAGGGATCGAAATCCCAAATCTTCTTGTCCAGATAGTGATGCAGGAACTTGGCCGCGTCGTCCCGGCTGATGCCGAACACGGTCTGGGTGAGATCGTTGGTACCGAAGGAGAAGAAGGCCGCCTCCTTGGCCACCTCATCGGCCGTGAGAGCGCCCCGGGGAACCTCGATCATGGTCCCCACCAGGTAATGGACCTCCACGCCGTGCGCATCCATGACCTCCCGGGCCACCTGGTCCACGACGCGCTTCTGATCCTCCAGTTCCGCCACATGACCCACCAGGGGGATCATGATCTCCGGATGCACCTCCACGCCTTCCTTCGTCACCTCGCAGGCCGCTTCCAGGATCGCCCGGGCCTGCATGGCCGTGATTTCCGGATACACCACCCCTAGGCGGCAGCCGCGATGTCCCAGCATGGGGTTCGCCTCATGCAAGGCCTGGAGCTTGGCCCGCACATCCTCTTCCTCCACCCCCATCTGTTCCGCCACGGCACGGATATCCGCATCTTCCGTGGGCAGGAATTCATGCAAAGGCGGATCCAGGGTCCGAATGGTCACCGGAAGACCGTTCATGACGCGAAAGATGCCCTTGAAATCCTCCCTTTGCATGGGCAGCAGCTTGTCCAGCGCCCTTTCCCGGCCTTCCTTGGTCCGAGCCAGGATCATCTCCCGGACCACGTTGATCCGTTCGCCCTCGAAGAACATGTGCTCCGTGCGGCACAGGCCGATGCCTTCCGCTCCGAAGGCCAAGGCCGTTTGCGCCTGATCCGGCTGGTCCGCGTTGGTGCGGACCCCCAGACGGCGGGCCTTGTCCGCCCATTCCATCAGGGACCTGTAATCCTGATAGACGGTGGATTCTTCGGGCTTGAGCGTTCCTTCCACCACCTGCAGAACTTCGGACGGCCTGGTGGGGATACGTCCTTCAAGGACCTCGCCGGTGGAGCCGTCCAGAGAGATCCAATCGCCTTCCCGGATCACGCGGCCATTGGCGGACATCTGCCGCTTCTTGTAATCGATCTCCAGATCCCCGCAGCCCACCACGCAGACTTTGCCCATCTGACGGGCCACCAGGGCGGCATGGGACGTCATTCCTCCCCGGGAAGTGAGGATCCCCTGGGCGGCGTGCATGCCGCGGATGTCGTCCGGGGACGTTTCCAGGCGAACCAGAATGACTTGCTCACCGCGCTCGGCCCATTCTTCCGCGTCCACGGCATTGAAGACCACCCGCCCCGAGGCGGCTCCCGGCCCGGCGTTGAGGCCCTTGGCCAAGAGGGCCCCCGAGGCCACGGCCTTCTGTTTCGCCTCCAGGTCGAAGATGGGCCGCAGCAGCTGGTTGAGCTGGTTGGGCTCCACCCGCATGAGCGCTTCCTCTTGGGTCAGGATGCCTTCGCGCACCATGTCCACCGCGATCTTGAAGGCGGCGAAACCGGTGCGTTTGCCGTTGCGGGTCTGGAGCATCCACAGCTTGCCCCGCTGGATGGTGAACTCGATGTCCTGCATGTCCCGGTAGTGGCGATCCAGGATCTTTCGAATCCGCTCCAGCTCGGCGTAGGCCTCGGGCATGGCTTCTTCCAGGGACACCTGGGCCGGATCCGTCTTCTGGGCCTTGTTGATGGGCTGGGGAGTGCGGATGCCCGCCACCACATCTTCCCCCTGGGCATTCACCAGGTACTCCCCATAGAGGACGTTTTCGCCCGTCGCGGGATTTCGGGTGAAGGCCACGCCCGTTGCGCAATCGTCTCCCATGTTGCCGAAGACCATGGACTGCACATTCACGGCCGTGCCCATGTCGTCCGGAATGCCGTTCAGTTCCCGGTAGGCAATGGCGCGGGGATTGTCCCACGAGCCGAAAACGGCGCCGATGGCCCCCCACAGCTGATCCATCGGCTCCTGCGGAAAATCGCGTCCGGTCTTCTTTCGAATGAGTTCCTTGTAGCGTTGGACCAGTTCCTTCAAGTCCTCGGCATGGAGCTGATTGTCGAACTCCACACCCCGGCTCTTTTTCAGTTGGTCGATGATTTCTTCAAACGGGTCGATATCGTCTTCGGATTCCGGCTTGAGCCCCAGGACCACATCCCCGTACATGGAAAGAAAGCGTCGATAACAGTCGTAGGCGAACCGGGGGTCTCCCGTTTCCTTGGCCAGCCCTTCCACCGTGGTGTCGTTGAGGCCGAGATTGAGCACGGTATCCATCATGCCCGGCATGCTGACCGCCGCACCGGAGCGGACGGAAACCAACAGGGGCTTTTCCGGATCTCCGAAACGACGCCCCATGATCTTTTCCAAGCGCCCGAGAGCCTCCCGCACTTCCTCTTCCAGCCCCTCGGGATACTTCCCCTTGTTCCGGTAATAGTAAGTGCAAACCTCGGTGGAGATGGTAAAGCCCGGCGGCACGGGAATTCCCAGGCGGGTCATCTCCGCCAGATTGGCTCCCTTGCCGCCCAGCAAGTCCTTCATCTGCGCACTGCCATCCGCTTGGCCTTCACCAAAGAAGTAGACGAATTTCTTTCCCATGATCCGGCTCTCCCTCCTGCCTCCAAAGAAACTTTTCCCCCAGTTCAACAATCAGAAACCGTTTCATTGAATCGGTCAGGTCCCCCCCCGCCTCTAAGTGCCTTCCAGCTATCGTCCATGCCCACGGGATGCAGGGGCGCACAATCCTTAACCCCCATGAGCATGCACTCCTGAAAAGCGCGCTTACTCCACTGCTGTCACGGGCACCCCGTGACGGGGGAGGATGAATCCCGCTTGCACGGCAAGTTCCCGGTCGGGCCTGGAACCGTTTGCGAGAGTGGACTCAAAAGAGCTTTGAACACCCCAAACTCGGCGTACCAAGACGCAAAAACCCCACCTCGCAAAAGATGGGGTTCTTGTTCAGTTGTGGATCCGGCAAGCGAGGTTGCAAAGACGAGCTACACCTCAAGCCAGGAGTCGGAATAGAGCGTGTGGCCGAGAATGACGCGGGCGGTCTTCACAAAGTCCTGTTCTTCTTTGCTGAGAGACGCCATGTCGATCTCTTCGCCGTCTTCCACCTTGGCCACCAGGGCTTCCAGTTCGGGGCGCTCGCCGCGGGCGATCTTGTGGAGCTCGTAGTCGAAGGTGTCCACGATGGCCGATTGCATGCCCCAGCGCTTCCACAGGATGAGCATGACCTGGTTCAGAATCGGCCTCAGGTGTTCCGGAGCGCCGTTGGACACGTTAGAAAGGCCGATGGTGGAGCTGCAGCCCGGGGCCATGTCGGGGAACATCTTCATAAAATTGAGGGCGCTCATGATCTGGTTCTGCTGCACGTTGACCGGGGTCTGAATCGGATCGATGTAGATCCTCTCGGGCGGAATGCCCATTTCGCTAGCCCGGAACAGCAGCTCGGCACACAGGGCGCCTCGCTCGTTCTCGTCGCGAGGCATGCCCTCGGGGCCCCACAGCAGACCGATGAACTCGGCGTCGTATTCCTTGGCCAGGGGCAGCAGGGCGTCCATGCGTTCGGGGCGGACCATGATGGAGTTGATCATGGCGCGGCCCTTCTTGTGCGCCTTCAGGCCCGCTTCGATGGCCTTGATGTTGGAAGTATCCAGCGCCAACGGCAGATCCACCACTTCGTGGATCACGGGCACCAGCCAGGACATGAGCTCTTCGCCCGTCTTCCCGGCAGGGCCGATATTCAGGTCGATATAGTCCATGCCGGCTTCGGCTTCCTGTACCGCCAGTTCCTGCAAGGTCTTGGCGTCGCGCTCCTTCAGGGCCTTGCCGTACTTTTTGCTCATGATGTTCAAGTTTTCGCCAATGAGCTTCATGGGTTCGTCCCCTCCTCCACTTCGAGGTTATGGTCTCACGATCCAAGGGCGGGGAAGCGCCGGAAAGGCCACCCATTGCCCTTCCGGCGCCCCTGCACCCAACACGCAGGAAGCCTACTCCGGCTTGAATTCCTTGAGGAACTTGGGGATGTGGCTCGCTTCCCGCGGACCCACCACCACGGTCCAGCCGGGCAGTTCTTCTTCCAGCTCCCCGCTGATGGCCGCCGCATAGCCGGGAATCACGATGGATTTGTGCTTCACCTTGTCCATGATTCCGCACTTGCTCACGAAGGTGCCCACGGTCTCGCCGTTGAACTTTCCGGCGGCCCAGGCGGTCATGACCGAAAGGCCCTCCGTATCCTGGACCAAGAGCCAAGCCGGCTGTCGGCTGGATTCGATTTCGCCGCCCACGATGAAGTAGGTGAGCGAGAAGTTGCAGGTGACCAGCACCGGCGAATTTTCATCCGGGTTGTTGATGGGATAGATCCCCTGCTCAGCGGTCATGGGCCGTTGCGGGTCGGTGTAGATGTTGAGGCGTTCCAACAGCAGCGGGAAGGTCACTTCCGGTTTCACATCGCTCATGACGATGAACGCGGCGTACTTGGCGATGAACGTGGCCGCCACCACGCCTTCGTTCAACAGATCGTCGGCCATCTCGTTGGCGAACACGATGGTGGGGAAGCCCAAGGGCCGGAAGCGGTCCTTGATGGCCGCCCGACGGATATGGATCTGCTCTTCGAAGGCCTTCTTGAGGTCGCGCGTGCCCGTGTCGATGATGAGATCCTTGAGACCCATGCCGGTCAGCTTTTCCGTCAGAGCGATCACGCCGTCAAGTGTCCCGTCGCCCTTGACGGCCAGCGGGCATCCCGTCTCCTTGGCCAGCTCGCCCAGCGCGTCGGCATTGTCCGCCGTGGCGGCATAGATCATGGGCTTTTGATCCTTGAGCTCCGTGGCGGCGGCCTTCAAAGCATCCACGTTGTCGGACATGAGGATCAGAGCCGCCCCGGTGGCATCGGAAATCTTCTTGGCCAGTGCCGTAAACTTGGCCGCATCGCCCGAAGTATCCTTAACGGCGAACATTTCGGGGCGCAGGTTCAGGCCCACGCGCTCGAACTGGCACGCCTTGAAGCGTTCCAGCTTGCCGTTCACCGAGGCCTCATCTTCATCGGTGGTCACCAGCGTGGCCAAACCCGGCTTATTGACGAAGGTCTTCTCGTGGCGGAAAAGAACCGTCTCGCCGCCCACCTTCACCGCATAGTCGCCGGCACCCACGGTCAGAGGGCGAACCGGAGGGGCGGAATCGGCCGCCAGCTTTTCCTTCGCCTCTTCCGACACGTGGGGACACGCGTCCAATTCGGCCTTTCCCGACGCCAGGTTCATGGCGAAGGCCAGGCAGGTGGGAACACCGCAATCACCGCAGTTGGTTTTGGGAAGAAGTTTAAAGATCTCAATTCCTGTCAAGCCCATCAGCTCGTCTCCTCATCGTCTCTATCGTTCAACCCGTGGAAGGCCGGGGCCAACGCCCCGGCCCGTCCTTAACCGAGAATCGGCTCCATCTCCAGCGCCGGATGGCCCACTTCCTGGAGGAAGGGCAGGATTTCGTCTTCGGTGACGCCCTGTTCTTCCGTGGCGATCATGTCGATGAAGTTGGGAATGCCGATCTCTTCACCGCGCTTGATCAGACGCTCGCGGATTTCTTCCTTGAGCATCTTGGGCATCCACACCAGGCGCTTCAGGCCGCCGTCGCCGGCGATGAACTTACGCTGGGTGATGTTGTACTTGCTGTGGCCCACAAAGCCGGGCGTGACGTTCCCGCCACCGATGGTCCCGGCCAGGGTGGTGAACTTCATGCCGCAGGGGGTCATTCCCATGTACTCGCGATTGACGGTCATGACGCCGTTGCACATGGGGAGAACCGCAGCGATGCATTCACAACACCCACAGGTGGTCATGGGATCGTAGACCACGCTGTAGAAGTTGTAGGAAGTCACGGCACCGCGCGAGGCCCTTTCCACGAACTCGTTCACGCCCTTCCAGTTGCCGTAGCGGGCATCCAGGGTTTCCCCCTTGGCGATGGGCTGGTTGGGGCCCGTGGGGTTGATTTCATAGGAAGCCTTGCAGTCCAGCCAGTTGTAGGCGCCGCAAAGACCCGTCCGTTCGGGGCTCACCACGCACACGTGGGTGGGCGCAAAGGACTGGCACAGCGTACAGGAGTAGTAGATCTCCGTGGTCTCATCGGTCATGCCCTCGATGCGCTCGTCGCGGGTCCTGTACATCTGCTGGGCCACCGGCAAAAGCTCTTTCACCTTGGCTTCGTCCGTGTAGATCTTCACCTGGCACTTGTCGAAGATCGCCCCGAAGTCCTGATGGAACTTGGCGTGGAGGATCTTGCCGATGTGCTCCATGGTGAAGCCCTTTTCCACGGCCGACTTGCCGATCCGGTACCAGGCGATGTCGCGTTGGCCGATGTGCATGACACCCTGGGCGTAGTTCACCAGGTGATGGATCTGCCGCTCCAGGATCGGCTCGTAATCTTCCTGCATCTTGCGGCCGGCCACTTCCACGATCACGCCCAAAGGCAGGCGGCTGCCCGGTTCCACGTCCTTGATGTCCGGGCCGATCACTTCCACCTTGCCGTCTTCCACCTGGTCCATGTCGGCGATGCGAACCAGCTCGAAGCAGGGCGTCTTGCCGCCGCCGCATTCCAGGTACACGTCGTCCTTGCGGACACGCTCGCCTTCGAAAGCCGGGCCGTAGGAAACCGGGACGGGCACTTCCGTGACGGTGACCTTCAGGCCGCGCACCTCGATGGACTTGGAGCAGATCTGGTCATGGGGCACGCTGGAGACCACGTGTTCGTAGGTACAAATACCAGTCGGCAGGATTTCCGGGATGTCCGTGTCGGCGATGGTCGGAAAGCCCCAGTTGACGGCACCCGCCGCATTGGCCGCCCATTCGGCGTTCACCTCACCCAAGGCGTTCACAAACGCAAAGATACGGTCCTTGTTGTAGAGGAGAATCTTGCGGTAGTCTCCCGGTTCCACGCCGCCGAAGGCCATGGCCGCGCGGTTGGCAAATCCCAGGGCAAAGACGGCGGCGGAAATGTCGGGGCCGAACGGAACCAGACGCGTGGACCAACCGATCTGCACGCCGGCCTCGATCAATTGTTCCGTGAAGGTGGTGCCGGCCTGGTTGGCGCACATGAAGACGTAAAGATTCTTGCGTTGATACTCTTCCGCAATCATCTTGGCCGTTTCCGGATCCGGGGCGGCGCCCACGATGGCGGCGAAACCGGGTGCGCTGCCGTCCACGAATTCGATACCGCGCTTGCGCATGATGGTATCATCTGCCGCGCCCAGCCAGATCCGCCCGTTTTCCAGATCCGGGTCTTCCGTAGGCAGGTAGAAATCCGGATCTTCCACGTAGCGGATGGCTTCCACGATCTCTTCCGCCAGGATTGCCGCCATACCGGCATCCAGCATGCCGCCCAGGTACGGCGTGTGGATCCGCCCCTTGATGTGGGGAGGCAGGAGCTTCTTGCAGCGCTCCAGGACCGGCTCGGCATCGGCCAGCTTTTCCACCTTGATCCCCAAAATCGAATAGATGATGGGCAGATAATAAGCCGTGTTGGGAAATTCCAACGGCTGGTTCGGCCCGTACTTGTCCATGGCCTCCCTGAATTTCCCCTCGGCCTTGGACACGATGTTGTAGGCACCTTGGATCGCAGCAAATGCGACTAACCGAGACATATCAAAACTCCTTTTCTTAAGGGCGTTGGCTCGCTAGAAGGACCGCCTCTTCCGGTTTCCAACCGGAGATTGTGCGGTCGGGCGCCGTGGTTCGATGGTGCGCGAAACGGCGCCCGCCGGACACTCCTAATCCAGGGCGCGACGGTCGGCCATGTCGAAGAGCTTGCGTTCGCGCGGACCCATGATGCCCAGCGCTTCCCGCTTCTTGTCGATATGGTCGATCATCATCCGGGCCATCTCGTAGGGATCCGTGGCGAA
>JACIYN010000044.1 GCA_014359885.1 Desulfacinum sp.
TCGAACCCGAAGATCCGCCCCGGGTGGAACGTGCCGACGGACCCGCCGGAACGCCCTTGGTGGTGCGCGTGAAAGACACCCTGACCTTCGGGGAAGAGGTGCAGGTCCCGGCCGACCTGGTGGTGCTGGCCGTAGGTATGGAGCCCGCAGGGATTCAGGATTTGGTTGGGATGATGAAACTTCCCGTGGGTGCGGATCGATTTCTCCTGGAGGTGCATCCCAAGCTGCGCCCCGTGGAGCTGGCCACCACGGGCCTCCTTCTGGCCGGAACCTGCCAGGCTCCCATGGATGTTTCCGAGGCGTGCAACGCCGCATCGGCGGCGGCGTCCAAGGCGGCCGCCCTGCTGGCCAAGGGCTGCGTGCAGCTGGATCCCTTCGTGGCCGAGGTGGACGAGGAAAAGTGCCGAGGCACGGGGGCCTGCGTGGAGGCCTGCCTGGGAGACGGGGCCATTGAACTGGTGGATGTGGTGGTGAACGGAGAAACGGTGCGGCGCGCCCGCGTGGTGTCGGCCCTGTGCCTGGGTTGCGGTGCGTGTGTGGCCGTCTGTCCCACCGGGGCCATCCAGGTGAAGGGATCCACGCTGGCCCAGTTCGAGGCCATGGTGGATGCCATCGCATCCGATGAAGCGGCCTGAGCCGTGAGGAAACGCCTTCCGGAAATCCGGGGCCGCGGGAGACGACAAAGCGGGAGAAGGTTCCATGGGAAACGCAGAGGCAAGAGGAAACGGTGCGGACAGGGAAGAGATGAAGGCGCTGCGGGCGGTCCGAAAGGAAACCATCCGCCGGGTGTCGGCCCGGGTGAAGGAACAGAAAAAGATCATCGCCTCCATCTCCGGACGGCTGAAGAAGGGCCCCGGGACGGTTCCGGAAATCGCCGAAGCCGTGGGGCTTCCCCCCGGGGAGGTCCTCTGGTGGATCGCATCCCTCAAAAAGTACGGCGTGGTCGTGGAAGGAGAAAAACAGGGCGCCTATTTCACCTACCGCCTGACCGACTGAACCCCCAAAAGAATCGCTCTAGCCCGGGGGCGTTTCTGGGCGGTCTCGCCGGCGGAGCGCCCCGTGAAGGAGACTCGGCATGGCTTTCGCGGACCTTTCCTTTTCGGAGGAGCTGGAACGGTTCGGGGTGTCCACCACCCTGGACTGTTTCAACTGCGGCACCTGCGCCGCCATCTGCCCGCTCATCCATGAGCATTTTCCCCGGCGGATGATTCGATACGCCCAGATCGGAGCCCGGGACCGCATCCTGGAAAACGGCGTGGAACTGTGGCGGTGCCTCCACTGCGGGCTGTGCACCCGTACCTGTCCGCGGGAGGCCGATCCCGGCGAGCTGATCCTGGGCCTTCGCCGGTATGTGCTCCATCATTGGAGGAGAAACGGTCATGTACTATCCTAGAACGATTGTGGACCTCATCGCGGGAAACGTACGGAAGACTCGAAATCCCTTCGGGGCCTTCCACTTTGCCATGAACCGATGGTGGGAAGGGCTCTCCCTGCCCACCGATGGCGACACGCTCTTCTATACGGGGCTCATGGTGCAATCGGTTCCGTTCATCGAGAAGATCACCCGCCGGCTGGAGATGTTGGAGGACACGCGGTGGGCTCCCTTCGTGGGGTACGGATCCTGGGTGCCCAAGCGCCTCGTCCAGATGGGATCCCTCTTTCTGGCCGGTCCCAAGGAGCGCGCCCCCTACGAGCAGATCCTCAAGGACATCGTCACCTTGCTGCGGCAGTCGGGGATTCGCTTCGCCTACCGGCCGGACCTGGATCTCTACAGCGGTATCCTGCTCTACGACCTGGGGGATCAGGAAGCCTTCGAGGAGCACGCCCGCTTCACGGCCCGCCGCCTCAAGGAAGCCGGCGTCCGCACCCTCATCACCGTGGACCCTCACACCACCTACGCCTTCAAGGTGCTCTATCCCAAGTATGTGGGGGCGGAGTTCCAGGTGCGCGCCTATTTTGAGCTCCTGCGCCTCAAGGGAGAACCCAACGGAACCCGGGTGACTTTGCATGATCCGTGCTTTTTCGGGCGTTACTTGAATCTTTCCCACGTGCCGCGAAAGGTGCTGCGCGACGCGGGGGTGGAAGTGGCCGACACGCAGCAATCGGGCCCCATCACCCATTGCTGCGGCGGGCCGGTGGAATCGGTGTCGCCTAAGCTTTCCCGGCAGATCATGGAGCGGCGACTGGAACAGCTGAACCAAACGGGAGCGCCGATTCTTTCCATGTGCCCCATCTGCATGGGGAACTTGAAAAAGGCCGGGGCGGACGTTCAGGACCTGGCGTCGTTTTTGGCCCGGCGCATGGGGGTAGGCGAAAGGTAAAAGGCTAAAGGGAAAAGGTTAAAGGCGGTGGGCGAAAGGGGATAGGTCGAAGGTAA
>JACIYN010000045.1 GCA_014359885.1 Desulfacinum sp.
AATTTCGGATCTTCGTCATGGAGATGCGTCCTTCCCGTCCTTCGGTCGGAATTCATGAGAGCGGGAGATTAGCAGGCGCACGGGCCGGAGGCAAGAGCGGAGAAGCGTCCCGGACACACCGCTCGCTTGTGAAAGACGCTTGAACAATGTTATGGGGAACGAGTGAAAGGGGGATGATTGCCATGGATCCCAAGGACCGGGTTCGCTGGATCTGCTCTTCCAAGGACGTGGAGGAGCTGTGTCGTCGCTACGATGCGTGGGCCCATCGCTACGATGAAGATCTTATTCACGCGCACGGCTACCGCGGCCCCCAAAAGGCAGTCGGTGCACTCATGGAGTTTGTGGCGGACCGCAACGCCCGCATCCTGGATGCAGGGGCCGGTACCGGCCTGGTGGGTGAACTTCTCCACCAGGAGGGGTATCGCAATCTCGTGGGCATTGACCTTTCCCAAGGGATGCTGCGGGTCGCTTCGGAAAAGGCCATCTACGGGAGCCTGCTTCAAATGGCCCTGGGAGAGCCCCTCGCCTTTCCGGACTCGCACTTCGATGCCGTGATCAGCGTGGGCGTTTTCACCCAAGGTCACGCTCCGCCAAAGGCCTTCGACGAGCTGGTCCGCATCACGCGGCCCCGGGGGGTGCTCGTCTTCACACTACGTTGCGAAACCTATACCCAAATGGGCTTTAAAGAAAAATTTCAGGAGCTGGAGCAAGCCGGACTCTGGGAGCTGGAGGGCGCATCGGAGCCCTTCCCATCCACTCCCCGTTCGGACCCCCACACATGTGTCCAGGTCTGGGCCTTCCGCCGTTGCTGACCCAACATCTAGCGCCGCTTTCTGCCACCAGGCATAGCATGAAAGTGGTTGGACGGCCCTCCCTATTTCTTTTTCGAAGGGCGCTGCGAAGCGGCCAGGATCGTCTTCCGAAGCCGGATGGACTTGGGGGTCACCTCCACCATCTCGTCTTCCCGGATGAAGTGGAGCGCCCGCTCCAAGGTCATGGGG
>JACIYN010000046.1 GCA_014359885.1 Desulfacinum sp.
AGAAGTCTCCCTTTCCCGCCAGCCGGAAGGAAAGGCTGTTCCACCGGTACTCCTCGGGGCGCTCCACGATCCGGGCCCGCACCGGATTGAGCTCGATGTAGGCCAGGCACTGGGCCAGGGCCGCTCCGCTCTCCAGAAGGACGCTCTTGAACCGATCCCCCCAAAAGTAGCCCCTTCGCCGGTTTTTCCGGTTGTACCACCGGGAAAACTCCAGCTTCACCGACCGGACGAATTCCGAAAGGTCGCAGAGCCTTTCCCGAAGGGCCGCAAGATCCTTCAGCCGCACCACGTCCGGGACAAGGCCGTAATGGGAACTCACCCGCTCCACGATCTCCCCGTCGGTCACCTCCGCGCACCTTCGGGTCTTCACGACCAAGTGAAAGTGATTGCTCATTAGGCAAAAGCCGAGGATCTCCACGAAGTAAAGCTGCGCGTAAGTCCTGATCACCTGCAGCAGCCTCTCCTTTTCCACGTCCCCCAAATAAAACTCGCCCCCCACGGTGCGGGAAACCACATGATAATAGGCCTCCTCTCCATTCGCCTTCATGCGCCGAGTGCGTGCCATGGCCCTGTCCTTTCTGTCTTCCAGTGATTTTGCCGGCCGACCTTGTTCAACCGATCCTTGCGGTGCCTTGGATAGCATGGTCGGAAGGCGTCGGAAATGATAAATGACCCGTCCCCATTTTCTTCACCCATTTTCTTCATCGGAAATGATAAATAACCCGTCCCCATTTTCTTTCCCATTTTCTTCATTTCTATTGTGGACGCCCAGGTCCGCCGCGGCGGGATGGAAAGCGTGAAGTGTCTTCGTAAGACCCTCGTGGAACACTATGGCGTCTTCGTTTGGTTTTCCTCGATGGAGCGTTTGAGCGTTTCAAAGGGGGGCGAACCTGGTTGAGATGGCCTCAGTGGGGGCGTTGGTGGTTGTCGAGGGTGGGCCAGGCACCGTGGTCCTTCATAGCCCTCTTTGTTGATGATTTCATAGGCCGCCGATTCGATCATGATGCCCTTCCTCCTTTTGAGGAGTAGCTGAGGCAAGTCCTTGGAAACCAGTCCGGAGAGGAGCGCCATGCCGGTCAAATTGGACTTCCAGCACAACGATGAAGACCCGCCTGTCGGAAGTCCGCACTCGCATGGGAAAGTCGCTCCGCCGGACCAAAACCGTCTGCTGGGGGAGCCCCACTATTTCCGTTTCTTCCACCTTCAAGCCCAGGAAGAACTCCAGCGCCGCCTCCCGGCAATGGGCCAAAATGACCTTCATGGCGGCATCGTAGCTTCCCATGGGGGCTCCCCAAAAAAGTTCCCGGATGAGCCTTAAAATCACTGCCCCCGAACGGCAAACCGATCGCTCACTAACTACCTTTCAAAAGGGACAGCGGTGCAAGCCGCTTCTCTTCCGGTCTTGATGCCGCTGTCTGAGGTCTTGTTTCTTCGCCTCACAACGTAGGGGCGGTTCGCGAACCGTCCAAGCCCGCTTGCCGCCGGGATGTCTCGCCTTTTCAAACCAATGGGCATGTGGAAGATGAAAATTGCTGTCGTCTAGAGCAAGGGGAGGGGAGAAGGGCACGTTCAAGACTGGATGCGCACCAGTCCCACAAGGAGGGCGATGGCGGAAAACCCGATGCCGATCATCCACTGGAGGAAGGAAAGGCGTTTGTCCAAGGCCTCGAAGCCCCTGTCCACGGTTTCAAAACGGGCCGCCTCGATTCCCCAAAAGCCTTGCGCTCCTGCTCCACCCGGACGATCCGCTCCATGAGGGACGATTCGCGGCTTCGCCGCTCGTTTTATCCCACAACCCGTCGGCGGACCTAATCGAGAAAGTGTTCCAATGCTTCTTGGAATTCACGAAGGGATTCAGCTCGAAGTGCCCTTCTGAAAAGAAGCTTCAGGTCATGGAGATCTTCTAACTTACGGAGGTCATGACGAAGGTCCCTGGGCACTTCTCCAAATCGCTCATCCAAGGTTTCCAGGATGAGTTCCCTTAATGCATGGAGAGTTCCCTGCTGGATTCCCTGTTGAACACCGGACCGCAGGCCTTCTTCGTAGCCTTCCTTCTTGATCAGTTCATAGGCATAGGATTCCATCATGATGTCCCTCCTGCGCTCCAGCAGTTTGCGGGGCAGATCCTTGTCCAAGAGCCCCGAAAGGAGCGCCATGCCGGTCAAAAGATCCGCCTTGTCGGATCGACCCAGACCTGAGCCGTAAATGGCCTCCTCGGCCATCTGGAAAACCTCGGGGCCTCCCCGCATGAGGCCCACGAAGGGCATCAGGCAGGGATTTCCCCGCTCCACCACTTGCTGGGCGTCCATGGCGGCCAGGGAAATCACCCGGAAGCGATACCGGAGGCCTTCGTCTTCAAAAGACTCCACCACGCTCCCACTGGGCGTGAGAAGCATCACCACCGGCAGGACCGAAAGGCCCGTCTTCAGCCGGTAGCGCGCATCGTATTCCAGGAGGCGAAGCGGCACTTGCGGCTCCCACCGGCTTTGCACCTCCAGCAAAACGATGAAGACCCTGCCGTCGTCAGTCCGCACCCGGATGGGAAAGTCGCTCCGCCGGACCGAAGCCGTCTCCTGGGGAAGTTCCAGTATTTCCGATTCTTCCACCTCCAGGCCCAGGAAAAACTCCAGCGCCGCCTCCCGGCAGTGGGCGAGGATGACCTTCATGGCGGCATCGTAACTTCCCATCTCCGCCTCCCTTCAGACACCTCTTAAGCTCCTAGGAAAATATCACACCACCCTTCAAAGGCAAACGCCGGGCTTTTGAAAGATCGTCTTCATCCATTGGCGTTCATCGACGTCCCTCTCTTCTCTTCTTCTTCTCTTCTGCCTGGTCGTGGTGTGTCAAGCGACACCCAGCGGCCGGTTCAACCGAGGTTCCGCCTCCCCTGCCATAGGATGCCGAAAACCCCCTCGCCGCACCAACCCCCTCTCCGCCACCTCGTCATTCCCGCGAAAGCGGGAATCCATCCGAGCCCAGCCCGCCCTTCCATGGAAGACATCCATTCGCGTCCATTTCCGTTCATTCCCGGTTCTCTTTCGTGTCAAACCGGTCCGCGTCACAGCGCCGCCGTCAACCGCCGAAGGGAAAAAACCCCTTCCACCCCGGCGGCCCGGTGGGCCCGCCGCTCCTTTTTGTAGATACACTCCGAAAACCGCTCGTAGGCCTCCAGCACAAACGCCTTGGACCCCAGGACCAGGCCGTCCGTAAAGAACCGCACCTTGTGGCGCCACAGACTCACCGGTTCCCCGGCGTCCCTTGGAATGCGCCCCTTCTCCCTTCCCTTGGAATCCACCCGGCCGCCTTTTCCCACCTGGTATACCATGGTGAGATAGGCCCGCACATCCCGGGTTTCCATCCCGTCCCAGCCCAAGAAGTCTCCCTTTCCCGCCAGCCGGAAGGAAAGGCTGTTCCACCGGTACTCCTCGGGGCGCTCCACGATCCGGGCCCGCACCGGATTGAGCTCGATGTAGGCCAGGCACTGGGCCAGGGCCGCT
>JACIYN010000047.1 GCA_014359885.1 Desulfacinum sp.
GCCATGGCCCCGCCGATGGACGGCTCCTTTTCCACCAGATAGACGTAATAGCCCATCTCCGCCAGATCCAGCGCCGACTGCATCCCCGCGATCCCGCCGCCCACCACCAGGACGGACCCGACGGGCGATTCCTTGCCGCTGTGCCGTTCCATGGCCGTGCCTCCCCGAGTGCGGCTTACCAGACTTCCATCTCCATGCGCTTGTAGAGGAACAGGAGCTGCTTCTGGGTGAGTTCCCCAATGTGCTCGTGGATCCATCGAAGGTCCCCGGTGAGGATGGCGGTCTTGGCCTCGGCGCTCAAATCGTATTGGGCCAGCGCCTCCACACCCAGCTCCATGAGATCCCTCCAGAAGCCCTTGTCGTCCGCCGTGCGGTTCAAGACGCGCATGACTTCCCTGCGTTCGATGAGCTTGGCCGCGTGCGATTCCACCGTTTCCAACCGCCCTTTGGTGAACGCCTCCAGGCGTTCCTTCAGGGCTTCGTTCACCACCTTTCGGAATTCCTCCTCGGTGAACGGCTTGGGCAGATAGTCCCGGGCCCCGATCTTCATGGCTTCCACCGCCGATTGAACGGACGAATAGCCCGTGATCACCACCACTTCCGTTTCAGGACGTCGCCCCTTCACCTGGCGAATCACATCCATGCCGTTCATGTCCGGCAGTTTGAGGTCCGCCACCAGCAGGTCGAAGACCTTCTGTCCGAACTTTTCCAGGGCGCTCCTGCCCGTCATGGCCCAGTCCACATCGTAGCCTTCCTCGGCCAGGATCATTTGAAGACCCTTGGCCACGTTGGTTTCATCCTCCATGAGAAGGATGTGGGGCGGCGCTTCGCCCCGTGTCGTGGTCCCTTCTTGAACGGCGATCATGGCGTCTCCTCCCTCTTGGCCTGCTCGGTTCTCTCCCCTCTCTTCCTGCCGTGGGATAAGGGCACGATGCGTGCCGAGTGGACCAGATGGAGGCGAAAACGGTCGCGTGTGGGAAAATAGACGTAGAAACAAATACGTAAGAATGTGCAGGGGATTCGGGTCATGAAGGAAAAGTTGGGGATGGGGATGGAAAACGTATGGTCGGATATACGGAGCAAGAGCCTCCGCAGGCCCCCATCCCCGGTGGACCGGAAAACGGCCAACTGTATCTTAACTTATACGGCGGGGCGCTTCCGGGAGGGGGAAGGGATGCCGTGCCGTTTCATGAGCGTCGAGAAGTTGGGGCGCTTCATGCCCACCGCCTGGGCGGCCTTGGAAATGTTTCCGCCGTGGTCTTCCAGGGCCTTGAGGAGGAAGAGTTTTTCCATGCGCTCGTAGTGGTCGCGTAGGAGGCGTTTTTTGAAGTCTCTCAATTCCTGGATCGTTTGGGGGATGGGATCCGACCCCCACCGGCGGCGCGTCTCCAGGTGATCCAATAAGGTGAGCAGGTCCACCATGGGGGTGTCGGTCATGATCACCAGTCTTTCCACGGCGTTTTTGAGCTGACGTACGTTGCCCGGCCAGGGGTGGTTCACCAGGGCCTCCAGGGCGTCCTCGGTGAATCCGTCGATGCGCTTGGATGTTTTCCGGCAGAAATGGCGCAGAAAGTGGTAGGCCAGGCGGGGGATGTCGTCCTTTCGTTCACGCAGCGGCGGCAGGAAGATGGGGAAGACGTTCAATCTGTAGTAGAGATCCTCCCGGAAGGAGCCCTGGGCCGCCAGGGTTCGCAGGTCCTTGTTGGTGGCGGAAATCACCCGCGCTTCCGTGGTCTTGAAAGACGAGGACCCCACCGGTTTGTATTCCCGGGTTTCCAGGACGCGCAGCAGTTTCCCCTGGGTTTCCAGGTTCAGGTTGGCGATGTCGTCCAGAAAGAGGGTTCCTTTGCTGGCCACTTGAAAGATGCCCGGCTTGTCCTGGGTGGCGCCGGTGAAGGCTCCCTTCACGTGTCCGAAGAGTTCGCTTTCCAGCAGGGTGGGCGACAAGGTGCTGCAGTCGATGGCGATGAACTTCTGGGAGGCCCGTCGGCTGTGGGCATGGATGGCCCGGGCCACCAGTTCCTTTCCCGTTCCGTGCTCTCCGTGGATCAAAACGGTGCAGTCCGTGGGAGCCACTTTTTCGATCTGCCGGAAGACTTCCAGAATCTTGGGATTTTCCCCCACGATGTTGGAAAACCCGTAGCGGTCCACCAATTCCTTTTTGAGCCGCAGGTTTTCTTCCACCAGCCGTTTCTTCTCCACGGCCCGCTGCACGCACAGGATGAGCTCATCGTCGGTGAAGGGCTTGGTGAGATAGTCAAAGGCTCCCAGCTTCATGGCCTTCACGGCGTTTTGGACCGTGGAAAAGGCGGTCATGATGACCATACAGGCCCTCAGGTTTTGCCTTCTTGCTTCCTCGAGGATCTCCATGCCGTCCATGTCCCCGAGGCGCAAGTCCAGGAGCACCACGTCGAAGTCGCCCCGGCGCAGAAGAGCGCGCCCTTCCCTCCCGGTCAGGCAGAACTCTGCATGGTGGCCGTGTTCTTCCAGGATGGACCGGCACGCATGGGCCAGGCTCCTTTCATCTTCAACGATGAGGATTCTTCCCTTGGGAGGGGAGTCGGCCTTGGGACATTTCATGGGTCATCTCACGCTGTTCACCCCAGGGGCAGGCTGATGGTGAAACGGGTTCCCTTGCCCGGTTCGCTTTCCACGCTTAGTTCTCCGCCGTGGGCCTTGACGATGCCGTAGCTCACGGCCAGACCCAGCCCCGTTCCCTTGGGCTTGGTGGAAAAGAAGGGCTCGAAGATCTTGTCCAGGTTTTCCGGGGCGATGCCGCAACCGTCGTCCTGGACGACCGCCACTTGGAGGCCCCTGCTCCTGTCCACGTAACTCTTGATGCGGATTTCTCCGCCGGGCTTCATGGCTTCCACGGCGTTCAGCAGGATGTTGACGAAGACCTGCTGCATCTGGCGGCTGTCCAAAAGGGTGTCGGGCATGTCCGGTGCCAGGTTTTTGCGCAATTCCAGGTGGTGCAGGCGGAACTCGTTTTGCAAAAGCACCAGGACCTTTTCGATGATGCGGTTGAGGTTCGCCAAAGACTTTTGGGGTTCCCTGTCCCGACTGAATTCCAGAAGGTCTTGAATGATGCTTCGGCAACGGATGGTTTCGCTGACGATGATTTCCAGGGTCTCCTTCAAGGGGGTGTTGGGCGGAGCCTTCTTCAGGGCGTTGGTGCTGTAGAGGAGGATGCTGGCAAGGGGATTGTTGATCTCGTGGGCGATCCCCGCCGCCATGCGCCCCAGGGCGGAGAATTTTTCCGTTTGAAGCGCCAGTTGATGATACCGGCGCTGTTGCAGCTCCAGCAGGCGGGCCTTGTCCATGGCGCAGGAAGTCAGTTGGGCGACGGCAACGATGAAGTCCAGCTCCTTTTCGCTGAAGCTCCGATGTTCCGGGAAGAGAATTCGGAGGATCCCCACCACGTTGTCCTGGATGCAGAGCGGCGCGTCCACCATCATGCGAATCCCCTCCGCCTGGGCCTCTTTCGGATACTGGACGCGCGGACTCTGAAAGATGTCGTCGATCACGATCACCCGATCTTCGCTGCACAGCTGGGCGATCATCTTGTGGCTGGAGACATGACCCTTGGCCAGGTATTTCTCGCTGAGGCCGTAGGCCGCATAAAGTTCCATCTCATCTGTTGCCAGGTTGATCACTCTCAGGATGGCCCCCTTGGCGCCCAGGAGCTCGGTGATCTTCCATACCACCAGCTGGGACACCTCACGGGGGTCCGTGCTGGAATGGACCACGCCGGCAATGTCCCGGAACGCATAGAAGAGATCGGAAATGTTGGCTGAGTTCATGGCCTTTCGCTCCCTGCTTCCAAGGATTGTCGCCGATGGAACCTGCGGGTTCGTGAGCCTAGGAAGCTGTCCGAGAACTCCGCAAACCGTCACTCCCGCGCAAGCGGGAGTCCATAAGGTGCCGGAAATCCTGGATCCCCGCTCCCCGTTCAAGCCGGGGACAAGCTTCGCGGGGATGACGGGTGGAGACAAACCGAGGCAAAGCACCCATTCTCGGACAAGCTCCTAGGCCAGGGAGATCGGAGGATCGCCTGGAAAGCGCGGGAGACCGACGGGCCGACGAGAGGATCCCACGGGGCAACGGGCGGAGGAAGTTCCCGGTTCAAATCAGCTCAGGATCATGGTCACCTGACACGATTCAGTCTATGTAATCCGAACCGCCGGGGTCAAGAGCCCGCTCGATGCGGGCAGGGCCTTGCTCGATGGAGTCCTGCCCAACAGGATAAACGTTCGGTTCGCTTCTCCAATCGAGCCAAGAAAGTTCCGGACCTAATCGCTTCGGATGATGAGGAAGTAGACGTTCACGGCCAGGATCCCGAGGCACCCGCCAGCAAAGGGAACCAGCTTTTCCAGGGTGAGAGGCTGTCCCGGCGGGGGAAGGGTGTATTGTAGCAAGATGACGAACGCCACGGCCGAGCAGACCACCAGGAGGCTCTTGAAGGCCTTTTTCCAAATGACCCAGCCGAGAAAGACCGCCGCCGCAATCCAGAAGGCAGGCTGTTCCAGCACCCGGCCCCAGTCTACGGTGCGCAAGGCCTCGCCCGCCTTGGTCATGTTGTATTCCTTAAGGAACTGAACGAACGCATCCCAATACTCTTTCATGGGCTCACCTCCAGTGGCGGACGTCGAAATGGGTGAATTCGCCCTGGTACGGTTCCTCCACCGTTTCCACCCGGTCCACCCGGCTTAAAGGGCTTCCCTTGTGGCACCACTGGACCACCGCGTCCACGGCCTGTGCATCGCCCTCGAAGACCGCTTCCACACGTCCGTCCGGGAGATTCCGCACCCAGCCGTTGACGCCGTAACGGAGTGCCGCTTCCTTGGTGTGGGCCCGAAAGAAGACGCCCTGGACTCTTCCCGAAATCCATACATGCACCCGTTTTTTCACCATGACCTCTCCTCCGATGAAGGTCAAAGAGCCAAGGTACATGGTAAACGGCCCAAGGTCAAAGGTGGAAGGTCAAAGGTACAAGGCCAAAGGGGCGAGGTTCCAGGTGAAAGGTGCGGATGCGGGGCATAGGGGGTATTCCCGGACGCCCCGGGCCTCGGCCGCCTCTCTGCTTGGTGTGGGAACCATCGAACGCCTCAAGGGCGGCATGGCGACGGTAAAAGCCGGCTGCCTGCTTACGGATGAGCTCCCCGCTACGCGCCCTCCGGCAAGGATCGAAGAAATTCGTCTTCATCCATGATCCGCACCTTCAGGGTCTTGGCCCTTTCCAGCTTGGATCCCGGGTTTTCGCCTGCCACCACCACGTCCGTCTTGGCGCTCACGCTGGAAGCCACACGGGCCCCCAGGGCCTTCACCCTGTCGGCGGCCTCCTTGCGGCTCATGGACGCCAGGGTGCCTGTGAAGACCACGGTCTTGTCGCGCCAGAACGAGGGAGCGCTTTCCGTCGGGGCGGCTTCCACGTCCCGTGGGGTGACCCCGGCGGCCAAAAGGGCGTCCACCATCTTCCGGTTTTCCTCGTTTTGGAAATAGCGGACGATACTGTCGGCGACCTTGTCTCCCACCCCCTCAATGGCCGTCAGCTCCTCGCGGCCGGCCCGCCGAAAGGCCTCAAAGGTCTTGAAATGTTCCGCCAGGACGGAGGCCAGGTGGGTTCCCACCAGTTGAATGCCCAGGGCGTTGATGAAGTCGGCCAGCTCCGGCCGCCTGCTTTCCCGGATGGCCCGGATCAAGTTGGCCGCGCTCTTCTCGGCGAAGCCGGGAAGTTTCAGGAGATCTTCTTCGGTCAGCCGGTAGAGATCGGCGGGATTTTTCACCAGGCCTTCGTCCACCAGCATGGAAATGATCTTCTGTCCCAGGCCGTCGATGTCCATGGCATCGCGGCTCGCAAAGTGGCGGATGGCGGCCTTGACCTGCGCCGGGCAGCTCTTGTTGAGGCATCGATGGACCACTTCCCCTTCCAGGCGCACCACCGGCCCGTGGCACGACGGGCATTCCGCCACCATGCGGAAGGGCCGTTCCTTCCCCGTTCTCTTTTCCCGGATGGGCCGGACCACTTCGGGAATCACGTCGCCGGCCCTTTGGACGATCACCTCGTCGCCGATCCGGACGTCCTTTCGCTCGATTTCGTCCAGGTTATGGAGAGTGGCGCGTCGGATGGTGACGCCTCCCACCGTCACCGGTTCCAGATGGGCCACAGGCGTGAGCACTCCCGTTCGCCCCACCTGCACCTGGATATCCACGATGCGCGTGCGCGCCTGGTGGGGGGCGAACTTGTAGGCGATGGCCCAGCGGGGGCTCCGCGTCTTTTCGCCCAGAATTCTTTGCCATTCCAGCCGGTCGACTTTCACCACCACGCCGTCCACTTCGTAGGGGAGGGAAGGGCGCTGCTCCTCGATGCGCTCGTAATAGGCCAGGACCCGCTCGATACCCAGGCAGCGCTCCGAGAGCGGATTGACCGGGAGGCCCCATTTTCTCAACCCCTGCAACAGGTCCCACTGGGTTTCGAAGGAAACACCTTCCAGAAGGCCGATGCCATAAAAGAAGGCCTTCAGCGGCCGGCGCGCCGTGATGGCGGAATCCAACTGGCGAAGGGATCCGGCGGCGGCGTTCCGGGGATTGGCGAACAGGGGCTCCCCGGCTTCCTCCCTCTCGCGGTTGAGAGCCTCGAAAGCCTTCCGGTCCATGTACACTTCCCCCCGCACGGTGAGCCTCCGGGGAATCGGGGGGCCGTCGGCCGGGGAAAAGAGCCGCCAGGGAATCGCACGGATGGTCTTCACGTTGGGGGTCACGTCTTCTCCGCGGTAGCCGTCGCCCCGGGTGCCCGCCCGGAGCAGCCGTCCCTCTTCATAGAGGATCTCCACGGCCAGACCGTCCATCTTGGGTTCCGCCGTGTAGGCGATGGGTTCCGACACCCCCAGGAGTTTGGTCACCCGCCGGTCGAATTCGAGCATCTCCTCCCGGTTCATGGCGTTTTCCAAGCTCAGCATGGGGACGGGATGATCGAACGGTTCGAATTGATCCAGGGGCGCAAAGCCCACCCGTTGGGTGGGGGAATCGGGGGACGCCAATTCGGGATGGGCCTCTTCCAGGCGCACCAACTCGCGGAAAAGCGCGTCGTATTCCGCGTCGCTGATCACCGGGTCGTCCAGGGCGTAGTAGCGATAGTTGTGGTAGCGGATCTGCTCGCGAAGCTCTTCGATGCGCTTTTGGATGGAATCCTTCGATTCGTTCCGTGTCATGGGTCCACCTTCAAAACCTTGGCTGTCGGGTGAGGCGTCCGCACTGCCGTGGAACAGTCCCAGGCCCTACTCCCGTTCCAGCTGAAACCCTCCGGCCCATGCCGCCGCCTGAAGAAGTCCGAAACAGCCGGAAAGCATCATGTCTCCAAAGGGAGCCGCAAAGAGACCGGGGTCTTCAAAAAGCCGGCGTCGCCTGGGCCCCGTGACCAGCAGCCGATGGAACGCCCCTTCCAGGCCCCCGGCGCCGTAGGCGCAACCGTGTCCGTTATCCTCGAAGACCTCCCGAGCCGTCAATTCCTTCCTTCTCAGCGCATCCAGGTGAGCCGCGAGTTTTTCCGGGGTGAGTCGGCCCGTGTGGTGTTCATAGATGGCCAGAACCCGGCCACGGCGCACCAGGGCCACCACCGTGTGGAAGTTGCCCACGTTGACCACCGTGAGGCCCTCTTCGTTCCAACGGGCCCCCCGGGAGTCCATGAGAGCCCCCAGAATGGCCGCCGTTCCCGTGTCCAGCACCAGGGCTCCGGGCGCTGTTTCGCGAACCGCCCGCATGCGGGTCATATAGGCAGGAGGCGGGGTGGTGGCCAGCGTCTTCAGATCACCGCCCGATGCCAGAAAGTCCTGCCAGTAGCGGAACCGAAAGAGGCGATTGCTCTCGGCGGGGGAAAAGCCATGATCCTGAACCGCCACGGCGATGGAGCCCGGCAGGGGAATGTCGAAAAGGCCCAGAGCTTTTCCCAGCCGATCCACGTCCAGGTCTTGTAACACAACCTGGGGTACCCCGGCGGGCGGCTCATCCACGATCCGGACGCCCATGTCCCGAACCCTGTCCAAGTCGTCGTGGAGCGTGCGCGCTGCGTCCGGAAGGGCGTAGACCTTCAACCCGGCCTGAAGGTGGCGTTGGACCGCCCGACCGGAAGGGCCTCCTCCCATGGTTTTCCCCACCAGGACCACGTCCCGGCCTTCCCGCCGGAGTCCATCCAGCCGACGGGCCACCAGAACCGTGGGAGAGGGTAAGATCATCTTGATGGCGTTTTCCAGCAGTTGCCCTTGAAACCAGCACAACACGTCCTGGGTGCCGCCTCCCACGTCCACTGCCAAAACACCGTGGGTTGTCTCCATGGGGTTCCATCCTTTCCACTCTGGGATGCCTCACAATTCGACCTGTGAAGATACACGCGACGGGACGGGGGAAGCAAGGGAGCGGGGGGCCCTTCGCCGGACCGCGCAGGGCGAATCGGTATTCGCATCTACCGGATACCAGTTTCCATACAGCCCCTCAGGAGCGCACAACTTTATATAGGAAGCGCGCCCCCGTTCGGTTTGAGCGCGGGGCCTGTAGGGGCGAATAGTCATTCGCCCCTACAGGGGGTGGCTTCCCAAAGGTGCGTTTCATTCTTCGTTGTCACGGGCTCTCCGCGGTGAGCGCTTCCAGGAGCCGCCCGGGAAGGAGTTTCCTGGTTTGGAGAAATCGGGGATCCCTGAATCCGTGACGCCAAACGAGGCGGGACAAATCGTCGGAT
>JACIYN010000048.1 GCA_014359885.1 Desulfacinum sp.
ACCACCACTAAAGCCGGGTATTCCCGCTGGAGCAGGGCGGAATGGATCATGAGGGGGCGAAAGAGGGAAGCGGTGCCCAGGATGAGCCCGATGTTGGCGATGTTGCTTCCCACCACGTTTCCCACCGCCACGTCCGGATGTCCCATGAAGGCGGCCGTCACGGTGATGAGCAGCTCCGGGAGCGACGTGCCGAACGAAACCACGGTGAGTCCCACGATGATTGGAGAAATCCCCAGGCGGCGCGCCAGTCGGGCGGCCCCCTCCACGAATCGGTCCGCGCCCCACATGAGCGCCAGAATGCCGGCCGCCACGGCCGCAGCGTACAGGATCATCAAGCCAGTCTCCTCCTTCGGTCTATTCCTTCACCTGCTTGTGCCGGTAGCTGACGTATGCATCGCGGAGCGCGATGTAGGGATCCAGGGCGGACGCCTTGAAGTCTTCGTATTCGCCCAGGCGGAGTGACGTCTTGTTGATTACCTTGACGGCCTTCACCCCCGCATAGAGGCCGGCGGGCGGATAGAGATAGGACGTGGGATCCAGGAAGGTGTCCGCACCGAATCCCAGGGTGTCGCGGAGCGTGGACGGGCCGAAGAGCGGCCAGTTGATGTAGAGGCCGTTGCCCATGCCGTAGACGGCCAGGGTTTGCCCGAAGTCTTCCTCATGGGCCTTGAGGCCGAATTCCTGTTCCGCCGGGTCGAACAGCCCTCCGGCCCCCAGGGTGGAGTTGAGGGCGAAGCGGGCGATCTCCACACCGCACCGATTCAGCTTGCCCTGCAACAGATTGTTCACGATGCGCACGGGCGCCAGGATGTTGTCATAGGCGTTTCGAATGGCGATGCGCACCCCCGGCGGCAGGAAGGTCCCGTACACCTTGGCCGTGGGCTTGAGAAGCCAAAAATAGAGCTTGTCGTTCACCTGGAAGAAAAAGCGGTTCATGGGCTCCAGGGGATCCGCCACCGTCACCGTCTCCTCGGCGAAGGGATCCTGGAATTCGTCGCCGGCCGCCCACGCCGCAGCCGTCCCGCCACAGGGAGCCGAAAAGGATCCGCCAAGAACCAACAAAACCGCAACGGCCAACCAGATGGCCGTACCCTTGACCTTTCCGCCGCGTCTGTCCTTGTGCATTGTCTTCCTCCATCTCGGGCCGGGTCGTGAACGGAAAGCCTCATCTAACGCGCCCCCCCGCGGGTTTGTCAACAGGATAACGCACCGGTCTTTCTACCCCGGGCCCGTTTGTGATATGTGTGGACCCCACGAAGACCCGGCCGCGACAGGAACGCGCTTCACAGCGGAAACGACGGAGGCCCGACGGAATGGACCAAACGCTTTTTTCCCGGGACGACCTCAAGCAGCTTTCGGAACTGGGGATTTCGGTGGAGGAGGTGCAGCGGCAACTGGAGCTCTTTTCGAGACAGGACGTCTTTGTGGATCTTCACCGGCCCTGCACCCTGGGAGACGGCGTCATCACGGTGGACGGCGCCCTGGAACGGGCGTGC
>JACIYN010000049.1 GCA_014359885.1 Desulfacinum sp.
CGCATCGCCGACGCCCTCGGCAAGAAGGTGGAGGGGCATTTCATGGCCATCCAGGCCCAGAGCGACGAAGAGGCCGCCTATGCCAACCTGGGCCTGGAAGCCTCCCAGAACATCAAGAGCGCTGCGGACACCGGCATGATGGTTGCCTCCCTTTTCGGCGGCCAATATGTGGATGCCGCCTACCAGGCCGCCACCGGGTACATTGAGGGAGGTCCTACGGAGGCGGTCCTGCGCACCGCCGCGCTGTTCGGCCCCACGGCAGGGGCCGCGGCCGAGGCCATGCGCGGTTATCAGGAAGGAGGTCTTGAGGAGGCACTCAAGCGGGGTGCCGTTTCCTTTGCCCTTTCCAAGGGCCTGGAATACGGCATGGGCAAGGTGCTCGGAAAGCCGAAATCCGGCCCGGACGGACCGGATGTCCCCACCGGGAAAAAGCCCGTGCAAACCGTGGACGGACCGGACGTGAAGACCACCAAGAGCGGAAGTGTTCCGGACGCACCGGCGGCGAAGCTGCCCAAATCTGCGGATCAGCGGGCTCTCGAACAATTCCAGAGGGCCCGAAAGGAGGGTGAGGGCCTGGTGGAAGAGTTTCGGCAGGCCCAGAAGCGTCTCTCTGAGGCCGGCTCGTCCGGAGCTTCCCCCGAGGAGATCCGGCGGCTCCAGGCCGAGGTGCGCGAGAAGGTCGTGGCGGTCAATGGGAATCCCCACGCCAAGAACTTTCTGAAATACAAGGGAGATCCCCTTTCCCAGAGGGCCTACAACGCCCACCTGAGAGCCGTTCATGCCGACGTGGAGGCGCGGTTCCATGAAAATATGCGGGCCAGGGGCTGGAATCAGCAGCCCCTCAAGGAAATGCGCAACTCCTCCAGCGCCGGCTCCGTGGGCATGGATTTCGATATCGGACTCGACGAGCAGATGGTGCAGTCGCTCACCCGCGACGGCAAGCCCGCCAAGGTCCACCAATGGCAGCAAGACGCTCAGAAGGCCTGGGAAGAGGCCTATGAGGCCTCCACCGGCCGGAGCGCAAGGCAGGCATGGGAAACCGTGACCACCAGCGGCCACGCCGAAAGCTACAAGGATCTGCAGTGGCTGGAAAAGGACAAGTCCAAAGTCTCCAGGATCTGGGGGCAGCAGGCCGCCGATGTCACCCGCTACAAATCGTGGCACATGCAGGCCGATCCCGATCTGAGCCGCATGGAAAAACTGCAGGAGATCGCCCGCGGCGCGGCCAAGGACATGAAAACAAAGCTCGATCCCATCCTGGACAAGGTGAGGCCCACTTCGAGCAAGGGTCTTTCCGATCTCGACAAGGCCCGCAGACATTGGAACCAGGTGAGAAAGGTTCTCGCGGACTTCGGCGAAAACAACATCGATCCCATCACCGCCGACCGACGCATCCGGGAGCTCACCGGCGGAAAGAGCATTCCGGATGTGGTGGAGGACATGACCTACCTCTTGGAAGGGGCGCTCAAGTTCGCAAACCTCCGCTGAGGGTCCCGATACACAACAGGGAAACGGCCGATTCCACAGAAGAATCGGCCGTTTTCCGTCCTCACGAGGCGGCGGCCAGGCGCACCAGTGTGGCGTGGTCCGGCTCCGGGGCCCCGCAGCGCGGGCAGTTGCCTGCGCCCGGAGTGTAGAGCCCGCCGCAGGCCATGCAAACCCGCTTCTGTTGGTCCAAGGAGACCTTCTCCGGCCATTCCAGGCCGGCGATCTTGAAAACCCGATCTCCCAACTCGAAGTAGTCGAAGAGGTCCTCGGTCACAGGCACGGTGATCGTTTTGCCCCTATCGGTGCGAATGCGAGCCCGAGGCCGGAGGACCACCTCGTCGGGCAGGCCCCCATCCCGGCGCCTCTTCACCTTTTTCATGAAAAGGTCTTCCACCACCCCGCTCCAGCTCTTCTCCGCTCCTTT
>JACIYN010000005.1 GCA_014359885.1 Desulfacinum sp.
TCTGTTCCGTTCCATCGGAAAGCTGAAGGCTGAACCAGTCCCACCCCACCACGCCCGCTTCCAGCGGCGCGGTGGAATATTCGTGATCCATCCAGGCGGAACCTCGCACCGTCACCCACTGTTGGCCCACTCTCAGCCTTCCGCTGGCTGCCATGCGCGACAAGGAATAGTAACAGCTGGCCCGGTCCGGCGCATGCCCCTTCTTGCTGTAGCCCCCCCGGCCGTGAAAGACCGCTTCCTTTTCAGGAACCAGCCGGAGGTCCAGGCCCAGCATGTCCCCGAACCCCGTCAGCCGGTGTTCGGCTCCCTGGATGGTGAGCTCGCTCTTCTTGAGAAAGATGCGAACCCGCCCCTCGTCAAAAGCGGCCCCGGCGATCCCCGGCACCGCCCGGGCGGCGTCGCGATGATGGACGAAGCGTTTTTGCGAAATGTCCGATACGGCCATGTGAAGAAGGATGAGCGTATCACTTCGCCACCGGGACCAGCGGCCAGGCCAACTGCGCCGGGCCCCATCGGAAATCAATCGGTTTCGAAAAAAGGTGAACTGGAAGCCGTAAGCCCGACCGCGCTCATCCATCACGTTTCCCGTGTAGTACCACCATTCGGTCCGGTGGTCGGGATGGGGGCCGTGGTCCCGGGGAAAGCGGAAATCACAGGGGCCCGTGACGGCTCGGTATTCGCCCGCGCCGGCGGATTCCGCCTGCGCGGGTGTGAGCCCGCAAAACGCGGTCATCCATGTCAACGTGAAAACGGCGATCCACTTCATACCGTCCCTCGCAGCCCCCTACCCTTTGCAGCATACCCCCTAACAGTCATGACTCCCCTTGCGCCCCTCCCTCACACCGGTCATTTCCATTTGCGTCCATACGCGTTCATTCGCGGTTCTCTTTCACATTAGTTGACCCAGAGGCACGTCCGTCCGGTCGCCGGGCGGAGCCCCTCGGCAGGCTCTTTCATTCATGCGGGGTGTCGCAAGGACGGCCCCGATGCTTCCTTCGTTTGAACTTGACCCAACTGAGAGACTCTTTCATCGAGTGTCTCCTAAACCGCGTGATTAGCGGGCGGGGATAAAGCCCGCCCCTACCCAAGGGGTCCGTGCCCTTTTGTAGGGTTGGGCTTTACGCGCGCCCTTCAGGACCTGTCCATGCGAAAGAACCGTCCAATTATGTAAAACGCGACCTTGCCCTGTTCGTGCGCGCGGCCTGTAGGGGCGAATAATCATTTGCCCCTGTGGGGACCTGCTTTCCAAAGGTGCGTCTCATCCTTCTTTGTCACGGGCTGCCCGTGATGGGGATTCGGGTTGAAAATGCCGGTCTGCTTCGGTCCGCCTCAGGGTTCCCTGAGGAGTGCGGCGGGGGACTGGCGGAGCGCCAGCCTAACCACGGGAAAGGACGCCGCGAGGGCGGATCCGAAGATGAGCGGCAGCGCCCACAGGAACGTGGTTCCATCCACTTGGTAGATGAAGGTCCAGCCGAAACTCTGCCGGTTGATCCCATAGACGAGCAGCACCGACAGAACCAGGCCGCACAGCAGGCCGAGGGCCTCACCGGCCGCCACCAGCAGAGCCGCTTCCCACCCGATCATGGACCGGATCTGGGCATCGCTTCCCCCCAAGGCCGAAAGGGTGTTCAGTTCCACGGAGCGCTCCAGGACCGACACGGCCAGGGTGGTGGCGATTCCCAGGGCGGCCACCACCAGGGCGATGAAGAGCAGCACGAAGGTGATGGCGAAGGTCTCATCGAAGATCCGAAGGATGCGGGCCCGGAGCTCTCTTCCTTCGATGAAGGAAATTTGATCTCCCAAGTGGTCCACCAGGGTTCTCTTGATTTGGTCCAGGGTCCCGGCCGGATCCGCCCGGCCCTCCCGCAGGAAGAAGCGAACCCCGCTCCATTCCTCATCCCGGGTGGAAATTCCGGCGGCAAGGCGCATCTCACGAAACCTTTCCAGAGAAAAGAACACCACCCCTCCCTGGGACCGATAATCCCGAATGACACCCACGACGAGAAGATCCAGCTCCACGCCCGCCACCCGGTTCCGAAACCGATCCCCGACCGAGAGCCCCGTCTTGTTGGCAAAGACTTCGGAAACCACACAACCCGAGCCTTCCAGCAGGCTGCGCCCGGCCGAGTCGGGATCGCCCGCCACCCAAAGGTAGCCGGAATGGGGAAACAAGGCGGCAAAGTCGGTCACTTCCAATTGATAGGGAAGATTCTCATGGTGGAGATAGAAACGGCGGAACGGGACCAGGTCCGCCCGGGATGCCAAGGACTGGATCACCTCCACCTGACGGGCCGAAAAGATGTTCCGGTGGCGGTTGATTTCGTTCAGCCGCGGCGTCACGAACAGATCCCCGCTCACCGTCTGATGCACCCACGCGCTCACGGTGTTTCGGAAGCTGTGGACCATGATGGTCAGGCCCGCGAAAAGGGCCACGGCCGTAAGCAGGGATCCCACGGAAACCGCCACCCGCGTGCGGCTTCTCGCCACGGAACGCCCCGCCAAGTAGGCCGCGGGACCGAAAAGGCGCTTCAGCGGGGGAGCCAAAGCCCTGCCCAACCGTCGAAGGACGTAGGGAGAAAGCAGGGAAAACCCCACGAACAGGGCGAAGGTGGCGGCATAGCCTCCGTAGGCCGTTCCTCCGGCCGGAGGCAAGCGGGAAAGTCCCCACACCGAGGCAATCAGCACCAGGGCCGGAACCAGAGGCCCGCGTCCCCCGTCCCGCCGGGATTCCCACCCGGCGCACAGGGCCATGGCCTCCTTTGGGGAAACCCTCATGGCTTCGGACGCCGGCTGGACCGCCGCCAGCGCGCTCACCAGCAGCGTTCCCACAAAGGAAACCGCCACCTCCCAGGGACTCAAGACCAGATCCTCCGGAGCCACCCGGACGAAAAGGACCGATACCGTCCGGCCCACCCCCTCCACCAACCACCGCACCAGGGGGAGCCCCAGCGGAAGGGCCAGGAACCAGCCGAGAAGCCCGAGAAAGGCCCCTTCCATGACAAAGAGGAGAAAGACGGAGCGCGCGGTGGCTCCCAAGGACAAGAGAACGGCCGTCTCCCGGCGGCGCGAGGCGGCATTGAGGGCCACCAGGCTGTAGACGAGAAACATGCCCACGAAAAGGGAGACGAAGCTGAGCACCGAGAGATTGGCCGAATAGGCCCTGAGGAGCCCACGGCCTGCCGCCTTTCCGCTTTCGGGCCGTTCCAGGACCAGGTCGGAAGGCAGGAGCCTTCGAAGAGCTTGAAGGTCCTTCGAAGCTCCTGGATCCCTCAGCTTGAGATCGATGCGGTCCACCCTGCCCCAAAGCCCTGTGAACTCCTGGAAGGTCGCGATGTCCGTGAACGCCACGAGACCTCCTTCCACCGGACCCAGGGCTTCCTTGGCAAGGATCCCGGCAATGCGAAAAACGGCGGCTCCACGGGGATGGCGCAGCCGGATCTCCTCTCCCACCGATCGGTCCAGCAGCCGGGCGAGCTTTTCCGTCACCAGAAGGGTTCGCGGCCGGGTGACCAGGTCCCATCCCGCTCGGGCATCCCCCCCTCGGGACCACGTCCGGAAGGATGCATCCAGAAAGGGATCGATACCCATCAGCAGGAAAGGGGAAACCCGTTCGGCCTCGTCCTGCACGTAGGCGCTCAAAAAGGGAGCCGCCGCCACGGCATCGTGTGCCAGCAGCCGCGCCACCCACTCCTCCGGCACGAAGCCCCCGGGGCGGATCACCACCCGATCCGCCGCGCCCGCAACCGCATCCACGCTCCGGGAAAAGGAACTGAGCGATGCATGCATGGCAAGCCGGACGCTGGTGAACACCGCCGCCCCGATGGCCACGCCCAGGATCACACCCGCCGCCCGGCCCGGGTACCGGCGCACATGGCGCACGTGAAACCAAAGGAAAAGTTTCAGAAAGAAGGCGGGCTTCATACCATTTTGCCGTCCTGCAGTCGAACGATGCGGGTGGCGAAGGCATCGGCCAGATCCCCGTGGGTGGCCATGATCACCGTGCGCCCGTGGGAACGGTTCAAATCGGCCAGAAGGCGCACCACCGTCCTGCCGTTGTCGGTATCCAGATTCCCCGTGGGTTCATCGGCCAGGAGGATGGGAGGGTCGTTGATGAGAGCCCGGGCGATGGCGGTTCTCTGCATCTCACCTCCGGAAAGCTCTCCCGGAAGGTGATGGATTCTGCTTCCCAGCCCCATGCTTTCGATCCAGGTCTGCGCTCTTTTGCGCACTTCCGATTCGGGATCTCCCGCCAGCAAGGCGGGCAGGCAAACGTTTTCCAGGACGGTGAGGGTGGGAAGCAGGTTGAAGGACTGAAAGACCATGCCCACCTTTCGGCGCCGGAAAAGAGTCAATTGCGCCGAGGAGGCCTTCCGGAGGTCCAGTCCGGCCACGTGGAGCATGCCCGAAGTGGGGCGATCCAAGCCGGCCAGGAGCGCGAGAAGCGTGCTCTTTCCCGACCCGCTCACCCCCTTGAGCAAGACCATCTCGCCCGCTCCCACCTCCAAGTCCACATGATCCAATCCCGTCACGCGGGTCCCCCCCGTGTGGTAGATACGGCTGAGATCCCGGGCGACAATCAGCAACTCGACGGCCGGAGACGGGCGAGGCATCACGATCTATTCCGCTACTGGTCGTCCACGATGCTTTCCCGCAGCGCCTTCAGGTTCGGTACGGGCACCGGCATGAGAGCATCCCGATCGGGGTTATACATCAGGCGATAGGAAAAACCCCGGTTTCCCTGGGTCTCCATGACCTCCCAGCCCCGAACCAGATAGGGACACGCATCGTTGAAACAGATGTACATGAACTCGTTGTCCCATTCGGTGAAGGGCGTCTGCGGGACCTTCCATTTCTTGAGCCCCTGGCCGCAGTAGGGACACTGGAGCGTCCGGCCTACCTGTTCCTTGCGACGGAGCAACTCTTCCCGGCTTAAGGGTGTCCCCGCATCGAGCCGGGGCCTCGGGCGCTGCCGACGCCCGGGGGCGCCGCCCTTCTTTTCGGCCCACACCGCGTAGATGGGATCGCTGGGAAGCCCCCAATGGGCGTACTTGTCGTCCTCCGGACGCGGAAGACCTTTGGAAACCGCCACCTGGGGGGCCTCGAACAGTTCGCTGCTCCGGAAATAGTCCTCCACGATGATCACCCGCTCCTCCTCGCCGGCTTCCCTCCACACCTTCACCACCTTCTGGGGGAACATGCGGTTGGAAAAGAGGACGAGAAAAAGGCCGCCGGGCTTGAGGATCCTCCCCACCTCGCGAAAGACCTCGAACGGGCGGGTGAGATAATCCACCGAGACGGTGTTCAGGACCACGTCAAAGGTGTCGTTCTCGAAGGGCAACCGGGGATCCGCGTTGAGATCGTGCAACACGTACTCGGTCAGGGCCGGGTTGGCACGAAGCTCGTTTTCATTGAGCCCCAAGCCCACCATCCTGGCCGGTCGGATCCCTTCGGGCAGGTGCGAATCCCATCCCGCCATGAGATCCAGAATGACCGGGGCGTCCTCCACCACCAAGGAACCGATGACTTTTTCCACCGTTTCCAAAGCGGTGCGATCCAGATGGGACACGAACCGGTCCGTCTGGTAAAAGACGGCGTCGTCCGAGTCGTCCCGCCTCGTGAACGCATCAGGCCCGTACACCCAGCTGAAAATCTTCCGTTCCACTGCTTCCATTCGCCTTCTCCTTTCGCTTAAAGCGCGCACCTGTCGGGGTACGAAGGTAAGGAAAGCAGTGGGAGCCCTGGAAACAATACCAATAGATCGGGAGCAAAATACCAGCTTTACGCTAGTATCAATCCAGCACCTCGTAGTGGGCCGTTTCCACGCCTTCCAGAAGGAGGAAGGAGACGATGCGGATGGGCACGACGACGGATTTGGGATGGCGCACCAGGGAGGCCAGATGGGGATGACGTTCCGCCAGCCGTTCCCGGATGAGCTGTTCCCGTTCCGGATCGCTCATGGGTTGATAGGCTCCATAGACAGTGAGGGCCCGAATGGTCGCCGGGTCATCCGCTCCGGCCTCGGCGCGCGTGTCCACCAGGAGGCTTACTTCCCGATTCTCCAGGAGGTTCAAATATTTGGTGGTATCCTGCCGGGTGGCCACGTAGACGGTCCGGGCTTCCGAATCGGTCACGTAGGCCATGAGGGAGCAGTGGGGCTTGTTGTCGTGGCACGTGGCCAGCACGCACAGGTTCTGGCTTCGCAGGATGGCCTTCATGCGTTCCACCATGGGGATCCTCCCGGGGGGTTCATTCCGTCTGATCCAGGGCGAGCAATCGGACTCTCAGGCTCTCGCGCCGGTGCCTGAGGCCCAGTTTCCTTCGCAGGTTGCCTCGATGAAAGGCCACGGCCTTTTCGGAGATGTGGAGCCGTTCGGCGATTTCCTTACTGGAATAACCGTTTCGGACCAGTTCGGCCACCTCGAGCTCCCTGGGGGTCATCCCCAGGGCCGATTGTCCCAGGCGTCGCAGGAAGGGCGAGGTCATGTCCCGAAGACCTTTTTCCAGGCGGTCCAGGAGATCGCGGGCGGCCTTCGTCCGGAGTCGGCCCCGGAGTGAATCCACCAGGGGAAGAAGCCGCCGGTGCACATTTTCCGCCACCGCCTCTTCCAGGGCCGCCCGGTCCTGTTGGCGCCGGTCCAGGAGTTCCGTGAGCACCAGGTTCATGCGCTCCAATCGCGCGCGCTGACTCTCCAGCTCCTCACGGGCCAGCATCAGTTCCGTCACGTCTTCATGGCTCACCACGGCGCGAGCCGGCGGATATCCTTGGATGGGAAAGGCACGAAGAAGGAACCAGCGCTTTCGGTCCGGGGAGTGACAATCATAGGGAAGATGAAATTCGCCGGCTCCCGATTGGAGAAGTTTTTGGAGGGCTTCCCGGACCACTTTGGCGGCGGGCGTCCCCCGCAGGACGGCCCGGGAACATTCATGCAGGTAGTTGAGCCCCACGGCCCCATCCGGGCCACGGTACCCGTTATCCCGCCCGTATTCTTTCCAAGCCCTGTTGACCCAAAGGATTGTTCCGGACGCGTCCAGAACAGCCACGTGAGCCGACAGACAGTCCAAAAACGGCGTGGGAAGAGACGCGGGCGTTCGATCCATGAATCCCCATCCGGAACTCGAAGGCAATGGACAGTGCCGGCTGCCTATTGAAACAGCCCGCTTCCGTTTCGTCAAGCACAGCGGCAAGCTCTTTCGCCCCGGAAGGGAAGCCAGTGACAAGAGGCGATCAAACGCACCCATCAAATGCAAGAGGCTGCAGGTTCGAATGATGATTCGCCCCTACAGCCCCCGAGAAGTGAGATTTGCTGTCGGATTCGCCGGACCTAATCTGAATTTTCAGAAAAGGCGCGGATGAGCCGGTAGTTCACCTTATATTCCACGGGCTCCACGCCATCCGCTTTCATCTCGCGAATTAGTTTCTCCTTGTTGGCCTTCAAGAAGGCCGCTTCCTTTCGGGCCGTTTCCGCACAATCTCGCACGTGGCTCCCGGAACAGTCGGAATAGGAGGCCTTCCTTTCGCAATTTTCGATGCGTTTGTCCACGCAATCCCGATAGGAATCATCCGGAGACGAATCCCCCCTAACCCAAAGGGCAGGGATCACCGTCAGGCCCAAGGCCAACAGAATGATGAGAAAGGCTGTCCTTTTCATGGCGTCCTCCTTGGTAAGGCTTTTTGGGGGGGAATGCTTTTCTGCCTCTGCCTGCCACCAAGGAAGATCAAGATTCGCACCACAAGTCTATCTGCTTGATATACCCAGCATTATCCGCCTACGCCTGCATCCGGTGTTCCCCACCCCATACGCCACGGGCAACCAGGTTGCCGTATGGGCTCCCCGACCTGACCTTCCGCATCGCTCGAGGCCTGTCCCGTAGGCACTCCGTGTGGGTTGTCTATTGTTTCGGCGGCTTCAGGCAGGGTGTGACAACGAGGTTGTCGCACGTCAATTAGGTTGGCACGCAAGGACCGCTTCGGACAGCCCGTAGCGCTTGATTTTTTTGGCCAGGCCGTAGCGACTGAGCCCCAGAAGATCGGCGGCCTTCGTCTGGTTCCCTCCGCAGGCCTTGAGGGCATCCACAATGAGGGTTCTTTCCAGCGCTTCCACCCGGTCTTTGAGATTGCCCGGATGACTTCGGCACGAGGAGGAAACATTTCCCAAAAGCCTGGGACTCAGGTGCTCCAAGCCGATCGGACGGCCATCTTCGGCCACGGCCACGGCTCGTTCGATCTCATTTCGCAACTCCCGAACGTTGCCCGGGAAGGGCCAGGATTCGAGGCATTGAAGAGCCGCGGGATCGATGGCCGGACTGTTCTTTTGGTATTTTTCATCGAATTTGTTAAGAAAAAAAGAAGCCAAGAGAGGAATGTCTCCATGCCGCTCCCGGAGGGGCGGCAGGTGGATTCGAAAGACCCCGATCCGGTAATAGAGGTCTTCGCGAAAGCGCCCCGTCTCCACCTCCCGCTCAAGATCCTTGTGAGTGGCGGTGATCAGCCGAAAATCCGAACGGCGAATCTCGTTGGACCCCACCGGCCGGAAACAGCCGTCTTCCAGCGCCCGGAGCAGGCCTTTTTGGATTTCCATGGGAAGATCGCCTATCTCGTCAAGAAAAAGCGTTCCTCCGTCGGCCCTTTCGATCAGTCCCTTCCGGTCCCTGTCGGCTCCAGAAAAGGCCCCCTTCACATGGCCGAAAAGCTCCGAAGCGAACAACCCGGGGGCGATGGTAGCGCAATTTTCCGCCACGAAAGGCCCGGCTTTCCGGGATCCCCCAAAATGGAGACAGCGGGCGATCAGCTCCTTGCCCGTACCCGTCTCGCCCTGGATCAGGACCGTGATGTCGGAATCCACGGCATGTCGGGCATGTTGAAAAACCTGGAGCATGGCGTCGCTGGATCCGACGATCTGTTCAAAATGGTACCGACCCTCCACTTCCCGGAGCAACCGTTGCTTTTCCCGCTCGATCTTTTCCAACTGCTGTGAACGCAAATCCACCAGGGCTCGCAGTTCGGCATTGGCCCTTTCTAATCGGTCGATGAGCTCGGCCTTCTCAATGGCCAGGCAGAGGATTCCCGCCAGAGCTTCCCCCAGTTCCACATCTTCCGGCAGGAATCGTCCGCGGCGTTTGTTGATACACTCCAGAACACCAACCGTTCGATCCCCGGAAACGAGAGGAATCGCCAGGATGGACCGGCTCTCGAAGCCTGCCGCCCGATCCACCCCTCGAAAATGGCGCGGATCCTTGCGGACATCCGAGATCACCTCGGTCTTGCGGCTCTTGAAAACCGCCCCCGCGATGCTCTCGCAACGGAATCCGAGACCTTTGCACCACTTCTTGGGAAACGCTGCCGGTGTTTTCCGCCCACACCAGCCGCAGGGCCTTTCCTTCACTTTCCGGCAGCATTATGGAGACGGCCTCCACGTCCATGATCCGGCGCAATTCCGGCAGGGTGTGTTGCATGAGGGAATCGAGGTCCACAAAGCGATGAAGCCGGAGGCTGAGGCCCAGCAGGACGCCCATCCGGCCCGACACTCCGTTGGTGCCGCCGGCGGAATGGCAAACCGCAACCATGGCATCCCCCTCGCGGGCCCTCGGCTCAAAGTCATGGGAGGAAAGAGGCTGTGCGCAAAAGCCGTCCGCCCAGCCAGCATTTTGGAAGGATTTTAGGAGTCCAATTGAGGTGTCTGGGCTCGAACACAAGTGAATGCACAACCCGCCCTGAAACAGAACTATTTAAATTTTAGCAGCCATTGCAACCGATGGCAAATCAACACTGAATCTCATTCAGTCTCAGACGGGTGCGGATGCCGGGCGCTTGCAAGTGATCAGACCGAGCAGACGAAACGAACCTGACGGCTCCCTTCTTCCAACAATCGCCGCCGTGCTTCCTCGGCACTGAGTTCCGCCCCGTCCACCAGGGCTTTTTCGACCGACAAGCCTGGTTCTCGTGCAACGGAATCGAGCACCGACAGAGCGGTCTTCCGATCCAAGATCACCCCCGTTTGGAGAAGCCGGGGGCCCATATCGCCGATCAGGCTGTTGAAGAGCTTGACGTGGATACGGATGTGATCCTTCCGGTTCCCGGAATCACCCGAGCGGGTTTCGGGGCGGCCTGCCCGCCGCAACCCGGCAAACGGACTTCCCTTTCGCAGTATGGCCCCGGCCAGTCCCGGCATGGGTCCGGAAAGCGCCACCACATCCCCGTCTCCCACCCGAGTGGATTCCATGTCGTCCACGGGAGTCCCGTTGAGAAAGACCGTCCCGATCTTGGTCGCCGCAAAGTCTTTGTCGAAGCCCCATACATTTGTGATGATCGACTCCAGGGACTGGGAGCCCGGCACCTCCACGTCCACCCTCTGTTGCAGTACGGGAAAGAACGCCGGCATGGGATTTTCCGCCTTCAAACAGATCTCCATCATGAGAATCCCTCCGCCTTGTTAACGCACCTGGGTTTCTGGACGGCCCAACCGCAAAAAATCGCGCGTCTTGTCCGCCGCCCTTCCTTATGCCACAATCGGCCGAGGATTGACACGCCTGAGCCTCGGTCGCAAGGAGATTTCCATGACACAGGTCTTTGGATACCACACCCCGGAGGGCGCTGTCCTGGCCACCGACAGTCTGGCTCTCCACTTCGACCCGCAGAGGGACGAACCGAGACGAGACGCGGTCCGAAAGGTTGTGCACTTGTCGTCCCACTGCGTACTCATCGCCGCAGGCGCCGGCCACGGACTGGCCCTGGCACAGGCCTTTGCCGAGTATGTCCGGGGAAGGGGCGTGCGCGAGACGGACGCGATTCTCGACCAGGCCCTTGCCTTTTGCTCGGCACATTGGCTGAAAGTCCGCAACCGCTTGGCAGCCTTTCCATCGTCCCGTGGGGACCTGGAGCGCTTCTATCTCCTGCTGGCGGGGATGACCGACCGAGGGGGGCACCCCGCATGCCGTGTGCTCCTGCTGGGATGCGACGAACCCGGGGAGCCCCTGGCTCCCTTGCCTGTGGGCACTGCGGTGGCCATCCCCCGCCACATGGGATTCGAGATGCGCATGGCCCGGCTGAGCGAAACGGAAAGGGATCTGGAAAGCGTGGAGAAGATCATGGAGGGCTTTCTGGTTCGGCTGGCCGAACGATCCGAGGACGTGGCCCCTCCCCTGACCTTCCTGCGCATCGACCCGGACGGTGTGCGGGAAAGGACGCTGGACGGCACATGGTTTGAGCCTCCATCGCGGTGAGCCGTGACAACCCAAAAAGAAGATCGCCTTCCAGAGGCAGAACACTGTAGGGGCGAATGATCATTCGCCCCTACAGTGCGTCCGTCCCGGGGTCACGAAGTTGTTGCCCACACACCCGAGGTGCGGCCGGTCCCAAGGCAGGCGTCTTCAGTCGATTCGCTCCACGGCCGAGCGAAAAACTTCGATTCCCCGGCGGCCCATCCGATCCTTGAGTTCCCTCAGGGCCCGAAGAAGCTCGGACGCGACGGGATCCTCGGCGACGACCACCACGGCGCAATTGAAACCGGGCCAGACGGAGGTGTCCATCTTGGGGTCTGCATGGGGCCCCTTGCCCAGCACCCGATCCCACTTGGTAAACCCCGTAACGCAACAGTGGTCTAGCATTTCCATCACGTCTTCGTCGTAGGCCACATCGTAGAAGATCCAGTACATGTGCATGGGGCCGCGTGCCTCCTCTTCTGATTCTCCTACCCGCTGGTACGCCGGCTTCGGCGGCGGCTTTCCAGATGGTAGTAGAGCGTGGGGACCAGCACCAGGGTCACCAGACTGGACACCGAAAGACCCCCCAGCATGGTGATGCCCAGGGGATTCCAGGTCTCGGCTCCCACGCTGCGGGACACCGCCATGGGAAGCATCCCGAAAAAGGTGGTGAGCGTCGTCATGAGCACGGGACGAAGCCGGCTTCTCCCCGCCCGGGTCACCGCATGGAAAAGATCCAACCCCCTCTTTTCCAACAAGTGCGTGTAGTCCAGCAGGACGATGCCGTTGTTGACCACGATCCCCACCAGCATGACCACTCCCATGAAGGAGACGATGCCCAGGGTGGTGTCGGTCAAGTAGAACGCGTACAACACCCCCGTCACGGCGAAGGGAACGGAAAACATGATGATGAGAGGATCCCTGAGATTGCCGAAAAGCGAGGCCATGACCATGTAAACCAGCACGATTCCGAGAACGAAAAGGGTGGTGAGTTCCCGGAAGGCCTTCTGCTGCTCCTCCACATCGCCGCCGAATCCCACGCTAACTCCCTCCGGAAGATCCAGCCCTTTGAGCTTTTCCCGGATCTCGGCGCTGGCCGATCCCAGGGATCTTTGCCACAGGTCCGCTTCCACCTTCACGATCTTCTGGCGGTTTTTGCGCTCGATTTCGATGGGCCCCTGCCCTTCACGAACCCGGACCAGGTTCTTGAGGGGAACCTGGCGCCCGTCGGGAAGGGTTACGGGCACGCGAAGCAGGTTTTCCAGGCGGTTCTTGTCCTTCTGCGAAAGGCGCGTGAAGATCTCGAAGCTGTCGCCGGCATCCCGGTACAGGCTGGCTTCCTTGCCGTAAAAGTAGTTTCTCAGGACCGCCGCCACCTGGGCCACGCGCAGCCCCATGGACGCCGCCTTTTCCCGGTCCACCTCCACCCACAGCTCCGGGCGTGGGGGTTTCTGGCTGATCTCCACGTCCACCAGGCCCGGAATCGTGAGAAAGACGGCCTCCACGCGGCGCGCCACGTCCATGAGCACGTCCATGTCCGATCCCTGAATCTCCAGGGAAACCGCCTTCCCCCGCCCCTTGAGGATGGACGAGATGGGATCCACGGCGCTCACCATGATGCGGCTGATCCCCGGGATCTTCTGGACCTCCTCGCGCAGCAGGGCCGCGATCTCCTTGGCGCTCCGATCCCGCTTATCGCGGTCCACCAGTTTGAAACCGATCTCCCCCACGTTGGCCCCTTCCTCGAAACCGAGAGCCACGCCGATGCCCTCTTCCGACTGTCCGTCGAAGGCATAGGAGTGGCGAAACTCCTCGGGACGCACCACCTTCTCGATGTTTTTCTGGATGGCCTCCACCACCCGGTTGGTCTCTTCGATCCGGGTACCTTCGGGGAGGCGGAAATCCACGCTCACGTCCCCCGAGTCCACCTCGGGCATAAAGGACGTGGAAAGGAACGGAACCAGGGAAAGCCCGCTCACAAAGACCGCCACCGCCAGAAAGAAGACGGTCTTGCGGTGCGAAAGACTCCACGCCAGGATCGCCTGATAGCGCCCTTCCAGGATCTCGAAGGCCCTTTCGCTCCACCGGTAGGCCGCCCCGGCCGGGCCGCGGTGCCTGGACCGGTCGAACTGGTCCCGATGCAGCCACTTGGAAGAGAGCATGGGCGTCAAAGTCAGGGCCGTCACCAGGGAGGCCACCAGCGTGACCACCACCACAAACCCCAACTGCTGGAAGATGATGCCGGCCAATCCGGTGAGGAACATGAGCGGGACGAAGACCACCACCGTGGTCAGGGTGGATGCCGTGATGGCCAGGCCCATCTCGCTCGCCCCGAACATGGCCGCCGTGGTCCGGCGCCCGCCTTTTTCCAGGTAGCGCACGATGTTTTCCAAGACCACAATGCCGTTGTCCACCACCATGCCCGAAGCGATGGCCAGGGACATGAGCGAGACCAGGTTGATGGTGTAGCCGGAAAAGTAGAGAAAGATGAAGGAAAGGACCAAGGAAAAGGGAATGCTCAGGGCGATGATAAGAGCCGAGCGCACCTGCCGAAGGAAGGCCACCGTGACCAGCACCACCAGCACGATGCCGTAAAGGAGCGTGTTCCTCAGGTTGTAGATGGACGTGAGGATGTTCTCCGAAGTGTCCATCACGATGTGGATCTTCACATCGCTGGGGAGCCTCTCTTGAATCTGGGCCACTTTTCGGCGCACGCGCCGGGAGACCTCCACCGTGTTTTCACCCGTCTGTTTTTGCAGGATGAGCACGATGGCGGGCTTTCCGTCCCCCCAGCCGTTCAATTCCATGGGCTTGAAGCCGTCTTCCACCTGTGCCACATCCCTCAGGTACACGGGCTTGCCCTGGAAAAATCCCACCACGGTATCGGCCATCTGGGCGGCGTTCTCGTAGCGGGCCGGCACGCGCACGAAGTATTCCCTCCGCCCCGCCTTGATGTTCCCGGCCGGCACGCTCACATTCTCCGCCGCCAAGACCCGGTTGATCTGTTCCAGGTTCAACCCGTAGCCTTCCACCTTGTCCAGGTCGAAATAGACGTTGATGCGGCGCCGGAGCCCCCCGTAGAGCTGAATCGCCCCCACGCCCGGAACCCGCTTCAGTTCATCGGAAATGGTCTTGTCCACCAGGTGATAGAGGCGCGGCCAGCTGGCGTCGGCCGTGATGGTCATGAAGAAGATGGGCGCCGTGGCGCTGCTGAACTTGTAGAGCACGGGGGTTTCCACGTCGGGAGGCAGATCCCTCTTGGCCCGCTCCAGCCAGTCCCGGATATCGTTGGTGGCTTCGGAAAGATCGGTCCCCCAGTCGAAGCGACAGACCACCACGGACAGGTTGTCCAGGGACTTGGAAGTGAGGGTGTCCAGGTTGCTCACCGTGTTCACCTGGTCCTCGATCACCTCGGTCACCTCCGTTTCCACGTCGGAGGCGCTGGCGCCGGGCCAGGTGGTGAGAATGGAAACCACCGGCGGGCTGATATCGGGAAACATGTCGATGCTGATTCGAAAAAGGGAGAGCATCCCGAGCAGCAGGCCGGCCAGAAGGAACATGAGCGTGGCCACGGGTTGTCGAACGGCAAATTCGGGCAGTCGCATGGACTCAGCTCCCCTCCCCCTGCACAACCTCCACCGGAACCCCTTCGCTCAGCTGGTTCTGGCCCCGGACCACCACCCGGTCTCCTTCTTGAAGCCCTTCCACGACTTCCACCAGGGTCTCCCGTTCCGCACCCAACCGAACATTGCGTAAAACCGCCTTGCCATCCCGAACCACGAAGACATACGGGGTGCCCGTCCCGGGAACCCGCAGCACCGCATCCCTTTCGATGACCAGCGCCCGGCGGCTGCCCAGGAAGAGGCGCACATGGGCGAACATGCCCGAGCGGAGCGCCAGGTCCGGGTTGGGCACGTGGAGTTCGGCCTGTGCCGTTCGCGTCACCGGATCCAGCACCGGGGTGAGCACCTGAACCCGGCCGCGGAAGACCCGCGCCGGGTAGGCCGCCACCCGGCATTCCGCTGGCATTCCTTCCCGGATCAGAGGAAAATCCGGTTCGGACACCTGGAAGACCACCTTGAGGCGGTCTTCGGTGGTGATCCGGACCACCGGTTTCTTGGTATCGGTCATGTTGCCGGGATCCAGGTAGCGGTCCGCGAGCAGGCCGTCCATGGGAGCCTTCAGCGTGAAGTCCCCGTGGAGAACCTGCAGGGCCTCCAGGGCCGACCGGGCTTCTTTCAACCGGGCCAGGGCAGCTTCGTGCTCGCTGCGGATTCGATCCAGCCGCTGCCGGGCCACCGCCTTTTCCTTGTAGAGGGCCTCGAAACGGGCCCGATCCCTTTCCAGAAGCCCCACCTGGGTGGCCGCCGCTTCCACCGCAGCCCGCGCCTGGTCCAACCGGGCCCGGATCTCCGCATCGTCCAGCCGCACCAGGACCTGCCCCGCCCGAACGCGCTCGCCTCGTTCCGCCGTGATCTCCAGAACCCTCTTGCCGCTCACGGTGGGATACAGGAAAACATCCTGCAGCGGCCGCAGATCGCCCGTGGTTTCAAGCCACCGTTCCACATCCCCCATCCGCGCCTCGATCACGGACACGGGGACTCGCGTTAGAGCCTCCTCCCGCGGCTCTTCCCGGCTGTAAAGCCGCCAGAAATTGAAGCCCGCCACCGCCAGAAAAGCAACGGCCACCGCGACAACCCCGATGGTGCCCCATCCCTTGGATTTTCTGGAAGACTCGTCCGTCATGCGCATCTCCGGATCTCTTGCACTCTCAGCGGAAAAGAAAGCTTTTGATCGTTTATTTCACTGGCGCCCGAGGGCCCGATCCAGCTCCGCGCGGGCCAGGTGCCAGCCGTAATGGGCACCGTAGTAGTTGGCTTCCGCCTGGGTGAGATAGGCCCGGGCGTCCAGGACCTCGGTGGAGGTGGTCACCTGCTGGCGGTACTGGAGGCGCGTGATGCGAAGATTCTCCCGGGCTTGTTCCAGGGCCGCCACAGCCGTTTCCACGTTGGCCTGGGCCACCTCCAAATCGGCCACCGCCGCCTTCACCTCTAGGCGCACACTCTCTTCGATGTCCGCCAGACGCTCCGCGAGGCTCCGGGCCGTCGCTTCCTGTCGCCGGACGGCCGCCCGCGTCCTTCCCCATTCGAAGAAAGGCCATTCCAAGCGCACACCCAGCGCGGTGGTGTCGGGATTCTGGTAGTCGTTCTCCTCACCCAGCGGATCCTTGCCGCTTCGTTCCAGGCGCCCCACGAGGAAGATCTTGGGATACAACTCGCTGGCCGCCAGCCGCACCCCCTCCCGGGCCTGCTCCACGGCCAGCCTCAGCACACGCAGCTCCGGCCGTTGGCGCACCGCTTCGTCCATGAGCGCTTCCAGGGGGTACGCGCCGGGAGAAAAGCGCACCACGTCGGCCACCCGCGTGGGGGCGTTGAGCGGGCGGCCCAGCAAGCGATTGAGATCCGCCGTGGCCACTTCCACATCCTTCGCGCGCCGAACCTTGGTCTGGCGCGCTTGGGCCAGGGCCACCCGGGATTTCAGAACGTCATTGAAGGGGATCAAACCTTGTTCGTAGAATTTCTCGGCATCCCGAAGATGGGCCGCCAGTTGGGTTTCCTCCTCGGAGGCCACCTCCAGGAATCTCCGGGCCAGAAGAACACGGAAATAGGCCGTCTTCACCCTCTTGGACACGTCCAGGACCGCTTGCTCCTTCTGAACCTCGGAGCGGGCCAGATCCAGGGCGGCGATCTTCTTTTTCGTCACCAGGGCGAACCCCGTAAAGAGCGGCTGGGAGACCGTCAGATCCCAGGTGAATTGGTTCCGGTGGCCCACTTCCACTTCCTGACTTCCCAGGCCGGTCTTGAAGATGGCGTAGGGGTTGTCCTCCAGGCGAAAGTATTCGTAGTGGGCGGAAAAGGTGGGAAGAAGAGCTGCTTTCGCCTCCTTGAGGCCCTCCGCCGCGGCCCGCTCCAGTTCCCTGGCTTCCTTGATAAGATGATCGTTGGAAAGCGCCTCCCGAAGGGCATCCTGAAGGGTCAGAACCTCCCCGGACCCCTCCGCCAGACAGTCGGTGCCGAGGCCCAGACAGACCGCCATGGCCAGCACCACAGCCCACAGCGCCTTCGCGGCGTAGAGCCGTTTCCACATTCATCCCGCTCCTTTCCGGTCCCTTTCCCGACAAAACCGAACAGATACATCAAGGATCACGGCGCTTTCTCCCACGACACCCCTCCATCCTGCCCAAGACCGCGGCGACAGGCTCCCCGACACCATGCATGCCCCAATGGATTGATTCTTTCGGCGGTTGGAAAGAGCCATCCCCTTGGGATCATGTGCATGGACATTCCTTCACGATTCCCATCCCATGGACGGGCGCCAAAGCCCCCCTCAGGAACACCTCTTCCGCTACGGCACCGTAGTCCTCCGGACGGCACCCCTCGCCCTCCTCTATGCACTTAAGTAAGAAAGCGCACAAGAGTTCGTCCAGAGCCACCGCCAGATCTTCTGCATCCACATCCCCGCGAAAAAAGCCTTCCCCTTGCCCTTCCTCCAGAACATCCGACAAAAGGCGCAGAATCCTTCGGTCCCGAGCCCGAACCTCCTCGTCGAATCCGGCCTTGAAGTTGAGAGCCGTCCCCCGGGTGAGCGTCAGATAAAGACGAATGACAGGCGCGTTTTTTTCCACCACGCGGGCGCACGCCGTGATGAACGCCCGGATCCTTTCCAGGGCGTTCCCCGGCCCCCGCAGGGCACCTCCCGCCGCCGCCTCGAACCGGTCCGCCACCTCCACGATGATGGCCCGGTAGATGTCTTCCTTGTTCTTGAAGAGATTGTAGAGGGTTCCCACGGAAAACTCCGCCTTTTCGGCGATCTCCCGCATGGACACCCGGTGATAGCCCTTTTCGGAAAAGAGCCGGAGGGCCACCTGGAGGACCTCCTCACGGTATCGCAACGTTTCCCGTTCCCGGCGGCTCAGATGCTTTTCAGCCATGGCATCCTTTTCTGCGTCGCCCCGACAGGCTAAGCCCGCGGCTTTCTGGGGCCTCAATTGGTCGATCCTTCCCTATCGCCAGGTTCCAGCGGGCGGGCTTTACGCCCGTCCATGAACATTCACTCATATTCTGAACAAGGGTTCATGACAAGTCAAACCCTTTTCAAGGGTCTTGTCTGAAAACGCCGGGAATGACCGCTTATCTCGTAGCGCAGCCCTTTGGGGCTTCGGAATAATCCCCGAACGTCGGATGGCCTATCGCGTGTTGCCTTTCACCTTATCTGAAATGCGACCTCGTTCCGTTCGTGCGCACCGCCTGTAGGGGCGAATAATCATTCGCCCCTACAGGGGACTGCCTCCCAAAGGTGTGTTTCATCCTTCGTCGTCACGGGCCGTCCGTGATGGGGGCTTATGTAAAAAGTCGATGAGGGGTTCATTGGGCTGTGAGGCCCCCTTTTCCGCGGGGCTGAAGCCCCGCGGCTACGAAAGATGTCAGATCCTTGACCGGTTCCAGCCGAAAGCCTGTCCTCGGACGAGCTCTCAGCCTTTTGCTTTGACCTTCTCCGTCCCCATTGGCTAAAAGGCTCTTCGGGTCACAATTCCAAGGGAGGTGAAGGAGAGTGGACAAACCGGGTCGCGTTGTCATTGTAGATCTGACCGAATCGGCAACCATCAGCCTTCCCTACCCCCCCACATGGATTCGCACTTACTTGGCCGGGCGGGGCATCAACATCCGGCTCCTCATGGAGCACACCCGGCCCGGCACGGGGCCTCTGGATCCGGACAGCGTGCTGATCCTTTCCTGCGGGCTCCTTACGGGCACGGCGGCCCCGGCGTCTTCGCGCCTTCACTTGAGCGCCCCGTCGCCCCTCACCGGTCTTCTGGGAAGCTCCAGCGTGGGAGGGCATTTCGGAGCCCATCTGCGCCACCACGGCATCCAGACCCTCATCCTCCGCGGCAAGAGCCCTCGGCCCGCCCTCCTTCGGATCGGAAAGAGCGGTGTGCGGATCGAATCCGCTGAGGACTTGTGGGGACTCGATACGTTCGAAACCCACAGGGCGCTTCTGGGCGGCAGGAATCGACCGGGGGCGGAAGCGTTGGTCATCGGGCCGGCCGGGGAGCGAGCCGTCCCCATGGCCTGCATCATGAGCGGCGCCGATCATGCGGCGGGCCGAACCGGCCTGGGGGCCGTCATGGGATCCAAGAACCTCAAGGCCGTGGTGGTGGAAGCGCCGGGCGATCCCGTACGGTTCCCGCGCGCCGCGCAGGAAGCCGCCGCCCGCTACGTTCGCCTCATTCGCCAGTCCCCGGAATACAGCGCCTTCTCGACGCACGGTAGCGCGGGCTATGTGGGCTGGTGCGACGAACGGGGGCTTCTGGCCACCCGCAATTTTCAGGAAAACCGATTTGCCGGCGTTCAGGCTTTCGATCCCCAACGATGGGCGCCTCTCACCGCCCGGCGAAAAACCTGTTACCGCTGCCCGGTCCATTGCAAGGCGGAACTCCGCCTACCCCGGGAAGACCGCGGCGATTTGGAACCTCTGGCCCGCCCCGAATTCGAAACGGCCATCGCCCTCGGACCCAAGTGCGGGCTGGCCGATCCCGAAGAAGTGGTTCGGTTGCACAACCTCTGTTCCCGCCTGGGGCTGGACGCCATATCCGCCGGGACGGCCGTCGCCTTTGCCATGGATCTTTTCGAACGGGGCCTGTTGACCCGGGAGGACACGGACGGGTTGGATCTTCCATGGGGGGATCCGGCCGTCCTGGAAAGGCTCCTGTACGATATGGCGTGGGGCCGGGGCCTCGGGGCGGTGCTCGGTCAGGGTGTTCATCGGGCCGCCGCGGCCATCGGTCGCGGGGCAGAACGATACGCCCCCCAGGTGCACGGCCTTGAGATGCCCGCCTACCATCCCCGCAATTCCATGGCCACGGCCCTGGGCTACCTGGTTTCCACGCGGGGCGCGGATTTCACCAGCGTCTATGCCACGCCTGAATACCGCTGGTCCCCGCAGGAAGCGGCCCGGAAGGTGGGGACACCGCAGGCCGTGGACCCGCTTCGCCCGGAGGGCAAGGCCGCCCTGGTGGCACGGTCCATGGTGGTGAGCGCCGTGGTGGATGCCCTGGGGCTGTGCAAGGTGCCCGTCCTCAGCCTCGCGGGGGGGTTCGACTTGGAGAGGGAAGCTGAACTGGTGCGGGCGCTCGCCGGTCTGGATCTGGGAGCCGGCGATCTGTTCGAAGCCGGCAAGAGAATCCTGGACTTGGAACAGCTTTATAATGTAGGACGCGGTCTGGACCCGACGGAGGGCAGCTTGCCGGAGATGGTCCGGCTCTTTCCGGGTCCGGACGGATCGCCATCGGATCTGAAGGACGTGCTGGAGCGCATGCGCCGAGATTTTTTCCAATGCATGGGCTGGTCGCCGCAAGGCATCCCGCAACCTCCGGCCTTGCCCGAAGCGGCTTCTTGGATCTTAACGTGGACCCGACACCAGAAAGGACGGATGGATTCATGACACCGACCGGGGAGTTCCTACCTCGCCTGCAGTTTCTCAATGAAGAGCAAAAGAAGAACATCCATGGGGCCGCCCTGCGGGTCATGGAATCGGTGGGCATGGAAGTGCTCCAGGAGGAGGCCCGTTCGCTCCTTCTTCAGGCCGGGGCACGGGAAGGGGAAGGAAACCGTCTATTCATCCCGGCTTCCCTGGTGGACAAAGCCCTGGAGACGGCCCCCAAGAACATCGCCGTCTATGACCGGGAAGGGGCCCACGTGATGGACCTGGGAGGACGTCGGGCCTATTTCGGGACCGGCTCCGACCTCATCTACAACCTGGATCCCGAATCGGGGGAACGCCATCCCTGCCGTTTGGATGACGTGGTCCGGGCGGCCCGACTTTGCGACGCCCTGAAAAATATCGACTTCATCATGAGCTTTGCCCATCCTGCGGAGATTTCCCCCCACGCCGCCTATCTCAAGAGTTTCGAAGCCATGGTCCTTTCGTGCCGAAAGCCCATCGTTTGCACGGCGGAAGACCGCGGCGATCTGGAGGCCATGTGGGAAATCGGCTGCGCGGTGCGGGGCGGCGAGCAGGCCCTTCGGGAAAAACCCTATCTGATTCACTACGCCGAACCCATCAGCCCCCTGACCCATCCGGTCCCCAGTCTCAATAAGCTCCTTTTTTGCGCCGACAAGGGCATTCCCGCCATTTACTCGCCGGCTCCCATTGCCGGCTCCACGGCCCCCATGAGCCTAGCGGGGCACGTGGTGCAGGGGCTCGCCGAATGCCTCGCGGGACTGGTCATCCACCAGCTGAAAAACCCCGGCGCCCCGTTTCTCATGGGGATGGGCCCGGCCGTGCTGGACATGTCCACCAGCCAGTGTTCCTACAATGCTCCGGAATACTACATGGCTTACGGGGCCATGATCGAAATGAGCCATTATTTCGACCTGCCCAGCTGGGGCTATGCGGGCACCAGCGATTCCCAGGTGCCGGACGGCCAGGCCACCTACGAGGCGGGCCTTCTCACCTTCATCGCCACCTTTCTGGGAGCCAACCTGAACCACGATGTGGGTTACCTGGATTTCGGCCGTACCGGCTCCCTGGAAATGATCGTCCTGGTGGACGAATTCATCGATCAGATCCGTCGCATGGCCCGGGGCATCCCCACGGACCCCGAACACCTGGCCGTGGACGCCATCGGGGACGTGGGCCCCGGCGGGCATTTTCTGGTTCATCCCCATACACTGAAACACCTGAGGGCCACCCAGTGGAGGCCGAGGCTGATCTACCGGGGAAGCTACGAAAAGTGGGCCGGCGGAGGAAAAACCACCTTGCTGGATCGAGCCCGGGCCGAAGTTCGGGAAATCCTGACCAATCACGTTCCGCCTTCCGTGCCGGATCCGATCCGGCAAGCCATTGAAAGAATTACCGTCGAGTTCCAGGAGAAATGCCATGGGCGCTAACGGAGCGGATGGGGGCGGTCCGCCGCGGGAGACACCCGTCACCCGGTTCCTGGACGATCAGCGCATCCCTTACCGCCGCATCGAGCACCCCACCCCGGCCTTGACCGCCCGGGACGTGGCCGAGCAGGCGGGCATCCACCCGGGCCAGGTGGTCAAGGCCATGGCCCTTGGGGGCAAGGAAGGATCCTACGTGCTGGCGCTGGTGCCCGGGGATCGGCGCCTGGACATCCAGACCGTACGCCGAAGGACCGGGCACAGGCTCTCCCTCATGCGCCCGGAGAAAATCCCGGAGGTCACGGGCTACCGGGTGGGGGCCGTGGCTCCGTTCGGCCTGAAGAGTCCTCCCCTTTGCATCGTGGCCGAGGAGGCCCTTTTCCGGTGGACGGAACTCAACATCAGCTCGGGGCACCCGCTCTTGAGCTGCCAATTGGCCGCCGAGGGCCTCAAACCGTTTGTGGACGGGGGCATTTTTGCTCTGAGCCGCCCCGAGCCACAAAGTTCTTGACGCAGAGGGGGAATGGGGATATCTACCGACGCCCTTGGAAAAGATCGTCAACTGAACGACGGAGGTTTTTATGGATCTGGCGTGCTGGCTTCTGGCCGCTGCTGGACTGCTGCTTCTTGGGTGTTTGTGCAACCGATCGGTGGACAGAAAGTGAGGAGCTTCCCCATCTCTTGCGAACGAAACCGGAAAGACTTATCTACGAAGGAGTCAGTGAACATATTCGGTAGGTAGGGAGGAATGACCGTCATGCAAAAGGACCTTCAGAGAGCCGTGGCCACGGCGGCCCCTCAGGCCATACCCAATCCCGTGAAGTGCAAGGAGGGCAAGGGCCTTCGGAACTTCGACTGCCTTTTCTACGACGACTGCCTGGACAAGGCCGCCAAGGGCATGTGGAGCGGCTTCACTTGCGAAAAGTGCGCCTACTACGAAGAATAAATTTCCGGCATTTTTCTCTTTTATGGATAAGAAACCCGCCGCCAAGGCGGGTTTCTTTATGGGTTAAGACACTTGATGCAACACCGGATCCAGGGCGGTGAGAACTTCCAATGGAATGTGGCAGGCAATGAAGTGATCCTGGCCCGCCCGGCGCCACGGAGGCGGCTCCTGCTCACAGAGGTGCCTTTCATCGCCGAGCAGATCCCGTCGGGGACAGCGGGTGTGAAAGCGGCATCCGGACGGCGGGTCCAAAGGGCTGGGAACGTTTCCCCCCAGCCGAATTCGTTTCTGTCGCGCCGACGGATCCGGAATGGGAACCGCGGAAAGGAGGGCTTCCGTATAGGGGTGATAGGGAGGAGCATAGATGGCCTCGGCGGGACCCCGCTCCACGATCTGCCCCAGATACATCACGGCCACGTCATCGGAAAAGTACCTCACCACGCTGAGATCATGGGCGATGAAAAGAAGCGTGGTTCCCAGTTCCCGCTGTATTTCCATGAGTAGGTTGAGCACCGCGGCCTGGACGGAGACGTCCAGGGCCGAGACCGGCTCGTCGCAAAGGACCAAGTCCGGGCGACTGGCGAGGGCCCGGGCGATCCCCACCCGTTGCTTTTCCCCGCCGCTCAGTTGCCTGGGATAGCGGTCATAATATTCGGGACCCAGGCGCACGGCTTGGAGCAGTCGCACCACTTCGGTGCGCACCTGCCCCTTGGGGACGGTCCGGAACCGGCGAATCGGCCGGGCGATCTGTTTACCCACTGAATAGGAGGGATTGAGGGTGGCGTCCGGATTTTGAAAGACCATCTGGATTTCACGGATCACCTCCAGATCCCGATGGCGAACCGTTTTGCCGATGTCCACGCCCAAGAATTCCAAACGTCCGCCGCTCAACCTTTCCAGGCCGATGATGGCCTTGAGCAGGCTGGACTTGCCGCAGCCCGACTCCCCCACGATGCCCAGGGTGCGGCCCCGGGGAACCGACAGGCTGACCCGGTCCACGGCCCGCACATAGTCCTTGCCTCCCAGCCCGAAAAGTGCCCTGAGACTCGTTTTTCTCTGTTCGTAGTAAACCCGCACATCCTGCATCTGCAAAAGGGGGTGATCCTCCTCCGGCGTTTCCATGTGAGCATCCGTTGGCCCGCTAGGAACCCCCCGCAGTTGGAGCGGCTTCTCGGTCAAATCCACCGCCAGGAGGCAGCGAGCTCCATGTCCCGTCCGTACATCCATCCACGGTGGCTTTTGCTGCCGGCAGCTGTCCAGGGCATGTCGGCAACGGGGAGCGAACACACAGGCATCATCCGGTCGTTCCCACGGAGCGGGTACCCTGCCTGGAATCGGATCCAGGGAAAACACCTTCTTGGTGCTCCCCAGCCGGGGCACACAGCCCAGGAGGCCTCGGGTATAGGGATGGGCCGCATGGGTGAAAACGGTCTCCACCGGTCCCTGTTCCACCACCTCCCCCGCGTACATGACACAAAGCTTGTCGCTCACCCGCGCCACCACTCCCAGGTTGTGCGTGATAAAAAGGATGCTCGTTCCGTATTCCTCCTTGAGATCTTCCACCAGATCCAGGACCGCCGCTTCCACGGTCACGTCCAGGGCGGTGGTCGGTTCGTCCATGATGAGCAGGGCCGGGCGGTTCAGCATGGCCATGGCGATGACCACCCGCTGCTGCTGCCCCCCCGACAGTTGGTGGGGATAGCGGTCCATGACCTGTTCCGGATCCGGCATATACACGCGGCGCAGCATGGCCGCCGCCCGGTCTCGGGCTTCCGCTTTGGGAATCTGGCGATGGCAGGTGAGCACCTCCGCCAGCTGTTCCCCGATCCGCAGGGTGGGATTCAGGGCCGACATGGGATTTTGATACACCATGGAGATGCGGTTACCCCGCAATCGGTTCAGCTCCCGTCGAGAACGCCCCACCAGTTCGGATCCTTCGAACCGGATGCTCCCCGATACGATCCGGCCGTTGGAACCCAAAAAGTTCACGAGAGAAAAGGCCACGGTGGACTTGCCGCAGCCCGACTCCCCCACCAGGCCCAGCGTCTCGCCCGGGCCGATGGAAAAAGAGACATCCTTGACGGCGGGAATCCATCCCTTGCGGGTCTTGTAGCTGACAAAGAGATGTTCGACCTCCAGGAGGCAGTCCGTGGAGGGGCTTGACGGGCTCATGGCATGGGCTCCATTTGCATCCGATGAGTCGGGAACCTGGCGTTCATGGTCGCTCTTGCGCCGCTCCCACACACCAGGCTTTTCCATTGGCGTCTATATGCGTTCACTGGCGGTTTCCTTTCACATCGCCCCCTCATCACGGGGACTCCGTGACAACCAAGGATGAACCGCTCCCTTGGAAAACAGGTCCCTATAGGGGCGAATGATTATTCGCCCCTACAGGCCGGGGCTTATCTCCACCTGCATCCTATTGGTACCTCATGGCTTCCTCCCGGAGACCGTCGGCCAGGAGATTGAGCCCCACGACCAAAGAGGCGATGGCCACCGACGGCCACAGGGCCGCCCAAGGGGAGCCCGCCAGAATGAATTCCCGGCCCTTGGCCACCATGGACCCCCAGTCCGGGGACGGGGGCGGAAGGCCCAATCCGAGAAAACCCAACGTCCCCATGGCGAAGATGGCGTAACCCACCCGGAGCATGGCGTCGATGATGATGGGGCCTTTGGCGTTGGGAAGGATTTCCACGAACATGACGTACCAGGGGCTTTCGCCCCGCGTTTCCGCCGCCCGCACGTAGTCCCGGGTTCGGATGTCCAGGGTGAGCCCCCGCACCAGGCGGGCGATCCCCGGGGTTCCCACGATGGCGATGGCCAGCACCACATTGACCGCCGACGCCCCCATGGCGGCCACGAAAATCAGGTAGAGCAGGATGACGGGAACGGCCATCATGGCGTCCAGCAGCCGCATCACCACCTCGTCGATCCACCCGCCCTTGTAGCCGCTGACCAGGCCCAGAAAGGCTCCGAGCGCCAGCGAAGCGGCCACTCCCCACAGGGCCGTACCTCCGGGAAGCCACAGATCGGGGGACACGGGCAGCACCACCAGCACAATGCGGGCCCCGTAGAGCAAGCGCGCCCACAAATCCCGCCCCAGTTCGTCGGTTCCCAGCGGGTGGGCCGCACTGGGGCCCTGGTTGGGGGCTTTCCAGTCCTGGTAGGTGGGGGAATAGGGCGTCAGCAGAGGGGCGAAAACCGCGGCCGACACCCAGAAAGCCACGATGAAAAAGCCGACCGTGGCGGTTCGGGAGGCGAAAATGAGCGCAAACGTTCTTCGAATTCCCAGGAAAAGCCTCCGGCCCGTCCGTCGGGTCGTCTTCCCTTGCGACGTCCCTTGCGCAACCTGCAACATACCTCCCTCGCGCGCCCTTTCAGCGGTAACGGATTCTCGGGTTCAGAAACGTATAGAGAATATCGGCGACGAGCTGGGTTCCCACCGCCACCACCACCATGATCATGGCCCCGGCCTCCAGGGCGTTGATATCCTTGTAAAGTGCCGAATCCAAAAGGTACTTCCCCAAGCCCGGATAGCCGAAGACCACCTCCACCACCACAATGCCGCCCAAAAGCCAGTTGACATGGAGCATGATCACCGTGATGGGGGCGATCAGGGCATTGCGAACGGCGTGTTGGAAGACGACCCTGCGGTAGGGAAGCCCCTTGATGAAGGCCGTGCGGATATAAGGCGAGCGCATCACCTCCACCATGCTCGCCCGCGTGATGCGAAGGACATAACCCAGTTCGATCAGGGTGAGGGTGAGTACCGGCAGCACCAGCATGTCCGGACGCTGCCAGGGAGCCTTCTCGCCGAAGACCGTGGCTCCAGGCAGCCAGCCCAGCCAGAGGGCGAAGATGAGGATCAGAAAGATTCCCATGGCGAATTCGGGGATGACGGAAAAGACCATCCCGCCCACGGAAAGGGATCGATCCAGGGCGCTTCCTTCCCGGAGGCCGGCGGCGATGCCCAGGGCAAGCGCCAGGGGCATCACCACCGCAAAGGCGATTCCCGCCAACACCAGGGAGTTGCGAAGGCGAATGAAGAGGCTCTTGGCCACGGGGCGGCCGGTTCGCAGGGAAACGCCCGGATCCCCCCGAAGAAATCCCTTCTTCAAGGGAAGGTAGTCCATGGCTCCGCCGGACACCTCCTTCCAGCCGCTTCCCACCACGAAGACCCAGGCCTTGCGCTCGGTTCCCTTCTCCCAGAGCACCGCCCGATTGTGGGCGTCCAATCCCCAGAAATAGGAAGAACCGTCGGCACGTTTCCGCCACCGGCCGTTGTCGGGAACTTCCTCCACCGCCCCGTCGGGTCGCCGGATCTGCGCAATCAGGGTATCTCCATCCAGCTTCCAGCGCACCAGGTTCCCGTCCGGAAGGGCAGCCCACCATTCCACAAAACCTTTCTCGGTGACCAGGCGTTGGAGCTGCAGGCCCACCCGTCGGCGCGCACGCCAATCGCTCCCCACCAACCAATGGAGATAACGGACGGGAGCGGGCTCATCCAATCCCAGTTGGTTCAGGAAGGAGGCCTCCTGTTCCGGAGTAACGAAACTTCCCAGAACATTTCGAGCCACGTTGCCCGGGGAGGCCTCGGTGATGAGAAAGACCGCCACCGACACCAGGAGCATGGTGAGCAGCAGAAGCAGCACTCGGCGAAGGATGAATACGAGCATCAGGACGTCCGTTTACTCAGCCAGACCTCATGGGTCAGCAGGTAGTTGGTCGGATGGGCCTTGAGGTTGTGCACCCACGTTCGGGCACTGGTCCACACGTTTCGCCAGTAGGAAATCCCCACAGGCCCGCGCTCCATCATGATCTCCTCCAGGATGCAGAACACCTTCCGGCGTTCCTCCACGTCCAGGATGCCGCTGGCCTTGGCCACCAGGTCACAGAATTCCTTGTCCACCCATCGGGTTTCGTTCCAGGGAACCGGCTTGCCCTCGTCGTCCGCCACGTAGCCCAGATTCAAAACCATGGTTCCCAGCGGCCGGTGGGTCCACGGCGTAATCCCCAGGTCCACCTCGGTCCATTTTTCCCAGTACTGGCTGGCCGGCATGGTCTGGATGTGGATGCGAAATCCGGCGGGAGCCGCGTCTTCCTTGAGAATTTCGGCGTAACGCACCACATCCGACCAGTCGCTTCCCACCGCCAGATTCACGTCCAGACCGTTGGGATACCCGGCTTGTTTGAGAAGCTCACGCGCCCGATCCGGATCGTATTTCGGGATGGGCTTTTCGCAATATTCCGGATGCTTGGGATACACGTGGAAGTCCTGCCCCAAGAGTCCCTGGTTGTGGTAGGCCAGCGCCAGGATCTTTTCCCGGTTCTGGCACAACTTGAGGGCCTGGCGGACCCGGTTGTCCGTCCAGGGCTTGATGTCCACGCGCATGCGCAAGACCCGGACCTGGCCGGTCGTTACCGGAAGTACGCTGATGTTGGGGTCATCTTTCAGAGCCAGAAAGATGTCGGTTCCGCCCATGTCCCCGGGGTCGATCACATCCACTTCCCCGGTCTTGATGGCCGCGATGTGGGGCGCCATCTCACCGCCCATGTCAATGAACTCCATTCCTTCCAGGTAAGGCAGCGGCTTCCCGTCCGCTCCCTTTTGCCAATAGTCCGAGCGGGCCTTGAGCACGCAGCGCTCCCCTTCCCGGTATTCCACCAGGGTGTAGGGGCCGGTTCCGTGAGGGTTCTTGATGAAGTCGCCTTCAAAAGTGCGGTGATTGAGGACCAGGGCCGGGTAGTGGAAAAGGTGCTCCGGGACGGCGATTTCCGGACGCTTGAGATGCAGCCGCACCTGGTGTGCATTCACCTTTTCGATCCCCGTGGGGTCCAGGTATCCGCTCATGAGGCCCAGCATGGACGACGCCACATCCTTGTTGAGCCACTGGTCGAGCGTAAAAACGACATCGTCGGCAGTGAACGGATCGCCGTTGTTAAACTTGACCCCCTTGCGAAGATGGAGAGTCCATGTCTTGAGGTCTTCCGAGGCCTCCCACTTTTCAAGCAGGTACGGGTGGGTGATGTTGTCGCTGTCGGTGAGGGTCAGGTACTCGGCCACGTGGCGCAATTGGTTGGCCGGGGCGATCCAGGAAAACTGGGCGGGATGGGTCACCTTGTGCACCTGGCTGGACACCTTGAGGATCCCGCCCCGCCGGATGGACCCCGCCCACACTTCACGGGGCAAGACGAGGCCGGCCATGCGCCCGGCGACCGTGGCCGAAAGCCCGAGCAGCGTGGCATAGCGGAGAAAGTCGCGACGGCTCAATCCGCCCCGTTCCATCTGGGCCTTCAGTTCGGGAATTAGTGGATGGTGTGTCTTATCCGCCATGGTCCCCTCCTCTACTTTGGGTTGAAGATCCTCCTATTTCTTAGAAGGGCAATGATTTCACTACGAACGAGTCTACCACTTTGTGTCTTTTGTTTCAACCGATTTCGTGATCCGTGATTCGTAATCCGTGATTCGGGATTCGGAATTCGGGAGCCGGGGCACGAGGAGGCCGTCCGAGAACGCCGGTACCGACTGCTTTTCCCGTAGCGCAGCCCTTTAGGGCTGCGGAAGAATCCCCGCACGTTGGATGGGCCCTCATGTATTTCATGTCACTACATGGGGTGGCCATGGACCTGTCCGCGGGGCTGAAGCCCCGCGGCTGCGAGGTGATCGTAAATTCCCGGCCTCTTGAGCCGGAAAAACATTTTCGGACAGGCTCCGAGGAGGCTGTCCGAGAAGTGCTCAAACCGTCACTCCCGCGCAAGCGGGAGTCCATAACTTGCCGGACATCCTGGATCCCCGCTTTCGCGGGGATGACGAAGGGGTGGTGAACAAAGCAAATTCGCCATTTTCAGACAAGCTCCGAGGAGGCTGTCCCACAATGGCCCTCCGACTCATGAGGAAAGGAAATTTCCGTTCACTTCGTAGCCGCGGGGCTTTAGCCCCGCGGGAAGGCTCATCGCAACTCCATGAAGTAACAGGAAATACGCGATGGCCTATCCGACGGCCGGGGGTTCCTCCGCAGCCCTAAAGGGCTGCGCTACGAGGAAAAAGGTCGTCCGCGACGTTCTTAGACAAGCTCCGAGGAGGCTGTCCGAAAACGCTGTTTTCCTGGAAGCGCGGACGTCTCGCCCACTTCTCGTGCGGGCCGGGAGCCCGCGCTCCCAGGGGAAGAGGCCTGCGGGTCCGTTTTCGGCCATTTGGACAGCTTAGATTCAGATAGGTACGATGGCAAAAACCGTAAAAATCTGCATTACAGGACACGCATCCAGGTGCGGGGCAGGGAGTAGGCTTGGGAAGGTCGCTCTCCTCTCGGGACGGCGGGACGGGGAGGGATTCGAAACCCTGGCGGCCGGGCACTGGAGGCTCCCCAACCGGGACTCTCATGGTTATTGTGAATGTGAACCGCGAAGGAACGCGAATAAAGACTAACGCAGCAGAGGGCGAGTCCCGGGCCGGCCGCGACGAGGCTCAATGGACGGATAGCGGCTCACGGATTACGAAATCCGGAAAAAGGAGAGGGAACATGAGGATTCTGATCACGGGTGGTTTGGGATTTGTGGGAACCCAACTTTCCAACCGGCTTCTGGAAAAGGGCCATCAGGTGACCGTGGTGGATCACGCTCCGGAGCCGCGCCCCTACACCCCATCCCAGGTGCGTTACCTGTCGGCGGACACAACCCGCCCGGGTCCTTGGCAGCAGGCCGTTTCGGACCAAGACGTTGTGGTGAACCTGGCGGGCGCCTCCATCTTCCGTCGATGGAACGCCAAGGCCAAAGAGCTCATCTACAGTTCCAGGATCCTCACCACCCGGAACCTGGTGGATGCCTTCCCTTCCGGGCGGACGATCCATCTTCTCAACGCATCGGCCGTGGGCTATTACGGTCCGTCCGGAGACGGGTTTCTTCAGGAAGGGGATCCTCCGGGATCCGATTTCCTGGCCAGGGTCTGTGTGGACTGGGAAACGGAAGCCTTCAAGGCGGCCGAAAAGGGGGCGCGGGTGGTGGCCATGCGGTTCGGTATCATCCTGGGCAAAACCGGAGGAGCCCTGGGGCAGATGATTCCCGCCTTCAAGCGTTTCGTGGGCGGCCCGTTGGGCCACGGGAGGCAGTGGTTTTCGTGGATTCACATGGAGGATCTCCTGGGAGCCGTCCTGTTCGTGATGGAGCGGGAAGATATCCGCGGGCCCGTCAACTTCTGTTCCCCCAATCCCGTGCGCAACGAAACCCTGGCCCATGTCTTGGGAAAACTCCTGCGCCGGCCCAGCTTCCTGCACACTCCCGGCCTGGTCTTGAAGCTCGTCATGGGCGAATTCGGATCCGTGCTCCTGGAAGGCCAGCGGGTCTTTCCCGGCGTCCTGCTGAAAAACGGCTATTCCTTCCGATACCCGGAGATTGAAAAGGCTTTGGCGCAAGTCTTGCTCTAAAAGCTCCGGTGCCGTCGGACCCGGCGGGCCCCCGGAACCATCATCCGGGGAGCGTGTCCGAGGCTTCTCCCCGCCGGGTCGCGGGCCTCCGTGATGATGGTTTCCTCGCGCTCCTTCGCGATTCCCTCCCCCATGAACGACCTCTTGGGACCACGGGGCTATGGGTGGAGGGGGCCCACGGCGTCTTCCACCGCCCGGATCAGCCATCCGTCTCGGATGAGGCCGGTCATGGCTTCAATGTCCCTGGAAAGGACCCGGTCCCGGTCCAGATGGGGGATGACCTTTCGAATGCACCGGTAGGCCGCACAGGTGCCCTCCCCCGGCTTCATGTTGGTGAAGAGATCCAGGGCCTGGGCGGAGCACAGTAGTTCGATGGCGATCACATGCTCCGCATTCCGCACGATCTCCCGGGCCTTGCGGGCCGAGATGGTGCCCATGGACACGTGGTCTTCCTTGTTGGCCGAGGTGGGAATGGAATCCACACAGGCCGGGTGCGCCAGGGTCTTGTTTTCGGACACCAGGGCCGCAGCGGTGTATTGGGCGATCATGAATCCGGAATGGAGCCCGCCCTGATCCACCAGAAAGGCCGGCAGCCCGCTCAGTTGCGGATTCACCAGCCGCTCCACCCTCCGCTCGGAGATGTTGGCCAGTTCCGCCACGGCCATGCCCATGAAGTCCATGGCCAGGGCCACGGGCTGACCGTGAAAGTTGCCGCCCAGGAGGAACTGTTCGTCGTCGGCGAAGATGAGCGGGTTGTTGGTGGACGAATTCATTTCCGTTTCCACAACGGATCGGCAGTAGCCCAAGGCGTCCTTGGTGGCTCCGTGCACCTGGGGGGAACAGCGCAGGGTGTAGGCGTCCTGGACGCGGGAACAATCCTTGTGGGACGAGATGATGTCGCTGTTGTGGGTGATGCGCCGCATGTTTTCCGCCGCCTTGGCCTGGCCGGGATGGGGACGCACCTGATGGATCCGGGCATCGAACTCCGTGCGGCTCCCCATGAGCACTTCCAGGCTCATGGACGCGGCGATGTCGGCGGCCTTGGAAAGCCTTAGCGCATCGTGGAGGGCCAGGGCACCGATGGCCGTCATGAGCTGGGTGCCGTTGGCGAGCGCCAGCCCCTCGCAGGCTTCCAGTTCCAAGGGCTCGAGACCGGCCCGGGCCAGGGCCTCCGCACCCGACATGCGTTCCCCCTGGTACCTGGCCTCGCCCATGCCGATGAGCACCAGGCTCATGTGCGCCAGGGGAGCCAGATCGCCGCTGGCCCCCACGGAACCTTTTTCCGGGACCACGGGGAGGATCCCCGCATTGAGCACTTCCAGCAAACGGCGGGCGGTCTCCGGGCGGATGCCCGAATGGCCCCGGGCCAGATCCTTGAGTCGCAAGGCCATCAGCGCCCGCACCTCGTCGCCGGGAAGCTCGGGGCCCACGCCCGCCGAATGGCTCATGAGGATGTTGCGCTGAAGCGTCCGGGCTTCCTCCTTGGAGATGATCACATCACTCAAGGCACCGAACCCCGTGGTGACCCCGTAGATCACCCGTCCTTCCTGCACCCAACGGTCAATGAGGGCCCGCGCCCTCTCCAAGCGATTCCAGGATTCGTCGTCCAAGGAGACCCGGGCGCCTTCCCGGGCCACCGCCACCAGTTCCTCCAGGGACATCCCGTCCTTTCCCAGCACCACCTGACGCATGACGAGCCGTTACTCCTTTCGTCCAGTTTGCAGACGTCCCACCAGATAGCCGTCCATGATGAGATGGATCACGTGATGACAAACGCAAAAAACGAGAGCTTCCCCGTATTGGGGAAAAAGGGCCGTCTGGATGAGTACCGAAAGGGGAAGCGTCTTTTGACTGCCCATGAAAAGAACGGATTCCACCCGCCCTCGACCCAGGCGCAGGACACGCCCCAGAGCGGCCGCCGCGGCCAGCAGGCCCAGATGAAATCCGGCCACCAGGAGCACCACCGACGGCAAAAGATGCAACCCGCTCACAATGGTGGGCCTGGACTTGGAAACGGCAATCCACACAATCGCCAGGATGAAGCAGCCGTTCACCACATTGGGATTGATGCCGCGGCGTTTGTAGACACCCTGGAACGTGGGGCGCACCAGGATCCCCAGGCCCAGGGGCAGAGCCACCAGTTTGGCCATCTTGACCATGAGGGCCGTCTTGTTGATGAGGACCCCGGCCGCCCCGGCCGCATCCCCCACCAGGAAGGTGAGCACCACCGGCACCGTGAAGATGGCCGAAAAATTGGCCAGCAGGGTGATCATGAGCGCATTGGCCATGTTTCCGCCTGCAGCGCCGGTCATCACCACGCCGCTGCTGAGCGTGGTGGGCATGGCCGCCACCAGGAAAAGACCGATCATCAGGCCGGGATGCAGCGGAAGGCGGCCCAGGGCCAGGGCCCACAGAGGGGAAACCACGAAGATGACGGCCAGGGCCGTCGCAGTGGCCCGCCAGTCGGAGAGCCCGGATCGGACCTGCTCCGTCTGAAGCGCCGTACCGGAGAAGAAAAAGATGGCGAAGATCACAAGATCCGGTCCCCTGTGAGCCTGAAGCCAACGGCCCACCTGGGCCACCGTCTCGCTCCGATCGGCGACCGTAAGGCCCGACACCAGGATGAGTCCCGTGAGGAACCAGTACTTTTTGAGGAAGGATCGCACCGCTGCCGCCTCCATTCGCCTTTACCCTACCGTCTTGGTGTGATTTTCAAGCGGGGATGGCCGGTTGGCCGCCCCAAGGTCCCAAAAGCGCATCTATACGCCAGGAAACGCAGCGAGTCCACTCTTGAATTTTCCAGGAGACTCCATTATTTAGAGGGCACGGTGCAGGGCCGGCCTGAACCCCCTGCCCGCCGGACGCGAAGCGAGCTCCGGGGTGACCCGCATTCCGCACGATCCGCAGCCACGGAAGAACGATCTTCGGGCTCCCGCTCTCAGCTATTCACCCCGTGACGCGTCTTGGGGAACGGAGCTCCCCTACTCCCCAACCTCCCGAAGGGATCCAGGGAAGTTTCTTGTAGGGATCGAATGGCGATGTTCGATCGGCGAGGGGGTTATGCGCGATTTCGGATCAGGATCGGTTCAGAAGACCCATCTGCATCCCGTCCAGGGATTCGGAGGGGCCGTGGCCACGGAACATTATCTTTCCGCTGAGGCCGCCGTGGAAATTTTCCGAAAGGGGGGCAACGCCTTCGACGCCGCCGCCGCGGCCACCTTCGTGGAAGGCCTGGTGAATCCCCACATGTTCACCCTCGGGGGCGAATGCCCCATGCTGCTTTATTCCGCAGCCCAGGACCGGGTCTTTTCGGTCAACGGCAACACAGAAGCCCCCAAACGGGCGACTCTGGAGGCCTACCGGAAACGGGGTCTGGACCTTCTACCACCCAAGGGGGTCGAGGTGGCCGGAACACCGGCGGCCGTGGCGGCACTGTTGGGCATGCTGGCCCGCTTCGGGCGCCTTCCGCTTTCCGAGATTCTCCAGCCTGCCCGCCAGTTGGCATTGGATGGCTTTCCCGTGCACCGGGGGCTGGTCCACATGCCCAAGTTCGGCATCCGCGAAAACGCCCGACTTTTCGCCGACCAATGGACGGAGACCGCCCGCCTCTATATGACCGAAGAGGATCAACCCCTTCCGGTGGGAACGCGCCTGGTGAACGCCGCCTACGGCCGGGTCCTGGACGTTCTCTCGGACGCCGCCGCCGGACACGGGGAAGATCGGGTGCGGGGGATCCGGGCGGCCCGGGACGCCTTCTACCGCGGCGACATCGCCCGGGAAATCGAACGGTTTGTCCAGGAAAGGGACGGCTTTCTCACCATGGCCGATCTGGCCGACTACGAAACCCTGTTGGAAGAACCGGTCTTCGTGGATTTTCGTAACACCCGGGTCTTTAAGTGCGGCCCCTGGTCCCAGGGCCCTGTCTTCTTGCAGATGCTTCGCCTTCTGGACGGCTTCGACCTCCCCTCCATGGGACACAACAGCGCCGATTATCTCCATACCTGGACGGAAGCGGCCAAACTCGCCTTTGCCGACCGGGAACAGTATTACGCCGATCCGCGGTTCGTGGACGTGCCCCTGGGCGCCCTGCTGAGCGAGGCCTACACCGAAAAGCGCCGCAGACTGATCGATCCACGCAGAGCCGACACCCATCTCCGGCCGGGCGACCCGGTCGCCGGCCAGGCCCTCTTGGATCCCGAGAGGGTCTTTGTCTGGAAGAGTTGGGGCTACGGCACGGTCCATGTGGCCGTGGCGGATGCGGAAGGCAACCTGGCGGCGCTCACGCCCAGCGGCGGCTGGATCTCCGGAAACGAGGTGGTGCCTTCCCTCGGGTTCCCCTTGGGAACGCGCCTTCAGACCTTTTATCTGGATCCGGCCCACCCCAACGCCGCCGCTCCCGGCAAGCGCCCCCGCACGACCCTGAGCCCGTCCCTGGCCTTTCGGGACGGCCGCCCCTGGATGGCCTTCGGCACCATGGGTGGAGACCAGCAGGACCAGTGGACCATCCAGTTTTTCCTCAACCGGGTGGTGTTCGGCATGGACATGCAGGAGGCCCTGGAGGCGCCCAAGGTCTGTTCCGATCACTTCCCGGGCACCTTCCATCCTCACGAAGCACAACCGGGGGTTCTCCGGGCGGAATCGCGCATTCCGGAGGCGGTGCAAGACGAACTGCTGGCGCGGGGCCATAAGGTGACGGTGACGGAGCCCTGGATTCTGGGCTTCGTGTGCGCCGTGGCCCGGGAAGACGACGGCCTTCTGGAAGCGGGAGCCGATCCCAGGGGCCACCGGGCCGCCGTCTTTCCATCCTGTGCCCTTGCTCTTTGAGTCCATTGGAGAAAGGAGGACGACGAAAAACCCATGCACTGGATCAGCAGGTTTTGCGACAGACTGGATTCCGTGAACCGGGCCGTGGGCCGGGGAGTCTCCTGGGTGGCGCTCCTCATGGTGCTGGTGGTCACCGTGGACGTGATCATGCGCTATCTTTTCAAGATCACTTTCGTGTTCGTCCAGGAGCTGGAATGGCACCTTTTCGGCGTGCTCTTCCTCATCGGTGCCGGCTACACCCTGCTCTACGACGACCACGTGCGCGTGGACGTCTTCTACCAGCGCTTCAGCAAGAAGACCCAGGCCTGGATCAACTTCCTCGGCGCCCTCCTGGCGCTCTTTCCCGGATGTTATCTCATCATCGTCACCTCCTGGCAGTTCGTCATGAATTCCTGGGCGGTGAACGAGGGCTCCCCCGACCCCGGAGGACTGCCGGCACGCTACATCCTGAAGGCCATGATCCCCATCGGTTTCGCTCTGGTGGCCCTGCAGGGAGTTCCCCTCACCCTTCGAAGCCTCATGGTCATTCTAGGGATGGAATCGGACTTCCATCCGGAAAGGAAGGAGGGCGCGCACTGATGATGGAATCCCTTCCCGGAATCATGTTTCTTGTCCTCACCATCCTCCTCATGTTCGGCTTTCCCGTGGCCTTCACCCTGCTGGGAACCGCCCTGTGCTTCGGCCTGATCGGCTTCGGATGGAATTTTTTCAACCTGCTGCCCCTGCGGATCTGGGGCGTGATGACCAACTTCACGCTCTTGGCCGTGCCCCTTTTCGTCTTCATGGGGGTGATGCTGGAACGAAGCGGGATCGCCGAGGAGCTTCTGGAAACCATGGCGCTCCTTTTCGGGCGCATGCGGGGCGGGCTGGCCATCTCCGTGGTGGTGGTGGGGGCTCTCCTGGGCGCCTCCACGGGTATCGTGGGCGCCACGGTGGTCACCATGGGGCTTCTGAGCCTTCCCACCATGCTGCGGCGCGGCTACCAGCCCGAACTGGCCACGGGAACCATCTCTGCTTCGGGAACCCTGGGGCAGATCATCCCCCCCAGCATCGTCCTGGTTCTCCTGGGGGACATCATCGGCGTGTCGGTGGGGGATCTCTTCATCGGCGCCGTCATCCCAGGCCTGGTGCTGGTGGCTCTTTACATCATCTACATCGCCGTGATCGCACGGATCAAACCGAAGTGGGCCCCCCTGATCCCCAGGGAAGAATGGGACCAGATCCTGGAAGCCGGTCTCTTCAAGCGCGTGATGCGGGCCCTGGTCCCCCCGCTCTTTCTCATGGTGAGCGTGCTGGGGTCCATCTTCGCCGGCATCGCCTCCCCCACGGAAGCCGCCGCCGTGGGCGCAACGGGCTCCATGATCCTGGCCGCCGCCAACAAACGGTTCAACATGGACATTCTGGCTCAAGTCATGCAGACCACCACCCGGCTCACCTGCATGGTCTTCATCATCCTGGTGGGCGCCGGCGCCTTCGGTCTCGTCTTTCGCGGCCTCGGCGGCGACCACTGGGTGCGCAACTACATCGAGCACATCCCCTACGGCAAGTGGGGCGTGCTCTTCATCTGCATGACCATCGTCTTCGTGATCGGATTCTTCCTGGACTTCATCGAGATCACCTTCATCCACATCCCGGTGCTGGCGCCCATCATGAAAGACATGGGCTTCGATCCCCTCTGGTTCGCCATCCTCTTCGCCGTGAATCTCCAGACGTCCTTCATGACGCCTCCCTTCGGATTCTCGCTCTTTTATCTCAAGGGGGTGGCGCCCCCGGAGATCACCACCGGACACATCTACCGCGGGATCATCCCCTTTGTGATCCTGCAGCTCCTGGGGCTGCTGACCCTGGTCTTCTTCCCCTCCTTCGCCACGTGGCTGCCCCGGGTGGTTTTCGGCTCCTGAGGATCAGACCTGGCCGGCAGCCTGGCGGCTCTTACGGGGGAGCACGCGGGGATTTCCAGGAGACAGGACGATGGGTAGGGGCGAAAGATCTTTCGCCCCTACCCTTGTGCCACACTTAGAGGATACCCAACCCTGTATTGGCCATACGCGTGAATCTTAGACGTGAAGAATTAATCGCCCCGACGGTTGTTCTCAAGGTTGCGATCGGTCTCTTTTTGCCGCAGGCTTCCGCGATGGGAGTTGCCGCCTGGCCGTTTTCCCGCTGTGGGGGACGATGTCTACCTTCCCGAAAGGCAGTAACCCACCAGGCCGGCGACGATGAGGACTAGGCCCAGCCCGCCCAGGAGATCCGGCCAGGCTCCGGCAAGGAAGACGATCTCTCCCAGGAGCGAGAAAACCACCTCGCCGGCCTGGGTGGCGTCCACGGCCGCAATGGCCATGGGAGCGTGGGTGGCGTTGCGGGCGTGGTAGAAAAGGGACGTGGCGATGACCCCGGAAGAAAGGGCCACGAGGCCGGTCTGCAACCACTGGGACGATCCGGGTGCGGGCGGGAGAACGAACAGGGCCAGGACGATCCAGAAGGGAACGGACCCCAGGGTCATGAGAAAGACGCAGCTGGGAGCGTCTTCCAAAAGCCGGGATCGAAGGGCCGGTATGCGCCCCCGGCCGCCGTGGCAGGCCGTGTTGAGCATCTGGTTCCCGGTTGGATAGGCCAAGGCGGCCACAAGCACGGGGAGAACCCCCAGGAGAGCCTCGCGAAGCCCCAGGCCCCGCTGCACGTGTTCGGCGTTGACCAGGGCGATGCCCAGGAAGATGGCCACGGCGAAGAGCACCCCACGGACCGGAACCCGGCGGCCGACGGCCGCCAGGACAACGGGCGTGGCCAGGATGGTGGCCTGCCACGTGGCGGCGATCACCCAGCCGGGCGCATGATCGGCGGCGAAGCACAAGGCCGCATAGAAGACTCCGAATCCGATGCCGCCCGCCACACACCAGAAGAGGAGGTGGGAGGCGAAGAGCCTGAAAAGGCTTTTCAGTCGACCGGGACCGTGCCGCACGGTGATCCAGCAGGCCAGGATGCCGATCATGTAGAGGTACCGGAGGGATGCGGACCAGAACCAGTGACCGCCCCCCAGACTCATGGATCGGTTCAGGATGAAGGTGGCGCTGAAAAAGGCGGAGGCCGCCAGCCCCAGCAGGACGAGTCGAACCATGGGTCGATCCTTTACGGTTTGCGAAAAACGGGCAGTCCCAAGAGCTAGTGCTTTATAGCACAACGTTTGCCATTTCAAAACAACCGTGCTAGATAGAGGGCTCGTGCATGCGGTGCTCGGCATGTTCCCTGAATCCTCGTCCCGGAACTCGCCTCTTCCCGTGCAGTCTCTCACGTTCACACAGGCGACCAGCCCCACACGAGTGCCGCGGCAAAGCCAACTCGTCGTGATTTCGGTGTCACCGTGACCCTGGGGATCTTCGTGTCCCAAGAGTCGCACTCCTTCGCGGACTGTGAGGTCCTATCCAACCAAGATCCACGCAAGAGGAGGAACGAATGGACAGAAGAAACTTCCTGAAGAAGGTGGGCGTCGGTACGGCAGCGGCCGCAGCGGCCACCGCGGTGAACGCCCCCTACGTGTGGCCCAAAGGCAAGACGTACCTATGGCGCATGGTGACCACGTGGCCGCCCGAACTGCCGGTCCTTCAAACGGGTGCGGTGCGCTTTGCCAAGCGCGTGGAGGAAATGAGCGAGGGGCGCATCAAGATCGAGGTGTATGCGGGCGGCGAACTGGTCCCGCCTCTCGGCACCTTCGATGCCGTTAGTCAGGGTACCGTGGAATGCGGGAGCGGTGCCTCCTACTACTGGGCCGGCAAGACCCCGGCCGCCCAGTGGTTCTCGGCGGTTCCCTTCGGCCTGAACGCCCAGGGCAACAACGCCTGGTTCTATTCGGGCGGCGGCCTTCAGCTTTGGGAAGAAGTCTACGCTCCCTTCAACGTGGTGCCCCGACCCCAGGGCAACACCGGCGTGCAGATGGGCGGTTGGTTCAACAAGAAGATCAACACCATCGACGACTACAAGGGCCTGAAGATGCGCATCCCCGGCCTGGGAGGCAAGGTGGTGGCCAAGGCGGGCGGCACTGTGGTGCTCTTGGCGGGCGGGGAGATCTACACTTCGCTGGAACGCGGCGTGATCGACGCCACCGAGTGGGTGGGCCCGCTCCACGACCTGCGCATGGGATTCTATCAGGCGGCCAAGTACTACTATTATCCGGGCTGGCACGAACCCGGCACCACCCTGGAGGTGATCTTCAACAAGAAGGCCTACGACAGCCTGCCCAAGGATCTGCAGGCCGTGATCGATGCCGCCGCGGCCGAGACCAACCTGTGGAGTCTCTGCGAGTTCGAATCCCAAAACGGGGCGGCTCTTCAGACCCTGGTCAACGAACACAAGGTCCAGCTGGTCCGCTTCCCCGATGAGGTCTTGAAGGCGCTTCGAAAGCTTGCCGACGAGACCATCGAGGAGGAGGCCGACAAGGACCCCATGGCCCGCAAGGTCCACGAGGCCTTCAAGGCCTTCAAGGCCAAAGTTGGCGCTTGGGGAACGGTCTCCGAGGGGGCTTACTATAACGCCATCGGCTGACCCATCTCTTAGCGGCGACCAGCGAGACTTCCTTCCGTGCATAGAAAAGCCCCCGCTCCGGCGGGGGCTGTCGTATTGGATCCCTGTTGGCGCGGGGTTGACGAATGGGCGTTGAACGGCGCAAATCTGCCATCCTCGGACAGGTTCCTAGGCCTCGTCCTTCTCCGGCTGCGACGGCTCCGCCTTCCCGCCGTCCAGGACCCGTCGGACGGTGGTGAGAAATTCCCCCAAGTCGTAGGGCTTCTTGATGAAGGCCTGACAACGCCTTTCCAGCCGCTCCTTCCTTGCAGGATGCACCCCGGCGCCGCTGGCGATCACCACGGGACAAGTAAAACCCCGCCGGCGCAATTCCTCCAAACATGCGTCCCCCCCCAGGGTGGGCATGAGCAGGTCCAGCACAATCAGGGAAATATTATCCCCCTCCCGCTCCAGCACCTCCAGCGCCGACGCCCCGTCCAGGGCCTTCAGCACATGATAGCCCTTTTCCCTCAATGCGTTTTCAGCCAGCTCCAGGATCGGCAGTTCGTCATCCACGATCAGGATGGTTTCGCGCCCCCCCGGCAAGTCCACTCCGAAGGACCCCGCCTCGTCTCCCTCTTGAAACTCCCTGGCTGTCGGCAGCAGGATCTCGAATCGAGTGCCCTTGCCCGGTTTGCTGGCGCAACGAATATGTCCCCGATGGCTCCGAATGATCCCGTACACCATGGCCAGGCCCAGGCCGGTGCCCTCTCCCACCCCTTTGGTGGTGAAAAAGGGCTCAAAGATGTGCTGGCTCGTCTCCGGATCCATTCCGCAACCCGTATCCCACACGGACAGGCGGATATAGATTCCCGGCTTCAAAAGATCCTCGGCCCCCTCCCCGTCCGTTTCTTGTATTTCCTCCACAGCCGTTTCGATCCCCAGTTCCCCCCCTTCGGGCATGGCGTCCTTGGCATTGATGGCCAGGTTCATGATGACCTGTTCCATCTGGGTCGGGTCGATGAGAGCCGGCGGCAGCTCGGGAGCCAGGTTTACCCGGATTCGGATGGTTTTGGGAAGAGTCCTTTCCAGAATGCCTTGCAGAGACCGGACCTCGCGGTTCAGGTCCGTGGGGCGCGGATGGGTTTCCATGCGCCGACTGAAGGTGAGCAATCCCTGGGTGAGATCGGCCCCCCGCCGCGCGGCCTGCCGAATTCTTTCCGCGCTCTTTCGGACGCGATCATCCTCTCCGCAGCGCATGAGCAGCAGTTCGGAAAAACCGTGAATGGTTTGCAGCAGGTTGTTGAAGTCGTGGGCGATCCCGCCCGCCAGAACCCCGATGGCTTCCAGCTTCTGGGCGTGCATCAAGCGCTGCTCCAGGTTCTTTCTTTCCGTAATGTCCCGAAGGACCCCTTGAAGCACCCAGCGCCCCTGATGCATTACCAGGGAGGGGGATACCTCGGCGAGAAAGTATCTGCCGTCCTGTCTCCTCATGCGATAAGTGTTGGGAGGGGCATCGGGGGAAACCAGGCCTTGTTTCCGCCGCTCCAACGCCTCCATGGCACGTGGGCGGTCTTCCGGGTGGATAAGCCTCCAGATGTTGAGGTCCGCCAGTCCGGCCTTGTCCGCACCGAATATTTCCAGGATCCGATCGTTATGGAAGATCAGTTGCCCCGATTCCATGTCCGCCATGAAAAAACCGTCCAGAGTGTTTTCCACCAGCGACCGGTATCGCTGCTCGCTTTCCGCCAGCGCCAGTTCGGCCTCTTTCCGCGCCGTGATGTCCCGCCCCACCCCGACGATGGCTTCCACCCGTCCGTCGGCATCCAACACGGCCATGTCCGCCCAGGCCAGCCATCTCCACCCGTGCCGGGTCATGGCTCTCTGTTCCACGTAACAGGTGTGCGGGGGGCGAAAGAGCTTTTCCATCTCCCTCAGCGTCTTTTCCCGGTCCTCTTCGTGGACCAGCGGCACAAAGCTTTGCCCCAGGAGCTCCTCTTCCTTCTTGCCGAAGAGGTCGCAGTAGGAGGGACTTACGAAGAGAAAGCGCCCTTCCCGATCCACCTTGACCACAAGGTCCGTTTGGTGTTCCACGAGCAGACGGTATTTTTCCTCGCTCTCCTTCAGCTCCTCTTCGTACCGCCTCTGTTGCGTCACATCGCGGATAACCACCACCGATCCCGCCTCGGGCCCCTCGGGATCACTCAAAGGACGGCTCGTCACCTCCAGATGTTTTTCCAAGGCGGGCGAATAGAAATCCTTTCGGGACAAACAAAAGGGGCCAGAGGACGGCGCATCGAACGACTCAGCGCTTTTCCCCGCCAATTCCAAGAACACCTCCCGCCACGGGCTGCCGACGAGACGGGTCCTTTGTCCATGAAAAAGGTTCTCCGCCGCCCTGTTGGCACGCTCCACCACGCCGTTTTCATCCACCACGAGGATGGCCTCATGGGTGGCATCGAAGGTCCGTTCCCAGTCGCGTGCCGTTTCGTGCCACTTGGACACGGCCGCCGAAAGTCCCCGGGACATGGCCTGGAAGGCGTTCCACATGGCCCGGATCTCCTCGGCACCCCCTCGCCGGCCCCACGGCGCGGAGGGTTCCGGGGGCGACGTGCGGCGCGCCTCCGCGGCGGAAAAGAGATCATCCTCGTTGGGAGTCAGCGTTTCCGCCTGAGCCTGGAGAGCCCGTAACGGTTCGACGATGCGCCGGACAAAGACGACTCCGATCAAGGCGGCAAGAAGTACCGCCAAGGACATCCCGACCGCCGCCGTGGCCCTCACGTAGCCCACCGGGGACAGAGCCTTCTGCCTGGGCACCAACACGGCCAGGATCCATCCCGTTTCCGGCACCCGGCGGGCCGTCACCATCCACACCTCCTCGTCGCCGCCCATCCGAATTTCCTCGAAGGACCTCCCGCCATCGACCATCTTGAGAATCCGCCCGATGGACTCCATGTCTTCGTAGCCCAGAACCATCTTCCGGTCGGGATGAATGATCCGCAAGCCCGCCGCTGTCCAAAGGACCACATGGCCACCTCCTTCCACAGCCAGCGTCCGGAGGTGTCCGAAGGCATGGGGCGCCAACAGGCGCACGGAGCAACCAAGCATGCCGAGAATCCCACCCTGGGCGTCACGAAGGGGAGCGGCAATGGTGAGGACCGGCTCCCCGGTCCTTTGAGACCGATAGGGCACTCCGATGATCGTCTTTTTCTCCGCCATGCACTTCTTGAAGTAGTGCCGATGGCTGAAGTCCCGCCCGCGAAGATCCCGATGCGCGGGGTAGTCCGCCCAAAGCCTTCCCCGGGCATCCAGGACGAACATGCCGTTGTCGAAAAAGGCAAAAGTGTCCGTGAAGTCCCTCAAAGCCCTCTCCACCTGCGGGACCTCCCACGGCGCCATCTCCTGCACGGGCAGCGCCTGGGCCATGAACGTCACGTTTTGAACGGCACTGGCCAGAAATTGACTCACATGATGGACGCACGCTTCGGCTGTGCTGTAAAGCCCCCCCTGAATGGTCTTCAGCAACGTCCTTTCCAGGAAGATCAGATAGAGAATGCTCGATACCCCCACAATGATCGAGACGACTCCGGCGAGCAGGAGGCTTGTCTGCTGTTTCAGCGTCATGGGAGAGCTCCGGAAAAGCTGAGGCAACTTGGCGGATGCGACATTTCCGGCAGAGCTTCCGAAAATGCCTCTGTTGTTTCTCCCTTGAGAGGATTTTCCAGCACGCTATGGGATCCCGCCTTCGCGGGAGTGACGGGGTTGGGAATGCTCGGAGATTCTTACAGTCCCGCCTTCAGACCACTTTCTCTCCTTGCGCCAAGGCGTGCAGGCTGTCACGATCCAACAAGGTGATGGTCCGACCCTCCACGGAAAGGAGTTCCGCCCCGGAAAGCTTGGAAAATATCCTGGAGAGAGTTTCCGGGATCGTCCCCAGAAGACTTGCCAGCTGGGTCTTGGTCATGTCCAGTTCCACCCGGTCGCCGCCCCCGTTGCGGTCGGACAGATAGAGCAGATAGGCGGCGAGCCTGCCCGGGACTTCCTTGAGGGAAAGATCTTCGACCAAAGCGGCAAACCTACGCAGCCGCTTGGACAGGACGGCCAGCATCTCCAGGGCCAGATCCGCATCCTCGCGCACCAGCCTCACGAACCCGTCTCTCGGCACATAGAGAACCGTGGATCTTGTCAGCGCTTCCGCATGGGCGGGATAAGCCCCGCCGGTAAAAACCGGTACCTCTCCGATGATCTCGCCTCCCTGGAAAAGGTGAAGTATCTGCTCCCGACCGTCCAGGGACACCTTGAAAACCTTGACCCGGCCCTCGATCAAGACGAAAAAGCCCTCCGCTTTCCTCCCCTGAAAAAAGAGCGCCTCGCCTTTCTGAAAGAGCCTCTCGCTGGAGATATGGGCAAGCCTTCGGAGTCGTTCGCTGTTGATTCCCTGAAAGAGCGGGACGCGGCCCAACATTTCCATGCGTCGTTCCCGACCATCCGGTTCCACAACCCTTCCCTCTTCACCGAGCGATTAAACCGTTGCCCCCACGCCACGCTGCGACAATGAAAGGTGCAACAAACCTTGGATAAAGAAGCGCTCGTCGGGCTGAACTCCTCTTCGCAACGGAGATGCCTGCGACGATCCGGATCCCAAAGCGCCGTTCCCTTGGAACATCTTAACAATACTTATCTTATTTGGTCGTCAAAAGAAACACGTTTGACTCTCGGATCGCGACGCGCCTCGGGTTTCCCGAACATGGGGATGCTCGGATCCTCTCTTTGGACTGGATTCCCTGACCATGAATCCGGTGAAGGCGCAGCCCAGCGAGGAGGCCGGCCCGCCGGGAAGAATCGGCGAACCGGCCGTTGCAGTTGGGATCTTCCTCCTGCGCGAGGGAAAGGTACCTCAGGGAGCACAAGGTGGACGTTGAAGATCAAAAGTCTGCAAAATTCTCATTTTCGTCGAAGGGAATGAGCTGTTCCGGCTTCTTGACGGCTGGGGGAGCCGGGGCCTTTGTCCGTTGTTTCCCCGTCCAGGCACCGTTTCCCTTGCTGCCGGCGCCCTTTCTCACACCCTCGGAATGATCTTCCACCCTTGCACCACGCTTATGCCGCCTCCCGTTTTGGCCAACGATGGCCTGGAGTTCCAACACGAAATGCCGCATGCGTTCGGCCTGGTGGCTGAGCTCATTGGATGCGGATGCGGTCTCCTCGGCATGGGCCGCGTTTTGCTGGACGACCCGGTCCAGTTGCGCCACGGCCCTATTGATCTGTTCGATTCCTTCAGCCTGTTCGTTGCTCGCCGCGGCAATCTCTTCCACCAGCTCCCCGATCCTTCGACTTCCTCCTTCCACCTTGGCGAAGGCGCTATTGGTCTTGTCCACCAGGGAGGAGCAGTCCCGAACCTTTTTCACCGTGTCCTCGATGATCTCCGCCGTGCTGCGCGCGGCTTCCGCGGCGCGCATGGCCAGGTTGCGCACTTCGTCGGCCACCACGGCGAACCCCGCACCGGCTTCTCCGGCCCGCGCCGCCTCGACGGCGGCATTGAGCGCCAGCAGGTTGGTCTGGAAGGCGATCTCGTCGATGGTCTTGATGATCTTCTGCGTCTCCTGGCTGGCGCTGGAGATGGCCTCGATGGCCGTGGTGAGCTCTGCCATGGCCCCCTTCGCCTCGTGCATATCCCGCCCCGACTCGCGCACAATGGCTTGAGCCTGGTTGGCGTTGTCGGCGTTCTGGCGGGTCATGGATGCCGTCTCTTCCAAAGCCGAAGACGTCTCCTCAATGGAGGCCGCCTGATCCGAGCTGCCCTCCGCCAGGGATTGACCGGCCGCAGAGACTTGGGCCGCCGCCGCGGCCACTTGTTCGGAGCCCGCCGTCAAACCCGTCACCACCCGGTCGATGGGGCGCGTGATGGAACGCGTCACCACCCACGTTCCAACCAAACCCAAAGCGGCGAAGATTCCCAACAGGACCAGGAACGACAGCCTCAGGGAATGGATCTGGGCCTTGACGTCATCCACGTAGATCCCGGAGCCCACGATCCAGCCCCACGGGCCGAAAAGACGCACATAGGACACTTTGGGCACCGGCTTTTCGGACCCCGGCTTGGGCCAGAGATAGTCCACGAATCCTGCCCCGTTTTCCCGGCACACCCGGACGAACTCCACAAAGAGGTGCTTGCCCGCCGGATCCTTGAAGTCGCTCAGATCCTTGCCGTTCAGCGCAGGCTTGATGGGGTGCATGACCATGGCGGGTTTCGTATCGTTGATCCAAAAATAGTCGCTTCCGCCGTAACGCATGGCCGCGATCTGCTCCAGGGCCGCCTTCTTGGCGTCTTCTTCACTCAGTGCCCCTTCCTGAGCCGCCTTGTGGTACTTTTCCAGAATGGAATAGGCCACGTCCACCACGTGCTGGGTCGCAACCCGCTTTTCGTGCATCATGCGCGATTCCACGTTCCAGACGACCCAGGTAAGAACCACCGCAAAGGCCACCACGCTGCCCAAGCCCAGGAGTCGAATCTTCGTCCCCAGTTTTATCCGTGATCCCATCCTTTCACCCATGTTCATGCCTCCTGTTTCCATGCTGAACTCAATTGACGCTTGTCTCCTAGATCGGCACGGGAGAACCATTTCTTAAGCAGAAAAGTAGGGATTGGAAGAAAGCGTCTCAGGGAGCGACCCCGGCATCCAGGAAGAGAACCACGGCAGAGAGCGAAAGCACGGAGAGAATCGTGGAGATGACGATGGCCGAAGAGGCCAGTTCCGGGTCGCTGTCCATCTGCGACGACAGGATGTAGATGGCGGTGGAGGTGGGAAGGCAGAAGAAGATCATGGCCGTCTTCAAGGCCAGATCCTCCACGTGAAAAGCGCGGAGCAGCCCGTAGCCCACGATGGGGAGGACCCCCAGCTTGAGGACGACGGCGGCAAGGCTTGGCCGGGCGTGGTTCCGGAGCTGGTGGAAACTCAAGGACGCCCCGATGGAAAGGAGCGCCAGGGGAAGGCTGCCCCAGGCCATCAACCGAAAGAGGGTCTCCACGGGCTTGGGAAACGGGGTGCCCAGACGGGCATAGAGAAAGCCCGCCAGGCAGGCCACGATCAACGGATTGTTCACCACATTTCTAATAAAGAGAGCCGGAGATCGGGATTGGGATTGGGATCGGGATGGCGAGAACCAGAGCAGGGTGCCCACGGCGCACATGTTGATCACGGGAATGCACACGCTGATGATGAGCGCAAAATGGGCCACCGCACCTTCGCCCAGCGCATCCAAAACCACGGCCATGCCCACGTAGGTGTTGAACCGATAGCAGCACTGGGAAAAGGCTCCCACCTGCCGGGCCGGCATCCGCGTAAGGGCCGCATAAGCCAGGCTCAAACCATACACCAGAAGGACAGCGGAGAGCGCCGCCGCGGCCACGGCGAAGTCCAGGCTGGCCGTGTGCCCCGGTGCGCCGATCTTCCAGAAGAGCATCACCGGAAAGAAGATGTAGTAGACCAGGCGGTCGGAAACTTTATGAAAACTCGGATCGGTCCATCCGACCCGTCTAAGGACGGCGCCGAGAGCGATGAGAGCAAAAACGGGAAAGACGCCTTCCGCAACCCCTCCCATAACTAGCCGTGCCCTCCCAGTACGATGGCCGCCGCTCCCGCGACCATCACCATGGCCCCGGTAAAGCGCCATCGTAGATGTTCTTCCCTGAAAAGGATCCCCCCGTAGACAAGGCCGAAGAGTACACTCAACCGCTTCAAGGCGATCATGTAGGATGCCTGGGTCAGGGAGATGGCCCACACGTGGCACAACACATGGAGATAGTAGAAGAGCCCCACCAGCGCCCCCCTGCAGACGGAACCCCGGGACAGGAAAAACCGCCTGTCCACACTTCTGGACATGAACGCCCACAGCATAAGAAGAAAGTTCTGAAGCGGAAAGAAGAACATGCCGAAGAAGAGAGGAGAGGAGTGCAGGATCGCCTTCTTGCCCACGACGGCGGAAAGGCTGTAGATGCAAGCGACGGCGACCATCAGGATCGTGCCTTTTTCGGCGCGCATCGCCGTGAAGGGCCCCAGCAGGCCGTGACGCATCGAAGGGGCGTTCAGGAGATAGCCGCCCAGGACCACGGCCAGCATCCCGGCAACCGCCCATGGTGAAGGCACTTCCCCCAGGACCAGAAAGCCGGTCAGAATCATGAAGACCGGGGTGAAGGACAGGAAGGGGAGGGTCAGCGACAGCGGGGAGACACGGATGGCGGCCATGTAGAGGTAAAAACTGACGCAATTGAGCGGGATGGAAACGGCAAAGCTCCACCAGAACACGGCGTCCAATGGGGGCACGGTCACGAAGGGCAGACTTCCCAGAAATAGCGGGAGGCTGTAGGCGAGCGGGAAAGCGGCCATTTCCATTGCGCTTCGGTGACCGAAGAATCTCTTGGTCCAGGCATCGGTGGACGCCGAGGCTCCGGCTGTCAGAAGGGAGAGAACCACCCATTTCATGGGAACGCCTCGAATGGAAGTGAATGGAACCGTTCAGTCCCGCGCCATCACGATCGGATGATTATGCGGCACAAAGCTCCCGGGTCTTCTTCCACACAATCCCGTCAGCCTCAGCAGACATCCGCGCTCCCTGGTCTGCCCCTCAAGGATAGCTTCATCGCCCGCCAGCCCATCCTGGACAGAAAACTTCGGATCTTCGGCTACGAAATCCTCTACAGGGAAACCCCCGACGACCAGGAAAGCCGCATCGTGGATGGGGACAGTGCCTCCCTTTCCGTCATCCGAAACCTCCTTCTTCTCACGGGAACCGATTCCTTTACCGGCGGGGTCAAGGCTTTCGTGAATTTCACGCAGAACCTGCTGCTCCAGGAAGCCCCCTACTATCTTCCCCGTGAATGGGCGGTGGTCGAAATCCTGGAAGACGTTGAGCCCATCCCAGAAATCATGGAAGCCTGCCAGCGACTGAAGCGGGCGGGCTACACCCTGGCCCTGGACGACTTCGTCCTGAAAAACAACCACAACCTTCCCCTGTTGACCGTCGCGGACATTGTCAAGGTGGATGTCCGTTTCACCACCCCGGAGGAACGCCGTCTTATTGTACGTAAGTTCGGAGATCAGGTTGAACGCTTTCTGGCGGAAAAGACCGAAACGCGGGAGGAGTTCCACGAGGCTCTGGAGGCGGGATACTCCCTCTTCCAAGGATATTTCTTCAGCCGCCCGGTCATCATCGCCCGCAAAGATATCCCCGTCTACAAGGTCAACGCCCTGCGGCTCATCCAGCAGATCAACAGACCCGACCTGGACCTGGACGCCCTGGAAAAGGTGATCAAGCAGGACCCCGCCCTGGTCTACAAGCTGCTTCGCTACGTCAATTCCGCCTTCTTCGCTTTCCGCCACAAGGTGGGATCCGTTCGGCACGCGCTGGCGCTGTTGGGAGAACGGGAACTCCGAAAGTGGGCCACCCTTTCCGTCTATACGCGCCTCACCATGAAAGAACCCCAGGAACTGCTGCGCCTGTCCCTGGTCAGAGCACGCTTCCTGGAGCTGCTGGCTCCCTTGGTGGGCATGGCAAGCGAAGCGGATCAGCTCTTTCTCATGGGCATTTTCTCGGTGGTGGACACTTTGTTGGGAAGGCCCATGGCGGAGGCCCTGGAGGAAGTCCCTCTGGAGGATGATGTGAAGGAGGCGCTGCTGGGAACGCTCAACCGCTATCGGGTCCTCTTCGAGATCGTTCTGGGCTACGAAAAGGCCCACTGGGAGGCCATCAGCCGGATCTGCACGGGCCTCAAGCTGGATCCGGGAGCCATAACATCCCGCTACCTGGAAGCCGTCGACTGGACCGAAAAGGTTTACCGCATCCGCTGAGCTTTTTCGTGAACTCCCCCCGCTATTCAGGCCGATAGGCGCAATACTCGATCCAGTTGTGTACCTCGGATAGGAGCGACCGGTACTTTTCCTTTCCCTTGCTGTACATGATGGCGTTTTCGATGGCGATCCCGCACTGTTCCGCCACGGCCATGGCGTATTCCACCTCGTACTTGTGGAACCGGCGCTTCCTTTCCGTGAAGATGCGCATGCTGCCGATCACCCGGTCGCGGATCACGATGGGGACCGCCAGGATGGAGCCAATGCCCTCCAGGGCGGCTTCCGCCGGATATTGGACCCGCGGATCGTTCTGCACGTCGTAGATCTGCACCGGCGTGCCCGATGTGGTTTCCGCGATGCTCTTTTCCGCATCCAGCGGCCCCTTTTCCAGGTACTTTTCGCTGAGCCCGTAGGCGGCGGCCTGATCGAGGCGGGCCTTGTCCTTGTCCAGCAGAAGGAGCGTGCAGCCCTTGGCCTGGAAGATCTTGGTCACCTCTTCCACGATCACCTGCAACACCTTGCGGTATTCCAGGGTGGAGGTGACCGTTCGGCTGATGTTCATGAACCCCTGGAGGTAGGGGTTCTTGAAGAGCCGAAGCATCCCCACGCTTTCCTCGTCGATGTCCTCCGCCACGAAGGCCTGGCGCTGGAAACACTCCAGGCTGAGGGCGGTGAAGGGGCAGGCCTCCAGATCCGACACGTCCTGGACGTTCAGCGGGCAGCACCCGTCTTCCTGCACCTTTTTCGCCAGCCGGTCCACCACCCTCTCCGCCACCTGCGGCTCGGACAGACTGTCCAGGAGCCCTTGCAGGACCAGGATCAGCGCCTTCTGCACCTGCGGTTTGCTCTTCCGTTCTTCCATGGTCCATCCTTCCCTTGCTGACAAACGCCACGAGCGCCGTCATCCCAGAGCCAGCACGGCGCGCCGTGCCAGTTCCCAAAAATCTTGGGGCAACACCCCCACCCCCACCGTGAGCAGGGCGGCCAGGATGAGCGCCGCCCGCTCCCCGCCCGAAAGCCGGACGGCAGGGGCCCATCCGGCGTCGGCCGCCTCCGACCGTCTGTAGATGGCGATCACCACGCGCAAATAATAATAGGCGGCCACCACCGAATTGATCACGGCCAAGACCACAAGCCATGTATAACCCGCCTCCACGGCCGCCGAAAAGACGAGCAGTTTCCCCAGAAAGCCGGCCGTGGGCGGGATGCCCGCAAGGGAAAAGAGAAAGAGGGCCATGACGAAGCCCAAAAAGGGAGACCGGAAGCCCAAGCCCTGGAAATCCTGCAGGAGTTCCCCCCCGCTGCGGTCCTTTTGACCCACCACCATGACGCCGAAGGCGCCCACGTTCATCACGGTATAGGCCAGGAGATACACCAACAACGCGGTCACACCGGCGGGAGACCCGGCCACGACCGCCACCATGAGATACCCCGCATGGGCGATGCTGGAATAGGCCAGCATGCGCTTGACGCTCTGCTGCACCAACGCCATCACGTTCCCCACCGTCATGGTCACCGCCGCCAGGATCCACAGGGCCGTCGTCCAGTGGGGCACCACCGCCGGAAGCGCCTCCCAGAAAGTGCGCACCAGAGCGGCCAAAACCGCCGCCTTCACCCCCACGGCCATGTAGGCGGTGATGGGCGTGGGCGCTCCCTCGTACACATCGGGCGTCCACAGATGAAAGGGAACCAGGGCCAGCTTGAAGGCGAATCCCACCAGCACCAGGGCCGTTCCCAGCAGGAGATAGCTATTGAAGACCCGCTCTCCGGTGCCCAGGTAGGACGCCATGGCCGTCATGGAAAGGGATCCCGCAGCCCCGTAGAGGAAGGTGAGGCCGTAGAGGAAAAACCCTGACGCAAAGCCGCCCAGGAGCACGTATTTCAGGGCGGCCTCGTTGGCCCGCCGCTCATGCCGCGGCAGCCCCACCAGCACGTAAACGCTGATGGAAAGGATCTCCAGCCCCAGAAAGATCATGATGAAGTGGACCGCCTGGGCCATGAGCACCATGCCCGTGGCGGCAAAGAGCACCAGGGCGTAGTATTCGCCCGTCTCGGCGCCGTCCCGGCGACGGGTTTCCAGGGACAGCAGGAGAACCAAAAGCGCCCCCAGCAGGATGACCGATGTGACGAAGAGGGCATAGCGGTCCCAGACCACCATCCCGGAAAAGAGCGGTTCCCCCGTGGTCCCGCTCCGCCAGGCGGCCAGCACGGCCGCCGCGGTTCCGGCCACGGCCACGCCGCCCAGCCGGCCTTTGCGCCCCAGGGGAGAAAAGGCGTCCAGGAGCAGGATCAGCACCCCCGTGGCAAAGAGGATGAGGACGGCCAGAATGCCGCTGCACTGGTAAAGGGCTTCCACCACCGACATGGACGTCGCCTCACTTTCGGTCCGCTAGATACCAGGAAACGAGACATTCGGGTTTGAGCTGCGTCTTTTCCCGGGCCGTCTGCTGCACCTGCTGCACCCGCGCGAGCACCCGGCCCACGGCCGGTTCCGACTTCTTCAAAAAGCCCGTGGGCGCCACGCCGATCCACACCATGCAGGCCACCAGGGGCACCAGCAGGGCCACCTCCCGAGGCACCAGGTCCCCCAGCGACCGGTTTTCCCCTCTGTCCACCCCGCCGAAGAAAACCCGCTGCACCATCCACAACATGTACCAGGCGGCCAGGATGACGCCCGTGGCCCCCAGGGCGGCCCACAGGGGCCTGACCTGGAAGGTTCCCAAGAGGATGAGGAATTCCCCCACGAAACCGTTCAGGCCCGGAAGGCCGATGGACGCCAGGGTGGCGATCATGAAAAAGGCGGCCAGCCGGGGCACGGGGGTGGACAGCCCCCCGAAGTCGGCGATCATCCGCGTGTGGCGCCGCTCGTAAAGCATGCCCACCAGAAGGAAGAGGGCCCCGGTGCTCAGCCCGTGGTTGATCATCTGGATCAGGCTTCCCTGCAGGCCCTGAAGGGTGAAGGAAAAGAGTCCCAGCAGGACGAAGCCCAGGTGGCTCACGCTGGAATAGGCGATGAGGCGCTTCAGGTCCTTTTGCACCAGGCACATGAACGCCCCGTAGATGATGCCCGCCAGGGCCAGGGCCACCATGAGCGGCATGAAGAAGACGGACGCTTCCGGAAAGAGCGGCAGGTTGAACCGCAGAAAGCCGTAGGTGCCCATCTTGAGCAGCACGGCGGCCAGCACCACGCTTCCCACGGTGGGTGCTTCCGTGTGGGCGTCCGGAAGCCATGTGTGGAACGGAAACAGGGGAACCTTGATGGCGAAGGCGACGCCGAAGGCTGCAAAGAGCCAGAGCTGCAGATGGAAAGGAAGCCGAAGCGCCATGAAGTCCGTGAGATCGAAGGAATAGGTGCCCGTGGTCTTGGCCTGATGGAAATAGAGCACCAGGATTCCGACCAGCATGAAAACGGATCCGGCCATGGTGTAGAGGAAGAACTTCACCGCCGCATAGACCCTTCGGGCGGGGTGTCCCCACACGAGGATGAGAAGGGCCATGGGGATGAGCATGACCTCCCAGAAAAGGTAGAAAAGCACCAGATCCAGCGCCAGGAAGACCCCCAGCATGCCCGTTTGCAGAAGCAGCAGGCACACCAGAAATTCCTTCACGTGATCGCGAATGTCCCGCCAGCACGCCAGAACACAGATGGGACCCAGGAAGGCCGTGAGCATCACCAGCAGCAGGCTGACGCCGTCCACCCCCAGGTGGTAGGAGATGCCCAGGGCGGGAGCCCAGGGCATCCATTCCTCGAACTGCATGCCCGCTCGGGCCGGATCGAATCCCCCGTAGACGATCAAAGCGAAGACGAAGACGACCGACAGGGTCACCAGGGCCACCCAGCGCTGGAGGGACACGTTTTCCCGGTCCACGAAGACCAGGAGAAGCGCCCCCAGAAGCGGGGTAAAAACCATGGCGGAAAGAACGGGAAAGAACACGTTTTCCATGACATCATCCCTCGAAGGGTCTTCGCACCCCGTGAAGATGGCCCCTACCTTTTGACTACGCCCCTACACGGCCAAGGCGGCCAGAATCAAAAGACACGCCCCCGCCAGGATCGACAGGGCATAGTGTTGGACCAGCCCCGTCTGGATGCGACGAAGCAGGGTTCCCGCTCCGCGGAAGAAGGCGCCGGCCCCGTCCACCGCCCCGTCGATCACCGCCCGGTCCACCCATTCGTGCACGGTTTCCGCCAGGCGCTTCAGGGGCTCCACCACCACGGCCTGATACAGCTCGTCCACGTAGTACTTGTGGAGAAGCCATCGGTAGACACGGGAGAATCGCGCCGCCACCTTTTCCGGCCGCTGGGGATCGGCCACGTACCAGCGGTAGGCCAATCCGATGCCCGCCAGCGCCACCATGACGGAAAGGCCCATGAGCGCCCCTTCGGCCCAGAGGGACGGATGCCCCGCGTGCTCCGACGCTCCGGCAAGGACCGCATGGGCCCTTTCAAAAACCGGGGAAAGAAACCGGGCGAACCGCTTCCCATCTTCCAGGACCGGAACCTGCACCCAGCCTCCCACCAAGGAAAGAACAGCCAGGACCACCAGCGGAACCGCCATGCTGTAAGGAGCATCGTGGACATGATGGGCCGTTTCGGGGTCCACGCGGCTTTCCCCGAAGAAGGTGCGGAAGACGAGCCGGAACATGTAGAAGGCCGTGAGAGCGGCACCGCCCAGGGCCAGGGCGTACAGAAACACATGGCCCGTCATGAGGGTTTCGAAGAGGATTTCGTCCTTGCTGAAGAATCCGGCGAAGGGAAAGATCCCCGCGATGGCCAAGGCGCCTGCGAGAAAGGTCCAGAAGGTCACCGGCAGGCGGCTGCGCAGCCCGCCCATGCGCCGGATGTCCTGTTCCCCTCCCAAGGCATGGATCACGCTGCCCGCGCCGAGAAAGAGAAGGGCCTTGAAGAAGGCGTGGGTCATCAGGTGAAAGATCCCGGCCACGTACGCCCCCACGCCGCAGCCGAGAAACATGTAGCCCAGCTGACTCACCGTGGAATAGGCCAGCACCCGCTTGATGTCGTTTTGCACGAGCCCGATGGTGGCGGCGAAGACCGCCGTGGCGCAACCCACCGCGGCCACCACGCCCATGGAAAGCGGAGCCAGGGCGTAGAGCACCGAACAGCGGGCCACCATGTAGACCCCGGCGGTCACCATGGTGGCCGCATGGATGAGGGCGGAAACCGGAGTGGGACCTTCCATGGCGTCCGGAAGCCACACATAGAGGGGGATCTGGGCCGATTTGCCCACCGCTCCCACGAAAAGGAGCAACGTGATCCCGGTCAGGACCGCGTCCCCGGGCTGGAACCGCTGGACGGCCGCCTGGAAGATTTCGCTGAATTGGAGCGTACCGAAAGTCCAGAACGTGAGAAAGATGGCCAGAAGAAAGCCGAAATCGCCGATGCGGTTTACAATGAAGGCCTTCTTGCCCGCATCGGAGGCGGAACGCTTTTCGTACCAGAAGCCGATGAGCAGGTACGAACAGAGCCCCACCCCTTCCCAGCCCACGAAGAGAACCAGCAGGTTTCCGGCCAGAACGAGCAGCAGCATGGCGCAGGCGAACAGGTTGAGATAGGCGAAGTAGCGGGCGTATCCGGGATCGTCGTGCATGTAGCCCATGGAATAGATGTGGATGAGAAACCCCACCCCCGTCACCACCAAGACCATGACCATGCTCAGGGGATCGAGAAGAAAGGCGGCGCTCACCGAAAACTCGCCCACTGCGATCCAGGTGTAGTAGACGGGCTCCCAGATCCGCCGGTCGGGGGCCTGCTGCACAAGGAGCCAGAACAGCCGAACCGCCGTGAGAAAGGCCAGCGCCATGGCGCCGCAGGCCACCGCTCCCACCCGTTTCTTGGACAGCCGCCGCCCCCACAGGCCGTTGATGAGAAACCCGGCGAAGGGGAATGCGGGGATGAGCCATGCACTGTCCATGTCTTCTCCTTTGCTGCCGACCGGCCTTGCGACGGCGGCGTTATCCCTTCAGCATGCGGATGGCATCCACGTGGATGGTCTTCCAGTTGCGGTAGAGGGTCACGATGATGGCCAGGCCCACGGTGACTTCCGCCGCCGCCACCACCATGACGAAAAAGACGAAAAGCTGGCCGCTCAGATCCTGGAGCTCCCGGGAAAAGGCCACGAAACTCAGGTTGGCCGCATTGAGCATCAGTTCGATGGACATGAAGATCACGATGGCGTTTCGACGAACCAGCACGCCCGTGACACCGATGGCGAACAGCAGGGCACTCACCAGCAGGTAATAGTGGAGCGGCACCATCTTCCGGCCTTTCTCTCAGCGTCTTTCCTTCTTGGCCAAGACCATCACGCCCACCACCGCCACCAGCAGCAGGACGGATGTCACTTCGAAGGGGAGCAGCGCCTGGGTGAAGAGAAGACGGCCCAGCGCCCGGATGTTGCCCCCTTGAGCCGCCACCCAGTCAGGTCCGTGGGATCCAGCGGGCGCCAACCGCGCCAGGGCCCCCGTCACCGCCGTCAAGATCCCGCCCACGAAGAGAAGCGCCAGGGGGGCCGCCCAGCGGACCCGCATCCTGAAGACGGCCCGGTCTTCACCTCTCGGCTTCAGGTTCAAAAGCATGATGACGAAGAGAAAGAGCACCATGACCGCGCCGGCATAGACCAGAACCTGCATGAGAGCGATGAATTCGGCCTGGAGGAGCAGGTAGAGGCCGCCCATGGAAAAGAAGGAAAGGATGAGAAACAGCGCGCTTTTCACCGGATGGGGGTGCCAGACCACGGCGGCGGCGCTTCCCACGGTCAACGCGGAGAAGATGACGAAGAGAAAAAGTTCCATCGCTTGTCCTTCTTTCTTGGCTGCTACCGGTGCGCCCTCACGGGCCGAAGGTCGGCTCGCGGCCTTCCACCGGCCTACTCCTCCAAGAGCTTTTCCTTGTGGTAGACCAGAACGTCCCGCCGGTACTGGGCCAGTTCGTATTTGCGGTTCAGCATAATGGCCCCTTTGGGGCAGGCTTCCTGGCAAAAGCCGCAGAAGATGCACCGGGCCAGATCCACGATGAATTCCCGCGGGTGCTTGTCGTGCATCTCCTCGCCGCCTTCGGGCTCCACGGTGATGGCCTTGGACGGGCAGATGGTTTCGCACAGGTGGCAGGCCACGCACTTGATGCGCCCGTTTTCGTCCCGAAGCAGCCGAGGGTGGCCCCGGAACCGCTCGGAGACCTCCCGTTTCTTTTCCGGGTACTCGATGGTGATGGGCTTGCGGAACATCTGTTCCAGGGTCTTTCCGAGCCCTTTGAGCAACGGTCCGATCATGGCCTTCCTTTCAGCTAAGGGTCATGGCGCTCCTTGCGCCACTCCGCCGCAGCCCTGAAGGGCTGCGCTACGCCGACATGCTCTCTTCAACCCCTCCGCCTTGTCCCTTGTCCCTTTCCCCTTTCACCTTTCACCTTTTACCTTTCACCTTTTACCTTTCACCTTTCCCCTTCCCCCTCACCCCCACAACACCACGGCACATCCGGTCACCAGGATGTTGGCCAGGGAAAGAGGCAGGAGCACCTTCCATCCGAAGGCCATGAGCTGGTCGTAGCGCACCCGGGGATAGGTGGCCCGCACCCAGATGAAGAAGAAGACCAGGGCCCCCGTTTTCAAAACGAACCAGAGACCGGACGGCAGCCACGGCCCCTGCCATCCGCCCAGATAAAGGGTCACGGCCACGGCGCTCACGGTGATGATGTGGGCGTATTCGGCCAGCTGGAAAAGGCCGAACTTCATGGAGCTGTATTCGGTGTGGTAGCCCGCCACCAGCTCGTTTTCGCATTCGATGAGGTCGAAGGGGGTGCGGCAGGCTTCCGCAAAGGCCGCGATGAGGTAGAGGACGAAGCCCACCGGCTGATAGACGATGAAGGGAAGCCGCGCCTGGGCGTCCACGATCTCGGTGAGACGCATGGATCCGGCCACCAGCAGAACCCCCACCACCGCCATTCCCAGGGACAGCTCGTAGCTGATCATCTGGGCGGTCACGCGGATGCCGCCCAGCAGGGAGTAGCGGTTATCCGAAGCCCATCCGCCCAGGACCACGCCGTAGGTGGAAAGGGACGAGATGGCCAGGATGAAGAGGACGGCGCCGGGAAGATCCGCGATGACCCCCCGGTGGATGCCGTATTGGGCGAGATCCACCGTGCGGCCGAAAAGCTCCACGGTTTCCGGAGCCACCTTGTCCGCAAACGGGATGGCCAGAAAGGGCGTGATGGCCGCCACGGCCGTCACCCACGGGGCGATGGCATAAAGTCGCGGTTCGCTCACCGGAAGCGAGATATCTTCCTTGAAAAAGAGCTTCACTCCGTCCGCCAGGGGCTGCAACAGCCCCCAAGGCCCCACCCGGTTGGGGCCCAGGCGAAGTTGCATGAACCCCAGGACCTTCCGTTCCATGAGGGTGGCGTAGGCCACGGCCGTGAGCAGGACGAAAAGGAGCACGGCCGTCTTGATGAGGGTGATCACGCCGTAAACGATCCAGTCCATACCGTCCTCTTCCTATTTCGCCCCGGGCTCGGCCTCCGTGCGGGCCACGCGCACGGCACAAAGAATCCCCCCGTCCGTCAGTCGGTTCACGGGAAGATCCTCGAAATGGAGGGCCGCCTGCACCGTCCGTCGCGGCACCCGCCGGTCCAATCCCGCCGGGCCGGAAACGGCGCCCGAGGGGGACTCCACCCGGACCTCATCGCCGTCCTTCACCTGAAGTTCGGCCGCGTCTTGAGGATGCAGCCGGAATCGCCCCCCAGGCTCCAAGGTTCGGGCTCCCAGCCCGCGGCGGCTCAGGGTGCCCGACTGGAAAAGGGATCGGCTCACCAGCAGCAGGAACGGACGCTCTTCCGAAGGCTGGGGCGGCAATTCCAGCCACGGGATGACCGCCTTCAGGCTGGGGTCCAGCACCCGGCGCCAGCCCGTGGATCCGTACTTGGTTCGGTAAAGCCGGTTCCACCAGAATCCTTCCGAGGGGATATCCTGCAGGGCGTATTGATCGTAGTGAGGAAACACCCGGCAGATCTCCGAGAAGATCCCGGAAACCGACGTGGGCTCCATGGGCCGGTCCAACCGCCGGGAGAGTTCGCCAAGGATCTCCCAGTCAGCCAACGGCCCGGCCTGGAAAGGAGTCCCGTTCTGGCGCTGCACGCGCAGCTCCGCGCTGGTCACCGTCCCCTCGGTTTCCACCGCCAGGCGTGCCGGGAAGACCACGTGGGCCTTCGCGGCCGTCCGGTTCAGGAACGCTTCCTGGCACATGAGAAACGGCACCCGGTCCAGGGCCCTTTCCACGGCGTCTGCGTTGAGGGTGGTGCCGAAAAGATCCGTTCCAAGGATCAGCAATCCCTGGAGGGGTTCCGGGCCTTCCCCCGCCGCGGCCGCCAGCATGGAGGGTAGCGGCAAGCCGGGTTCCCGGGGAACCTCCGCCTTCCAGACCGCCTCGAAGCGATCGGCCTCATCTAGGGGCGCGTATCCCGGGAGCCAATAGGGGCTCACCCCCATGTCCGAACAGCCCTGGGTGTTGGCCTTTTCCGCGGTGAGGTGCACCTTGAGCTTTTTTCCCAGCACCAGCAGGAGGTCCGCCACGTAGCAGGCCGCATCGTAGCCGTCCTGGAGGCCCGCCAGATCGTAGCCCACCACCAGAGAAGGCCTCTGGGCCTCCAAAAGCCTTTCCGCCAGAAAGACCATCCGATCCCGGTCCAGCCCGGTGGCGTCCTGCACCAGATCCCAACGGGTGGCGTCCAGGCGGCGCCGGAGGACCTCCTCCCGTCGAAAGTCCCCCAGCCCGCGAAGCCTCTCTCCTCCGGTTTCGAAAAGCGCCTTCAGGATTCCCAGCACCACGAAGCCCGAACTCCCCGGCCTGCAGGTGCCGCTCCATTGGGCCGACGAGCGGAACCGGGTGTGCCGGGAGCTCACGATTAGGAGCTCCCGAAGGCTCTTTCGTTTCTGCGCCTGGTTGATGCGCCAGACCAGCGGGGGCGTCTCCTTTTTCACGTCGGAACCCACCACCAGGACCGTGTCGGCCCGATCCAGGTCGTCCAGGGTTCCCAAAGCCACCTGGAATCCCGAAACTTCCCGGATGGCCCGATGGGATACGCCTTCCCCTTCCGCCCAGGCCACCCGAGGACGACCCAGAACATGGACCAGAGCCCGAAGCATCTTCTGGTGATCCAGGGCGCTGGTGGAATCCACGTGGGGAGTCCCCAGCACGGCCCGGCAGAACTTCTGGAAGGTGTAGTTGCTTTCGTTGGTGGCCCGCGCCGAACCGATGCCAGCCAAGGCCTTCGGTCCGTACCGGCTGCGGATCTCCCGGATTTTTGACGCCGCATAGTCCAAAGCTTCGTCCCAACCCACGGGGGTGAGCACCCCGTCCTTTCGCACCAAGGGTTGGGTGAGGCGCTTCTCGTGCTGGACGATATCCAGGCTGAACCTTCCCCGGCTGCAGATGATCCCGCCGTTCACCGGTTCGTCGAAGGAGGCCGTCACCCTCTTCAGGCGCCCCTTTTTCGTTTCCAACACCAGGTGGCAGCCCCCGCCGCAGTAGGGACAGACGACCACCTGTTTCCGAAGCTGCCAGGCACGGGCCGAATACTTGAAGGTCTTGTCGATGATGGCCCCCGTGGGACAAACCCCGATACACGAGCCGCAGAATTCGCAGTCCATGACCTTGCCGCCGGCGGTCACGGCCGTGCGGTAGCCCCGGTTGTCGAAGTAGAGAGCGGCCGCCCCCACCCAGTCCCGGCAGGTGCGCACGCACCGCTCGCAGTTGACGCACCGGTCGGGATAGCGCTCGATCAAGGGGGACTGGCTGTCGTACTGGGGGGTGAGCTTGACCGCCTGGTAAGGCTGGTCGGAGATTTTCAGCTCACGCGTGAGGTTCTGCAGTTCACATTCCCCGCCCTTGTCGCAGATGGGGCAGTCCAGGGGATGGTTGATGAGCAGTAGCTGGAGGAGCTCCCGGCGGTAGTGGGTGAGGCTTTCCGATTCGGTGACCACTTCCATCTTGTCCGCCACTGGGGTGGTGCAGGCGGGAACGGGCCGGGGCGGCCCCGGTTTGACTTCCACCACACAGATGCGGCAGGCCCCGATGGGGCTCAAGGCCTTGTGGTAGCACAGCCTGGGGATGCGGATGCCGTGGGCGTCCGCCACTTCCATCACCGTCATGCCCGGCTGGGCCTGGTACGCCTTTCCGTTGATGGTCACCGTAATCATCGCTATCGATCCACATCCGCCAGTACAATATCAATGGTTCCAATGAGGGCGATCAGGTCCGCCAGCAGACGCCCTTCGGCCAGCTTGCTCAGCACCTGCAGGTTCACGAAGCTGGGGGTGCGGGCCCGCACGCGGAACGGCTTGGACGTGCCGTCGCTCACAATGTAGAAGGCCAGCTCCCCCTTGGGGGCTTCCGTGTGGTGAAACACCTCCCCTTCCGGCACCCGGATGCCTTCCTCCACCAGCAGGAAGTGCTGGATGAGGGATTCGATCTTGGTATAGACGTCCGTTTTCTTGGGATAGACGATGGTGGGATCGTCCACGGCGATCTCCCCTTCGGGCAGCCGATCCAGGGCCTGGAGGATGATCCGGCAGCTCTGGCGCATCTCCTCCATTCGAACCAGATACCGATCATAGGTGTCGCCGTTTTGTCCCACAGGCACCACGAAATCGAACTCCTCATACCCGCAGTAAGGATCCGCCCGCCGAACGTCCCAGGCAATGCCCGACCCGCGCGCCACCGGCCCGCTCAACCCGTAGTCCAACACCTCGTCCACGGTGAGCACCCCCACGTCCCTGGTGCGCCGGATCCAGATGGGATTGCGGGTGAGAAGCGTTTCGTAATCCTTCATCTTTTGCGGGAAGGTCCGGCAGAACTCGCGGACTTCCGCGGTCCATCCGTCCGGAAGATCCCGGGCCAGGCCGCCGATGCGAAAGTAGCAGGGAAAGAGGCGCCCTCCGGCCACGGCCTCGAAAAGGTCCATGAGCTGCTCGCGCTCCCGGAACGCATAGAAGAGCGGCGTCATGGCACCCAAGTCGTGGGCGTGGGTGCCGAGCCAGAAAAGGTGGCTGGCGATCCGCGTCATTTCGGCGATGATTACACGGATCAACCGCGCCCGCGGCGGCACTTCCACTCCCAGCAGCTTTTCCACCGCCAGCACGAAGCCCAGGTTGTTGGCCGATCCCGCCAGGTAGTCGATCCGATCGGTCAGCGGCAGGCACTGCTGGTACGTGCGGGCTTCCATGAGTTTTTCGATGCCCCGGTGCAGATAGCCGATATCGGGCGTGCAGCGCACCACCACCTCGCCTTCCAGCTCCACCACCACGCGGAGCACGCCGTGGGTGCTGGGATGCTGGGGCCCCACATTGAGGATGAGACGTTCCGGGTATTGACTCATGGGCTTTTCCACATCGGCGTCTCTTTGCGCCTAACGATCATGGCGAAGCTCGCCACCCCGCATGGATGAAAGAACTTGCACCGGGGTGTTTTCCGCTCTGTAAGATCTTTTCTCTCTCTGTGGGAGCGCCGCAAGGCGCGATGAGCTGGCGGGCGCAATGTCACGGAATGGCCGACCACCCCATTCGCGGCTTTCGCCGCTCCCACAGAAAGTGATAGTGTTCCCACAGGTAATGGTGCTTCCCCAGGTGATGCTGCACCTATTCGTTCTTAATCCAAGCTTCCGATATCTTGCAACATACCGAAAACACAATTCTTTCATATAAACCCCCATCACGGACCGCCCCTGACAACGAAGGATGAAACGCACCTTTGGGAACCAGGCCCCTGTAGGGGCGAATGATTATTCGCCCCTACAGGCCGCGCGCACGAACGAAACGAGGTCGCATTTCATATAAAACTGGGCGATTCTCGCCTCCTGTGCGGTTCTGAAGAGCGGGCCTAAAGCCCGCCCCCTTACCATTAGTCCAGATCCCAGACGGGCCCTTCCGTGGGATAATCCTTTCTCAACGGGTGCCCTTCCCAGTCGGGAGGAAGGAGGATCCGTCTCAGGTCCGGATGTCCTTGGAACTCGATGCCGAAAAGGTCGTAGGCTTCCCGCTCCAGCCAGCCCGCGGCGCTCCAGAGCGGCGTAAGGGAAGGCACGCCGGGCGGATCCCCCTCGGCCCAGGTCTTCACCCGCAAAAGGGCGGACCTTTCGTGGCTCCACACGTGATAGACCAGCTGGAACCGGGGCCGCCTGGGGAGATAGTCCACCGCCGTCACGTCGCTCAGGTACCGAAACCCCCTCCGGTCCCGAAGCTCTTTCATGACCTCCAGAAGCTGGTCCCGTGGCACCACCACCCACCACTGGTCCCGAAAGGTCCCCTTTTCCAGGACGGCCTCCGAAGGAAGGCCTTCCAACACCTCTTCCAGCCACGAACGGGTCTCTTCCGAGCGGCTCATGAACGCGCCTCCCCGATCATCTCCACATCCGCCGGGACCCTTACCGGCCCCTCCTTTCGGGTGAGGAAAGGATCCTTGCGGATCTTTTCGTGGAGCTTCAGGATGCCGTAGAGGAGCGCCTCCGGCCGGGGCGGGCAGCCGGGAACGTACACGTCCACGGGAAGATGCCGGTCGATGCCCTGGACCACGGCGTAACTTCGGAAGATCCCCCCGGAACAGGCGCACGCTCCCATGGCGATGACCCACTTGGGCTCCGGCATCTGCTCATAGATGCGGATCACGGCGGGAAGCATCTTCTTGGTGACCGTGCCGGCCACGATCATGAGATCCGCCTGGCGGGGTGACGCCCGGAAGGCTTCCATGCCGAACCGGGCGATGTCGAACCGGTTGGCCGCCGTGCAGATCATTTCGATGGCGCAGCAGGCCAGTCCGAAGGTGGCGGGCCACACGGACGACTTTCGGGCCCAGTTGACGAACTTTTCCAGGGTGGCCGTGAGCACCTGGTTCTGGATCCGCTCTTCTATTCCCATTCCAAGGCCCCCTTGCGGTAGAGATAGACCAGGCCGATGAGGATCACCGCCGTGAAAAGGAGCATCTCCACGAAGCCGAACCAGCCCAGATCCCGAAAGACCACGGCCCAGGGATAGAGAAAGACCGTCTCGATGTCGAAGATGATGAAGACCATGGCCACCACGTAGAACTTGATGGGAAAATGGATCTCCAGACTTCCCAGGGGATCCATGCCGCATTCGTAAGGGAGCATCTTTTCCCGGGTGACCCGGCGCCGGCCGATGCGGGCCGAAAGGAAAAGGATGACCGCCATGACCCCCATGGTCACCACCAGGTAGAGAAGGGCCGGGATGTAGACGGCGGTCATGGGATCACCTCCAACGGGTTTCCTCAGGCGGGGCAGACCCCCAGGGGGCAGGCCTTGTCCACGATGTGGGCCAGGTATTCGTCCTTGAGACGCTCGATGGTGGTTCTCACGAAAAAGATGGGCGACATGGCCAGGGCGCAATTGGCTGTGGCCGACATGGTCCGGGCCAGGTCGATCAGGAGGTCCAGATCGGTCTCCCGGCCGTCACCTGCGGCGATGCGCGTGAGCGTATCGTAGAGGACCCGGGTTCCGCGGCGGCACGGCGTGCAGAATCCGCAGGACTCATGCTGAAAGAAGTGCATGATGTTTCGCACCACGTCCACCACACAGGTGCGCTCGTTCATGACCAGCATGGTGCCCGAACCCAGGGCCCCGCCCTTTTGTTGCATGGATGCGTAATCCATGACGGTGTCCAGATGCTCGGCCGTGAAAAAGCCGAAGGACGCTCCGCCCGTCTGGCACATCTTGAAGGGAATGCCGTCCCGCATCCCGCCGCCGTAACGCTCGATGAGCTCGCGAAGGGTCAGGCCCAGCGGCGCCTCCACGATCTGGGGCTCGTTCACGTGGCCGCAGATCTGGTAGAGCTTCACCCCCGGGGAGTCCTCCGTACCGAACGACCGGTACCAGGCGGCGCCGTTTCGAAGGATGGCCGGCACATTGGCCAGCGTTTCCACGTTGTTCACCACCGTGGGGTTCTCCCACAGGCCGCGCACCCCGGGAAACGGAGGCTTCACCCGGGGATTGCCCCGCAGCCCCTCGATGGACTCGATGAGAGCCGTTTCCTCGCCGCACACGTACGCGCCGGCCCCCGAGCGGATCTCGATGTCGAAGCTGAAATCCGACCCCAGGATCCTTTCCCCCAGAAAGCCGCGCTCCCGGGCCTGCTCCACCGCTTTCTGCAGCCGATACATGGAAAGGTAATATTCGCCGCGAACGTAGATGAACCCCTTGTTGGCCCCCACGGCATAGCCGGCGATGATCAGTCCCTCCACCAGCCGGTGGGGGTTTCCCTCCATGATGTAACGGTCTTTGAAGGTTCCCGGCTCGCCCTCATCGGCGTTGCAGATGACGTACTTTTCCGGCGCCTTGATGGGAAGCGTGAAGGACCACTTGAGTCCCGTGGGGAAGCCGGCTCCGCCCCGGCCGCGGAGCCCCGATTCCTTCACTTCCTCCACCACATCTCCCGGGGCCATGGAAGAAAGCACCTTCTTCAGGGCCTCATAGCCGCCAATCTGGATGTAGTCGTCGATGCTTTCCGGATCCACGTCGCCCACGCCATGGAGCAGCACCGCCCGACGATGCACGTCCAAATCCTTTCGCACCCGGCCGCCGGAACCGGGGAGTTTTCGATAATCCACCGTGCGGCCCGCCCGGTAATCGTCGATCACCTTCTGGATCTTCTCCCGGGTGAGGTTTCCGAAGACCACCTCGTTGATTTGCATGGCGGGGGCCACTTCGCACACGCCCAGGCACGAAGATCGTTCCAGGGTGAAAAGACCGTCCGGCGTGGTCTCCCCTTCTCGCACGCCCAGGACGTCCTCCAGGACGTGGATCAGGTTTTCGCCCCCCAGGATGTGGCAGGCGGGAGATTCGCAAACCCGAATGATGAACCGCCCCCGGGGCTGCAGGGAGAGCATGGTGTAGAAGGTGGCGATGCCGTAGAGGTAGCTCAGGTGCACATCCAGCGCGTCGGCGATCTCGGCCAGCACATTGGCCGGAAGCCAGTTGCCGCAGACGGCCTGGGCCTCGGTGAGAAGCGGAAGAAGCGTTCCCTTCTTGCCGGCATACTTGCCGATGACCTCACGAAGACGGTTGGATTCCTCGGGCGTGAGATCCTTGGTGGGGTTCAGAAAAACCGCCGGTCGCCTCATGCACCACCTGCCTGTGTCTTCCATTCGCCGGAACCCAAGTCGCAGGAGCGGGCGCTGTCACGGGAGCGAGAGAGAGCGGGAGTTTGCACAACCATGCCCCAAGAAAGGGCCGCGTGTCAAGAAATTTTTCACAAAGTTCTTCCGCCGCTGTGCGTTTTCGCGGCACCTTTCCCCCCGGAAGGTCATCGTAGCCCTCAAGTTTCGCCTAAAAGATGACGATGGAATAAGAGATGCGGTTGAGGTTCACCATTGATCCGCCCGACCCCATCGGCCTGCATCAGCGGCCCGAGGGGGACGAGCGCTGGCCGGTGGTCTCCATGACCGGACCGGCGCGCACAGGGCCGGTCACGAACGGATTGCACCGCCGAGGAGGCACCCCATGACCGACCGACTGTCCCTTAGAGCCAAATTGACCGTGATGTCCATGGGCCTTGTTGTCATTCCCGTACTCCTGGTTTCCCTCTTCAGTACGCACCAGATCCAATCCTCCATGGGCGCCCTGATCTCCGAAACCAGCCTGAGTCTTAAGGCAGAGGCCGTCAGTAAATTACAGCTCGGATTGGAACGCGACCGGCTAACCGTTCAAGGACTCATCCAGAGGGTGGAATCGGAGGCTCTGAGCTTGGCCGCTTCATCCAACACCCTTGGATACCTGAGCGCCCGAAACGGAGAGAATGACCTCCTCAACGATCTGGCGCGCCGCCAAGTGGAACGGGTCGTGGAGGGTGTTCTCAATACCTGCCGAGCGCAGCAGGAGCTACTCACCAAAAAACTCCAGAGCGACCTGACCGTGGCCGATCACCTGCTTCGATCCCACGGAGACATCCAAAAGTCGCCGCTGCCCTTCCCGTGGAAAGCCAAGAATCAGTTTACGGGTGAAGAGGCGTCAATCCAGTTGCCGCTGCTGGAAATCGGGGGTCTCTTTCTTCGCCCCACCTCATCCATGGCCGAACGGGTTCCAGTCGTGGATGACGTCAAGGAACTCATCGGCAGCACCTGCACCATCTTTCAGAAGATGAACGACGCCGGAGACATGGTGCGCGTGGCCACCAACATCACGACCCCCGACGGTCTGCGGGCCATCGGGACGTTTCTTCCGGCAATCAGGCTGGACGGCCTTCCCAACCCTATCATCCAGGATGTGTTGGAGGGCAAGACCCATATCGGGCGCACCCAGATTTTCGGCGACTGGCACACGGCCGCCTACAAGCCCCTGCAGGACTCGGAGGGCCAAATCGTGGGCATGCTTTACGTGGGCGTCAAGGAACAGGACAGCCGGGAGCTGGTAGAGAGCATCACGGAGACGCGCTTTGGGGAAAGCGGCCACGTTTTCGTTATTAATTCCACTGGAAAAATCCTGCTCCACCCGGATAATTCCATGGTCGGCAAAAATATCATCACAGACCTGAATCTGCCGGAGCTCCAGGAAGTCACCTATCGAAAGAGAGAAGGTAGGAACCGTTTCTTTACTTACACCTACCAGGGGCGCAAAAGGTTCGTGGTCTATAACTATTTCAAGGATTGGGACTGGATTCTGTGTGCCACCGGTTACTGGGACGAACTGACGGAAGAGGCGGCCCGGATTTCCTTCGACTTGTTAAAGAAGGACATCCAAGCTTTTGCCGATAACGCGCTCCTGGAAACCCAGAGCGGCCTCCATCCCCTCTACACCCGGGTGCGGTTCATAGACGCCCATGGCCTGGAGCTCATCAAATGGCAACAAGGTTCGCTTACGGACGAGCTCCAGGATGTCTCCAAGCAGCCATGGTTCCTCAAGTGCCGAACCATCGAGGAAGGCCGGGTGGTGCATGGAGGGCTCCTGGAGCAAGGCGTTGCAGGGGGGCCGGAAATGCTCGTGGTGAGTCCGGTGCATCTCCACGGAGTTTTCAGGGGGGCCGTCGCGCTCAACATGAACTGGAAACTCGTGTGGCAAACGATCCAGGATCACACCTACGGAAAAAGCGGTTATCCATTCGTGATCGATGCCCAGGGCCGGCCGGTGGCCCATCCCAAATACGATGTCACCAGCGGCATCCGGCTTACGGAGGACAAATACGGGGACTTGGCGGAATTGGTGAAATCCCGGATGCTCACGGGTGAGACCGGCTACGGGGAGTATACTTTCCAGGGAATCCGCAAGGTGGCGGTCTTTGCGCCCATCCACTTGGGGAACCACCTGTTCAGTATTGCCGCGACCCTTCCCATTCAGGAGGTCTACGCGCTCGCGGACACCATGGAACTGACCACCGAAAGCGCCCTGGACCGCCTCAATCTCTTTGCCGGCCTTTTCGCCCTGGCCATGGGACTCGTGGCCATACTGGTCGGCTACCGCACGAGCACCCGCATCGCCGTGCCGCTCACGCGGGTGATCGACGGCCTCAATGAAGGAGCCGAACAGGTGGCCGCCGCCTCCCACGAAGTCTCCTCCGCCAGCCAATCCCTGGCCGAGGGGGCCTCCCGGCAGGCGGCATCCCTGGAGGAGACCTCGTCAGCCCTGGAAGAGCTGGCGGCCATGACCCGCCAAAACGCCGAGAACGCCCGGGAGGCCACGGAGCTCATGGACGGCGCTTCGGTCATCGTCCGCAAGGCGGATCTGTCCATGGACGAGCTGATCGTCAAGATGGGCCGCGCGACCGCCAGCAGCGAAGAGACCCAGAAGATCATCAAGACCATCGACGAGATCGCCTTCCAGACCAATCTCCTGGCTCTCAACGCCGCCGTGGAGGCGGCGCGGGCGGGAGAAGCCGGGGCGGGGTTCGCCGTGGTGGCCGAAGAGGTGCGCAACCTCGCCATGCGCGCCGCCCACGCGGCCAAGGAGACCGGAGATCTGCTGCACAAGACCATCGCCCAGATCAAGGACAGCTCGGATCAACTGGAAGAAACGAACAGCCTCTTCGCCCAGGTGACTCAAAGCACCGCCAAGATCACCCAGCTCGTAAAGGAGATCGCCCAGGCCTCCGGCGAGCAGGCGGAAGGCATCGAACAGATCAACCGGGCGGTGGCCGACATGGACCGCACGGTTCAGATGACGGCGGCCAACTCCGAGGAGTCCGCTTCCGCCGCGGAGGAATTGAACGCGCAGGCGGAACAGATGCGGGCCCTGGTCTTCGAACTGCTCCAACTGGTCCGAAGCCGCCGGGAGGCGGAAAGGCTTCTGGCGGGACGCGAGGAGGCCCAGGAGGCCGAATCCGAGGCCGTACACACCCACCCCGTACCCACCGGGAAAGACGAAGATCCGACACCGGCCCTCCCCCGCCGTGCCACCAAGGGGAACGGCGGGGATCGAAGCGCCATCGACTGGGAGGAGGGGGAATTCTAAGCCGTCGGGAGGCTGCCTGGGAGCCTGTCCGAGAATGTTTTTCCGGCTCGAGAAGCGAAGGGTTTTCCCTTTACTTCGTAGCCGCGGGGCTTCAGCCCCGCGGAAAGGGTCATCGCACCCCCTTGAGATTACAACAACGATTCCCGATGGCCTCTCTGACACCCGTGGACTCTTCCGCAGCCCTAAAGGGCTGCGCTACAAGAAATGTGGTCACCCACGGCGTTTTCGGACAGCCCCCCTGGGACCTCCTCGGGCCGGCGGCCAGTGCGGGAGCCTTCGCCGATGGCGAGCGGTAACGGTGGGGGCGAAGGATTCTTCGGCTCTACCGTCCGCTGCGCCACGGGCTCCACCCTCTCCGTCAAGACCTTGATCCATCCGATCGAATAGTGTTTTACTGGCTCCGACATCGACACTTCAGACTGTTGGAGCAGCCATGGAAGAACGCATCCGCACCCTGGGAAGCATCCACGCCAACCACTTCAGCGCCTACCTGGACGCCGTCCGCTTAAGAACCGGCCGGATCACGGAACGCATCCGGATGGATCATCCGGAAGCGGCGGCGGTCCTGCCGTTTGTGGACGACGGCCGGCACGTGATCCTGGTCCGCCAGTGGCGATACGCCATCGGACGGGAAACCCTGGAAATCCCGGCGGGGAAGGTGGACCCCGGCGAGTCCGTGGAAGCCTGCGCCAAGCGGGAGCTCATGGAAGAAACAGGCTACGAGGCCCGACGATTCCTCCCCCTGTTTCGTTATCATCCCGCCATCGGCTATTCCAACGAGGAGATCGCCATCTTTGCGGCGTCGGGGCTGGTGAAGGCCTCCCGGCGGGAGGACACGGACGAGATCTCCCGCGTGGAAGTGCTCCCGTGGGAGGAGGTGCTGGGCCGGATCCACGACGGAACCATCACCGACGGAAAGACGGTCATCGCCCTGTGCCTTTTCAAGAGTCTCTTGGACCGGGAAGCACTGCCCGAGGACTTTTTCCCGTAAGAGGGACCGGACATGGAAAAGATCCCCATCACCCGGAACGGATACCGGCACCTGGCGGCGGAACTTCTTCACCTGCGCCGCGTGGTGAGGCCGAGAGTGCTGGAGGAGCTGCAGGAGGCCCGGCTTTTCGGGATCAAGGCCGACAACCAGCAATATCTCCTGGCCCGGGAAAACCATTCCGTCCTGCTTCGCAAGATCCACGACCTGGAGACGAAGCTGGCGCAGTGCGAAATCTTCGTGGGTCGCAAGTTCACCTCCAAGGTGGTGGGGTTCGGCACCTGGACGGTGGTCCGAAACCTGGAAACAGGGGAGACCCTTCGCTTTCAGATGGTGGGCCCCTACGAATCCGATGTGGCCAACGGCCGCTTGTCGATCCTCTCCCCCGTGGGCCAATCCCTCATGGGGCGGTCGGAAGGCGACGAGGTGACCGTCTTCACGCCGGCAGGCGAAAGGACCTATCAAGTCCTGGAGATTCTTGGCTGATTCCGGCCTCGCCCCCCATCACTCGTCACTCCTCACCCATCACCCCTTCATGACTCCCAGCGGTTTCAGCCGGGCCACCGGGCGGCTGATGCCGGCACCCTGCACCACGGCCACCACATCGCTCACGTCCTTGTAGGCCTCGGGCATCTCTTCGCTCAGGGTCGCCTTGCCGGCCGCCGTCACAAACACCCCCTGTTGTTCCAGTTCCTTGGCGATGCTCCGCCCCCTGGCGGACTTGATGGCCTGGTGGCGGCTGAGCACGCGGCCCGCCCCGTGACAGGTGCTCCCGAAGGTCTCCGCCATGGCCCGGTCCGTCCCCACCAGGACGTAGCTGTAGCGGCCCATGTCCCCCGGGATGAGAACGGGCTGCCCGACCGCCCTGTAGACAGGGGGCACCGCCGGGTGGCCCGCCGCAAAGGCCCGGGTGGCCCCCTTGCGGTGGACGCACAGTTTCCGCAGGCGGCCTTCCACGGTGTGCTCCTCGATCTTGGCCATGTTGTGGCACACGTCGTAGAGCAGACGCAGGCCCAGCCGCTCCGCCGACGTGCCGAAGAACTGCTCGAAGGTCTCGCGCACCCAGTGGGTGATCATCTGGCGGTTGGCGAAGGCGAAATTGGCCGCCGCCCCCATGGCCCCCAGGTAGTCCCGCCCCTCCCGGGATTCCACGGGCGCGCAGCAAAGCTGCTTGTCGGGAAGGTGGATGCCGTACTTGGAGGCGCTTTTGAGGAGAAGGCGGATGTAGTCGTCGCACACCTGATGGCCCAACCCGCGGGACCCGGTGTGCACGAAGACGGTGATCCCGCCCGGCTGAAGCCCGAAGACCTCGGCCACCCCCGGATCATACACCTCCTCCACCACCCCCACTTCCACGAAATGGTTTCCCGATCCCAGGGTACCCAGCTGGGAGCGGCCCCGTTCCCGGGCCTTGGCAGACACTTTGGACGGGTCGGCCCAGGGGATGCAGCCCCCTTCTTCGATCTTTTCCAGGTCCGACGGATCTCCGTAGCCTTTGGCCACCGCCCAGGCCGCGCCCTGCTCCAGGACGCGATCCAGCTCGGCATCCTTGAGCTTCATGTCTTTCCTGGAAGACCCCACTCCGGAAGGAATGTTTGTGAAAAGGGCTGACACCAGGTCCTTGATCCTTTCTCCTCCCACCTCCTTCAGGGTCAGGTGGCTGGTCATGAGCCGGACGCCGCAGTTGATGTCATAGCCCACACCTCCCGGGGACACCACGCCCTCCTCCACGCTGAAGGCGGCCACCCCGCCGATGGGAAAGCCGTAACCCCAGTGGATGTCCGGCATGGCCATGGAATACCCCACGATCCCGGGAAGACAAGCCACGTTGCTCACCTGCTCCAAGGCCTGTTCCTCCTGGATCGCTCGAATCATCTCCTCCGTGGCAAAGACCAAGCCGTCCGTCTTCATGGCCCCCTGGCGGGGGATCTTCCAACGCCACGGATCCACTTGTTCCAGATTCCAGGTCTTTCTTGCACCCATGATTCCTCCTCCAACGCTGCGGTCCGCTCCGGGACCCGATGGTTTACACGTCAAAGATCACCTGGGCTTCCCAGCCGTCTTCCAGTCTTTCCACTTTCAATCCATGGTAGGTGACCGCCTTGTAGACCAACTGCACCTCATGGCGATCGGGATCCAGGCCCTCTCCCGCGATCCGCCCGTGAAGCGTCCAGCCGGCACCTCTTTCCAGGGAAACCTGTGCGGATCGGCCCAGAAAGCCTTCCGTCTCGAAAAGGAACAAGAGCTCCGAGAGCCAGACCACCAACAGGTCGTCCAGTTCCGATGCATCCACCACCACGGCCCTGTGTTCCCGCTCTTCCACGGTGGCCCGATCCACCATGAGGTCATAGAAGGCATGGGCGGCCACCTGGAAAAGCTCCTCGAGGCTTCGGGCCCGGGCCCGGAAACCCGCATCCGCCGTATGGTCCAACAGTTCGTATCCTCCCGCTTCGATTTTCATTTTTCCTTCCATTTCCGTCCCTGTCACTCCACTCTCACCTGCGCCGCCCCGCCTCTTTAATCCCTATCAACTCGGGCCCCAAAAGAGAAGCGGATCCCAAGGGGCGCACAATCAATTATCCCTTGACTTCATGGGGGCTCATCATTACACTTCGCATGCTGTGGCGAACGGGCGGGCATAGCTCAGTTGGTAGAGCACGAGCTTCCCAAGCTTGGGGTCGCGGGTTCGAGTCCCGTTGCCCGCTCCAGCAGCCCACAAGGTGCTCACCCTTCCAGAGGCGGAAGGCTTCCCTTATTGAGGTTGGCGTCGGGCCCGGCGACGGCGTACGCCTACTTCGATTAGTGGATGACGATGTTCAACACGGTCTTTTGTGAACGCAGTTTGCATTTGCACTGAAGCCGGATCTCCACTGATCATTCGTCTGCTAATGGAAGTGGGCAAATTGCCCACTTTTTTTTTGCAGCCGAGCCGGCGGATCGGGAGTCATTTCAACGGGCATGGAGACATCGGAAGACAGGTCCCGGCAGATCGTTGAGCGCGTTTGGTCCCTGGCCACACCGGTGATTCGAGCCGAGGGCTTGGAATTGATTGAAGTGGAATACCGCAGGGAGAGTCAGGGCTGGGTTCTGCGCCTTTTCGTGGATGGGGAAGACGGAGTCACGGTGGAGGACTGTGCCGTGGTCAGCCGGGTTGTGGGCGATCTTCTGGACGTGGAGGATCCCATCTCGGGCCCCTACCATTTGGAGGTCTCCTCCCCCGGGCTGGACCGGCCCTTGCGCAGGTGGGAACACTTTCAGGCTCACCTGGGCATGACCGTTTTTGTTCGAACTCGTGAGGCGCTCGAAGGGCGAAAAAACTTCAAGGGAACGCTCGTGGACGCCCGTCCGGAGACCATCCAGATGGACTGCGACGGCAACGTCCATGAGATCGCCCTGGACAATATCGAAAGAGCCCGGCTCCGCTACTTTGAGTCGCAGGAAGGCTCCAAGCGTTCCCCCACTTAGCGACCGTGCACAGGGCTGGCACCGGACGGGCAGTGAAAGGATTTTGAGGAGATAACAGATTATGGAGAGGGAACCACTAAAGCGGTTGGTCGACCAGGTGAGTCGTGAAAAGGGGATCGACCGTGCCGTTCTGATCGAGACCTTGGAAGAGGCCGTCAAATCGGCCGTCAAGAAGCGCTACGGGTCCAAGATCGACGTTGAGGTGAGCTTCAACGAAGAGTTCGGGGAAATGGAGGCCTTCCTTTTCAAGGAAGTGGTGGAGACGGTCAGCGACCCGGACAAGGAGATCTCCCTGGAAGAGGCGCAAGCGCTGGATCCCGAAAGCCAGATCGGCGACGAGCTGGGCATTCGCATGGATACGGACACCCTGGGCCGCATCGCCGCCCAGTCCGCCAAGCAGGTGATCATCCAGAAGATGAAGGATGCCGAAAGGGAGGCCACGTACGAAGAGTACAAGGACCGCAAGCGCGAGATCATCAACGGCATCGTCCAGCGGGTGGACCGCTCCGGGATCATCGTCAACCTGGGCCGCGCCGAAGCCATCCTGCCCGTCAAAGAGCAGATCCCGAGGGAGATCTACCGTCAGGGCGACCGCATCCGCGCCTACATCCTGGACGTGAAGAAGATCAGCAAGGGCCCGCAGATCATCCTGAGCCGCACCCATCCGGACTTTCTCATCCAGCTCTTCCGCATGGAGGTGCCGGAGGTGGCCGACGGGACGGTGAGCATTCTGGCGGCGGCCCGGGAGCCGGGGTCCCGCGCCAAGATCGCCGTCGTCTCCCGCGACCCGGACGTGGACCCGGTGGGAGCCTGCGTGGGCATGAAGGGATCGCGTGTCCAGGCGGTGGTCCAGGAGCTGAGGGGAGAAAAGATCGACATCGTTCCCTGGAACATGGATCCCGCCAAGTTCGTGGTGAACGCCCTGGCCCCGGCCATCATCACCAAGGTCATCATCGACCAGGCCAACAAGAGCATGGAGGTGGTGGTTCCGGACGACCAGCTGTCCCTGGCCATCGGAAGACGCGGCCAGAACGTGCGGCTCGCTTCCAGGATCACCGGATGGCACATCGACGTGAAGAGTGAATCGCGTTACGAGCGCCAAAAGCAAGCGGGCTATCAGTCGCTGCTCTACATCGACAGCCTGACCGAAGAAATGGCCGACCGCCTCTACGAGGCGGGCATCACCTCCCTGGAAGAGTTTTGCGAGGCCGGCCTGGAAGAGCTTCAGTCCCTCACGGACCTTTCGGAAGCGGCACTGGCCGCCATGCAGGCGCAGGCCAGGGAGCTCCTGGAGTCGGGATTCGACCCCCACGCCGAGTGGGAAGAGGAAGAGGATGCCGTCCCGGAGCCGTGGGAAGAAGCGGAAGCCGCTGCCGAAGAGGCAGTGGAAGACTCCGGAGACCAGGGACCTGCGGAGACGGCGGAGGCCCCTTCCCGTGAGGACGACGCCTCGGCGGCGGACGTCCCCGGAGATGAGTCGGGCGGGTTATCCGAAACCACGGAAGACGAGGGCCGCAACTGAGTGTGGGGCGAGCGGGTCACATCCCTTACAGAACCTGCCTGGTTTGCCGATCCCGCCGGCCCAAGGCGTCGCTCCTTCGTCTCGCGGTGGACGATCGGGGCGAGGTGGTTCCGGACCCGCGCCAGGAAAGGCCCGGACGGGGCGCCTATGTGTGCAGCGCGTGCCTGGGGCGGCTCACCTTTGATCGGCGTGTGCAGCGCGCCTTCCGAGGCCGGGCGGTTCGTTTTTCCCGGACCCTGGAAGGTTGGATGGAAGACCGGGACGGGACGCCCGCTGACGGAGGCTTTCGGGAGGAAAAACCACCATGTGTGCGTAGATGAATCGATACGGGCCGCCGGGCGGCTTGGATGAAGAGTATTTGGACATAGGGGGACGGTTGCATGGCACGAGTCAGGGTGCACGAATTAGCAAAAGAATTGGACATGAACAGCAAGGAGCTCATTGAGCGGATCCTGAAACTGGGGATTCCGGTCAAGAACCACATGAGCGCCTTGAGCGATTCGGCGGTGGCCAAGATCCGCGACCATCTGCAGGGCGGAACGCAAGAGCAGGTGGAGGAAAAACGAATCGGCCGTCGGGTCATCCGCCGCAGAAAGAAGGCGGAAGAGCCGGAGCCTGTTGCGGCCGAAGCGCGGCCCGAGGTGGAGGTGGTGGCCGAGGCGCCGGCCGTGCAGGGCCCCGATCAGGAAGAGCCAGCAACCCCGAAGATGGAGGCGCCCCAACCCGCGGAAGCCGCCGAGGAAGCTCCCAAGGTCCCCGAGGAGGCTCCGGCCGCGGAAGCCGCCGAACCGGAAGCCCCTGCTCCGGAAGCGCCCGTCGCAACCGAAGCCCCTGCAGCCCCCCCCCCTGCAGAGGCCCCGGAAGCCGCCGCGCCCGCGCACCCCGAACCCATCGCCCCCCAACTCCCGGAAGCCGAGCCCGCCCCCTCCCCGGCCGAGGCCGCCGAGCAGCCGGCGGGACATCCCCCGGAGGAAAACGTACCCGAGCCCCCAACGGCTGCTGCAGAGACGGTAACGGAGTCCTTGCCCGAGCAGGCGGAGGCCGCCCCGGAAGCCGAGCCCGTTTCCGAACCCACCCCCGCGGAGGAAGAAGAGGAAGTCCCCGCGGCCGAGGAGGGGAAAAAGGGTGTGGAGGAAGAAGAGGAAGAGGAGCCGGGCAAGAAGAAAAAGGCCAAGCGGCGCCGGCGTAAGAGACGAAAGGACGAACCGGCCAAGATCATCCGACTGCCGGACCTGGTGCCGGGAGAGCCCGAAGAGGAGCCCGAGATCCCGACTCCCGCGGCCCGATTCGTTCCGGACGAACAGGTGAGTCGCGAGCCCTTGCGCAAGAAACGGGCCCGGGACGATGAGGAGGTGGGGGCCGGCAAACGCCCGCGCCGGGTCCGCAAGGAAGTGGTGAGCCGCGAAGACCTTTACAGCAAGAAGGAACTGAGGGCCCAGGCGGAAAGAGGTCGGGGAGTTCCCAAGAAGGGCGAATCCAAGGACGCCCAGAAGCCCGCCGCCACGGTGCCCAAAGCCGCCAAGCGCCGCATCAAGATCGATGAGGCCATCACGGTGGCCAACCTGGCCAAGCAGATGGGCGTCAAGGCCACGGAAATCATCAAGAAGCTTCTCCTTCTGGGGCTGCCGGCCAACATCAACCAGGCCATCGACTTCGACACCGCGGCCCTGGTGGCCTCCGAGTTCCAGTATGAAGTGGAAAAGGCCGGATTCGAGGAGGAAGACATCCTGCAGGCCGCTGAAGACAAGCCCGAAGACCTGAAGCCGCGTCCGCCCGTGGTCACCGTCATGGGACACGTGGACCACGGAAAGACCTCCCTGCTGGACGCCATCCGCCACACCAACGTCATCGACGGAGAAGCCGGCGGCATCACCCAGCACATCGGCGCCTACTTCGTGGAACTGGACGGACGGCACATCACGTTCCTGGACACGCCCGGCCACGAGGCCTTCACGGCCATGCGCGCCCGCGGTGCCAAGGTCACGGACCTGGTCATCCTGGTGGTGGCCGCCGACGACGGTGTGATGCAGCAGACGGTGGAAGCCATCAACCACTCCAAGGCCGCGGGCGTGCCCATCATGGTGGCCATCAACAAGATCGACAAGCCCAACGCCAACGTGGACCGGGTCAAGCGAGAGCTGGCCGAACACGGTCTGATCCCCGAGGAATGGGGAGGCGATACCACCATGGTGGAGATTTCGGCCAAGAAACGCCTGGGCATCGAAGATCTCATGGAGATGGTGCTGCTCCAGGCGGAACTCTTGGAGCTCAAGGCCAATCCCGAAAAGCCGGCCAGGGGCCGGGTCATCGAGGCCAAGCTGGACAAGGGACGGGGCCCCGTGGCCACCGTCTTGGTCCAGGAAGGCACCCTGCGCGAAGGCGACGTTTATGTCTGCGGCACCTACTTCGGTCGGGTGCGCAGCATGTTCGACGACAAGGGCCGGCGCATCTCCGAGGCCGGCCCCTCGGTGCCCGTGGAAGTTCTGGGTCTTTCCGGCGTTCCCAATGCGGGTGACGATTTCGTGGTCTTGCCCGACGAAAAGCAGGCCAAGATGGTGGCCGAGCACCGCCAGTTGAAGCAGCGGGAAAAGGAGCTGACCCGGACCACCAAGGTGACCCTGGAGCGGCTCTACGAACAGATCCAGGAAGGCCAGATCAAGGAAGTGAACGTCATCCTGAAGACCGACGTGCAGGGCTCTCTCGAGGCCATTCGGGACTCGCTCCTGAAGCTCTCCACGCCGGAGGTGAAAGTCTCCCTCATCCATGCGGGAACCGGCGCCATCTCGGAAAGCGACGTCATGCTGGCCTCGGCGTCCAACGCCATCATCATCGGGTTCAACGTGCGGGCCGACGCCAAGGCGCAGGAGCTGGCCGAACAGGAACAGGTGGACATCCGCTACTACGACGTCATCTACCAGATCCTCAACGACATCAAGGACGCCATGGTGGGCCTCCTGGAGCCGGAATACGAGGAGCAGATCATCGGCCGCGCCGAAGTGCGCCAGACGTTCCACATCTCCCGGATCGGCACCGTGGCCGGCTGCTACGTCACCGACGGCAAGATGGATCGCAACGCCAAGGTGCGGCTCATCCGCGACGGCGTGGTGGTCTGGGACGGCAAGCTGGCCTCCCTGAAGCGCTTCAAGGACGACGCCCGGGAGGTGAAGGCGGGCTTCGAGTGCGGTCTCACCATCGAAAACTTCAACGACATCAAGGTGGGCGACCAGATCGAGGCCTACCAGCTGGTGGAGGTGAAGCCGACCCTGGAATCGGGGGAATCGGAAGGCTAGAAGGCTGTCCTGGAATTGGCAACTTCGCCGCTCCCGCGGCGGCGGGAGTCTCTATCCGAAGGGAACGCACATGTCGGTGACCGTGGGGATCGCCCGGGTGACCTTCAGGCTCCATGACAACCATTCCTTGAAGGGCAAACGGAAGGTGGTCAAGAGCCTGATCGAAAAGAGTCGACACCGCTTCCAGGTTTCCATCGCCGAGGTGGACGACCTGGACGTGTACCAGCGGGCGACGCTGGGAGTGGCCGTTATCGGCAACAATTCCCGGGTCCTCAACTCCGTGCTGGATCGGGTCATCGATTACATGGAGTCTTTGGGGTTGGCGGACCTGGAGGACTCCGACATTGAACTGATCTCCCTTTGAGCGGAGGTCTGCGAGGAACCATGGAATACAAGAGAGCGGATCGCGTGGCGGACGTGCTCCAGAGGACCATCGCCGAGCTGTTGTACCGGCGCGTCCGAGATCCCCGACTGACCAAGATCACCATCACGGGCGTGGAACTGACCGACGATCTGCGGCACGCACGGGTCTTCTACTGCATGGTGGGCACGGATTCGGAAAAGGACCTGGCGGCGTCCGCCTTGGCCAAGGCGGCCCCTTTCATCCGCCGGGAAGTGGGCAAGCGGGTCCACCTGAAGTATCTGCCCAGCTTCACCTTCTCCTACGACGAATCCTTCGACTACGGAGAAAAGATTGAGCGGCTTTTGCGTGAGTTGCGCGACGATGAGTGAGACCAGCCTGTCCGTACTGAACGACATCCAACAGGTGATCCGGCGGGCCACGCGACTGGCCGTGGCCACCCACGTCCGCCCGGACGGCGATGCGGTCGGAGCCCTGCTCGCCACCGTCACCCTGCTACGGAAACTGGGCAAACAGGCCGACGCCTATTGCCAGGACCCTCCCCCGCCGGGCCACGACTTCCTGGAAGGCGCGGAATCGATCCGGCACCTCTGGGATGCGGGCGCCGCCTACGATGCGGCGATCCTGGTGGACTGCGGAGAGTTCCAACGGGTCGGCGAAGACCTGGCCCGAAAGATCGCCCAAGTCCCCGTGCTGGTGAACATCGATCATCACATGAACCACGATCCCTTCGGCACCGTGGCATGGGTGGACCCCCAGGCCAGCAGCACCTGCGAGATGCTGTACGTGCTGTGTCGGCATGTGGGCGTGGAAGTGGACAAGGCCCTGGCCGGGCAGCTTTACACGGGGATCCTCACCGATACGGGATCCTTCCGCTTTTCCAACACCACCCACCAGGTGCTGACCATCGCCGCGGATCTGGTGGCCCGCGGGGCCGACCCCGCCTTCATCGCCGGTCGGATTTATGACTCCGCATCCCCCGGGCGCCTGCACCTCTTGGCCAGGGTTCTGAACACCGTGGAGTACCATGCGGATGACCGCTTGGCCACGGCGGAACTGACCCAGGCCATGTTCCGCGAGACCCGCACCGGCCGCGAGGACGCCGAAGGGTTCATCAACCATCTACGCAGCGTCAAGACGGTTCTCATGGCCATCCTTTTCCGGGAGGACCCGGACCAAGTGGTCCATGTGAGCCTCCGGTCCAAGGACCCCGTGGATGTGGCGGCTTTCGCCCGCACTTACGGAGGCGGAGGACACCGGCACGCCGCCGCGTTTCGAATGGAGGGACGCCTGGACCGTGTTCGAAAAGCCGTGACCCAGGCAGCCGTGGCCCTCCTTGAACGCACGGCCGCGGGAAAGCCGATGCCATGACGTACGGAACGGAAACCGGAATGCCGGACAAGTCCGTCCCTCGCTCCCCCCGCAGGGAATCCCTTCCCAGCGGCGTTCTACTGGTGGACAAACCCGAGGGGTGGACATCCCACGACGTGGTGTATCGGCTGAGAAGGTGGTTCCGATGGAAAAAGGCCGGGCACTGCGGCACCCTGGATCCTTTCGCCACGGGGTTGCTGGTGGTGTGCGTCAACGACGCCACCCGCATCGTGGATCAACTGGTGGGACACGACAAGGGGTATCGGTTTTCCCTGCAGCTGGGCGTGGAGACGGACACATTGGACCGCACCGGCCGGGTCACGGCCCGCTACCAGGGGCCTCCGGTGAAAGAAGACGCCCTGCTGGAGGCGATCCGAGCCTTTCAAGGCCCGCAGGTCCAGAAGGTCCCCAAGTATTCGGCCGTCAAGGTGGGCGGCCGGCGCCTCTACGAATGGACCCGGGCTGGCCGGGAAGTGCAACAGCCGAAGCGGGAGGTGGTGATTCACCGGCTGGAAGTGATCCGATACCGGTGGCCGGAAGTGGAATGCGAGATTTTTTGTTCCAAAGGAACCTATGTGAGGCAGTTGGCGGCGGATGTGGGGGCCCGGCTCGGCTGTGGCGCCCACGTCACCGCTCTTCGGCGGACGGCCAGCGGCCCGTTCGCCGTGGAAGACGCATTGTCCTTGGAAACGCTCAAAGGTTGGCGCGGCGCGATGGAGTGGACCTCCCATCTCATCCCCCTCCATGCGGCCCTTTCCCATCTGCCTGCTTTGGTGATCGATGACCCGACCCTACGGGATCAGCTGCAAAGCGGACATCTGTCCGACCAATGGCTGGATACCCATGCGGCGGTTGTGGAAGGACAAACCGGCCCTGTTCGCCTGATGGGCTCCGACAACGTGCTGCTGGCCCTTTGGTGGCCCGCCGCCCGGCCCGGAGAGCGTCGTCTGAGGGTTTTTCACCAATCATGAAGCCACATCAACACAAAAGGAGGAACAACCGTGGTTCTGACGCCTGAAAGGAAAAAGGAGATCATCGAAGATTTCAAGATCCATCCCTCGGACACGGGTTCGCCCGAAGTGCAGATCGCGCTCCTGAGCGAGCGGATCAACTATCTCACGGAGCATTTCAAGGTCCACAAGAAGGACCACCATTCGCGGCGCGGCCTCTTGAAACTGGTCGGCCAGAGGCGCCAGCTGCTCAACTACCTGAAGAAGAAGAACATCGACCGCTACCACACTCTGATCGAACGCCTGGGTCTGCGCCGCTAAGGCGAGGAATTTTTTGAGTTCGACGGAGCAAACAGAGGAAGTCATCTATGAAAAAGTCAGTGCAAGTGGAAGTGGGCGGACGCCCGCTGATTCTGGAAACCGGCCACGCCGCCCGGCAGGCCAGCGGCTCCGTCTTCGTGCGCTACGGAGACACGGTGGTGATGGTGGCGGCCGTCAAGGAGGATCGAGTGCGCGAGGGCATCGACTTCGTCCCCTTGATGGTCGAATACCAGGAGATGAGCTACGCTGCGGGTCGCATTCCCGGGGGCTTCTTCCGCCGAGAGGTGGGACGCCCCAGCGAGAAGGAGACCCTCACCTCGCGCCTCATCGACCGCCCCATTCGGCCCCTGTTTCCCAAGGGCTATTCCTACGAGACGCAGGTGATCGCCACGGTGCTTTCCGTGGATCAGGAAAACGAACCCGACGTGGCCGCCATGACCGGGGCGTCGGCGGCCCTGCACATTTCCAACATCCCCTTTGCCGGCCCCATCGCCGCGGTGCGCGTGGGCCGTGTGGACGGCCGATTCGTGATCAATCCCAGCGCCGCTCAGCTGGAACAGAGCGATATGAACGTGGTGGTGGCCGGCAGCCGGGACGCCGTGGTGATGGTGGAAGGCGGCGCCCAGTTCGTCACCGAAGACGACATGTTGGAAGCCATCGACCTGGCCCACAAGGCCATCCTGCCCATCCTGGATGCCCAGGATGAACTGCGCCGCCTGGTGGGCAAGCCCAAGGACGAAGTGACGGCGCCGGTCGTGGACGCCGCCCTGGAGGAAACCGTTCGAAGGCTGGCCGCCGATGAAATGGTCCAGGTGATGACCATCGCCGACAAGCTCGAACGCAAGAACGCCAAGAAGGCCCTGAAGCAACGGGTCCTGGAGGCCGTGGCCGAGCAGTTCCCGGAACAGATCAAGGACGCGGAACACGTCCTGGAAACCCTGGAAAAGGAGACCGTCCGGGGTCTGATGGTCCGCGAGAAGCGCCGGATCGACGGCCGTGCCTTCGACGAGATCCGCCCGCTCGCCATCGAGGTGGGCCCGCTGCCCCGCACCCACGGATCCGCTCTCTTTCGCCGAGGCGAGACCCAGGTCCTGGCCGTGACCACCCTGGGTTCTTCCAGCGATGAGCAGAAGATCGAGGCGCTCACCGGGGAGACCTTCAAGTCCTTCATGCTTCACTACAACTTCCCGCCCTACTGCGTGGGGGAAGTCCGTCCGCTGCGCGGCCCGGGCCGGCGGGAAATCGGCCACGGAGCCTTGGCCGAACGCGCCGTCAAGCCCATCCTGCCGTCCAACGGGGAATTTCCCTACACCATCCGGGTGGTGTGCGAGGTGCTGGAGTCCAACGGATCCAGCTCCATGGCCTCCGTGTGCGGGGCCTGCCTGTCTCTCATGGATGCGGGTGTGCCCGTCTCGGACATGGTGGCCGGCATCGCCATGGGCCTGGTGAAGGAAGGCGACGATTTCATCATCCTCTCGGACATCCTGGGAGATGAGGATCACCTGGGGGATATGGACTTCAAGGTGACCGGAAACGAGCGCGGCATCACGGCCATCCAGATGGATGTGAAGATCCCGGGAATCACCCGTGAGATCATGACCCGGGCTCTGGCCCAGGCCCGCGACGGCCGTCTCTACATCCTGGGCAAGATGCGCGAGGTCATTTCCGAACCGCGTTCCGAACTGTCCCCCTACGCGCCCAGGATGGAAACCATCCAGATCAACCCGGACAAGATCCGGGACGTGATCGGACCGGGCGGCAAGGTGATCCGGTCCATCGTGGCCGAAACCGGAGCCAAGATCGACATCGAGGATTCCGGCCGGGTGGTCATCATGAGCCCGGACAAGGAAGCCTGCCAGAAGGCCATCGACAGGATCAAGGCCCTCACCCAGGAACCCGAGGTGGGCGAGGTCTACATGGCCCGGGTGACCAAGGTGACGGACTTCGGCGCCTTCGCCGAGATCCTGCCCAACACGGAAGGGCTCATCCACATCTCCCAGCTGGACCACAAGCGGGTGCAGAAGGTGACGGATGTGGTCAAGGAAGGCGATGAGGTCCTGGTCAAGGTCATCGACATCGACCGGGAGGGAAGAATCCGCCTGAGTCGAAAGGCCGTTCTGGGAAAACCGGAAGGGCGAAAGAACTAGAGAGGCCGCATTGGTTCGAAAAACGACGCTGTCCAACGGCATCCGCATCGTGACGGAGCAGATTCCGTTCGTCCATTCCGTTTCCATGGGCATCTGGGTGAATGTGGGTTCCCGGGACGAATCGGACCCGGAACGAGGGATCACCCACTTCATCGAGCACATGCTCTTCAAGGGCACCGAACGGCGATCCGCTCTCGATATCGCCAAGGAGCTGGATGCCGTGGGCGGCTTCGCCAATGCCTTCACCTCCAAGGAAAACGTCTGCTTCCATGCCAAGGTCCTGGACACCCACCTCCCCCTGGTGGTGGATGTCCTGACCGACCTCTTTCTCCATTCCACGTTCGCACCCGACGAGATCGAGCGGGAGCGTCAGGTGATCCTCCAGGAGATCAGCATGATCGAGGACTCCCCGGAGGATCTGGTCCACATTCTCTTCCAGCAGGAATTCTGGAAAAACCATCCCTTGGCCAATCCCATCTACGGAACCCCGGAGACGGTCCAGGCGCTGGACCGCCGAATGTCCGTGGATTACATGGCGAGACAGTTCCGCCCCGGAAAGATCGTGGTGGCCGCCGCCGGCAACCTGGAACACGACGCCTTCGTGGATCTCCTGGGCCCCGCGCTGAACAGCCTGAATCATTCCGGATCCCCCGCCCCGAGGCACTCTCCGCTACTGCACCCCCACCGACAGGTGGTGAGCAAGGATCTGGAGCAGGTGCATCTGTGCTTGGGCTTTCCGGGGTGCTCCCATTCCGACCCCGACAGGTTTTCCTGCCACGTCCTGAACGTGGTGCTGGGAAACAGCATGAGCAGCCGCCTCTTTCAGGAAGTCCGGGAAAGGCGCGGATTGGCCTACTCGGTCTACTCCTTTGTGAACTCCCACGAGGACACGGGCCTCATGGGCGTCTATGCCGCCGTGGCGCCGACGCAGGTGGAAGAAACGCTGCGGGTGATCCAGGACCAGATGGCCCGGATCGCGGCGGAATCCATCACGGAAGCGGAATTGAGCGCCGCCAAGGAGTATCTCAAGGGCAGCATGTACCTGAACGCGGAAAGCACCGATTCGCGCATGAACCGGCTGGCCAAGAACGAAATTGTTTTCGGGCGCCACATTTCTTTCGGGGAAGTGGAGGAGCAGATCGACGGCGTGACCACCGAGGATGTGCGTCGTTGGTTTGAGGGCGCCTATCGACCGGAAGTAACCGCCGTCACCCTGCTGGGTCCGGTTCCCGAGGATGTTCTTGACCGGTGCTTTCCCGCCGTCCCGACCGCGGCGGCGGCGGAATCTTCCCGATAAGGTTCCCATAACGCCGGCGGCCGTCTGCCGGGGCAGTTCAGGAACCGCCAGGTTCGGATTGTCGTGAGGAACGCATGCCCCTTTTCTTCCAGGTTCTCGCCAGCGGTTCTAAAGGAAACGCCATCCTGGCCGGTACGAACTCCACCTGCGTCCTCCTGGACGCCGGTCTGAGCGGCAAGGAGATCGAACGGCGCCTGGCCGAAAGCCCTGTTTCCCCCAAGGACGTTCAGGCTCTGGTGGTCAGCCATGAGCACAACGACCATGTGCGGGGTATCGGAGTCCTCAGCCGCCGCTACGATCTGCCCGTCTTTTTGACCCGGGGCTCCCTGGAAGCCCTGCCCTCGTCCGTGGGCGAGCTGGCCCACAGGAACCTCATTCAGCCGGGACGCTCTTTCGCCATCGGGGATCTGGTCATCCACCCCTTCGCGCTCTCCCACGATGCGGCGGACCCCGTGGGATTCATCCTGGAACATGGCGGGTTGCGTTTGGGTGTCTGCACCGACTGCGGAACCGCCACCCAGCTGGTACGCGCCCGCCTGCAGCACTGCCATGCCCTGGTGCTGGAAGCCAACCACGATACCGACCGGCTGATCCACGGCCCCTACCCGTGGCATCTCAAACAGCGTATTCGAAGCCGCCATGGGCACCTGAGCAACGAGGACAGTTGCCAATTGCTCGAGCAGATCCACCATCCCGGACTCCAGGTGGTGGTCCTCGCCCATCTCAGCGAAGTGAACAACCACCCCGATCTGGTCAAAGAAACGTTGCGCAACCGCCTGGTTCCTGCCATCCTGGATACGACCCGATTCGAAGTGGCCATGCAGAACGAACCGTCCGCCCTCTGGCACATCCACACGACAGGAGGTGACCATGGAACCGTTACCGAAGGCCTTTCTCCTGCCCATTGACGATTCGGAAGGGTCCCTGAGGCCCATTCGCTTCCTCACGAGCCTCTACCCGGAGCGATCCCACATCAGCCTCACCCTCCACTACCTGATGCCTCCCTTGCCGCCCGTCTACAAGGAAAAGGACCGCACGGAAGCCCAGATCGCTCAAAAGAAAGCCTTCGTCCAGGCGCGCGAGGAGGCCGCGCGCAAGGCCTGCGAGCGCGCCAAGAAGGTCCTGGTGGAGTCGGGCTTCTCGGAGGAGGTCATCCACGAGTTCGTGCAGGAAAAGGAACTGAGCGTGGCGCACCATGCCTGCCGTCTGGCCGATATCAAACGGGTGGACGCCGTGGTGATCCAAAAGCAGACCAGTTCCCGCCTGGAAGGATTCCTCAAGGGCGATCACACGTCCGCCTTGCTGCACCACTGCCTGGTGAGCCCCATCTGGTTTGTGGACGACGAAACCGATCCATCCAAGGCCGTGGTCTGCCTGGCGGACAACGATCCCTCCCTGCGGGCCCTGGACCATGCACTCTTCATGCTGGAAGAGACTCCCACTCTCATCGAGATCGTCCATTTTTCCAGGAAGGCCTCCCGTCCCCTCGCTTCCGCCCTGGACCCGCTGGACCCCGATCTCGCCCGGTGGCTTCGGACCAGCGGCACGGGGTTTGGCCCGTTCTTTGACAAGGCGCGTGAAATGGCGCTCGCTTCGGGAGTGGCTTCCGAGCGGATAACCATCTCCGTGCAGCCCAGTCGGGGAAAGCTTCCCACCGAAATTCTTTCCCATGCCAATAGAGCGGGTGCGGGGATCGTGGTACTCGGCCACGGCGGATCCGGAGGCACCTGGGGATTTCTCAAGAGCTCCATCACCAAACGGATCCTCACCGACTTTCGTCATCAGGCCGTCTGGGTCAACCAGTAAGGGGCCATCCCAGAAGTCCGACCGCCCGCAGAGACGAATCCGGTCTCGCCCCGGGGCACGCAGCCATCCCGGACCACTTGGACGATTCTTTCTCCCGTACGCGACCCCGGCGGGCGGGCGGAAAGCCCGCCCTTCCCCATGCGGAACAGACAGACCCCTTGGGTCGGCCCCCGGCTCACGAACCCGCCTCCACATGAAGCGATCGCCTTACAGGGAAGAATCTCCGCTCCCCGTTCCAGCGGAACCACACATCGGCCAAGAGGAGAACGAGGCGAATGCTCCAGCATGCTTGGAGGGTGTGCCGGTGAGGGGAATCCCTGGACAGCACGCATGTAGGGGCGAAAGATCTTTCGCCCCTACAGAAAGATCTTTCGCCCTTACACAGGGAGAAATCCAGGATCATGGGGGAAATCACAAGCCCCCGCCAGCGCCTCGGCGGGGGTGAGGGTGGGGATCGGTGGAGATGCCGGCGGGAGCGGTTCACAACCGCCCCCGCACGAATGGGTGCGCTGCCGAGAGACTCAACGCTTTGGCGTGCCTTCACGCCCGGGCGGTGCGGCGGCGTTTGGCGCGCCCTTCCGCGGCCCAGTCTTGGTAAAGGATCAGAAGGGGGCTGGCCACGAAAATGGACGAATAGGTACCCACGACCACACCGATGAGCAGCGCGAAGGCGAAATCGTGGATCACCGTGCCGCCCAGAACGAACAAGCACACAATCACCAGCAGGGTCGTTCCGGACGTGAGGATGGTCCGGCTGAGGGTCTGGTTGATGCTCCGGTTCACCAGCACCTTGAAGTCCTCCCGCCCGGACGCCCGCAAGTTCTCCCGGATGCGGTCGAAGACGATGATGGTGTCGTTGAGCGAATACCCTACGATGGTGAGCAGGGCGGCCACGATGGTCAGGGAGAATTCCTTGTTGCTGAGCGCAAAAGCCCCGATGGTGATGAGCACGTCGTGGATCAGGGCCAGCACCGCCGCCAAGGCGTAGGGCAGCCTTAAAACCCAGCAGAGCACCAGCGTGAGGAGCAAGGCCCCCACGATCAGGTAGGTGGTGGGCATGCCCATCAGCCGTAGCAGGTAGACTCCCACCAACAGGCCGGCGGCCATGATCCCGCTGGTCCCCCATTTGAGCTCGAACCGCCCGGAGATGTAGAGCGCGATGAAGAGCAGGGCGTAGTAGATGGCCAGCAGGGCCTTCTGGCGCAGGTCCCGGCCCACCTTGGGTCCCACCATCTCCACGCGGCGGATGGAAGCCTTGCCCTCGCCGAAGGCCTTGTCCAGGTGTTCCTGAACGGCCTGGCCCACGTTCTGGGTCTCGGCGCTCTTCACGTCCGCCCGCACCAGGAATTCATTGTCCTCCCGGGCCCCCACCTGCTGGATGGCGCTTCGGCCGATCCCCAGGTCCTTGAGGGCGTCCCGAATCTGCTCGGGCGTGGTGCTCTGTTCAAACTTGACCTGGACCAGCGTGCCTCCGGCAAAATCCACGCCCAGGTTCAGACCGCCGCGCCACACCAGGGCGGCCAGTCCCAGAACAATCACCACCACGGAAAGCGTGATGGCCTTGAAACGCATGCCCACGAAGTTGATGTTGATGTCCGGCTTGATGAGTTCCATGGTCTTCGTCTTCTTCTCCCTCTCGTACCCCTTTCGGGCCGGTTATATGCTGATGGAGCGAACCCGCTTCTTGACCAGCAGGTAGTCGAAGATGAGCCGCGACACGATGATGGCCGTAAAAAGGCTCGCCACGATACCGATGCTCAAGGTCACCGCAAAGCCCTTGACCGGTCCGGTGCCGAACTGGAAGAGAACCACGGCGGCGATCAGCGTGGTGATGTTGGCGTCCAGGATGGTCAGCGTGGCCCGACCGAAACCGGCATCCACGGCGGCCCGCGGCGTTTTGCCCAGGCGCAGCTCCTCCCGGATGCGCTCGAAGATGAGCACGTTGGCGTCCACCGCCATGCCGATGGTCAGGATGATGCCCGCGATGCCCGGCAGCGTGAGGGTCGCCTTGAAGGCGGCCAGGGCGGCCATGATGAGCACCACGTTCAGGACGAGGGCCACGTTGGCGATGACCCCAGACACCCGATAGTAGACGATCATGAACAGCAGGATCAGCACGGATCCCACCACCATGGAGAGAAAGCCCTGGCGGATGGAGTCGGCTCCCAGGGAGGGACCCACGGTGCGTTCTTCCAGGATCTTCACGGGAGCCGGCAGGGCCCCCGCCCGCAGCACGATGGCCAGGTCCCTGGCTTCCTCCATGGTGAAGGATCCCGTGATGCTGGCCCGCCCCCCGCCGATCTTTTCCTGGATGACCGGGGCCGAGTAGACCACGCCGTCCAACACGATGGCCAGCCGCTCCTTCACATGCTCCCCGGTGATCCGTTCAAACAGACGGGCACCCTGGGGATCGAATTCCAGGGCCACGTAGGGCGTGTTGTATTGGGTATCGATGCGAACGTTGGCGTTGGTGATGTATTCGCCCGTCATGAGCGTCCGGTCCTTGAGGGCGATCCGGGTCTCGAAGGTTCGGCCCGTATTGGGATCGAAGCGCTTCATGGGATAGGCCTTCACACCCGGCGGCAGGGACTTGGCGTCCGGATCCACCCCCTCGGCCACCAGCTTGAATTCCAACAGGGCGGTCTTTCCGATGAGGTCGATGGCCCGCTGGGGGTCCTTCACCCCGGGAAGCTGCACCAGGATGCGGTCCTCTCCCTGAGGCCGGATATCCGGTTCGCTCACGCCGAACTGGTCGATACGGTTTCGGATGGTCTCCAGGGCCTGCCTCACGGCCAGATCCCGAATGTGGGAGGCTTCCTTGTCGGAGATGCGGCAGACCACGGTGGCACCGTCCTGTTCCGTCGTGGCCGCCACCCAGTCCAGGATCGGGAAGTCCTTCTCAATGAGAGTCTTCAAGGAGCCCACCGCGGTCCCGTCGGCCAGTTCCACCCGGATATCCCAGTCCTTGGTGCGCTGGACGGTCCGGAAGGGGATCCGCTCGGTGCGCAACGTTTCCTTCAGCTCGTCCACCAGGCGCTCCGCCGTGGTGCGCACCGCCTCGTCCGCTTGCACTTCCAGTACCAGATGCATGCCCCCCTGGAGGTCCAAACCGAGATGGATCTTGTCGTTGGGCAGGGTTTCCTTCCACCACGCGGGCAAGGAAGCATTGAGAGACGGCAGCAGGTAGACGATTGCAACCAGCATGACCACCGCGATAAGAATGGCTCGCCACCGTAAGTCCTTCAATCCACGTCCTCCCTACTAAATCCTGAACCCTGAATCGGATACGGGTTGCGGGCGGCTCCTTTAAAAGAAGGCCGCACCGTAGAACAGGCCCCCCTGGAGATCAAAAGACAAGATCGGCGCGTGCGCCGATCTTGTGGGATCCAAGCGAGATTCCCGGTGGTTATTCGCCGTTTTCCGCCTTGTTTTCGCCCCGGCTGAGCAGAGCGGCGATGTAGCCCCGCTGCACCTTCACCCGGACCTTGTCCGCGATTTCCAGGGTTACCACGGAATCCGTCAGGCCCGTTATCTTTCCATGCAGGCCCCCCTGGGTGACCACGGTGTCTCCCTTTTTCAGGTTGGCCAACATGTTGCGGTGTTCCTTCTGCCGTTTCTGCTGGGGTCGGATCAACAGGAAATAGAAGATGACCACCATGAGGATCAGGGGCGCAAAAGCCGCCAGTCCGCCTCCTGCCGCCTGGCCTCCGCCGCCCTGTCCCGCCGTACCCATTGCATAAGCTACACTGACAAAGTCCATTGATTCCTCCATTCGACCTTCACTGCTCGACCAAAAACCACGTCCATTTGGGTAATCGAACCCTTAAACGATATTTTTCGTGTCTTGTCAATCTTCCTGCCGGGTCTCTTGGCGTCGTTCATAGAAGCGGCGGCGCCACTGGGAAAAGGCTCCTTTCTCCAGGCTCTCGCGGATTTCGGCCATGAGGCCCAGATAGTAGTGCAGGTTATGAATCGTGTTCAATCGGTAGGCCAGCAGTTCCCGGGCCATGAACAAATGCCGGAGGTAGGCCCTGGAAAAGTTCCGGCACGTGGTGCACCCGCAGCCCTCCTCCACGGGGCGTGGATCGTCGGAATACCGGGCGTTCTTGATCTGGATGGATCCCCAGGAGGTGAAAAGCATGCCGTTTCGGGCGTTTCGGGTGGGCATGACGCAGTCGAACATATCCACGCCGCAGCGCACGCCTTCCACCAGGTCCTCCGGCGTCCCCACGCCCATGAGATACCGAGGCTTGTCGGCAGGCAGAGCGGGCGTCACCTCTTCCAAAACCGCCAGCATCTCCTCCTTGGGCTCCCCCACGGACAGGCTCCCGAGGGCATACCCGGGAAGGTCCAACGCCGCCAACTCTTCCAGGCACGCCCTCCGGAGATCCAGGAAGATACCGCCCTGGACGATCCCAAAGAGCGCCTGGTCCTCCCGGCGATGGGCTTCCAGACACCGCCTGGCCCATCGCACCGTCCGCTCCATGGACGCCTTGGCGTATTCGTAGGTCACGGGATAGGGCGTGCATTCATCGAAGCACATGGCGATGTCCGATCCCAGGGCCTCCTGGATCTGAACGGATTTTTCGGGCGTGATCACGTGGCGGGAGCCGTCGATGTGGGACTGGAAGGCGACGCCCTCCTCGTCAATGGTGCGGATCTTGGCCAGGCTGAAAACCTGAAATCCGCCGCTGTCCGTCAGGATGGAACCCCGCCAGCCCATGAACCGATGGAGGCCGCCTAGGCGTGCGATCCTTTCCGCTCCGGGCCGAAGGTAGAGATGATAGGTATTGCCGAGAATGATCCGGGCCCCCAGTTCCTCCAGTTCCTGGGGAGTCAGGCTCTTGACCGTGCCCTGGGTCCCCACGGGCATGAAGACGGGGGTTTCCACCACCCCGTGAGAGGTGCGAAAGCGCCCCCGACGGGCGGCAACCTCCTTGTCCCGGCAGATGATTTCGAAGTGCACCGATTTTCCTTTCCAAAGATTAGAAGATGAGCATGGCATCACCGTAGCTGAAGAACCGGTAGCGCCGTTCCACCGCCTGCCCATAGGCGTCCAGGATCTTTTCCCTGCCCGCAAAGGCGGAAACCAGAAGGATGAGGGAGGTCTTGGGCAGATGGAAGTTGGTGATGAGAGCATCCACCACCCGGAACCGGTAGCCGGGATAGATGTAATGCCGGCAAAGGCCCGCCCAGGCCCGGATCCCGCCGCACTGCTCGGCCACCCATTCCAGGGTGCGCACCACGGTGGTCCCCACGGCCACGACCCGCCGACCTTGGGATTTCGCAGAAGCCACGGCCTCGGCCGCTTCGGGCGAAATCTCCGCATACTCGGCGTGCATGGTGTGCCGGCGGATATCCCGAACTCGGATGGGCGCAAACGTCCCGTACCCCACATGCAGGGTGAGCCGTGCCGTTGGGACTCCGCGGCTTTCCAAATCCCTTAGAAGATCCTCCGTGAAGTGCAGCCCGGCCGTGGGAGCGGCCACGGCCCCCGGCCGGCGGGCATACACGGTCTGGTAGTCGCGCCGGTCCTCTTCCCGCTGCGCGTCGTTTTCCCTCTGAATGTAGGGCGGAAGGGGGACCCGGCCCCACTTTTCCAGGGCGTCCAAAAGATCCGGACAGCGAAAGAGCACCTGTACCTGCCCGTCCACCGGATCGGATGCGACCGTGGCCTCCAGGGCGTCTTCCAGGAAGAGGCGCATTCCCTTCCGCGGGGGCTTGGACGCCTTGACGAGACAGGCGTAGCCTTCCCGCATGCCCGTTTCCGGATCCTTGTAGGGATCCAGGACCAGCAGCTCCACGCGCCCCCCGGTTTCCTTCCGCCCCAGCAGCCGCGCAGGCACCACCCGCGTGTCGTTCACCACCAGCAGGTCGCCGGGCCGGAGGTATTCCTTCAAATCCGAAAAGAGCCGGTGCTCCACGGTCCCCGTCCGCCGGTTGAGAACCAGAAGACGACAGGCGTCCCGGCTGGGATCCGGCTGCTGAGCCACCAGTTCCTGCGGGAGTTCGTAATCATAATCTTCCAGGTTGTAGGCCATTCAGGGCGCTCCGTACCGACGGCCCAGATAGACGAGTCCCAATCCCACCGCCATGAGAACGCCGCCCAGAAACCGCAACTGGTCGGAAGGGAGCTTGGCGATGTGCTCCAGCCACTGCTTGATCCGGTCCGGAAAGGCCGCATAGGGGAGGCCTTCCAGAAAGCAGACAAGCCCCAATGCCGTGAGAAGGTAGTCCATACGGGTCCGCCCTTTGACTTGCAATCCGTTTGAATTTCTTGGCAATCGAGCGCCGATGCCCTATCATAGCTGACCTGTTTTGTAAAGATTCTCCATGGGCATGGACCGGAAACGGCAAAGGCGAAACGGAGGCTTCGGTGGCGCTCAACTGGGTGGAAATCGATCTGGCGGCCTTGCGGCACAATTTTCAGCAGGCAAAAGACAGGGTATCCAAGGACACGGCACTCCTGGCGGTGGTGAAATCGGATGCTTACGGGCATGGGATGGTCCCGGTGGCACGGGAGTTGGCGGCCATGGGTGCCCGGTTTTTCGGTGTGAGCAAGTTCTGGGAAGCCATGGCCCTGCGGGAGGCGGGCATCACCCAGCCCATCCTGGTGCTCGTCGGCATTGAGCCCGCGGACGCGGAGGAAGCCGTCCGCCAAGGGATCCGGCCGGCCCTCTACCGGCTCAATCATGCCGAGATGTTGAACGACGCCGCGCGGAGAATGCAGACCAGCGCCAAGGTTCACGTAAAGGTGGATACGGGCATGGGACGGCTCGGCGTGCCCTCGGGCTCCCTGGAATCGTTCCTGGAAGGATTGTCGCGCTTCCCGCATGTGGAGGTGGAAGGGGTCTTTTCCCACTTCGCCACGGCCGACGAGCGGGACAAGAGCTACAGCGCCCTGCAAATGGAACGATTTTCCCAGGCGTTGGATCTCTTCCGACGAAAGAAGATCCCCTTTACCTACGCCCACATGGCCAACAGCGCCGGAACCCTGGATCTGCCCGGCGCCCACCACCAGCTGGTGCGGCCCGGCATCATGCTCTATGGATCCCCTCCCTCCTCCGACCTCCATCACCCGGCGGACCTGAAGCCGGTCATGAGCCTCAAGGCCCGGGTGGTGCAAGTGAAAAGCGTCCCGCCGGGACATCCCATCGGCTACGGAAGAACCTTCACCGCCCCCCATGCGATGCGGATCGCCACCGTTCCGGTGGGCTACGACGACGGCCTTCCGCGCCTGCTCTCCAACAAAGGCTCGGTCCTCATCCGGGGCCGACGCGCCCCCATCGTGGGCCGTGTGTCCATGAACATGATCACCGTGGACGTGAGCGCCGTGCCGGACGCGCACGAAGACGACGAAGTCGTGGTGTTGGGAAGCCAGGGGACGGAACGGATCACCGCCCATGAGATCGCGTCCCTGTGCGGCACCATCAGCTACGAGATCTACTGCAGCATGGGCAAAAACCCGCAGCGCGTCTTCCTCAACGCCGGCCTCGGCCTTGCATCTTGATCCGGGCGGGTCTATAAAGCGTCTCCTTGTCACCACGTACCGAACAGGAGGACCCAACACATGGCATTGATTCGCGAACGACTCACGCACATGCTCCACCAGGCCGTCAAGGACCTGCTCGTTGAATCCGGCATTCAGAACGAGGAAGACCTGAAGGTGGAACTGGAGATTCCCAAGATCTCCGACCACGGGGATTACGCCACCAACGCCGCCATGACTCTCACCAAGGTGCTGCGCCGAAACCCGCGGGAGATCGCCCAGGCGGTCATCCACAGGATGGAGGGCCGTGACGAGCTGCTGGCCCGGGTGGAGATCGCCGGCCCGGGCTTCGTCAACTTTTTCGTCCGGCCGGACGTCTGGGGGGAAGTGCTGAAGGACATCCACGAAAAGGCCGACGCCTACGGCGTGCAAAACCTGGGCAGGGGAAAGCGGGTCCAGGTGGAATTCGTGAGCGCCAACCCCACGGGGCCCCTTCACATCGGTCACGGGCGGGGGGCCGCCATCGGCGATGTGCTGGCCAACATTCTGCGCGCTTGCGGCTACCAGGTGGACAAGGAGTATTATATCAACGATGCGGGAAAGCAGATGCAGACCCTGGGTCGAAGCCTGTACCTGCGCTACCTGGAAGCCCTGGGCGTTCCCATCGATTTCCCCGACGACCATTATCGGGGCGATTACATGAAGGACTTGGCCCGTGAGGTGCTCGATCGGGTGGGGGACCGCTACAAGGACGTCCCCGAAGAGGAGGCCTTGCCCTTTTTCACGCGCTACGCTGGCGATCGCATCCTGGACGGCATCCGGGAGGACCTGGAAGCCTTCGGGGTGCAGCACGACATCTGGTTCAGCGAGCAGAGCCTGCACGATGCGGGTGAGGTGCAAAGGACCATCGAGGCTCTGGAACAAGCCGGCTACATCTACGAGCAGGACGGCGCCAAGTGGTTTCGCAGCACCGCCTTCGGCGATGAGAAGGACCGGGTGGTGGTGCGCGCCAACGGCATGACCACCTATTTCGCCGCCGACTTGGCTTACCATAAGAACAAGTACGAACGGAACTACGAGACGGTCATCGACATCTGGGGCGCCGACCACCACGGCTACGTGCCTCGGATGACAGCGGGCGTCCAGGCCCTGGGGCGGAAGGCGTCGGATCTTCGGATCATCCTGGTGCAGCTGGTCAACCTGCTGCGCGGAGGCAAGCCCGTGGCCATGTCCACCCGGGCGGGCGAATTCGTGACGCTTCGCGAAGTGGTGGACGAAGTGGGAAAGGATGCCGCCCGCTTCATCTTCCTCACTCGCCGCTCCGACAGCCCCCTGGACTTCGATCTGGAAGTGGCCAAGATGCAAAGCAACGACAACCCGGTCTACTACGTCCAGTACGCCCACGCGCGGCTGTGCAGCGTTTTTCAGGTGGCGCGGGAAAAGGGCGTCCCCTGCTCGTGGGATGTTCCGCCGGATCTGTCCCCGCTCCACCAGCCCAAAGAGCTGGAACTGATGAAACTGCTCGGCGAATACCCCCAGGTGGTGGCTTCCGCGGCGGAACAACTGGAACCGCACCGGATCCCCTACTACCTGAGCGACCTGGTCTCCTGTTTCCACAGCTATTACAACCAAAACAGGATCCTGGGAGAAGACGAGGCGCTGACCCAGGCGCGCCTCTACCTGGCCGCCGCCGTTCGCATGGTCCTTCGCAATGCCCTGGGCCTGCTGGGAGTGAGCGCTCCGGAAAAGATGTAGACTTCAATCGGACGATTCTTTCTCATGGACAGGTCCTGAAGGGCGGGCGTAAAGCCCGCCCCTACAAAAGGGCACGGATCCCTTGCGTAGGGGCGGGGTTTATCCCCGCCCGCTAATCGCACGATACAAGAGACACCCGAAGAAAAAATCGCTCAGCTTAGGGTAGATCCTTCCACGATCCACGGCGAGGTGCTTCCATGGCCCGTAGCAAGGCGCACCCTTCAGGGCGCGGAACGAAAAAGGACCCACCTCGCGCCCGATTGGTCCTCCAGTTGACCCTCGGCCAATGCGTGGTGTGCGCCCTGGTCTTCCTGGTATGCCTCGCCTGGATCTTCCTGGCGGGCGTTCTGGTGGGAAGGAGCAGCTCCCCCCACGGAGCTCCCGCCTCCTGGATGCCCAAGGGACTGGCCCATCTCATGGGCCTGGACCGCACTCCCCCGGAACCCGATCCCAACGCCGCGGACACCTGGCTGCCGGCCGAAAAGATCCTGGCGGAGCTTCAGTTCGAAAAGACCCTGCCGGGGGTAGAGAAGTCGCAGGGAGAGCCCTCTCCAGCCCCCGCCGCCCGTCCGGAACCGGCTCCAGGGGTCGACTCCTCCGATGGGGCCGAGCCCGCAGAGGTGGTTGAAGCCCCCGAATCGGGCCCGCCCGAGGGGGCTTACGTCCTGATGGTGGCCTCCATGCGCCGCCGGGAAAACGCTCTGTCCTTGGCCGACCGGCTGACCAAGAAGGGCTACCGTCCCCAGGTGGAGAAGGTGTCCATGGGCGAAGGGGATCTTTGGTACCGGGTGACCCTGGGCTCCTTTCCGACCCGGGAAGAAGCGCTGGCCTTTGCCGCACGGTTCAACAGGGAGGAAAATCTGGAGGCCCTGGTCATCCAAAAAGAGGGACCCGCCGGCTCTTCTCCGTGACCTCCCGCCCTCCGGCCACCGGCCCTTCAAAACCATCCCCTTCCACAGCCGTTCATGGCCACGATGGCTGAAAACCAAAAGATTTGTAGGGGCGAAAGATCTTTCGCCCCTACAGGCCGAAAGAGGTCGGTTTGGAGTCAGCCTGCCCGCCCGAGCCCCGTGGCGATCCCGGTCCCAGGCCGTCTCGACCCCGGATAGTACGCGAAGAAAGAACCTTCCGCCCCGTCAGCGGGGAAGGTGGGAGGGAACCCCGCCCGTGGAGCCGCTGAGACGCCCAAGGATGGAATGGGCGAACCGGACTTCCTCATCCCCGTAAAACTTGATGTAGTGCTGGGCGGCGGCTTTGCCGAAGCCGCGGTACGTCTTGTGCTCCCCGCCGAATCCGGGATCGAACACCTGAATGCCCTCTTCGATGGCGTACCGGATCGGATGGTAGTAGCAGGTGGCGAAATGGAGGAAAGGAACGGAGCTGTAGGTTCCCCAGTAGCGGCCGTAGAGGAAGCCTTTCTTTCGGTAGAAGACGGCCAAGGCCAGCAGATCCCGGTCATCGCGGGCCGTGCAGAAGATGGTGCGGTGCCGGAACCTTTCTCCCAGCATCTGGAAGAAGCATCGATTCAGAAAGGGGGGAATGTCCTGCCCCATGTATTTGCGCCATGTGGTGATGTAGAGATCGTACATCCGATCGTAAAGGGAATCCGGCGCTTCGCGGCCTTCCAACATCCTCAGGCGGATTCCCCGGGACTTGATGTCCCGCAGCTCCCGCCGAATCTTGTGCCGGCGGCTGGACTTGAACGTCCGCAGAAAGTCCTCGAAGGATCCGTACCCCTTGTTGGTCCACAGGCAGTATTCGCTTCGTATCCCCACGTAGCCCTTCTGCAGCAAGACGTCGTGGACGCCCGGAGCGGAATCCACGAAGAAGTAGAACCGGGAGGTGGCAAAGCCGTGGGTTTCACAGATGAAATCAATGTAGTCGCTGAGGATGGCATAGACACGCCGCGGATCCCGACTCCTGCCGTAGAGTACCTTGTAGGCGGGAACGGGGGTCAACGGCACGGTGGCCATGAGTCCCACGTGGTAGCTGTGTCCCGTCAGTTCCGCCAGGAAGCGCAGGAGTCCTCCGTCGCCGAATTCCACCCACGGCCGCAGACGCTCGTACATGGGGGCGATGGCCACCACCTCCTGCCCCTCGTAGGCCACCAGATGCCGCGGCCGAAAGCCTCTTTCCGGAGTCAGAACACCGGACTTTTCCAGACAATAGAGATACTCCCACTCCATCATGGGAGGCGCGTTCCAGCAAAGACGGTTCCAGAGCACCGGATCCACGCGATCCACCCCGGAAACGATTTCGAACCGTACCGCCATTCCTTTCCTTTCCATGTGCGGGTCGTTCTGGGATGCCTGGGCCGATCCTAAATCACCCGGCCCATCCGGTCAACGCACGGACATCCCGTCTTCCGACGCAAAGCTCCTAGGATCCGACGGCGAAAGAGAGTATGCTGGGGGAGTCTTTTGGCACATATGGAGAGAACTTTCGAAAGGAGCAGGCTTCATGACACTGACCGACATCTTTGAAAAGATAGACTCCAATCACAACCGATACGTTCAGGAACTGGTGGAGCTCCTTTCCATTCCCAGCGTGAGCACCTATTCTCGCCACAAGGGCGATGTGCAGCGCGCCGGGGAATGGGTCGTGAACATGTGCCGGCGCCTGGGGATGGAGGCCCGCCTGTACCCCACTGCGGGCCACCCGGTGGTGTACGCTTCCCACTGCCCCCATCCCGACCGCCCCACCCTTTTGATCTACGGCCATTACGACGTGCAGCCGCCGGAACCCGTGGACGAATGGCTCACACCGCCTTTCCAGCCCACCGTTCGGGACGGTTTCGTCTATGCCCGCGGCGCCAGCGACGACAAGGGGCAGTTCCTCACCTACCTGAAAGCCATTGAGGTGGTGATGGCCGTCCGGGGGGAGGTGCCCATCAATGTCAAGGTGCTGGTGGAGGGCGAAGAGGAGATCGGAAGCCCCCATCTGGGGGATTTCCTCCGCCGACACAAGGATCTGCTGAAAGCCGACGCCATCGCCATCTCGGACGGGTCCCAGTTCGCCCCCGATGTCCCCGCCATCACCTACGGCCTGCGAGGGCTTGCCTACTTCCAGTTGGACGTGACCGGACCGAGGGTGGATCTGCACTCGGGAAGCTTCGGAGGGCTCGTGATGAATCCCATCCAGGCGCTCTCCGCCATCCTCTGCAGCCTGAAAGGGGGCGGGGACCGAGTGGCCGTTCCCGGCTTCTACGATGACGTGGCCGACCTGGCCCCCTGGGAGCGCGAAGAGATGGAATCGCTTCCACTGGACCTGGCCAACTTGAAGGAATACTTGGGGGTGGAAGTGCTCTGCGGCGAGGAAGGCTACAGCCCCATGGAGCGCAAGACGGCCCGGCCCACTCTGGACATCAACGGGGTGTGGGGGGGCTTTGCGGGCGAAGGCGCCAAGACGGTGATCCCTTCCAAGGCGGGGGCCAAGGTGAGCATGCGCCTCGTCCCCAACCAGGATCCGGACAAGATCGCCGAACTGTTCCGGGCCCATGTGGCCAAGGTCTGCCCCCCGGGCGTCCAACTGAAAGTCACCCACCTGCACAGCGCCCAGCCGGTGCTGGTTTCCAGGGATCTTCCCCAGGTGCAGGCCGCCGCCCGTGCCATTCACACCGGGTTCGGCAAGGATCCCGTCTTCATCCGCGAGGGGGGATCCATCCCCATCGTCAACCTCTTTCAGGAGGAGCTGGGCCTGGACGCCATCCTCCTCCTGGGGTGGGGCCGTCCCGACGATGGCGCCCACTCGCCCAATGAACGCTTCTCGCTGGAAGACTTCCGGAAGGGCATCCGGTCCGCGGTGGCTCTCCTGTACGAACTGGCCGGGGAAGGGGCGTAAGGAGGGGGAAAAGAGACAGGTCAAAGGCGAAAGGGGTTCCTCAAGGCAAGCGAACCTGTGGGGTAGGGGCGGGGTTCACCCACGCCCGCCAATCCCAGGGCGATGGCCGCACAGGGGCGGTTCGCGAACCGCCCCTACAGGAGCTTGTGCGAGAACGTTGCGGACGACTGCTTGTCTCGCAGCGCAGCCCTTTAGGGCTGCGCAAGATCCCCCGAACTTCGGGTGGGCCATCGGGTTTACCGCCTATGATGCCATGAGGCCAAGACAAAACTTTCCCCCCGCGGGGCTAAAGCCCCGCGCCTACGAAGCGAACGGGAGTTCCCTTGCCTCATGAGCTGGAAGAACATTGTTGGACAGCCTCACAAAGGCAAATGAACCTGTGGGGTAGGGGCGGGGTTCACCCGCGCCCGCCAATCCCAGGATGATGGTCCCACAGGAAGGAGATGGAGTCAAAGTCTTAATGGGGGTTTCCAGTGAACAGGCTGATGGGCTCCTTGTCCCCGTAAGCTATACGGATCTCTTGCAGGAGCTGGTTGGTTGCCTGTTCAATGCGGAAAATATCGCTTTCGTCCACCGTGTCGTCGGACACGTGCCGGAGGGACTCCTTCAGGCGCTGGAACTGCTGGATGATCTCCGGGCGGATTTTTCCCTCCCCCAGCCTGTGGTCCAGCTCCAGGATGGTCGTCACACAGCTCTCGATGCGCGCCCGAAAGTGCCTGGAGCGCCCGTTGCCCCCTCTGCGCCTGAACAATTTCTTCCATCCTTGGCCGATCAGAGTCGCCCCCTTTCGTTCAACGCCTCTTGGAACATGCGGTAGAACTTCTTGCGGCTTTTCATCTCCCGTTCCAGGAGCACTTTGGCCTTTTCCAGATCCGCGGGATGGATGATGAGGTCCACCTGCCGGCGAAAAGCGGCAAAGGAATCCATGCTCCGTTCCCGGTCCGTGATGAGGCAAAAGAAGGACTCCCTCCTTTGGGCCATGGGAAGGTTCTTCACAAATCCCACCAGCACGTGGGCGCGGTCTTCCGGCCCCGCCGGCTCTTCGAGAACCACAAGCTCATAGCCTCCGTGACGGAGTCGCCGAACGGCCCGGTCGGGATCCGGCTCCGCAATGGCCCGAAACCCCAGCTCCGAAAGGAGCTGCCCCAGTCGCTCCGCCCGCTGGGGATCGGCCGTGCAGATCAGCGCCGTCATCCCCCCTTCGTGGAGAGTATCCAGAAAGAGATCCTCTTCCAGATCATCGTGATCGGGAACCAACGACGGCTCTTCGAAGGAGGTTCCTTCCGGCTGCTTGGAAGTCTTCACCACGATGGCATTTTGGCAACGGGGGCAGGCAACACGCACGGCCTTGCCCGCCGGCAATTTGTCGTCCGGAATGGAGAAAGAGGCCCGGCAGCCTTCGCACCTGATCTTCAACGTCCCCCTCGCTTCTCGGCCCGGAGCATTTGGGAATTTCTCATATGGCAAGTCAATCTTACTTTGCTTTTATGCCAAAAGGTCCCATCAGGTCAATATATGGGAAGGAGCGCTAAGGGATCTCCACGAAACCGTCGTGGGTGACCAGGGCGAAGGTGTGGGGAGGCCCCACTTCTTCCTTGAGCCAGGTGAGGATCTTCAGGGCCGAACGCATCTCTTGGAGAATCTCGGCAAGGGGAGTTTCCCGCCGAACCAGCCTTTTCAGGCGATCCTCCAGCACTCTTCTCCGGGGAAACGTCCATGCTTGCTGGATGGGCTCCGCGGCAGCCCCATCCTTCGTTCGCCGCAAGGCGTAGGCTTTCGGGATACGGCGTTCCCCCTCCATCTCCCAGCCAGCCACGGCCATGGCGAACGGTCCATTGGCAGGCTCCTCCCTTTGCCACGTGGGATCCAGCCGGGCCATTTCGACCAACGCCTCCGCCACCCGATCCTCCAGGGTTCTCTCCTGCCGCGTTCGCTGTCCGTCAGCCCACCGGGCCATGCGATCCGCCGCGGTGGGCCCGCCGCCCACCAGCACCACCCCGTGGGTTGACAACGGATAGATGCGTCGGACGGCCACGATTTCCTGGTCGCCGCTTTCGCGGATTCCAACGCCCCGCCCGTCGGCGGCAAGGGCGATGCCGTCCTTGCCGATGGTGACAATCAACTGAGCCATGGTCGGTCTTTGCCTTGATCAGCCGGCAAGGAACGCCTAAATTGAATCCAGTTTTCCAATGAAAGCATCCTTGTGTTCCCCCTCGGATGAGAGGTCTTCCCCATGAGGATCTTTCTGGGCCTATTCCTTACCTTCTTGGCGTTGGCAACCCATCCGGTTTCTCTTTCGGCGGCTCAGCAGTCCTACAAGGTGTGCCTCTACGAGAACCCGCCACTGGTCGGACTGGATACCGACGGGCGACCTTCCGGCCTCTTCGTGGAGCTGCTGGAAGCCGTGGCCCACGCCGAAGGGTGGCAACTTCAATACCGCGAAGCCTCCTGGGCGCAGTGTCTCGAAGAACTGCGTTCCGGCACGGCGGACATCCTCCCCGTCATCGCATATTCGGAGGAACGAAGTCGAGCGTTTCTCTTTTCCAGCGAAACCGGATCTACGGCTAGACCAACAGCCACCGCTTCCAGGTGGTGAGCACGCCCATTGCCCTCTTCCTGGTGGATGTGGATGGAAAGGTCACGGAAGGCACGCGAAGAGCTTAACGCCATCCCCGAGGAGGCGGTGATCGGGTCTTCTCCGGATTTTTCCGGGCTTTACGGCGGCACCAATCCCATCGTCCCGGCACTCCTCCTTCGGATGGATCCGGACGAAATAGAGAAAAGATATGCCGGGCAAGGCATTGGGCGGTATTCGATCCATCCTGAAGGGATCCGGACATCCGCCGCTTCCAAATCGGAGACCGAATGAGGCACGTGAGAGTGATAGCTGGGCGCCCTGGAGACGAACGCGGGCGAGTCGTGGGGGAGATCCAATACGGCAGGGCCGCCTGTTTGCCGGTTCGGGCATAGGAGCCCCCATCACGGGCAGGCCATGACAACGAAGAGTGCGATGCACCCTTGAGAAGCGGAAGGTTCGGCCTGGAGCCATAAAAAAAACCGCCCGGTTTCCCGGGCGGTTTTTTGGCGACTTCTGGTCGGGACGACTGGATTTGAACCAGCGACCTCTGCGTCCCGAACGCAGCGCTCTACCAAACTGAGCCACGTCCCGACCGACGGAGCCCTTCTAGCAAAAAAGAGTTTTCCTGTCCAGTCTTTTCCCCGGCCGCCAAGAATCCCCCACACCTCATGTGGGAAAGGGAAAAATCTCCAACACCGCCTCCCCGCCCATCCCCCATCACTCGTCACTCGTCACTCGTCACCCATCACTCCCCTCCCCTTCTCCGACTCCCCTGGAAGTGTTATAGATGCGGCGCCACGGTTCCGGCATGGCAAAGATCCGCTCCCAACGCTTCAGGACAGACCGGGCATGAAAGAACACGAACCCGACAGGAAAGACAAAAAGCTTCAGCCGCAGGAATCAAGGAGCCTTCCCCATGACGGGGCCGATGAACGGCGCCTGTGGGTGGATCTCGAGACCATTCCGCATCTTCCCGGCGTGTACCTCTTCAAGGCCCCCACGGGACAGGTGCTCTACGTGGGGAAGGCCCGCGACCTGCGAAAGCGGGTAGCCAGCTACTTCCGTCCGGAACAGACTCTTCCCCTCAAGACCCAGGCCCTGGTCCGCCGGGCTTCCGACCTGGATTTCGTGGTGACCCGAACGGAAAAGGAAGCGCTCCTTCTGGAATCGAGCCTCATCAAGCGGCATCGGCCGCGCTACAACGTGATCCTCCGGGACGACAAGAACTACCCGGCTTTGCGCCTCGATCCGCGCGAACCCTTTCCGAGGCTCCAGATCGTGCGCCGGTTCCAAAAGGACGGAGCCCTCTATTTCGGTCCCTACCACTCGGCCCATTCCCTTCGGGAAACCCTGAAGGTGCTCAACCGTATCTTCCCGCTCCGCCAATGCAAGTCCAGGAAGCTGGTGCCCAGGAAAAGGCCGTGCCTCAATTATTCCTTGGGCCGGTGTCTGGCAGCGTGCGCCGGCAAGGTGACGGAACAGGAATATGGGCGGGTGGTGGACGAGGTGGTCCTTTTCCTGCGGGGCAAGACGGATCGGCTCCAGGAAAAGTTGCGGGCGGGCATGCGGGAGGCCTCGGAGGCTCTGGATTTCGAACGGGCCGCCCTCTACAGGGATCGACTTCGGGCGGTGGAGGAAATGCTGGAAGCCCAGGTGGTGGTGTCCGACCGCCTGGAGGACCAGGACGTGGTGGGCCTGCACTTTCAGGAGGATTCCGCGGAAATCGTCCTCCTTTTCGTCCGGCACGGCGCCATCGTGGGACAACGCGGCTACTCCTTCCGCGATCCATCGGAGGGCCCGGAGGAACTTCTGGGGGCCTTTCTCCAGCAGTTCTACGCCGACGGGAGGCTCATCCCCCGCGAGATCCTGGTTCCGATGCTTCCTTCCGGCCATGAGGTCCTCGGCGAGTGGCTCTCCGATACAGCCGGGCGCAAGGTCCGCCTCTGGGCGGCCCAAAGGGGAAGCCGCCGGGCCCTGCTGGATCTGGCCCAACGGAACGCCGAGGAGCGAGCCAAGGCCCGCTCCGGGGAGTCCACCGACCTGTCGGCCGTCTTGGAGGCGCTTCAGGACCTGCTTCGCCTGCCCCGGTTACCGCACACCATCGCCTGCGTGGACATCTCCAACATGCAGGGCCGCCATGCCGTGGGTTCCGTGGTGGTCTTTGCCGGCGGCCACCCCCGCCACGGGGATTATCGCCGGTTCCGGATCCGCACCAAGATGGAGCCCGACGACCCGGCCATGATGGCGGAAACGGTGGAGCGTCTCCTGGAAAAGGAAAAACCGCTGGCCCGCCGCCTGGACCTTCTCCTGCTCGACGGCGGCAAAGGCCAGCTCAACCGCATCCTGGCCCTGCTGGACGACAAGGGCTGGCGCGACCGGCTTCCGGTGGCGGCCTTTGCCAAGGAAAGGGAAAAGGACCTGGGCCAAGAGGGCCGGGGACTCTACGAGAAGGTGTACCTACCGGGACGAAAGAACCCGCTCTTCCTGACCCGCCATCCGGAGGTGCTCCATCTTTTGCAAAGGATCCGCGACGAGGCGCACCGCTACGCCGTTTCCGGCTACCATCGCCGCCACCAAAAGGAACTCTTGTCCTCGGAGCTGGACCGCATTCCCGGGGTGGGTCCCAGGAGAAGACAGGCCCTGCTCCGGCACTTCGGCGATGTGGAGGCCATCCGACGCGCCGGTGTGGAAAAACTGGCCGGCGTGCCCGGCATGCCGCGTCCCCTGGCGGAAAAGATCCACGCCTATTTCCATGAAAGCTGACGGTGCGGCGAAAGCGGCGATTTCGGGCAGTCGCGCCTTTGGACGCTCCCACACAAGGAATCCGTCCGTCATTTCGACTCGGGATCGGGATCGGCGGGAACGAGCCGGAGGAGTCGTTCTCCCAGCTTCCGAAGTTCCGGGTCGGAAAGGGACTGCAGCAGCTTCTCCTCCTCATGGGTCAGAGGCCGAAGGGTCGGCTTTTTCCGGCGCCGGGTGCGCCTCTTGGACTGGAGTTTTTGCAGCCGCCGGTAGTTGGCATCCAGCTCGGGATTGAGATCCTCCACTTCGCCCACCCGTATGGAGATCTCCCGGACCACCACCTTCCCCCACAGGGCATTGATCCTCTCGCGCAAAGCTTCCTTGTTGATCTCCAGGTGGTGTTTCCAAACGCCGTCCCGAGCCACGATGACCAGGCGCCCGTTCTTGAGGGACCTTGGAACCGTATGCCGGGCCACGGGCTCCCCCACCAAGTCCTTCCAATCGCCCAGCGGGTTGGAAGCGAAGGAGGGATGCCGGGAAAGCACCTCTTTTACGAAGGCCCGGAGCGGCTCCGCGCTCCGGGTTCCCGGGGACTTGTTTTCTTCCATGGGGCCCCGTTCCATGTTCCTTTGAACCTCCGCGTGCCCTTGCGGCGATTGACACGACCGTGCGGCTGTGCTATGGACGGTCTGCTTTTTCTCGTCCCGGCCCCCGTAGCTCAGGAGGATAGAGCACAGGATTCCTAATCCTGGTGTCGCAGGTTCGAATCCTGCCGGGGGCACCATCCACTCCAGCCTTTCAGGGACTTATTTCTTACCCAAGGCGCTGGTCAGCGCACCCAGCAATTCATCGGGAGTAAAGGGCTTGGGAAGCAGCACGGAGGCCCCCTTGCGGTAGCCCTCCCGGATGGTTTCCGGCGTGGAAAAGCCCGTCATCATCACGATGGGAAGATCCGGGCGCTCCTTCAGGACCCGTTCGACCAGGTGCATCCCGTCCCGGCGCGGCATCTTGAGGTCCACCAGGATCGCCCGGAAGCTCCGGCCGGGAAGGATCTCCAGCGCCTCGTCCACCGAGGAAGCGAGCACCACCCCGTAGCCCTCTCCCTCCAGGACCATCCGACAGCTTTGAAGCACGATGGGATCGTCGTCCACCACCAAAATCATCGCCTTTTCATTCACGGTCATCATCCCGTTCCAGAGGCAGCCACACGGTAAAGGTGCTCCCCCTACCGGGTGCGCTGTTCACGAAGATCCGGCCTCCGTGCCGCGCCACGATTCCGTAGGAAACCGACAGGCCCAGACCCGTTCCTTTCCCCACCTCCTTGGTGGTGAAGAAGGGATCGAAGAGCTTGCCCATGTGTTCCTCCGGAATGCCGCAGCCGGTGTCCAGCACGCTCACGCTCACCCCCGGTCTTTCCCGTCCGTCGCGGTCGGGGCGACTCTCCGTGCGGCTCGACACCGTAACGGTCCCGCCGGCCTCGGTGGCGTCCAGGGCGTTGATGAGAAGATTCATGAAGACCCCGCGCATCTGCTCCGGATCCACCACCAGCGGGGGAAGCGACTCGGCAAGGAGACAGTTCAACTCCACTCCCTTGATCAGGGCCTGGTTTTCCATCAAGGCCACGGTGGAACGGACCAAGTGATTGATATCCGTCAACTCGGGATGGAGAGCCGTCTGGCGGGAAAAATCGAGCAGGCCCTTCACGATCTTTCGGACCCGTTCGGTGGCGTCGGCAATGGTCTTAAGGCCGTCGCGCACGTCCTCCGGCAGGTCCTCGCGATTCATGAGAAGGTGGCTGAAGGTGAGAACGCCCGTCAGCGGGTTGTTGATTTCATGGGCCACGCCGGCCGCCAGACGCCCCACGCTCGCCTGTTTCTGGGCTCGAAAGAGCTTGTCTTCCGTTTCCTGGCGCTGCCGGTTTTCCCGCTCCCGAATGGACGCCAGCATGTCCTTGAAGGTCTTCTGAAGCACGCCCAATTCGGACTCGGAAACGGGCTCGATCTTGGGGGAAAGATTTCCCTGGCTGACCTGCCGGGCGGCTTCGATGAGCTGGTGCACCGGCCACATGATCCTTCGTTCCAACACGGACCCCACCACAATGGCCGTGGTGATCCCGAGAAGGCTCATGGCGAAGAAGGTGAGCAGGGCCTTGTTTCTCACGTCCACGTAAGGCCTTTCGGGAATTCCCACGTAGAGCATCCCGATGCGCTCCCCCGTCACCGCGTCCACCAAGGGCTCGTAGGACGTCATGAACCAGTCGCGCACCACCAGGGCACGGCCCACCCAGCGCCGCCCTTCCTCCAGCACACGCCGGGCCACTTCCGCCTGAGCCCGGGTGCCGTGGGCCCGGGACCCGTCCGGCAGGGTCACGTTGGTGGCGATGCGAAGATCCCGGAGGAAGACGGTCACCGTCCCGTCGGGGCCTCCCCCTTTGTCCCGACGAAAGACCGTGTCCCGGATATGGTCCACCAGGTTTATGTTGCCGTTGACCAGAACGGCCCCGTAGGCCGCTCCCACGAAGGAACCACCTCGAAAGACGGGGACGGCCGCCCCCAGGAGCACCCCTTCCTCCACAAAAAACGGCTCCCCGTTCGGTTCCCCCCGCCCCTCCTGTGGAATGGACACGACGGGAACCCGCGCCCGATGGGCGAGAACCGGGTTTTCTTGGGCCAGCCACTTGGCGGGAAGGACCACGGCGCCGGCCACCTCCGTTTGGTCTCGGAGCACCGGGCCCACGAAGGGGTGATCACCGTAGTCGGCTGAAACGGGAAACGGATCGGGACCGATCCGAGCCACCACCCGACCATTTCCATCCACCATGCCGCACAGGTCCAGATCCGCCGCCCGGGCCAGGTTTTCCAAAAGGCGCAGCAGCCGGGCCGGTTGGTCCTCCTCCGCGGAGCCGCTCCAACCCGTACCGGCCAGAGCCGCTGCCAGCCCCAGCCGGACCCGGCGCACCTCGTCGTCCACCATGAGGCGGGCGGCGTTCAGGTCCGTTTCGATTCGCCCGGAGACTTCCCCCACGTAGGCCTGGTACAGAAGGTGGGCCCCCACGATGAGGGACGTCACGCCCACCAGAAAGGAAACCCCCAGGAAGCTCACGATGAGCTTGGTTCGCGTCTTTTTCAACAGCTGCACGAATGCATATCTCCCCATTATGGTCATTCACCCCTATCCCCTACCCCCTATCCCTCACGACCCCTTACGTTCCCAGCCCTGGGATGGTATGCTTGGAACCTTCCGGGCCCCTCGCCCGGCGCGCCATGGGGGTTGAGGACACAACTCGAGGCGAGAGTATCCCATGAAAGACGCAACCGCCGCAACTTTTCAGGAACACACCATCGCCATCTGCCGGCCCCTGGTGCACGAAATCAACAACGCGCTCACGGGGGTCCTCACCTTTTCCAAACTGGCCGCGCGAAAGGCTTCCGGAAGCGAGCTTCTCCCTCGGGAATTTGCGGAGCTGATGGCTCGGTTGGAAGCGAGCGCCCAGCGGTCGGCGGCCCTGGCCAAGGCCCTTCTCCAATGCTTGCCCAAGGCCCCCTTGGCCTGGGAGCCGGTGGACCTGACCGCTCTGGTGGAAAAGTCGTTGACGGACCCTTCTCCCCTTCCGAACCCTTCGGCCGCCGCTTCTTTTCGAGTGGATCTGGACCTGCCCCACGAACCGGTTGCGATCACGGCCTGTCCAGACCTGTTGTGCCAAGCCCTGAGGGCCCTGGTCGCCAACGCCGTGGAGGCCGCCCTGGACGCCCTCTCGACGCGCCCTCCCCGGATCGGGGTGCGGCTGCGTACCGCCGAAGGGGCCGCCCGGATCCGGGTGGAAGACTCGGGACCTGGAATTCCCCGGGATTTGGGGGAGCGGATCTTTGATCCCTTTGTGACGACGAAGGCCGCTCCGGACCATTTGGGCTTGGGTCTCCATGTGGCGCGTGCAGCGGCCCGCCTGCATGGCGGGGACGTCCACCTGGAATCCGCCCATGAGACCGGCTCCCGGTTCGTCCTGCGGATCCCCTTGGAGGCGCCCTAAGAGGCTTTCCGAAAACGTCGCGGACGATCTCTTTTTTCGTAGCGCAGCCCTTGAGGGCTGCGGAAGAACCCCCGGGCGTTGGATGGACCGTCGCGTACTTTCGGTCGTTTCATGGGCTTACGACGACCCTTTCCCGCGGGGCTAAAGCCCCGCGGCCACGAGGATGACCAAGATTCCTCGGCCTTGTAAGTCGGAGAACCATTGTCGGACAAGCTCCTGGGGGCGAATCGGGGGTAATGGGAAACCCCACCGGAGCGCTTCTCTTGGGATGGGGCCCCGAAGGGCGGGCGTAAAGCCCGCCCCTACAAGACCTCCGTCATGATGGTGACCATGCCCGCCTTCATCAAGAGCGCACTGGCCCCCGGGAGGGGCGGGTTTTACCCCCGCCCACAAATCGAGTGCTGATAAGGCAAGAACCGCGTGGTTTGGGTGAAAGAGAACCGCCAATGAACGCAAATGGACGCCAATGGAAACGGGTGAATGGGGAAGCGGCGAGTCTCGCCGTGACCGTCAATCGGAGGCTGATCCCATGACCGGAACGTCTTCTGAAGACCGCTTCCGAATCCTCATCGTGGACGACGACCTCCACGTGCGCCTTTCCCTTTCCCAATGGCTCGAAGAAGACGGATACACGGTGGGTTCGGCCCAGGACGCCCCCGCGGCCCTTCAACTCTTCCACGAATCCCTTTGGGACGTGGTCCTGCTCGATCTTCGCATTCCGGGCGGCGACGGCCTCCAACTTCTCAAACAGATCAAGAGCACGGCCCCTCAGACGGTCGTCTTCATGATGACGGGCTACGCCACCATCGACTCCTCGGTGGCCGCCATGAAGGAAGGCGCCTACGACTACATCGTCAAACCGGTGGACCCGGAAAAGCTCTCCGCCTCCCTTCGCGCCGTCCTTACGCGCCGCCGACAGGTGGATCGAGCCCCGGAGGACTCTCCACCGCCGGGTACGCCGGTTCGTTTCCACAACATCATCGGCAAGAGCCCACCCATGCAGCGCATCTTCGAGCTGATCCGGCGGGTGGCGGACACCAACGCCACGGTGCTCATCACGGGCGAGACCGGCACCGGGAAGGAATTGGTGGCGCGCGCCCTTCACAGCCAAAGCCTCCGGCGCTTCGGCCCCTTCGTGGCCGTGAGCTGCAGCGCGATTCCGGAAAACCTATTGGAAAGTGAGCTTTTCGGCTACGAAAAAGGAGCCTTCACCGGCGCCGAGCGCCTGAAGCAGGGGAGGTTCGAGCAGGCGGACGGCGGCACCCTCTTCCTGGACGAGGTGGGGGAAATCCCCCAAGGAACCCAGGTGAAGCTCCTTCGCGTGCTGCAAGAAAGAGCCTTCCAGCGTCTGGGCGGCACGGAGACCGTGTCCGTGGACGTGCGCCTGGTGGCGGCCACCAACAGGAATCTCTGGCGGGAAGTGGATCTGGGCCGCTTTCGAAGCGATCTGCTTTACCGCCTGAACGTGGTCCACCTGCACCTTCCCCCCCTGCGGGAACGGCTGGAAGACGTGCCGCTGCTGGCCGCCGCCTTCATGAAAAGGTTCAGCGACGAGTACGGACGGGACTTCCAGCGGATCTCGCCCGCCGCCCTGGAACGCATGCGGGCCTATCCCTGGCCGGGAAACGTCCGGGAGCTGGAAAACACCGTGGCCCGCGCGGTGGCCCTCCACGCGGGTCCCACCCTGGAAGAATGGCACCTGCCCTTCGGCGACCGCCAACGGGAAAGGCCCGCGCAAGAACCGGACCCCGAACCACTCAGCCTTCGGGAAGTGGAACGGCGCCACATCCTCAAGATGCTCGAGCGCCACGACTGGAACATCTCCCGCACGGCCCGGGTTTTGGAAATCGATCGGACCACCCTGCACAAGAAGATCAAGAAGTACGGGTTGAAACCTCCCGACCGCCCGTGAGCGAGGCGGTTCGCCACACCTGTGGGATTTTCCCACACTCCCCCTTGCCGCCTTCCCCGGCCTTCCTTTGGGGCCGCAGGAAGGAGCGCCGGGTGCCCGGACCGTGGTTTTCTGCCACACCCTTCCCGCGCATTTGGCGGGGTTCCCGCCACACCCAAGAAAGAACGGGCGGGACGAAGCCCTTTCGTGGAGGCTCCGAAAGGCGCGGGGATCCCGCGGCCGGGGCCTTGGCTTTTACCATAACATACTGATCACGCGGATCTTTCTCGATCCCATCCGAAAGCATCTCCCGAATTCCACCCCACCCGACCCCCATTTTCGCGAAAGCTTGGCACACATCCTGCCTTAGCTGTTGGACACTGTGCGAGGCCGTCCGGCCCCGCTCGGTGCCAATCGGTGAAAGAGAATCGCCTTCGGGCTCAAAAGAAAGGAGACCCCGCCATGTTGAACGCGCTTGTGATCGACGACGAAAGCATCGTGCTGGATTCCATCGCCTCCATCCTGAGAGGCCAGAGCTTTTCCGTGGACTTGTCCCGGGACGGGCGCCAAGGGCTGGACCAGGCCCTTCGTCGCAACTACGACGTGGTGCTCACGGACATCCGGATGCCCGAGATGAACGGCCTGGACGTCTTGCGGCGGATCAAGGAGACCAAGCCCCATGTGCCCGTCATTGTGATCACCGGATACGGTTCCGTGGATTCGGCGGTGGACGCCATGAAGTCGGGGGCGGCCAACTACCTGGAAAAGCCCTTCACGCCGCGCCAGATCATCGAAGCGGTGGTCCAGGCCGTGGGACTGCGCAAGGGACATCCCTTCGGAGCCGATCCCGTCGTGCATCCCTATGAGGTGGAGCGTGTCCTGACCCAGGCGGCCCGCGACCCGGAAAGGGCCCGCGCCTTGCTGGAAGAGGGATCCCGCGCCCTGCCCGACCGGCTGACCACCGCGGAAAAGTGCGCCATCCTTTCCGGCGATATCGCGTGGCTGGAACGGCGCCTGGGAACCCTCACGGGGGAAGAAAGAAGCATTCTGGAGTCCCGCCTGAGCGCGGAGATCTGGTGAGGAACGGATAAGGTCTCGGCGGGCGGGCGTAAAGCCCGCCCCTCCTTGCACCGCTCATCCCTCGTCACCCGTCCCTCATCCCTCATCCTCACCACTCATCACTCGTCACCCGTCACCCGTCCCCCGGTTCGGGCTCAATTGCAAAATCCCGCCGTTCTGGTATCATCGGCGCACCATCCACTTGCGGCCTTTACCCCTGAAGAAAGGAGATGCTTCCGTGCCCTCCCGCCTCCATCCCTTGCAGGCCGTCATCTTCGATTTCGACGGCGTGGTGGTGGATTCCGAACCCCTCCATTACAAGGCCTTCATGGAAACCCTGGCCCCTCTCGGCCTCCGACACGATTACGACACCTACGTGGAACGCTACATCGGCTTCGACGACCGGGACGCGTTTCGGGCCATCTTCGAGGATGCCGGGCGCCCGCTTCCCCCCGACCTCTTCGAGCGCCTCATCCACGAAAAGCACAAAGCCTTCAAGCGGATCGTATCCAGGGAACTTCGTCCCTTTCCCGGCGTGCACCGGCTGGTGCAGGAATTGGTTCGGGAAGGAGTGCCGCTGGCCATCGCATCGGGAGCCGCCCGCGAGGAGATTCTCCTCATGCTGGAGGTGCTGGGGCTCCGGAAGGCCTTTCCCGTGATTGTTACGGCGGACGACGTGGCCCGAAGCAAACCCGACCCCGAAAGCTACATCCTGGCCGTTCGGCTCCTTCGGGACCGGGGAGACCTGCCGAACAGCGCTCCAGGCCGGCCGACGGGATGCCTGGTGATCGAGGACACGCCCACGGGGATTCAAGCCGCCAAGGCGGCCGGTCTCTTCGTGGTGGGGGTGGCCCATTCGTTCCCCGTGGAGGCTCTGGGGCAGGCGGACCGGGCCGTTCCGGTGCTGTCGGATCTTTCCGTGGATCGCTTGCGATCGTTCATTCAGGATGCGGACCAGAGGGCGTAAGGAGGATGGCCCATGCGGATCGTGCCGTCGGAAGAGATCGCTTCTCGTCTCGTGACCTTTCAGGCCGGACTGAAAAAGATCGGGGTTCACGCCGCTATCATTCGCCAAAACACCGACCTCTACTACTTCACGGGAACGGTCCAGGACGGCTATCTGATCGTGCCCGCCGAAGGAAAGCCGGTCTTCGCCGTTCGGCGGGACGTGCGGAGGGCCCAGGAACAGTCGCCGCTTCGTCCCGTCGTTCCCCTGGGGAGCCTCAAGGAGCTTCCCGCCCTGGTGGACGAAGCCGCGGGCGTGCCCGCCCCGCGCACCCTGGGCCTGGAACTGGACGTGCTTCCCGCAGCCACCTTCTTTTTCTTCGACGAGAAACTCTTTCCCAAGGATCATCTGGTGGACGTGGGAGGCCTCATCCGCCAGGTCCGCATGGTGAAGTCGGCCTGGGAGCTTTCCATGATGCGCCGGGCGGCCCGGATTTCCCACGCCGTGGCCCGGGCCGTCCCCGACCTCATCCGGGAAGGCATGAGCGAATGGGACCTCATGGCGGAGCTCCAGCGGGTGGCCCTTCTCCACGGTCACCTGGGCTTCTCCCGCGTCCGGGCCTTCAACCTGGAAATCTTCTTCGGGCATATCCTTTCCGGGCCGGAAGCCGCCACGCCGTCCTACGCCGACTCCCCCACGGGAGGCCCCGGCGTCAGCCCCGCTTTCGGACAGGGCTCCGGTGCACGGGCCCTGAAGCGCGGGGACCTCATCAGCGTGGACACCATGATGAACCACCACGGCTACCTGAACGACCAGACACGAAACTTCAGCCTGGGAGAGCCCCATCCGCTCCTCAGAGACATCCACGCCTTTTGCCACGACCTTCACCAATGGCTCAGGGAGAACGCCAAACCCGGAGCGGTCACGGGCGAGCTCTACGATGCCGTTTTGGCTTTGGTGGAAAAGGCGGGCCGGAGGGAAAACTTCATGGGCCCCGGCGGCAACGGGGTTTCCTTCCTGGCCCATGGGCTGGGCCTGGAGGTGGACGAATTTCCCTTTATCGCCAGGGGCCAGAAGATGGTTCTGCAGGAGGGCATGACCCTCGCCTTCGAGCCCAAATGGGCCGTTCCCGGCGTGGGCATCGCCGGCTACGAGAACACCTACGTGGTCACGGCCGACGGCCTGGAATCCCTCAACGAGACGCCGGAGGACCTGGTGGTGATTTCGTGATGAGTGATGGGTGACGGGTGACGAGCCTGAATCTGGGAGATGGTCTTAAAGTCCTGAAGGGAGGGCGTAAAGCCCGCCCCTACAAACGGACACGGACTCCTCGGGTACGGGCGGGGTTTATCGCCGCTCGCTCATCACGCGGTGCATGAGACACCCGATCAGTCATGGCTTCCCCTGCGCCACCCCGCTTAGATGAAAGAGCGGAGCAAGAAACATTTTCTGTAAGAGCCGGCTTGCCAGCGATCCGAATCGCAGCCAAGGCCGCTCCTCACATTGAAAAAACTTATTCGCGTCTATTTGCGTTCATTCGCGGTTCTCTTTCACATGAACCCCCACCACGGGCAGCCCGTGACACCGAAGGATGAAACGCACCTTTGGCAAGCAGACCCCTGTAGGGGCGAATAATCATTCGCCCCTACAGGCCGCGCGCACGAACGAGACGAGGTCGCGTTTCATGTAAAATCGCCCAGCTTAGGACGAAACAAGACGCACCCCTTGTCGGCGCCGCCTGCAAGTCCGGGCCTGGCTACTGGAGCGCCAGGTGAGGAGCGCGCAGGAGCCGGCTGATCTGACGGCCGTAGTACTGGACCAGCTGCCGATCCCCCACGAACTCGAACTTCTCCACCGTCTTGTCCCGCCCCTTCACCTCATGGGCGCGCCGTTCCAGCAACCCCTTTTCCACGTAGTAGGTCAGGGCGTTTCGGCAGACGATCTTGGAAACCGATTCGGGCCTTTCGATCAGCTCCAGCTTCAGGTTCTTTTCTCCTGCGGCCAGGATCTTCTTGACGAAATCCTTTTCCGTATAGGGCTTCTTCTCCACGTAGCGCATGGACCGCAGCACGAGCCAGTAGGTTTCGAAGAAGTTCCGGATGAGCCCGTGGAAGGCCTGGGCGGCCGTGAGTCCCCTGTGAGTCAATAGATACGGCTGATCTTCGGCGGGTTCCATGTGGCGCAGCCACCCCAAGCGTTCGAACACGTCCAGCACGTGCTTGGCCAACTGGTGATCCCGCACGTCCATGTCGTAGACGAATTCGTACTTGAACAGATCCTTCATGAAGGCCACGTCCTCCAGGATCTGGCTCAGGCTGAACCGGAACGTCTCCTGGCTCAGAATGGACGTGGACACGAAAGCCGCCGGCAGCAGGAAGTGGATGATGTTGTTCTTGTAGTATTCCAGTGCCAGGCGCTTGGGATCCTCCATGGTATAGACTTCGTCCTCCAGGTCGTCGTCCTCGTCCTTGAGGCGATCCAGGAGCTTGTTTTTCACCAGGTCCCGGATGGTTTCGTCCACCACCTGCTCGGCATGGCGGAAGGTGCGGGAAAACCGCACCTGGTTCTGTTCCAGATAGCGCAGGAAGGTGAGACACGTGCCCAGGAGCTCCGCCTTGGACACCCCGCGGCGGGAACGGGAAAGCAGCGCGGCGGAAACCAAGGCGTGGGGCGTCACCAGGGAGGAGTCGTTGATGGCGGAGATGATCCGGTAGGCGAAGTCCCGGTACATGGCATGGCGGAGCTTCCCGCTCATCTTCTCCAAGTCGTACCGGTTCCGCTCCAGATAGCGCTGGAGCGACATGGGTTCGGCGAACCGAACATAAACCCGCCCGTAGCGCTTTTTAAGAAAACGCCGGGCCCGGACCAGCTGGCCCAGGTTCTCGTCCTGCTTGGTCCCGCCCTTGATCTCGTTGACGTACACCTCTTCTTCCGGAATGCGATCGTAACAGATGGCCGTGGGGACAAAGACCAGGTCGTCACAGAACCCTTCCTGCACGGCCTGGATGAGGATGGACAGGAGCCCCATCTTGGGCAGCACCATCTTGCCGGTGCGGCTCCGGCCTCCCTCGATGAAGAACTCGATGTTGTGGCCGAACTGCACCATGGTCTTCACGTAGAGCGAGAAGACCTCGGAATAGAAGCGCGCTCCCTTGAAGGTCCTCCGGATGAAGAAGGCGCCTCCCCTGCGGAAGATCGGTCCCAGGGGCCAGAAGGAGAGGTTCTTTCCGGCGGCGATGAAGGGAGAGTACAGATTGTTTCGAAAGAGGATGTAGGACAGGATCAGGTAGTCGATGTGGCTCTTGTGGCAGGGCACGTAAACCAGGGTGTTGTGGCGCGCGGCCTTGCGCACCCGGTTGAGGCTCTCCATGTCCACTTCGATCCCGTCGAACAGGTTGTTCCACATCCAGGTGAGCACCCTCTCGCCGATCTGGATGAGGGTGTAGCTGTAGTCGGCGGCGATCTCCTCCAGGTATTCGTCCGCCTCCTTTCGGATCTTCCACACGGGCTCTCCCGACGCCTTGGCACGGCGGCGCATGAAGGCTTCCAGTTTGGGATGATGGAGGATGATCTCCTTGAGCTCCAGCTTGGACTTGATCCGCGGTCCCACGATGGCCCGCCGAACCTCGTCGATGCTTTCGATGAGCCCGCGGCGCACCTCAAAGACCTGTTTGCGCCGCTCCCACAGATCCTCGGAAAGCTCCGTCTGCACCTCCTGGAGATTGACCGGCTCGCCCACTTCCATGACCGCGTAGGAGTAGTTGCGGATGAAGGACACCAGCTTTCGGAGAAGACCCGGCCGCTCCGGATTGCCGAAGACGATCTCCCAGAAACCCCGCCGCTGGCGGCTCGGCGCCCGGCTATAGAGCAGCATGAGGGGCACCACGTAGATGGGCCGGTCCATCTTCTTCTGGATATCGAAGAGGTGTTCCAACGGATCGTTTCGCACCATGACCGTACGCTGGTAATAGCCCTTTTCGCCCAAAAGGAAGAGGAGCCCCGATCGGCCTTGGCGCACCGCCTTTTCGTAGTAGCCCGAGGCGTAGGGGTCCGGAATGCCGTCCCGGGTGAGGAACCGGGCGAAGTTGTGCACGATGAGCTTCAAGGCGTACCAGCGCTTCTGCCAGAAGTAGGGGCGGAGATCGAACAGGAACGTGGGCGCGGGAAGGCCCAGCTGGTGCAGCCGCAGGTTCGCATAGACGAAATCCAGCTGGGACCGGTACTTGAGGGCGTAGATGACCGTCCCTTGCCGTCCCAGGGACTCCAGCATCTCCTGCTGATCCTGGGGAATGGCCGTTTTGGCCATGAGTTTTTCAAAGACCGGGCGAAGCAGAAATTGGGGCCGTCCGGGAACGGAAAAACCGAAGGGATCCTCCTTGAGGCTCGATCCTTCCTGGGGTCCCGGAAGGAAACGCTCCTTGACTCTCTTCAACCAGTTGCTCATGATGACATCCGTCCTTTCTCCAGCCTTCGATGGGTCGAGCAAGGAAAAGAGGGTAACTTAGCAGATGCCCAAGTCGTAGAAAACGTTTTTCCCGAATTCCCGAAAGAGCTCAGGCCGTGCTCAGCGAATTGATCGTCCACAACTTCGCCATCATCCGCCGCCTGCACCTCTCCCTGGACCCGGGGCTCACCATTCTCACGGGCGAGACGGGAGCCGGAAAATCCATCCTGGTGGGGGCCGTCAACCTGGTGCTGGGAAGCCGGGCGTCCCAGGAGATGATCCGCACCGGCGCCGAAGAAGCCACCGTGGAGGCGGTCTTCACGTTCGACAGCCCCGACGTGCTGCGCCCGCGCCTGGAACCCCTGGGATTGGAACCTGCAACAGAGCTCCTCATCAAGCGCACCGTCACCCGCAGCGGTCGGAACCGGGTCTTTATAAACGGTCAACTGGCAACCGTCCAGCAGCTTCAGGGGCTGGCCCAAGGCCTCATTTCCATCTCCGGCCAGCATGAGCACCAGGTTCTTTTGGACCCCGACGTCCATCTGGATCTCCTGGACCGTTACGGAGACCTGGGCGGGGACGCGGAGAAAGTGCAGGAGGCCTTCCGGCGCTGGGCGGAAAAACGAGAGGCCCTACGGCGGCTGCGGCAGATGAAACGGCAGCGTCAGGAGCAATTGGACTTCATGCGCTTTCAGCTCCAGGAACTGGAAGCCGCTCAACTGCACGAAGGTGAAGACGAGGCCCTGGAAGCCGAAAGACGCCTCTTGAAGCACGCGGCCACCCTCCATGAGGCCGCCTCCGCATCCTACGGCCTGATCTACCGGGACCCGGGGGCGGTGCTGGAGCGGCTGGACGACACTTCCCGCCATTTGCAAACGATCGTGGAGATCGATCCCAGCCGGAAAAACCTCCTGGAATACGTGGAACAGGCCCGGATCCACATGGAAGAGCTCAGCCACGGGCTCCAGCAGGTTTTATCCTCCATCCGGTTCGACCCGGGACGCCTGGCGGAGGTGGAAGACCGTCTGGCCGTCCTCGCCCGGCTGGCCAAGAAGTACGGTCCCACCGTGGCGGACATGATCCGAAAGCGCGAGGAACTGCGCCAGGCGGCGGCTTCCGATGCGGACGTGGAATGGGAGGAATCCCGGCTCGAAAAGGAGATCGCCGCCGCCTTCGATGAATACCGGGAGCTGGCGGGGGATCTTTCCCGCAAGCGGAGGGAAGCGGCCGGACGGCTCCGGGAGGACGTGGAAAAGGTCCTGGCCCACCTGGATCTTCCTCGGGCCCGCTTCGACGCCGCCGTCCAGTCCCCTTCCCCGCGGGATGTCGCGGCATGGGAGGCGGCGGCCACGGCCCGGGGCGTGGACCGGGTGGAGTTTCTCCTTTCCGCCAACCCCGGAGAAGCCCTCAAGCCTCTGGCCAAGGTGGCGTCCGGAGGCGAACTCTCCCGGATCCTCCTGGCCTTGAAGACGCTTCTCAGCCGACAGGGGGAGGCGGAGACTCTCGTCTTCGACGAGGTGGACACGGGCATCGGGGGGCGTACGGCCGAACTGGTGGGGCGCCAGCTCCAGCAACTGGCCGAGCGGTTTCAGGTCATCTGCATCACGCATCTGCCTCAGATCGCCTGCTTCGGCCGGCACCACTTCCGGGTCCACAAGGAAAGCGACGCCGATTCCACACGCACCTCCGTCACCCGCCTGGACGATCGGGAGCGCGTGGAGGAGCTGGCGCGCATGCTGGGCGGCGTCACCATCACGGAAAAGACGCTGGCTCACGCCCGCGAGTGGTTGGAAAAGGCGCGGTAGTCCTCGGATCGAATCCCGTAGCGGCGCATGATCTTCTGGAGGGCAGCCCGGGTGAGTCCGCTCATCTCGGCGGCCCGCGAGACGTTTCCTTCCGTACGTTCCAACAGATCGCGAACATACCGGGAAGTGAACTCCTCCACGACCCTTTCCTTGGCGTCCCTGTACGGCACCACACGACCGTCTCCCGGCCCGCCTGCGGCCTTCCTTCCGCCGCCCACATCGCCCCCGAAACCGGTCTCCAGCCGCCGAAGATCCTCGGCCCGAATCACGTCTTCCGGGCAAAACATCACCGCCTGGCGCACCACGTTTTGCAGCTGGCGGATGTTTCCCGGCCAGTCCCGCCCCATGAGGGCCTCCAGGGCGCTTTCGGAGAATCGCTTCACCGAAACGCCCAGCTCGTCACAAGCCATGCGGACAAAGTGGGTCGCCAGAAGCGGGATGTCTTCCGGGATTTCCCGGAGCGCCGGCGTGCGGATGGTCACCACGTTCAGGCGGTAGAAGAGGTCTTCGCGGAAGGTGCGGTCCCGAATCTTTTCCTCCAGGTCCTGGTTGGTGGACGACAGGATGCGAACATCCACTTTCCTGGCCTTCACGTCTCCCAGGGGCTTGATCTCGCCTTCCTGCAAGGCGCGAAGGAGCTTGGTCTGCACGTTCACCGGGATGTCCGCGATTTCGTCCAGAAAGAGCGTCCCGCCGTGGGCTTCCTCGAAGATGCCCCGATGATCCCGATCCGCTCCGGTGAAGGCTCCCTTCTTGTGGCCGAAAAGTTCGCTTTCCAGCAAGTGTTCCGGAATGGCCGGGCAGTTGACGGAGATGAGCGGGCGCTCTCGGCGACGGCTCAGGCTGTGCACGGCCCGGGCCACCAGCTCCTTTCCCGTTCCGCTCTCACCGCGGATCAACACGGCGTAGTCGGTTCGGGCCACGGCCTGGATGCGCTCGTACAGGCTCCGCATGGGCGCCGACTGCCCAACGAATTGCTCGAAAGGCGGCTTCCCCTCCGCCCGTCGCCTCAGATGGAGGTTTTCCCGGATCAGGCGGTTCCGCTCCATGGCCTTTTCCAGGACCCGGATCAGAGCCTGCCGGTCGAAGGGCTTGGTGACGAAATCGTAGGCCCCCTTCTTGATGGCTTCCACGGCCACCTCGATGCTTCCGTAGGCGGTCATCATGACCACCGTGAGCCACGGGTCCTTGCGGCGAAGCGCCTCCAGCACCTCCATGCCGTCCATTTCCGGCATGCGGATGTCCAGGAGCACCACATCGTAGAGTTCTTGCTCCACCCGGGCGAGGGCCTGCGACGGCCTCGACGCCGTGTCCACCGCCACGTGGGGCATCTCGTAGCCCAGAAGGCGCCTCAGCCCCTCCAGCATGTCCTCTTCGTCGTCCACGATGAGCAGTCTCGCCTTGTGCTCGTCGGTCATGTCAGATTCCTTTCCAGCGGCAAACGCACAACGAACTCCGTCCATCGTCCCGGCTCACTCTCCACGGAGATCTCCCCGCCGTGGTCCTGCACGATCCCGTAGCTCACCGAAAGCCCCAGGCCCGTCCCTTCCCCCGTGTCTTTGGTGGAAAAGAAGGGGTCGAAGATCTTGTCCCGGATGGCCGGGTCGATGCCGGGGCCGTTGTCCCAGACACGCACTTCCGCCATGTCCCCGTCCCGCCGGGTGGTGATCCGCACCGCTCCACGACCGTTCAAGGCCTGGCGGGCGTTCATGAGCAGGTTCACCAGGACCTGCTTGATCCTTTCCACATCCAGGGGGATTTCCGGCAGATCGTCGTCCAGATGGATTTCCAGTCGGATCCCCCGTTTTCGGAACTGGTGGCCCATCATCTGGATCACGTCCTCCACCATCTTGTTCAGGGAGGCGGGCCGGGGTTCGGAGCCGGCCTGGCCGCGTGCAAACTTGAGAAGATCGGAAACGATCCTCTGGCAGTTGCGGGCATGCTTTTCGATGATCCCCACGTCCTTGAGCCCCATGGGAAAGTCCGCCATCTCCCGCTTGAGAAGGTCCGTGTAGCAGAGGATTACGCCCAGCGGGTTGTTGAGTTCATGGGCCAGCCCCGCCGTGAGCTGCCCCAGGGCCACCAGCCGTTCCGTCTGCTGAATCTTTTGTTCCACCCGTTTCTGGTGTGTGATGTCCTTGGCGTACCGGATCACCCCGTCCACCCGCCCGGACTCGTCCAGGACGGGATAGAGGTGGACCAGATAGACTTCCCCTTGCGGGCTGTGGACCTCTTCGGTCTTGGGCGTGCCGGTGCGGATCACCTCCTCCAGGCTGCATGCCGAAAAGGGACACCGCCCCTCTTCGTGCACCTCCGTGCAGCGCCGGCCCGTCACCTGGGTCAAATCCAACCCGAAGCGCTCCAGATAGGCCCGGTTCACCATCCGGATGCGCCCTTCCCGGTCCAGCAGAACCAGCATATCGCTGATCCCGTCCACCACCGTCTGCAAAAGCTCCTTGCTCTGCAGCAGCTTCTCCAGGTTGTTGAGGCTCTCCAGGGCCACGCCGATCTGGCGGCCGATGGAAAAGAGCAGCTCCTGCATCTCGGGACCGACGGCCTCCAGATCCACGCCGTGGAAGGTCATGACGCCCAGAACCCGACCCCGGCAGCACAGGGGGATGTTGAGATAGGCCCCGTTTCCGCCTTCCTCGTAAAAGCTCACCTGCCCGCAGGCGGCTTCGTTGAGAGACGTGGGATAGTCGGGATGGTCTTCTTCCAGGATCAGGGAGCACCGGGCGGCATCGAAATGGAGGACCGGAAGGGGATCCTCCACGTTATTGGCGATCTGGAGCTCCAGGCGGTCCGGGTTTTCCTTGAGCAGGTAGATGGCGGCTCCCCGGGCCGGAACAATCTCCAGGGTCCTTTCCAGCACTTCGGGAAGAATGTCAGTGAGACGCCGGGCCTGGGTGGTCATTTCCGCGATGCTGTTGAGGGTCTTCAATTCCCGATTTCTTTGGATCACCTGCCGACGCAGACGCTCCTGGGAATGTTCCAGGGCCCGCGTTCGATCGGCCACCATGCTCTCCAGGTTCTCCGAATGGAGTTCCAGACGGCGCCGGGCTTCATTGAGGCGGCTGACCATGGTTTGTGCCAGGCCGCTCAGTTCCTGGATCTCATCCTGAGACTCCATGCGCTGCTCGAGCTCTTCCTGTTCCGCGTCGCTCCACAGCCCCTGCTGGAAGATGCCCAGAAGGCCTTTCAGGTTGTGGACCACCACCCGGTTGAAAAAGAAGCTCAGGACCGCATAGAGCAGAGCCACACAGAGAAAACCCACCACGAAAACGGACAGGGCCATGCCTTTGATCTTGGCCATGGCCACCTCCACGGGAATCCCCACCCCCGTTACCCCGGCCACGTCCCCCGGTTTCCTTCCGAATCCGCGATCCTTCCCGTAGAGCCCGATCAGGGCTTGGGGCGCCTGGGAGGGGTCCCCGTGGCAGTGCATGCAGCTTTCCCGAAAATAGACGGGCTTGAAGCGGTAATAGTAGGAGGTGCTGTGGAGCTTTACGATTCCCTGCCACTCCTGGCGGCCACGATCGGCTTCGAAATACCGGATCATTTCCCGTTCCAGCGGGTTGGCCTCGCTTTGGGGGTTCCTGGCATTGACGGCCACGCGCCGGTATACGTACTCGGGAAGACTCTCGCCGAATCGGTCCATCACCGCCCGGCTCACGTAGGACGTGGACATGGCCTCCAGGACGAACGCGTCCTTGCCCAACACCTCGTACATCTTCGGCCGGAGCACGTGGCGCACATAGTTCCGGTTGGCCTCCACGGCCGCCATCACGATCTCGGACTTGTTGTAGGCCGCCTCCTCCAAGAGGCTCTTTTCCTGGACGTAGATGAGACCGGCTCCCAGCACGCAGAAACCCAGAAGGATCAGGGCCGTACCGATCAAGAACTTCTTTTGAATGGTCAGCGACCGCCTCTGGGCAGACGATCGCCCTCCTTCTTCCGGATGTTTCCCATGGCTCATGGATGTCTCCTGAATGCCAGTGTCTCCGAGACCCCGCCACTTGCGAGGAAGCACGCGCCCACAGATCGTATGGGTCCAGACGGCCTCGTGGGTGACGGGGACGCGGCGGAACGGGCCGCTCTTCCCTTTCCGGACTGTTTCTCCATGCCCGGACCTGTGTGGGGGATTCTAGCGGCAACCCCTCCACGGGAAAAGGCACAAACGCGTGAAATGCCAACTCACGGAAGCACCGCCAACGCCGGGAAGCACCCTTTTCCGCAGGCCCTGCCCGTAAGCGTGCCGACTCTCCCTTCCTTTTCCGCACAAAAACAGGGGGTTGCAAAAACCCTGCCCAATTGTTCCTTTTGGCACTTTCCTTGCCTGCATGAGGAGACGCCAGCTGGTTTCGTCTTTTTTTTGGGTTTGGATTGTGCCGCGACACACCCCGTGGAGCGGCCGGGTCCCGGAAACCTTATTTCGAAAAATTGCGAAGGAGAGTTGGAATGGAAGAAAAACAGCAGCGGATGCATGAACAGGACGTGGTCACCGACAAGGCGGTCAGTCGTCTTTCGGACTTGTGGAAGAAGGAGGACTACTGGGCCATCTGGATCGGCTTTTTCCTCCTCATCGTGGGCATGATCATCTATCTGCCTCGACCGCCCGCGGGAATGAATGAAACGATCGAAAAGGCCAACGCCGTTTTGGCGGCCGAAGCCCAGCGGGCTCCCTTCAAGACCATCGAGTGGTATCAGGCAACGGATGCCAAGAAAAAACTCAAGGCCTCCAGTTCGCCCATCGGGAAGGCGTTGAGCCATTTCATGCACAAGCCCCACGGCTGGAGCACCAATCCTCTGGACGCCTTCTATTTGAGTGAAGAGGCGGCGGCGGCCAAGAAGGCCAAGGCCATGGAAAAGTATGAGGCGGCCAAGGCCAAAGAGGCGGCGGCTCTGGCTCTTGCCAAGGAAAAGCAGGCGGCGGCGGAGGCGGCCGGGTTCAAGGATGCGGCCCTCAATGAAGAAGCCCGCAAGGCCATCGGCGAATGGCGCATGGCGCACGACAAGGCTTCTTCGGCCAAGAAGAAGACGAGCGTCAAGCCTTATAACCAGATTCCCTACCTGATCGGCTTCGGCATCTGCCTGGCTCTCCTGTTCAGCGTGGGCATGAAGTTCATGGGGCATTCCCCGGCCAGGTTCATGGCCGGCTTCCCCCTGGTGTTCCTGCTGGCGGTGCTCGCCTACGCAGCGGAAGGCCAGGCCACCATGAAGCATTGGGGCATCGGCTATGCGGCATGGGCCATCATCTTCGGCCTGATCATCAGCAACACCGTGGGAACGCCCAAGTGGGCCATGCCCGCCGTGCAGGTGGAATATTATATCAAGACCGGTTTAGTGCTTCTGGGAGCCGAGATCCTCTTCGGCAAGATCCTGGCCATCGGCATCCCGGGTATCTTCGTGGCCTGGGTGGTCACGCCCATCGTCCTGATCACCACCTTCCTCTTCGGCCAAAAGGTCCTGAAGATGCCTTCCAAAACCCTGAACATGACCATTTCGGCCGACATGTCAGTGTGCGGCGTGTCCGCGGCCATCGCCACGGCGGCGGCCTGCCGGGCCAAGAAGGAGGAGCTCACCCTGGCCGTGGGCCTGTCCATGGTCTTCACCTCCATCATGATGGTGGCCATGCCCGCCTTCATCAAGGCGGTGGGCATGCCGGAAGTGCTGGGCGGCGCCTGGATGGGCGGCACCATCGACGCCACGGGCGCCGTGGCCGCAGCCGGCGCCTTCCTGGGCGAACGCGCCCTGTACGTGGCCGCCACGGTCAAGATGATCCAGAACGTGCTCATCGGCGTCATCGCCTTCGGCGTGGCCGTCTATTGGTGCGCCAAGGTGGATTGTGTGCCGGGCCAGCGGGTGAGCGCCATGGAGATCTGGCACCGCTTCCCCAAGTTCGTGCTGGGCTTCATCGCCGCCTCCATCATCTTCTCCATGCTCTACCAGGCCATGGGCCCCGACGCGGGCTACGCCATGGTGGACCACGGTGTCCTCCGCGGCTTCACCCGCATCTGCCGCGGCTGGTTCTTCTGCCTGGCCTTCGTGAGCATCGGATTGGCCACCAATTTCAAGGAGCTGGCGCACCACTTCAAGGGCGGCAAGCCGCTTATCCTCTACGTGTGCGGCCAGTCCTTCAACCTGGCCCTGACCCTGCTCATGGCCTACATCATGTTCTACAAGGTGTTCCCCGAAATCACCGCCAAAATCTAGAAGGCAGGTGGATCATGAGGACCGCGGATATTTGTTCCTGTTACGCCGAAGGGCCCTGGCGCCCTTCGGCTCGGGCCACGGGGTGGATCAAGCTGGCTGTGGGAGTCTTTTTCATCTGGCTCTTCATGTTCGTGATCGGGCCTTGGCTCCAGAAGGCCCCATCCGTTAAGCCCCTGGCCCAATTCATCGAAGAGAGCGGCATCGAAGCCACCGCCTTTTACTACACGGAGGTGGAGCAGACCGGAGATGCCGAGGTGGACATCCGAAGCACCTTCCGCTTCATGCCCCAAGACCCGTAATCCGAGCCCGCACGGGGCGGTCGGCTTTGGGCCGGCCGCCCCGCCTTTGTTTTTCCCAGGACCCATTCTCCCGCGCAGCCCGCGTCAGAACAGGCTCCCAAAACCGCCCTTTCCCCACCCCTCCCATTTCCTGTTATAGTCCCTGTAAACGAACTCCATCGGAGCCCAAGGAGCCTCCACGGGTTTTCCCTCTTCCGCCACAGGCTCCGCCACTTGACACAACGGACAAGGCCCGCCAGAAAAGAGGGCACAAGGATGCCGCTCATCGTTTGCACCGCATGGGGAATCGCCTCCACCTATCTTTTCTTCTACTGTTGGCTGGGAGTGCTGGGGCTCGTGGCCTGCCTGATCGGTGGGACCCGCCAGACAGCAAACGGGAGAGTCCTTGTGGCGGTCGGCTTCACCTACGCCTGCCAGACGCTCGCCCTGGCCCTGCTGCTGATCCTGGGCTTTCGGCAGATCTGCGGCGTCCACGGCTTCGGTTATACTCCGACCCAGGTGCTCCTCTACTGGGCTGCCTCCACGCTGGCTCTCTGTCGCCTGCTTCCAGGGGCCAGACAAAAGATCGACCGCATCTGGGAAAAGACCAACCCGGAAGACGAGGAATGACCGAAGCCAGCTACTTTTTCAGCAGATCGGCCAATCCGGCGAAGGGATTGTGCTTGAAGCCGGCATCCGAGGTTTCCGCACCCGATTCGGCCTCGTAGGCTTCGGCCACCTGCTCCCGGGCGTGCTCGTTCTCGTGACAGTAGAGGCACAACAGTTCCCAGTTGCTGCCGTCGGGCGGGTTGTTTTCATGGTTGTGGTCCTTGTGATGCACGGTGAGCTCCCGCAAGCGCTTTCCGCTGAACTCCCGGCCGCAGCGGGCACACACGTGGGGAAAGAGTTTCAGGGCGCGCTCCCGGTAGCTCTTTTCCCTCTCCCTTTTTATGCGGAGCGCTTCTTCGAAAGCCCCCTTGCTGTTGCCGCTTTTGTCGGTATGCACGCTTCTTCCTCCCATCGATTCGATATGCTAGCATGAAAACAAACGAGGTCGGGAGTGAGGTCCAACACATACCACCCGACCTGAACCTAAGCGTGGTTGCTGCACCCAACGCCCGATCCGCCAGCAAGGAAATGCCAAGTGCGAGTGAGGTTTTCCCGGCACGCACGCAGAAGAGCAAATCTGTACAGGATACCTGAATCCATGATTCGGGAGTTAGTGGTATCATCCGAACTCAACCCAGGGGTGAACAACATAATCAAATTCCTTCCGGGCCTCAAATATCCGATTAAGATTATTGTAGATATTGAAGGTGACACTGCAACTGTGATAACGAGCTATCCCTTAAAGAAAGGATTGGACAAATGAAAATTTATTACGACCCCGAAGTAGACGCCTTGTACCTGAAGCTGGGCGACGAGAATCCTGACGGAGTTATGGAAATGGCGGAAGGTGTAAACATCGACACAACCTTCAATGGTAAGATCACGGGAATTGAGATACTCAAGGCTTCGGAAAAACTGGATCTCAGCACAATCCTGTCCTATACGCTTGAACTGGACGCATCCATCCTGGGGCGAAAGCCATACCAGGAAGCAGCCGAATAATCACAAGGAAAACCCCCGCTATCCGACCGCCTGGCCCGCAGAAACCTTTCTGTGTTCCCCCCTCATCCCACCACCCGGGGAACCAGGTCGCCGGCCTTGCCCTGCAGGCTCACCGACAGAGCCCGGCTGTAGGGGGTGGGCTCCAGGTTGATCTCGGCCACGAAAGCCCCGTGTTCCTTGGCGTAAAGTCCCATGGAAGCCGCCGGCTGCACCACCCCCGAGGTGCCGATCACCAGCATGACGTCGCATTTTTCCAGGGCCTCGTAAGCGAGGCGGAGCACGTCCGGGTCCAGGGATTCCCCGAACCAGACCACATCGGGACGGAGCATCCCGCTGCACCATTGGCAGACCGGCGGGTAGGGAATGGGCACGCGCCGATCTTCCTTCCGGTCCCCGCATCGGGAACACCGCACCCGCCAGATATTTCCATGGAGTTCCACCACGTTGCGGCTTCCCGCCGCCTGGTGGAGCCCGTCGATGTTTTGAGTCAGCAGGACAAAGGACTCCTTGGTTTGTTCCAAGGCCGCCAGGGCCTTATGGGCGGCGTTGGGTTTTAGGGGCGCCAGGACCTCCCGGCGGTAGTTGTAGAACTCCCAGACCAGCCGGGGGTCCCTGGCGAAGGCCTCCGGCGTGGCCAGGTCCGTGGCCTTGTATTGGCGCCACAAGCCGCCCGCCCCCCGAAAGGTGGGCACCCCCGATTCGGCGCTCACACCCGCTCCCGTGAGCACCACCACCCGGGACGCCCCGCGCACCTTTTCCTTCACCCGGAGAAGATTCTCCGCCGCCTGCTCCGGCCGGGTCATAACCACCCTCCTTCGTCCAGCTCCTTGAAAATCTCGTGGATATTGAGCCCCCGTCGGCGAAAGCCCTCCAGCCCGTAGGCCATGTTGGCCTCCAACACCCACCACCTTCCGTCGTGACGGCAAATGTCCAGACCCACCTCGTCGAAGCGACAGACGCACGCTGTCCATCGGGCAAACTCCAAGGCGGCTTCGGGGATGTCCTCAAAGGAGATCCGGCCGCCGCAGGAGACATTGTTTCGGAAATCCCCCGGCCGGGCGATCCTCCAGTAGGCATGCACCACCCGGCGCGCCAGGAGCACCACGCGAAGATCCCGGTCGATGGGCAGGTACTCCTGGACGTAGGCCGGGTTGTGTGCCGAAAGGTAGGCCCGCAAAGCCCCCCTGTCCCCGATCCGCCACACGCCTTGACCCTGGGACGAACCCACCGGGGTCTTGGCCATGAGAGGGAACGAAAAATCGGCCAGGATTCTCTCCTCGCGCTCCTTTCCATAGTAAATGCCGGTGCGGGGATGGGGCACGCCCAGGAGCTGGAAGAGCTGGGTCTGGCGGATCTTGTTTCCCATGAAGGCGTAGTAGTTTCCGGGAAAGACGTCCTTTCCGGCGGCCCGGAAGAGCTCCTCATAGAGCCGGCTGGGGTAGTGGATTGTTCCCGCGGAGCGGATGGCCCTCTTTTCTTCTTCGCCGTAGTCGTCCCAGTTGGGATGGACCCCGAGGCACCGAAAAGAAGGGCACCGCCGCAGCCGCTTGCCCAGTGACAGGCGGCCGTTTCGTCGGGAAGAATCCGCCATGATGCTCCTCTCTGCGGGGCGGGCTCTCTCCCGCCCCGGGATCTCTCTTCGAAGCCCGGAAAGGCTGCTCTCCGATGCACCAGCCCGTGGATCAGCGCCCCTTTTTATGTGACACGGGGCGGGTTTGGTGTCAAAATTTTCCGAGCCATGAAAGCGGCGGAGAAAGTACCGCGAATGAACGCCGATAAACGTACATGTTTTAGGGGCGGGGGGAGAAATGGCAAGGATCACGGCACTGTACGGAAGTCCCCGAAGGGAAGGCAATACGTCGGTTTTGCTCCGGAAAGCGGTGGAAGGCGCACGGCAAGAAGGCGCTCTCGTGGAAGAATTTTTCCTTCGAGACCTCAAGATCTCCCCCTGCCTGGAACTCTACGGCTGCAAGGAAAGCGGCCGATGCGTGATCGACGACGACTTTCACCAGGTGGCCGATGCCATCCGGGAATCGCAAGGCGTGATCCTGGCCTCTCCCATCTTCTTCTACACCGTCTCCGCCCACACCAAGATCTTCATGGATCGCTGTCAGTCCCTGTGGGTGAAGCGCTACTGGATCGACGGAACCCCTTTCGGATCCAAGGATTTCGTTCGACGAGGTCTTTTCATCGCCGCCGGAGCCACGAAAGGCAAGAGGCTCTTCGATGGCGTGCTTCTCACGGCCCGGTACTTTTTCGACGCCCTGGGAGCGGATCTTTGGGACTCCGTGCTGGTGCGGGGCGTGGACGCCGAAGGGGACGTGCTCCAACAGCCGGGACACTTGAAGACGGCCTACGAAAAGGGTAAAGAGTTCGCTCGCATACTCCAGGGCGCTCCGTACAACCCCCGTCACGGAAGCCCGTGACAACGAAGGATGAAAGGCGCCTTTCGGAAGCAGGCCACCGTAGGGGCGAATGATGATTCGCCCCTACTTGCATAGACGGAACAAGACGACGTGTCCTATTACAGACGGAAAAGAAAGGAGAGCCTGAAGAAGACATGGAAAGCAGGGATCAAAAAGCGCTCTTGGTACTCAACAGCATCTTCGTGGGAAGCCTGGTCATCGCCTCGGTGTTGGCCAGCAAGATCATCACCGTGTTCGGGCTGGTGGTGCCCGCCGGTGTTCTGGCCTACTGCGTCACCTTCGTCATCACGGACGTGATCAGCGAATTGTGGGGACGGGAACGGGCGGCTTCCACCGTTCTCGGGGGCTTCATCGCCCTCCTTTTTTCCCTCATCTTGGTGCGGCTGGCCATCGCCTGGCCGCCCGCGGCGTTCTGGCCCCATGACGAGGCCTTCCGAACGGTGCTGGACAGCACCTCGCGGATCATCGTGGCCTCCTTTACGGCCTACCTCCTCAGCCAGTACCACGACGTCTGGGCCTTTCATCTACTCAAGCGCCTCACCCGGGGAAGGCACCTGTGGCTTCGGAACAACGCCTCCACGGCCGTCTCCCAGCTCATCGACACGGTGGTCTTCATCACCATCGCCTTCTACGGCTCCATGCCGGTGCTGCCGTTGATTCTGGGCCAATGGGTCGTTAAGCTCACCATCGCGGCCATCGACACCCCGGTCATTTATGCGGTGATCTGGCTGCTGCGCCACCGCAACTGGGCTCCACCGGAAGCCGCAGCGCAGGCCGCGCGGTAGGAGACGGGCCGGGGAATCCCCCCCGGCCCCCCTTTAGAAAAGGGGGGAGGGATGCCCCCGGTCGCAGGCCCCGGGATGCTCCGCTGTTTTCCCTTGGAAACGGCGGACTCAACGTGGCATCGGGTGCGCGCGAACGCGGATGGAAAGTGCCGGGACCTCCCACCCGTCACCCATGACTCGTCACTCGTCACTCTTTGCGACTCACGGACTGCGGATCACGGATCACGGACCTCGGTATGGCCGCCCCCTCCACATCCCACGCGCCACGAAGCGCCCTCCGCCTGCTAAAACCCTTTCTGCGCCGTCACGCCCGGCGCCTGGCGGCGGGCTTCGGGGCCCTTC
>JACIYN010000050.1 GCA_014359885.1 Desulfacinum sp.
CTGGAGCGGGCCACGGGGGTGCGGGTGCCCGTGGCCCAATGGGATCGGGCGGGACTTCCGGAACATCTGAAGATGCGATTCCGCGTGGTGGACGGGGAAGAGAAGGTGATCCAGACCGGGCGGGACCTGCTGCAGCTCCAGGGGACGGCGGTGGGATCCCACCAGGATGCGGTGTGGCGGAAAGCCCGGCAACAGTGGGAACGGGAAGGGCTCACCTCCTGGGATTTCGGAAGACTGCCCCAGCGCATCGAATTGGGCCGGGATGCCTTCGGGGTCATGCGCTGCGCCTATCCGGGCCTCGCCGCCGAAGGCTCCGCCGTGGCCGTGCGCCTCTATGCCGATCCCCAGGAGGCCATGAAGGCCACACGGGACGGCCTTCTGGTCCTCTACCAATGGACCTTTTCGCCGGTGCTCAAGAACCTGAAAAAGGAATGGATCTTTCCCGTGCCGGGAAGAACGCGGCCCGGCATGACACCTCTGCCGCCCGCCGCCTGCACCTTCCTGGGGGATTTCAAGGAGGCGGAGCGCCGTCTGCAGGTCTATATCCTGAGGGAACTCTTCGATCTCCACGACCCGCAGCCGCCCGATGAGGAGAAGTACCGCCGCACGGTCCGGGAGCTTCCCGCTCACATCGGCCCCCGGGCCCGCCAGTTGTGGGAAGAGGTCCTGGAGGTGGTGCGGGAGCGTTACCAGGTGACCTCAGCCCTCATGAAGTACCGGGAACGGAGCCGCGGAAATCCGCCGGCGGTGGCCCGATTGGATGCGGTGGCCCGCGAAGTGGAAAGACTGGTGCCGGCCGATTTTCTCTTGCTCTACCGCCGGGAAGAGATGGGCCGGATCCCCCGATACCTCAAGGGGCTTCGCATCCGCACGGAACGCGCCTACGTGGCTCCGGAAAAGGACGCCCAGAAATGGCGGGACGTGGAACCCTTCCAGTCCCGCTATGAGGAAGCGCTGGAGCGCTTCGGGCCCGATGCCTCCGGAGAGGTGCTCCGGTTTCTTGACGAATTTCGCTGGATGTTGGAAGAATACAAGCTGAGTTTGTTCGCGCCGGAGATCAAGACGTTGTTTCCCGTGTCCGCCAAAAGGCTGAAAGCCAAATGGGCCGAACTGTCCACCCTGAAAATCTGAACGCCGCCGGAAACGGCGTGGGGCACGCGTGGTGGGACGAGCTGCTGCACCACCCGGAAGAGCTTCAAGCGCACATCCAGGAACGACTGGCCTCGAGTCTGGACGAGAAGGCGGTGGCGGGCGCGGCCCGCTATTATCCTCAAACGTCTTCCAGCGTGCTGCTTCTTTTGGGATGCGGCCTTTTGGAAAGAGGATGCCAACAGGATGCATGCATCATTTTGAACCGCCGTTCCCGCCTGGTTCGGCAGGCGGGCGATTTGTGCTGCCCGGGAGGGACCGTGGAAAGGGGGCTGGATCCGGTTTTGGCGCGCCTGATCAGCCTGCCGCCGCTTCCCCTGGGCCGCTGGCCGCACTGGAAAAAGCTCAAGAAGAGCTGTCCGCGGAAGGCGCGTCTCACCGCCGTGCATCTCGCCACGTGCCTTCGGGAAAGCTGGGAGGAGATGCGCCTGAACCCCCTCAAGGTCCGTTTTCTGGGCCCGCTTCCTCCCGAAAAATTGCGGCTTTTCACCAAAGTGATCCATCCGCTGGTGGGCTGGATCGAAGGGGCCCACCGCTTCGTTCCCAATTGGGAAGTGGACCGGATCGTGGCCATCCCGCTCCGAAAGCTGTTGGACCCCGAAAACTACTACCGGTACCGCCTCTACGTGGACCCCGACATGGCGGGCCATGTGGACCCCACCCCCCGGGATTTTCGCTGCTTCCTGCACCAGGACGGTAGCCAGGTGGAGGTCCTTTGGGGGGCCACCTTCCGCATCGTGACCCTCTTTCTCGAGCGAGTCTTTGATTTCGTCCCTCCCGACGTGTCCCAACGGCCGTTCGTGCCGGGCCTTCTCAACCACACCTATCTCAACGGCACCCGCGTCTGACCACTCTCTTTTGGCGCACTCCCTGCAAGAGCATTGACGTTATGTCCGGCGAGCTGTACGGTCATAATGTACAGATAAAGGAGGGATAAAATGACCATACAGACAACCTACACGGATGCCCGGGCTCGGCTTGCTTCCTTGATCGACCAGGTCGTGGAAGATCGGGAAGTCGTCATCATCCGCCGGCGTGGGAAGGAAGACGTGGCCATGATTGCGGCCGACGAATTGGCCGGGATTCTTGAGACCGCGCACCTTTTGCGATCGCCCGCCAACGCCCTGCGGCTTCATTCCGCTCTGGAGCGGGTCAGAAAGCGGGAAGGATCAGCCCAGACCATCGGGGAGCTTCGCCGAGAGGTGGGTCTCGATGAGCCCGTCTGAGCCGACAGGGGAGAGAGAAGCCGTATTTCATCCCGAATTCAGGGAGGATTTGCGATACTGGGTGGAGACGGATCGCAGAACGGCCCTTCGCATCTTCAAATTGATAGAAGCGGTCATGAGGGATCCGTTTCAGGGTGTCGGCAAGCCCGAGCGCCTGAAATTTTTGGGATCCGGCGTCTGGTCGCGGCGCATCACCCAGGAACATCGTTTGGTTTATGTGGTGAGCCAGGGGAGAATCGATTTCGTCCAGTGCCGCTACCATTATTGATGGGCTGCGGCTTCACCATGGCGCTGGACAACCTGTCGCTTTCTCACGGCAATGGGGAGGAAGGGTCCTCGGGCCGGGAGGCGGCGGCGCGGAGCTGGCGGCAGAGGACGTTGACCAGGGCCCAGATGGTGTCCAGGGATTCCAGTTGCCGGGAGATGGACGGGTCGAAGCGCAGGTGCAGGGACGCCTTGAACTCGTCGTCTCCTTCCCAGAAGACGGCCTGGATGGGAATCCGGGGAAGCGCCCAGAAACGGTAGGCCACGTCTCCCGCCTCCACCGGGACGCCTCCCACCTTTTCCGCCGCTTCACAAAACCGGTTCCGATCGTAGTCCAGGCTCTTGAGCACCCACGGCAAAGGAAAGGCGTGCGGTCCGGCAAAGAACTGGAGCCCTCCGGGGATTTCCTTTTCGCTGATCCAGCGGCCTTCCAGCGGCACCGGCCGGGCTTCCAAAAGATAGTGCAAAAGAACCAGCCCGGTTTGAAAATCCAGTTTGTCCGACGGGAGATCCTCCACCACCCATAGGGTTTCGTCTTCGGGTCGGCAAAAGTAGGCGCCGTTGAGAAACGGAATGCGATAGGCCCGGCTTTCTTCCCGCCATTGGACCTGGGCACGACGGCACACCTCTTGGGGGTCCAGGTTCCTCAGCCGCTCCCAAAGCAGGGGATCCAGTTCGTCCAGGGTCTGGTAGGGTCCCTGGGCTTCGAAGGTTTCCAGAAGAGGGGCGATCACGGCGCGGGCGCGGGTGATGTCCTGGGCCGGCACCAGGATCTGGCCCCAACCGCGCTGCGGGACGAAGAGGCCGTCGTAGGCGGTTTCTTCAAAGGAACGCACCAGAATCGGGATGCCTTCCTTTTCCAAGGCGTCGGTGAGAAGATCCGCTTCGAAACGGTTTGCCAGCGTGTGGCAGAGCATCCAGCGCGGGGCGTCTTCCTTTGTCATGATGGAGCCTCCCTGTTCAGGAACCGGCGGGGAAACCTTGGGCGGCCAGTTGATTCACGAAACGGCTGGTTTCGGGATCTTCCGGGCTGGCTTCCGGACACGCGGTGAAAGGAATCTCTCGCCGGAAAACCCGGGCGGCGAAGGCCATGCACGTGGCGTCCCCGCAGGCGCCGCAATTGGTTCCAGGCAGGCGGCGGTAGATCTCCAGCACGGTCAGGGACACCTGCCGGCGCTCGACGGGTTCGATGGAATCCTTTCGCCGCTTCACGTCTTCGATCCGGGCCCTGTACCTTTCGCACCACTCCTCGGCGTCGTCCAGGCCCGTCACGTCGGTGATGGTGATCCGATCCCCGTAGATGCCCACGATGTGGCCTTCGTCCATCAGGTTGATCACCCCGGTGCCATGCACGTAGGTGCAGGCGGGGAGGACTGCAGCCAGGTAGGGTAGCAGATCGTCCATGGGCTCTTCCAGCACCATGATCACGTTGTAGTGGTCCGACTGGGGCATGCATTCGATGTTGACCAGCTGGAAGGAGTATCCCTCCCGCCGATGAATGGCGCCCACCGGCACGTCGTTCATGCTCGACCGTCCTTTCTCTGCTTGGCAAGAGTGTCGTAAGCCCATTGGATCTCTTGGAATTTCTTGTGGGCCAATTGCTGAAATTCCTCGCCCAGATGGCTCACCTTGTCCGGGTGGTAACGATTGGCCATCCGATGGTAGGCCTTCTTGATGGTCTCCCAGTCCGCGTCCGGGGCCACTCCCAGCACCTGGTAGGGGTCCGGCGGGCCGGACGATCCGCCGGTGGTGTCCGACCGGCGGGTCCCGCCGCCTTGGCCCGGTCCCGCCGATCCGGCGGAGCCGCCTTCGGATCCGGGTCGGGGTCCGGATCCCGCGGTCCTTCCCCACGGTGCGCCCTTTTTGAAAAAGAGGTAGTAGAGGGCGATCAGCAAAATGATGTCGTCGGACCAGCCGGGTCCGATGAACGCATCGGGAAAGAGATCCGTCGGCAGAAGCAGATAGGCGAACCAGGCGATCAGGGGCCAGTAGCGTCCCAGCATGGCGGTCTCCGCGATGAATAAACATTTCCAGCGGGCGGCCGTTCATTGTAGCTTAGGAGGCGCTGGAAGGGAATGGCTGCACGAAAAGAGAGGGAACCCCCATGGTGAAGCTGGACGATATCCAAAGGCCGGCCCTGCTCGTCAACGAAGACCAGGTCCGCCGAAACATTCAATGGATGGCGGAAAAGGCCGAAAGATGCGGGGTGCGGTTCCGGCCCCATTTCAAGACGCACCAGTCCAGAGAGATCGGGCAATGGTTCCGTGAAGCGGGCGTAAAGGCCATCACGGTTTCTTCGCTCACCATGGCCCGCTATTTCGTGGAAGACGGATGGGATGACATCACCGTGGCCTTCCCCGTCAACCTGCGCGAGATGGACCTCATCAACGACCTGGCGGGCCGCATCCAACTCAATGTGCTGGCCGTCCACCCGGAAACGGTCGCTGCACTGGAATCGGGACTGCGGACTTCCGTGGGCCTCTTTATCAAGGTGGACTCCGGTTACCATCGAACCGGGGTGGACCCGGACGACCATACCGTCATGGAGCGGTTCGCAGAAGAGCTCGCGGCGTGCCGCCGGGTGCGGTTTCGAGGACTTCTTACCCACGCGGGCCACAGCTACAAGGCCCGAAGCAAGGACCAGATTCAGGCCGTACACCGGCAATCCCTGGCGGCCATGGCCCGGGTAAAAGATGCGCTGGCCTCTCGATATCCGGACCTGCAGGTTTCCGTGGGGGATACGCCCACGTGCAGTGTGGCGGAAGATTTTTCGGGCGTGGACGAAATCCGGCCCGGCGCCTTCGTCTTCTACGATCTCACGCAGTTTCGGATCGGTGCCTGCACGATGGAGGAGGTGGCCATGGCGGCGGCCTGCCCGGTGGTGGCCCGGCATCCGGACCGGGGGGAGGTGGTGATCTACGGGGGCGCCGTGCATCTGTCCAAGGACGCCGTGGAAGGCCCAGACGGAAAGCCCGTCTACGGCTGGGTGGCGGAATTTGCCGAAGACGGCTGGAAAGCCCCCACGGGGTGCTGTTCCGTGACGGCGGTTTCCCAGGAGCACGGGATCGTGCGGGCGTGTCCGGAACATTTGGAACGCCTGCGGGTGGGAGACCTGGTGGCCGTGGTGCCCGCCCATTGCTGCCTCACGGCCAACCTGATGGGTGCCTACCAAACCCTGGACGGGCGGGTGATCTCCAGGTTGTAACGCCCCCGGCGGGACCCGACCTGATCGCAGGGCGAACCCCCGCGACCAGCCAGTCCCGTCACTCATCGCCCATCACCCATCACCCATCACCCATCACTCATCACTCATCACTCATCACGCCAGGGTGCCGGCGGCGCTCATGGAAACCCCCGCCTTGCGGAGGAGCAGCTCCCAGTCTTCGTTGACCATCTCCTGGATCTGCTCCAGGTCGTCGTCGGTCAGGTGCTTGAAGCGCCCCTGCAATTTGAAGTACTCCCGCACCAGGTATCCCTTGGGCATGTAGTTGATGGTGTAGCGCACCCCGTTTTCCACCTCGTAGAGGGGAAAGATGTTGGTCTGAACGGCCATGCGGGCGATCTTGATGGCCATCTCGGAAGGGATGCGCCAGCCCGTGGGGCAGGATGCGTAGATGTGCAGGAACCGGGAGCCCTTGATGCTCTTGGCCTTCTTCACCTTGCGCACCAGGTCCTCCGGAAAGGCGATGCTGGCCGTGGCGGCATAGGGGATGCGGTGGGCCACCAGGGCCTCCACGATGTTCTTCTTGCGGAGGCGCTTCCATTCCTGGCCCGGGGTGGTGGTGGTCCAGGCGCCGTAGGGGGTGGAGGAGCTGCGCTGGACGCCCGTGTTCATGTAGGCTTCGTTGTCGTAGCAGACGTAGATGAAGTCCTCGTTCCGCTCCACGGCACCGCTCAGGGCCTGAAAGCCGATGTCGAAGGTTCCTCCGTCCCCGGCCCACGTCACCACGGTGGTCTCCTTGTCGCCCTTGGCGTCCAGGGCGGCCCGGAGGCCGCTGGCCACGGCGCCGCCGGTTTCAAAGGCCGTATGGAGCACGGGCACCTTCAGGGTGGATTGGGGGTAAGGGCCTGCGATGATGGACCAGCAGCAGGCGGGGATCACCATCATGGTCTTGTCCCCCAGGGCCTTCAGAAGAAAACGCATGGCGATGGCCGCGCCGCAGCCCGGGCAGCCCACATGCCCAGAACACATGTATTCGCGATCCAAGACGTCCAGTTCCATGGTGTCATTCCTTTCGTGCCGTTTTCGGAAGGCGTCCGAAAACGGGTTTGGGGCGTCGTCAAGCGGTCGAGAATCCGCCCCTCTTCATGGCGTCCGGGTTTCGGCCCGGCGAAAGCCGGGGTTCCTGCCGGTGGTGCCTGTTTCCTGTAGGGGCGGTTCGCGAACCGCCCCTACGCGGACAACGAACACTCGATCGCTCGGAAGGTGCATGCCATTTTCCGGCAAATCCCTATGCGGCGGGAGCCGGCTGATGAAGGCCGATCCAGATGCTTTCGCCCTCCGGATGGGCGCTCGTCTTGGTCCTCCAGTAGATGTCCTCGATCACGTCCGTGGTCACATCCCGTCCGCCGAGCCCGGCCACATACCCGTAAACCAGGGGGCGTCGCGCCAGGTTGCACAGGGCCGAACGGATTTCCTGGGCGAAGATCCCCCCGGCACCGAAGGAGAAGTTGCGGTCGATGACGGCGAGTTTCTTGGCATGGGCCGTATGGGTTCGCAGCGCCTCGAAGGGGAAGGGCCGGAAGGCCTTCATCTTGAGCAGGCCCACCTTTTCCCCCTTTTCCCGCAGTTGCCGGACCACCAGCCGGCTGGTGCTGGTCACCGTCCCCGACGTCACCAAGATAATGTCCGCATCGTCGCATTGCACGGCTTCCACCGCTCCGTAGCGGCGGCCGAAAAGCTTCTCGTAGTCGTCTTCGATGGCGTCCAGCACGCCCAAGGCCGATTCCATGGCGTCCTGGAGGCTCCGCCGCATCTCCATGTAGACGTTGGGCGGTGCCAGCTGGTTGAAGGCCGACGGATGTTGCGTATCCAACTGGAAGGCAGGCTTGAAGGGCGGCAGAAACCGGTCCGCGTCCTCCTGGTCCGGAATGTCCACGGGTTCATAGGTGTGGGAAAGGAAAAAGGCGTCCAGGATCACCATGACGGGCAGAGAAACCGTCTCCGCCAGCCGGAACGCCTGGAGCGTGGTGTCCAGCGCCTCCTGGGCGTCCTCGCAGTAGAGCTGGATCCATCCCGTGTCCCGCTGGGCCAGGCTGTCGGTCTGTTCCGTCCAGATGTTCCAGCCAGGAGCCAGGGCCCGGTTGACCTCCGCCATGACGATGGGAAGGCGCGCGCCCGAGGCCCAATGGAGCAACTCGTGCATGAGGGCCAGTCCCTGGGATGAAGTGGCCGTGAAGGTGCGAACGCCCGCCGAGGCGGCTCCGATGAGGGCCGCCATGGCCGAGTGCTCGCTCTCCACCCTAAGGAACTTGGCGTTCAGGGTGCCGTCCGAACAATATTCCGAAAGCAATTCCACGATATGGGTCTGGGGCGTGATCGGATAGGCCGAAATCACGTCCGCACGAGCCAGCCGCACCGCTTCCGATACGGCATGACTTCCTTCCACAACCTTTTTCATCTTTATCCTCCCGGATCCAGGCGCTTCTCGGGCATCCCGAAGCGCCCATCCTCCCCATTTCTTATCCCATACCCCTTAGCCCTTATCCCTACTCCAAAGCCATGGCGTTGCGGGGGCATTCCACCACGCACACGCCGCATCCCTTGCAGTAATCGTAGTTGATGCGGCGTCCCTGGGGATTGTCGTCCCGGCAGACAGCCAGGTCGGGGCAGAAGAGGCGGCAGTTGTCGCACTGGTTGCAGATGCCGCAGTTGAAGCAGCGTTCCGCTTCCCGGATGGCCAGGGCCGCGGAGATCTTGAGATCGATCTCGGAAAAGCCCTGGATCCGCTCTTCCTTGAGGAGTCGGGGCTGGGCCAGGCGCGGGGCGTAGAGGAAGTAGTCGGTGTTGATTTCCTGGAAAGCCACCACGTGAGGATTGCGCCGGCACCGTTCTCCGCCCAGATACATTTCCATGGAAAGGGAAGGACCCCGACCCACACGGCAGGCGGAAATCCTGGAATCAATGGCGTCCCAGCCCTCCTGGAAATAGGTGTCCAGGGCCATGGCGGCTTCCTTGCCGGACGCCACCGCGTGAGCCACAGACTTTTCCAGGGCCGCCAGGTCTCCGCCGTAGACGAAAACGGGACCGTCGCCACGACGCACCAGGGCGGTGTTGGCCAGCCGCAGGAGCTCACCGTCGCCTTCGGGCGGCTCCATCCAGGACTCTTCGGCGGCGTTTCCGATGGCCTTGAAGACCTTGGTGACCAGCATCTCCCGGGTTTGGCCGGGAACGGGGCGGACTTGGGCCCTCGGGCCCTCGTCTCCGGACACCTCCATCTTCTGGAGCACCAGCCGATAGCCCTCGGCATGGGAAGCAATCTCCAAGGGTGCCCAGAGTTCCATGATCTCCACGCCTTCTTCCAGGGCCATCTCGATCTCGTGCTCGAAGGCGGGCATGTCCTGGCGGCGCCGCCGGTAGACGATGACGGGCTCGGCTCCGAGCCGCAGGGCGCAGCGCGATACATCCACCGCGGTGTTGCCGCCGCCGATGATCGCCACCGCACCGTGGAGGTCCGGCCGTTCCCCGCTCCGGACCTTCGCCAGGAAGGGAAGGCCTTCTTCCACGCCGTCCAAGTCCTCGCCGGGGATGCCCAGATCCACGTTCCTGTGATGGCCGCAGCCGATGAAGACGGCCTGGTAACGGTCGCCGAATTCCCTCAGAAGGTCGGCGGACACCCTGTGGTTGCAATGGATCTCCACGCCGAGAGACCGAATCCGGTCGATCTCCCATTCCAAAACGTTCACCGGCAGCCGGTAGAGCGGAATGCCCCACCGGAGGATCCCTCCGGGCTCGCTCTTGGCTTCCAAGACATCGCACGTATAACCCAGCCGTGCCAGGAAATAGGCGGCCGCCAGGCCGCTGGGACCGGATCCCACCACGGCCACGCGGGGTCCCTGCACGGGCCGGCGGGCAATGTCCGGCTGGATGCCGTAGCGCATGGCCGTATCGGCCACGAACCGCTCCAAGGTGTGAATGGCAATGGCGTCGTCGAATTCCTTTCGGTTACAGACCCCTTCGCAGGGATGAAAACAGACCCGCCCGCACACGGCCGGGAACGGGTTTTCCTGAAGAATGGTTTCCCAGGCTTCCTTGAAGAGGCCTTGGGCCACCAGCATTTCCACCCGGGCGATGTCCTCGCCGGCGGGACAGGCGGCGCTGCAGGGTGCCGTCTTTTCGTCGTATCGGGGTTTCAGGAACCGCCAGGACCCCGTCTTGTTGGATTCCGTGGTCGTGGAAGACCGGGGTATGAGCGGTGTGGGGACCGTCGGGGAAACCAGTTGTTCTGTCATGGGAAACCTCGTAATCCGTGATCCGTGATCCGTAATCCGAGAACCGTAATCCGTTGTTCGTGGTTCGTGATCCGTGGTTGGTGGCGTGGGGCTTCCATCGTTGTCCGCGGGATGAGGAGCGGGCCTTGGGAATCCCCCCCGGCCCCCCTTTGGAAAAGGGGGAGAGACGCCTGTCGCCTGTCGCCTAACGCCTGACGCCTAACGCCTCACGCCTGACGCCTCACGCCTCACGCCTCACGCCTAACGCCTAACGCCTCACGCCTCACGCCTAACGCTTCACGCACTGACCGCCTCAGCCACGGGGCCCAGAAGAACCACGCTATCGTACGCCTCCTCGGCGGCCGCCATGTTGGCTTCGGGTTTGGCCGGAACCTCTTCGCGGATCGCTTCCATGACGGCCTCCAAAGGGGGTTGGCCCAACACCCGGGCGAAGGCGCCCATCATGGCCGTGTTCACGATGGGATGGGTGCGGGTGCCCAGCCGGTGTTTGATGGCGATGCGGGTGGCGTCCACGTGGGCCAGTTTGTAGTCCGCATAAGTGTGGAGGTTGGGAGGTGGCGCCGGAGCGTTGATGAGAATCCAGCCGCCGGGTTTGAGGCCCCTGGTGATGTCCACGCCCTCCAAGAGCGTGGGGTCCAGCACCACCACGTGGTCGGGGGTGTAGACGTTGGTGCGGACCAGGATCTTGGTTCTGTCCAGCCTCAGGTAGGCTTCCACGGGAGCTCCGCGCCGCTCCACACCGAACAGGGGAAAGCTCTGGACGTAATAGCCGGCCTGGAAAAAGGCCTTGGCCATGAGGATGGAAGCCACCACCGTGCCCTGGCCGCCTCGTCCGTGAAATCTCACTTCGATCATCTTCTTTGTCCTCTTCGTGCGGAACGACCCGCTACGGCTTGCTCCAGACCACCACCACCGCCTTGGCCGGGGATTCGCCGATGCAGCGGAAACTGTGGCTGATGTCCGAATCGAAATAGATGCTGTCGCCCGGTTCCAAAACCTCCACCCGGTCCACCGTTCGGAATTCCAGGCGCCCTTCCATGAGGTAAAGGAACTCCTCGCCTTCGTGGCTCACAAAGACCATCTCGGCGGTATCCATCACGGGAAATTCCACCAGAAAGGGCTCCATGTGCTTTTCCGGCTTCTTGTTTTCCAGGGTTTCATAGATATAGGTCACCTCCCCCTCGCGATGGTGGGGGCGGCGTTCCAGACGGGTGCGCTCGTTCTTGCGCGTGATGGAAATCTTCTGGCCGGTGAGCTCATCCTGGAAGAAGTAGGCGAGACCCACGTGGAAGGCCTTGGCCAGCTTGAGAAGGGTGGCCACGGGCGGCACCACCTTGTCGGCTTCGATCTGGTCCAGGAGCTCCTTGTCGAGGCCCGTCTTGGCCGCCAGGTCCTGAACCGTGTATCGGAACTTCTGGCGAAGGTCCCGAACCTTGGCGCCCAGGTTGAGCGCCTGCACTTCACGGCTCACATCGTCGGTGTGCTGCATAGGCTTTCCTCCTTCGTCACGGGTCGGATCCGGTTTCCCTGCTCGAGGCGAAACCGATCCGAAAGGAATGGGCGGATCCTTCGATCCAATGGGCCCTCCGGGCCGTGGAGCCTGCGGTCACCTTGCGGCACAGGGCGGGGAGCGGGGAGCAGGGCGAACGGGGAGATCGGCAGGTGCTCACAAGGACGATGGAGCGAAACTTTGGATCCCTGGGAATTCTAGTCTCAGGAGCGTTTGATGGCAACAAATAATGTTTATGCACATCAAGACTAGCGGCTCCCTCCGATGCTAACACCGGACGCCGGGCGGGAAAAGGGTGCGCGTGGCGCGGCCCGCCTCTACAAAAAGGCACGGACCCAGTGGGTAGGGGCGGGGTTTATCCCCGCCCGCTCATCACGCGGTGTAAGGGACCCCCGAAGAAAAAATCGCTCAGTTTTATGTGAAACGCGACCTGGTTCCGTTCGTGCGCGCGGCCTGTAGGGGCGAATAATCATTCGCCCCTACAGAGCCTGCTTACCAAAAGTGGGTTTGATCCTTCGTTGTCTCCCCCCGCGTGATGGGGTTCATGTGAAAGAAAACCGCCAATAAACGCGAATGGTCGCATATGGAAATGACCGGTGTGTAGGAGCGGCGCAAGCCGCGATGAGGGTGGCCGGCAACGCAACAACCGTGCGGTCACGCAAAAGAAAATCGCGCCTTGCTGCGCTCCCACAAAAAGCCCTTGTTCCGACCTGCTCTTTCATCCAGGGGGGTGGCGCGAGGGCGACCATGATCGTTAGGCCAAAGAGACAGGAAATCCCTGGGTGTCTGGAACGGGAGAACCGGATTCGGATACGCTGCGAGGAGCTTGTCTCGGAACGGCCAATGGCCGGTCGCGGGGCGGAACCCCGCGGCCGGCCGCATGGTGCGGTTCAAAGCCTTCTAGAATTTGCGGTGAATAATGGTCTTTTTCAGTTGCGCGATGGCTTCCGTGGGGTTGAGCTGCTTGGGGCAGGCTTCCACGCAGTTGAGGATGGTGTGGCAGCGCCAGGCGCCGTCGCGGTCGTTGATGATCTCCAGCCGCTCGTCCGCGCCTTCGTCGCGGGTATCCGCAATGAATCGCCACGCCTTGAGAAGCGCCGCCGGCCCCAGGTAGTCCGGGTCCGCCCAGAAGCTGGGGCACGACGTGCTGCAGCACGCGCACAGGATGCACTCGTAGAGTCCGTCCAGCTTCTTGCGGTCTTCGGGGCTCTGGAGCCGTTCGCGATCGGACGGCGGCGGGGTCTTGGTGATGAGGTAGGGTTTGACGAGATAATACTTCTTGTAGAAGTCGGTAAAGTCCACCACCAGGTCCTTGATGACCGGCATGGACGGCAGGGGCTGCACCACGATGGGATCCTTGAGGTCCTCGATGTGGGTGATGCAGGCCAGCATGTTCACGCCGTTGATGTTGAGCCCGTCGGAGCCACAGACACCCTCGCGGCAGGATCGCCGGTAGGCCAGGGTGCCGTCCTGTTCCCAGCGGATCTGGTTGAGGCCGTCCAGGACCATCATGCCCGGCCGGCGCAGCTCCACCTTGTAGTCCTTGTAGTAGGGTTTCTTGTCCTTTTCCGGATCGTATCGAAAGACCGAGAAGGTAACCGTCTTCAGCATGGTATGTCCCTCATGTTGTCCCGGGTCCGTGGGTTCCGCTCTTCACCTGCAGTTCGCTAGTAGACGCGCTCCTTGGGTTCGAAGGTGGGCACGGTGAGCGGCTTCATCCGGACGGGCTTGTAGTCGAGGCGGATGGAACCGTCCTCTTCCATGTACGCCAGAGTGTGTTTGTGCCACTTTTCGTCGTCGCGTTTGGGGTAGTCGTCGCGGTAGTGGGCTCCTCGGCTTTCCTGGCGGGCCAGCGCCCCTTCCACGATGGCCTTGGAAAAGTCCAGCATGTGACCCAGCTCCAAGGTTTCGATGAGATCCAGGTTGAAGGTGAGGCCCTTGTCGGCGATCCCCACGTTCTTGAAGCGGTCGCAGAGCTTTTTCAGGACGGCGCGCTGCGCCGTCAGGGTTTCTTCGGTGCGGAAAACGCCGCAGTTGAGCTCCATGGACTCCTTCAGCTCATCCCAGATGGCGCCCATCGTCTCCCCGCCCGTTCCGTTCAGGAGGTTTTTCACCTCTTCCATGCCTTTCGTGCCGGGGTTTTCCGGAAGCGGCACGTGCTCGGGCAGGGACTGGGCGAATTCGGCCATGCGTTGACCGCCCACCTTGCCGAAGACCATGATGTCCAGAAGCGAGTTGGATCCCAGTCGATTGGCGCCGTGAACCGAGGCGCAGGCCGCCTCGCCCGCGGCGTAGAAGCCCTTGACCGGCTCTTCGGGTCTGTCCATGCCGCCCAGCACCACTTCCGAGAACCGGTTGGTGGGGATGCCGCCCATGGAATAGTGGGCCGTGGGGGTGACGGGGATGGGTTCCTTGGTGCAGTCCACGTGGGCGAACACATAGGCCAGTTCCCAGATGCCGGGCAGCCGCTCGTGGATGATGTCGGCCCCGATGTGGTCCAGCTTGAGAAGGATGTAGTCGCCCTTGGGCCCGCAGCCGCGCCCCTGGCGCATCTCTTCGGCCATGGCCCGGGAGACCACGTCGCGGGAGGCCAGATCCCAGACGGTGGGGGCGTAGCGCTTCATGAAGCGTTCACCGTCCTTGTTGAGCAGGTAGCCGCCTTCGCCGCGAACGCCTTCCGTGATGAGGTTGCCCACGCCGTAGATGCCGGTGGGGTGGAACTGGACGAATTCCAGGTCCTCCACGGGAAGCCCCGCGCGAAGGGAGAGAGAAAGTCCGTCTCCCGTGTTGATGTGGGCGTTGGAATTGGTCTTGTAGACCCGGATGTAACCGCCCGTGGCGAACATGGTGGCCTTGGCGTGGAAGATGTGAAAGCCCCCGTTGGCGATGTCCCAGGCCAGCACACCCACCACGTGGCCCTCGTTCATGAGCAGTTCCAGGGCGAAGAACTCATTGTAAAAGACCACCTGGTTCTTCACGCATTGTTCATAGAGGGTGTGGAGCATGGCATGGCCCGTCCGGTCGGCGGCGGCGCAGGTGCGGCAGATGGCTTCCTTGCCGAAATCCTTGGTGTGGCCGCCGAACCGGCGCTGGAAGATCTTACCGTCCTGGAGGCGGCTGAAGGGCATGCCCATGTGTTCCAGCTCGATGACCACCTCGGGGGCCATGCGGCACATGAGCTCGATGGCGTCCTGGTCGCCCAGGTAGTCGCTTCCCTTGATGGTGTCGAACATGTGCCAGACCCAGTCGTCGGGCTCCACGTTGCTCAGGGACGCCGCCACGCCGCCCTGGGCCGCCACCGTGTGGGACCGGGTGGGAAAGACCTGGCTGATCACCGCCGTATTCACGACCTTGGACGCCTCCAGGGCCGCTCGAAGCCCGGCGCCGCCGGCGCCGACGATCACCACATCGTGCTTGTGAACCGTTACCTTGATATCTGCCATGACGTCGCTTGCTCCTTTTGCCTACGCTTGCACTTTGAGTGTGACGATGGTGAGGACGCCCAGCCCGAAGAATCCGATGGAAAGCACCCACAGGGCGCCCACCAGCACGGCGCGCAGTCCGGCGGAATGGACGTAATCGTCGATGATCATCTTGAATCCGTTCATGGCGTGGTAGATGGCGAAGACCAGAAAGGCGATGTCGATGGCCTTCCAGGCGGGAGAGACGAGCCGCGCCATGACCTTCTGGTAGGTCACGGGGCCTTCCGAAGCGTAGTGGAGCACCCAGAAGTGAAGAAAGAGGGTGATGAGCAGCGCCACACCGGAGATGCGCTGAAAAAACCAGTCGAAGGCCCCCGAACGTCCCGAACCGAAGTATTTACCCAACATTTTCAAAGCCTCCCCTTAGATGCCGAAAGCCAGGCGCAGCATGGGAATCGCCCCCGCCAGGATGAGGATCGCCGAGACGGCGAAGACGGCGAAGACGGCCTTCTGCATGATTTCGCGCTTTGCCAGGTTGCCGTAGTCGATGAAGACCACGCGCAGGCCGTTGAGGCCGTGGTAGACCACGGTGCCCAGCAGGCCGATCTCCAGGAGATGAAAGAGGGGGGACTGCACCACGGCCATGACCTCGTTGAAGGCCTGTTCGCCCTGGGACAGGTGGTGGATCACCCAGATGTGGAGAAAGAGATAGAGGCCCAGCAGGACCCCCGTGGCTCGATGGAGGATCCAGGCCAGGTAGCCCGGGTGGAGCTTGTAGCGGACCTTGGGTTGAAAGACGACCTTTTTCATGAAAACCTCCTCGCTTGAACTGGCTGCCCTGGCCCGGATGCCCCGGCCCGGACGTGCGGGCCCGGAGGCTCGGGGCAGGGCGGGACCTTATGAATCACGCCGTGCGCCCATACTTTCTGACGCCTTCCCCGTACAGATCCCCGCCGTGGCAGTCGTTGGCCACGATCACCGGAAGGTCCTTCACCTCCAGACGGCGGACGGCCTCGGGGCCCAGCTCCGGATAGGCGATGACTTCCGCCGAGAGGATGCTCTGGGCCATGAGGGCCCCGGCGCCGCCGATGGCGGCAAAATAAACCGCGCCGTGTTCCTTCATGGCGGCTTTGACCGCGTCGTTTCGCGCCCCCTTTCCGATCATGCCCCGAAGGCCGTGTCGGATGAGCTCCGGGGCGTAGGCGTCCATGCGGTAGCTGGTGGTGGGGCCCGCGGCGCCGATGGGGCGGCCCGGCTTGGCCGGGGACGGCCCCACATAGTAGATCACCTGGCCTTCCAAATCAAAGGGCAGAGGCTCCCCGGCCTGGAGAAGTTCCACCAGGCGCTTGTGGGCGGCATCCCGGGCGGTGTAGACGATCCCGCTGAGAAGAACCCGGTCTCCAATGCGGAGCCTTTGGACGTCTTCCTTTGCAAGCGGCGTGGTGAGTCGAACGGCGTCCTGCATAACAAGTCCTCTCCTTGGTTGAGGCAAAAGGCGAAAGGGACAAGGTAAAAGGGCAAAGGAGGAAGGCAACTTTCCGCCCCTAACTCATCACCCATCACCCATCACTCATCACCCGTAACTCGTCACCCCATTCAGAGTTCCGCTTCCTTGTGCCGGGCGGCATGGCACTGGATGTTCACCGCCACGGGCAGGCTGGCGATGTGGCACGGCATCATCTCGATGTGGACCGCCAGGGACGTGATGCGTCCTCCCAGCCCCTGGGGCCCGATGCCCAAATTGTTCACGGCTTCCAGCCAGTCCGCCTCCAGGGCGGCCAGCTCCGGGTCGGGGTTCGGGCTTCCCACGGGCCGCAGTAGGGCCTTCTTGGCCAGGAGAGCCGCCGTTTCGAAGGTGCCGCCGATGCCCACCCCCACGATGGTGGGCGGGCACGGGTTGGGGCCCGATTCCTTCACCCGCTGAACCACGAAGTCCTTGACTCCCTGAACCCCCACGGCGGGGGTGAGCATGGTGACCCGGCTCATGTTCTCGCTTCCGCCGCCCTTGGGCGCCACGGTGATCCGGAAGTGGTCTCCCGGGCGGATGTCCAGATGGAGGATGGCGGGGGTGTTGTCGCCCGTGTTCTGGCGCGTGAAGGGATGGCAGATGCTTTTTCGGAGGTACCCGTCCCGGTAGCCCTGGCGGACCCCTTCCTCCACGGCGTCTCGCAGACCGCCGCCCACGATGCGCACGTCTTGGCCCATGTCCACGAAGATCACGGCGAAGCCCGTGTCCTGGCACATGGGGATGCCCTCGGTTCGGGCGATCTCGGCGTTCTGGATGAGCCTTTTCAGGATGTCTTTACCGGCCGGGGATTCCTCCTTTTCCAGGGCCGTGCGGAAGGCGTCCAGCACGTCCTCGCCCAGCTCCGTGTTGGCCCGGATGCAGAGATCCCGGACGGCCGCTACAATGGCGTCCACATGGATTTCGCGCATGGATCCTCCTTTTGGAAAACGGCTGTGTGGGGAGATCGAGGCAAAGAGAAGGCCGCTTGGAAGCAAGCCGCCTGACGGATCGGGAGAGAAGGCGGAAGCGCGGGGGCTTCCCGGAGGCATTGCGTGTTCATGGGGGGTGGTCTCCCTGGTGAAGATGGCGCTGGTGGTGGAGCTCCGCTGCCGTTCGCGCGTCGCTGAGAATCGGACGTCCAACCGTGATCCGCTGGTTCCGCTGCGGGAGATCCTCGCAAGTAAGAGTGCTGCTTAGTACAGGGTGAATTTTTTGTCAATGGATTCCGTGGCCTCCAGGCACGTTTGGTAGTTGAAAATGGGTGGGCGATGGGCTAAGGAGACTGTGCGGTTTGGTGGCTGGAGAAAGATTTTTTCTCAGGAGAAAACAATGGGTGATGAGACGGTAAAGAAGACCAGGAAGAAGGCACAAGAAGAATCGCCGCAAAACGCCCCTGCCGATCCTCCCGTGGAACCGGCCCAAAAGGAGGCCGAGGAGGGCACAAAGCCCGTGCGATCCAAAAAAGAGTACGACATCGCGATCTTCAGCGGGTGGTGCAAGGGCTGCGGCATCTGTGCCGCGTTCTGCCCCCGGCAATGCATCGAGATGGGCGAAGACGGATCCCCGGTGGTGACTCAGCCGGATCGGTGCACGGGCTGCGGTTTTTGCGAGATACACTGTCCGGATTTCGCCATCAGCGTGCGCGCCAGAAAAAAGAAGGCCGTGGGTGACGACGAATAGGGACCGGAAGGAGAGACGCTGTGAATGAGCAAGCGACCACGGGGCGCCAGGTGCTCCTCCAGGGCAACGAGGCCATGGTGGAAGGGGCCTTGGCGGCCGGATGCACCTTTTTCGCCGGATATCCCATCACGCCGGCGACGGAAATCAGCGAAGTCATGTCGGTGAAGCTTCCCGCGGTGGGGGGCACCTTCATCCAGATGGAAGACGAAATCGCCAGCATGGGCGCCATCATCGGGGCGTCGCTGGCGGGCGCCAAGTCCATGACGGCCACCAGCGGCCCGGGCTTTTCCCTCATGCAGGAAAACCTGGGCTTTGCCTGCGTTGCGGAAGTGCCCTGCGTGGTGGTGAACGTCATGCGCGGAGGGCCCAGCACGGGGCTTCCCACGAGTGTGAGCCAGGGCGATGTGATGCAGGCCCGCTGGGGCACCCACGGAGACCATCCCATCATCGTTCTGGCGGTGTCGTCCACCAAGGACTGTTTCGACATCACGGTGAAGGCCTTCAACCTGGCGGAAAAGTACCGTACGCCGGTGATCATCCTTTCCGATGAGGTGGTGGGCCACACGCGGGAAAAGATCAACCTGCCGCACCCGGGAGAGATCGAGGTGATCGACCGGATCCGGCCCAACATGCCGCCGGAATGGTACGTGCCCTACGAGGACAACAGCCGCGGCGTGCCGCCCATGGGGATCTTCGGGGACGGTTACCGCTACCACGTGACGGGGCTCATCCACGACGTGCGGGGCTTTCCCACCCAGCGGCCCGACGAAATCGTGCCGTTTCTCAACCGCATCCACCGCAAGATCAGCCAGCACTTTTTCGACATCCTCATGGTGGAAAAGGAACTGGCAGACGATGCGGAGATCCTGGTGGTGGCCTACGGATCCGTGGCGCGTTCCGCCAAGCGGGCGGTGAGGGAGGCTCGGCGGCGGGGCGTCAAGGCGGGGCTGCTCCAGCTTGTCACCCTGTGGCCCTTTCCACGCCAGATCCTGGAGCCCTACCTTCGGCAGGTGAAGGCCGTGCTCGTTCCGGAACTGAACATGGGCCAGGTCTCCCGGGAAGTGAAGCGGATCAACCAGGGCGTGACCCGCGTGGAAACCATCAACCGGATCGACGGAAACCTGATCACCCCCGAAGAGATCCTGGTGCGCCTCATCAAGATGTAGGGGTGGAAAGAGAGAGCATCCATGGCGGAAGTAACCAAGCTGATTCATAAATACCTTCGGCACGACAAGAAGTTTCCCCACGTGTGGTGCCCCGGTTGCGGCAACGGGATCGTTCTCGGGGCCCTCATCCGGGCCATCGACCGGCTGGGCTACGAAAAGGACGACATCGTGCTGGTTTCCGGCATCGGCTGTTCGGGGCGTCTGCCGGTCTACGTGGATTTCAACACCCTCCACACCACCCACGGCCGGGCGCTGACCTTCGCCACCGGCGTGAAGCTGGCCAACCCCAAGCTTCATGTGATCGTCATCATGGGCGACGGGGACGCCACGGCCATCGGCGGGAACCACTTCATCCATGCGGCGCGCCGGAACCTGAATCTCACGGCCATCATCATCAACAACAACATTTATGGAATGACCGGCGGGCAGTATTCGCCCACCACCCCCTACGGGGCTCTCGCCACCACAGCCGTCTACCGCAACATCGAGCACGCCTTTTCCATCGCCGAACTGGCGGTGACGGCGGGAGCCGCCATGGTGGCGCGCGGCACGGTCTATCATGCCAACATGCTGGACAAGCTCATCGAAAAGGCCATCGTGAAGCGGGGCTTTTCGGTGGTGGAGGTGGTGAGCAACTGCCACACCCAGTACGGGCGCCGGAACAAGCTGGGCGGAGCCGTTCAGATGCTCCAGTGGCAGAAGGATCACGCGGTGCGGGTGGAAAAGGCGGCCGAGATGGCCGAAGAAGATCTGGCCGACAAGTTCACCATCGGGGTGCTGGTGGACCGCGATCTTCCCATCTACACCGAGGAATACAAGAAGATCCGGGAGGCCGCCCGGGCCAGGATGGCCGCCGTGCGCTAGCCTTCCCGGCGCTACGAAAGCGACTGAAAGGGACTCATCCATGGGATATCGGTACGAAGTGCGTTTGAGCGGATCCGGCGGGCAGGGCATCATCATGGCGGGCATCATCCTGGCCGAAGCCGCCGGGGTCCATGACGGCAAGTACGTGTGCCAGACCCAGAGCTACGGTCCGGAAGCCCGGGGCGGGGCCAGCAAGGCGGAGGTGGTCATCAGCGACGAGGAGATCGACTACCCCAAGGCCATCAAGCCGGACCTGCTCCTGGCCATGAACCAGAAGTCCTGCGATGCCTACTTTTTCGACCTGAAGCCCGAAGGCACCCTGGTGGTGGACAGCACCTTCGTCAAGCAGACGCCCACCACGCGGGCCATCGCCATTCCCTTTACCCAGATCGCCCGTGCGGAGCTCAAAAGGGAGATGGTGGCGAACATCGTGGCCCTGGGCGCCCTGGCGATGCTGACCAAGGTGGTTTCCCTGGGGTCGCTGGAAGCGGCGGTGCTGGCGCGGGTTCCGGCGGGAACGGAGGACCTGAACCGGAAGGCGCTGGAGGCGGGCATCAACGCCGCCAAGCTCTACATGCAGGGGCTGTAGTCCATGCGGGTACTGCTCACCAACGACGACGGTATTTTCGCCAAGGGGATCGAGGCCCTCTACGAAGCCCTGGTGGCCGAACACGATGTGGTGGTGGTGGCCCCGGAAACGGAACAGAGCGCCGTGGGTCATGCCATCACGTTCCTGGATCCCCTGCGGGTGAAGCCCGTCAAACGCAACGGCGCGTTTTTCGGACACGCGTGCAGCGGCACGCCGGCCGACTGCGTCAAGCTGGCCATCCGGGAGCTCATGCGGCCGCTTCCCGACGTGGTGGTCTCGGGGATCAACCTGGGGGCCAACGTGGGCATCAACGTGCTCTATTCGGGGACCGTGTCGGCGGCCACCGAAGGAGCCATCCTGGGTTTTCCGGCCGTGGCAGTGTCCATCGATTCTTTCGAGCCCTCCGATTTTTCGGCGGCCACCGAGGCGGTACTTAGGATTCTCGACCGGATCCGTCGCTTCGGTCTGCCCCGGGGGGTGAGCCTCAACGTGAACGTGCCCAACGTGCCGGCATCCCAGGTGCGCGGCATCCGGGTGACCCACCAGGGGCAGCTCACCTACCAGGAAAGCTACGACCGCAGGGTGGATCCCCGAAACCGGGTCTACTACTGGCTCACCGGGAACATCGTGGAAACGGAAAACAGCCCGGACGCCGACGTCCAGGCCCTGGCGGACCACTACATCTCGGTGACCCCCATCCAGCACGACCTCACCCACTACGGCATGCTGGAGGAACTGAAGCGCTGGGGCCTGGAAAGGGAGGCGGCCGCCGGCCCGAGCGAAAAGTTGGCCGGCCGCGCCGGCTGATGCGCCGCGATCCGGCTCATGGGGAGGGGCAGATCCCACTGCCGCTAAGGGATTTTTTCCTTGCCCCGGTCCGGTCAAAGTGATATAAGCCGCCTCGTTCCGACACCCAATGCGCCCGTAGCTCAGCTGGATAGAGTGCCGGACTACGAATCCGTAGGTCGCAGGTTCGAATCCTGCCGGGCGCACCAGAAGAAGCAAGGGGCTGCGACAGTTCATGCCGCAGCCCCTTTTTTGATAGCCCACCCACAGCGTACCCCCCACGCCATGGTCCCCTGGCTCCGCGGTTCGCTCCCGGATCGTCACTTCCGAAAGAGTCCATCAGACGAACCCCGCCTGTGCGTCGTGGGTAAGAGGATGGAGCAGGCGCAAGGGGCCAGGTCAAGAGCTCAGCCATTGCTCAGATGACGGCGAGGGCCGCTGTGGCCTCCCCATGCCCCGTGGGGACCTCTCCCTTGCTCCTCAAGCGACCCGCTCGCTTTCTTTGGTCATGGAGCTTAAAGAGCGCTTGGAAGGGGTCGGCGGGGAGGCCCCCTTTCGACCGAAGGTCCATGGGGGTGACGTGGACCCGGGGAGCCGCAGGGCCCTCAGGGCTTTGAGAGCGCCCGGAAGACCAGGGCCAGCAACACGAGGATTACGGCGAGCGAAGGCACTCCGAGGGTGATCAGCCCAAGTACGACTGGGGCGAGTTCTATCATACTTCATTACCCTTCCTGGATGGTGGGCTCGTCGGTCTGGCTTCCCGGCCGTCATCGAAAATGGAGCGACTAGAGCTCGTCCGCGAGATCGGGATACAAATAAGCTTGTTCGATGGTGAAGCGGTAAACGGGGTTCCGAATGCGGTCGATATAATGCCTGGCGCGCTCTCTCTTGTTTCGATGGAGGTAGAGCCGGGCAATCTCTCCGTACTGCGTATCTTGACTCCGGGCGAGCGTGATCTTGTAACGGTGCAGGTCTTCTTTGGATCGGATGTTGAAGACGAGATCGAGCTCTTCTTCCGTGGGATCATGATCGAAGATGGTTTCAATTGTCATGCATTTCCTTGAAAGGTCTGTATTGGATTATTCTCCGATTGCAGATAGACCATCCCCGGGTACAGCTAGGCAAGAGCAATACGACTGGTTCCCGTCGATCGGACACGTCGTCTGTACCCTCCCCGCATCCACCCTCTTTCCAGGGAATTCGCCTCTGATCAGGAGATCCTGGTGAAGCTCTTCGGCCTCGAATACCAAGTTTCAATCCCTTCCAGGGAATTCGCCTCTGATCAGCCGTCACGCCCTGGCAGAGCACCTGGAAACCGAGCGTGTCGTTTCAATCCCTTCCAGGGAATTCGCCTCTGATCAGCAGGAAGATCCCCCCATAACGGACATCACCAAGGCCGTTTCAATCCCTTCCAGGGAATTCGCCTCTGATCAGCCGTCGGCATCCAGGATCTTCCCCTGGAGCACCGTGGTTTCAATCCCTTCCAGGGAATTCGCCTCTGATCAGTTGTACGAGTTGGACCAGCGGTTGTGGGGGGCCTTTTGTGTTTCAATCCCTTCCAGGGAATTCGCCTCTGATCAGACGACATCAACCAGTGCATCCGTACCCTAGAGGGTGCCGTTTCAATCCCTTCCAGGGAATTCGCCTCTGATCAGAAGACAGTGAGGCACCCGGATTGACAAAGCGAGCCGTTTCAATCCCTTCCAGGGAATTCGCCTCTGATCAGTGAATCCTAGTGAATCCATGTCCCCGTAGTACCAGGTCGTTTCAATCCCTTCCAGGGAATTCGCCTCTGATCAGTTACCGAATCACGTGCCCCACCAGGAGAGAGGTGCGTTTCAATCCCTTCCAGGGAATTCGCCTCTGATCAGTGTACGCGTGGGGAACCGGCGACACCTACGTGCAGGGGTTTCAATCCCTTCCAGGGAATTCGCCTCTGATCAGCACCTGGACTTCGCCCGGGGAGGCGTCCGACTGAACCGCGTTTCAATCCCTTCCAGGGAATTCGCCTCTGATCAGCGGTTTTACCTCGGAGACGACCAGGAGGAGTGGATCGGTTTCAATCCCTTCCAGGGAATTCGCCTCTGATCAGGCGGTCCGACACGGGGGCCTTCGGCGGTGAAGAGGTGTTTCAATCCCTTCCAGGGAATTCGCCTCTGATCAGGTCGAAAGCCCCACACACAACCACAAGGAGAGATTATGTTTCAATCCCTTCCAGGGAATTCGCCTCTGATCAGACGCCGACCAGGATCGCTACGTGGAGCTCCTGGTGGAGTTTCAATCCCTTCCAGGGAATTCGCCTCTGATCAGCTGGGACGAATCCCGGAGGGGGGATCCCAAGGGAAGCGCGTTTCAATCCCTTCCAGGGAATTCGCCTCTGATCAGTTGCGTGAGGCGGAGCGGATGTACCTTATAACTTCCGTTTCAATCCCTTCCAGGGAATTCGCCTCTGATCAGATCAATAACACCACCATCGAACCCACGGCCACCATTGTTTCAATCCCTTCCAGGGAATTCGCCTCTGATCAGTCGCCAGGCTGAGATAGGCCCCGACCAGGCTTTTCAGTTTCAATCCCTTCCAGGGAATTCGCCTCTGATCAGCCAGGTAATTGTCGTCCGGGCCGCGCTCCAAGGTCGTGTTTCAATCCCTTCCAGGGAATTCGCCTCTGATCAGCCTTTAATGGTCGTCCTCAAGACCCCAACCGCCCTCGTGTTTCAATCCCTTCCAGGGAATTCGCCTCTGATCAGAGGATTCAAGGTGCTGTGCCAGGCTGTGGAAGTGGCGTTTCAATCCCTTCCAGGGAATTCGCCTCTGATCAGGCGTAGGTGATCGCTCGTCAGTGGTGGCCGCAATCAGGTTTCAATCCCTTCCAGGGAATTCGCCTCTGATCAGCGGTTTTCAGAAGTAGGATCATCGAATATATCCAACGCGTTTCAATCCCTTCCAGGGAATTCGCCTCTGATCAGTGCTGGGGGGCGTGGGGCCTGACCCGCAGGCCGCCTGGTTTCAATCCCTTCCAGGGAATTCGCCTCTGATCAGGGGTATAATGTGCGCGATAAATGAATAGGACCCGAATGGTTTCAATCCCTTCCAGGGAATTCGCCTCTGATCAGGGGTTTTCGCCTATCCCGGACGCTGCCTATTCCGGGTTTCAATCCCTTCCAGGGAATTCGCCTCTGATCAGTGGCAATCCCTCCCTTCGCACTAAGGCCGAACAAAAAGTTTCAATCCCTTCCAGGGAATTCGCCTCTGATCAGCTGCCAGGGCGAGACGGTGGCCACGGGGCAAGGTCCGGTTTCAATCCCTTCCAGGGAATTCGCCTCTGATCAGTCTTTCAGAGCTAGTTCAAATTCATTATCCGGAGAGGTTTCAATCCCTTCCAGGGAATTCGCCTCTGATCAGATGAGGTGAGCCATGGCCAAAAAGAGTGAAGCCGATGTTTCAATCCCTTCCAGGGAATTCGCCTCTGATCAGCTCCAATTGGGCAGCCGAATCGGCGGCAAGCGGGTGTCGTTTCAATCCCTTCCAGGGAATTCGCCTCTGATCAGCCTTGAGCACTTGGAGTGCTTGTTCCTTGTTCATCTTGTTTCAATCCCTTCCAGGGAATTCGCCTCTGATCAGCTTGCACAGGCTTTCATATAGCCTGCGCTTTGCCTGTTTCAATCCCTTCCAGGGAATTCGCCTCTGATCAGTGCACTCATTCGGGTACGCCAGGGCACGGCCAAGGCCGTTTCAATCCCTTCCAGGGAATTCGCCTCTGATCAGTATCACATCGCCCAGTACGCCCCACTCGCCCAGGGTAGTTTCAATCCCTTCCAGGGAATTCGCCTCTGATCAGCTCTATCTTTGCCTGGCTCAGATCAATAGCCATATGCGTTTCAATCCCTTCCAGGGAATTCGCCTCTGATCAGGCTATCCTATCTGCGTTACGATGAGGCTGACCAGCTCAGTTTCAATCCCTTCCAGGGAATTCGCCTCTGATCAGATACTGGTCCATTCTGGCCGTGATCTCGAACCCGGTGTTTCAATCCCTTCCAGGGAATTCGCCTCTGATCAGCATGCCGTCGAAGACACAGCATCCAACCGTGCATCGGAGTTTCAATCCCTTCCAGGGAATTCGCCTCTGATCAGGAGTTGGAAGACTGCGACATGGTGTTCGACTATTGGGGTTTCAATCCCTTCCAGGGAATTCGCCTCTGATCAGCGGATGCAATCCAGGCTGCCAACCTGGATGTCCTGAGGTTTCAATCCCTTCCAGGGAATTCGCCTCTGATCAGGAGGCCCTCAAGAAATCCGTTGAAGATGCAGGGACGTTTCAATCCCTTCCAGGGAATTCGCCTCTGATCAGTCGATGGGCAGTGCAGGTGCTGGAGGCGCCATGTGGTTTCAATCCCTTCCAGGGAATTCGCCTCTGATCAGGTCAAGAAGCTTGGGGATCGGCATCTTTTCACGACGTTTCAATCCCTTCCAGGGAATTCGCCTCTGATCAGGGCGTAGTCCTGCTGCAGTTTGCGTAGACGCTTGCGCCGTTTCAATCCCTTCCAGGGAATTCGCCTCTGATCAGGCGTGCGTCCAGTGGTGCGCGTCGGCGGCGATGTCGGAGTTTCAATCCCTTCCAGGGAATTCGCCTCTGATCAGTCGCGCCGCACCTCGGCCTGCAGATCGGCAACACCGGGTTTCAATCCCTTCCAGGGAATTCGCCTCTGATCAGCTTTAGCCGGGTGGCGGCATCCTCGGCCTCGGCGAAGTTTCAATCCCTTCCAGGGAATTCGCCTCTGATCAGGTGCGACGGGGCGTAGTTCAAGTCCAGAGCCCAGAGGGTTTCAATCCCTTCCAGGGAATTCGCCTCTGATCAGGCGCTCTCTCCCAGGTCGACCTCGATCTGGTATTCGTTTCAATCCCTTCCAGGGAATTCGCCTCTGATCAGGACCACGGTGGCGGATCAGATGGAGAAAATGGTCCAGGTTTCAATCCCTTCCAGGGAATTCGCCTCTGATCAGGCAACAGGAAGCCAGGAACCGGGCCGCCTTCTATGCGAGTTTCAATCCCTTCCAGGGAATTCGCCTCTGATCAGGCGCAGGCCCTGGTGGATCGCCTCATGGAAGCGGGAGGTTTCAATCCCTTCCAGGGAATTCGCCTCTGATCAGTCGCCGACACCCGTGGTGGTTGGATGCGCCACGGGACGTTTCAATCCCTTCCAGGGAATTCGCCTCTGATCAGTAGATCTGGCGCTGGCTGTCTGACAGCACGCTCTCGGTGTTTCAATCCCTTCCAGGGAATTCGCCTCTGATCAGTACAAGGGCCACCAGTGGAGCGAGGCCGAAAAGAAAGTTTCAATCCCTTCCAGGGAATTCGCCTCTGATCAGGTATACCAGGCCGAAATTAGGCTGACGAGCTTCATTGTTTCAATCCCTTCCAGGGAATTCGCCTCTGATCAGACTCCGGGTCCTTCAGGACCCTGAGCAGGTAGGTTTGTTTCAATCCCTTCCAGGGAATTCGCCTCTGATCAGTTTCTTGCCAAGATGCGCCAAGCCGCCGGCCTCACGTTTCAATCCCTTCCAGGGAATTCGCCTCTGATCAGCTGCAATGTGGGCGTGCTGACGGAAGGCTGGGATTGGTTTCAATCCCTTCCAGGGAATTCGCCTCTGATCAGAACCGCGAGGGCAGGCTGGATGTCGAGTGGTTTATGCGTTTCAATCCCTTCCAGGGAATTCGCCTCTGATCAGCGTCACATTTGGCTTTGCCATATTCCTTCCTCCCGATGTTTCAATCCCTTCCAGGGAATTCGCCTCTGATCAGGATGTCCCGGCCGGATGGACTCCCGGGGATGATGGGGTGTTTCAATCCCTTCCAGGGAATTCGCCTCTGATCAGCCGGGCGGAATAGGATCGAAGTCGCCTTGCGGCTCATGTTTCAATCCCTTCCAGGGAATTCGCCTCTGATCAGAACGGCAACGACAGGGAACCCGTGACGGCGCCCATGAAGTTTCAATCCCTTCCAGGGAATTCGCCTCTGATCAGCACGGTGTCTGGCCGCTCCTGGGACATATTGCTTCCGTTTCAATCCCTTCCAGGGAATTCGCCTCTGATCAGACGAAATAATCGCGCTCGGCCCCACGGCCTTGGTCACGTTTCAATCCCTTCCAGGGAATTCGCCTCTGATCAGCAGCGTCACCTGCAACTCGCCGCTCCCACAATAGCAGGTTTCAATCCCTTCCAGGGAATTCGCCTCTGATCAGGGAGGCGTCATCGAGGACCATCACAAGGCGGATATGTTGTTTCAATCCCTTCCAGGGAATTCGCCTCTGATCAGTGAAGAGGGAACAGTCGAACAGGGAGCGTGGAGAATGTTTCAATCCCTTCCAGGGAATTCGCCTCTGATCAGCCGATTTTTTCGCCGTTATCGAAACGCTGGGAACGTGTTTCAATCCCTTCCAGGGAATTCGCCTCTGATCAGGCACCGGTCCGCGCACGCTGCCAAGGCCCGGGCAGTGTGGTTTCAATCCCTTCCAGGGAATTCGCCTCTGATCAGCCCCAAGCCTCTGAAATGGACGTTCGCGGCGATTGGTAGTTTCAATCCCTTCCAGGGAATTCGCCTCTGATCAGCCACAATTGCGGGGCTCCCTTGGAGTGGGGCCACGAGGTTTCAATCCCTTCCAGGGAATTCGCCTCTGATCAGAACGCCTTCCAGCACCCTTTCTGCGGCTATTCTTCCAGTTTCAATCCCTTCCAGGGAATTCGCCTCTGATCAGTCGGGACGCTTTCCGGGATGCCGGTTTCGTGAGCGAAGTTTCAATCCCTTCCAGGGAATTCGCCTCTGATCAGTTTGGGGTCTCGCGCGAGATGATCACCGGCAACAAGGTTTCAATCCCTTCCAGGGAATTCGCCTCTGATCAGCCGTCACGGGAGGATCTTCTTGGAGGTGGGTGAGGAGTTTCAATCCCTTCCAGGGAATTCGCCTCTGATCAGTTGCGGTTACGTGCAGCCCAATCTTGTAGGCTCCGAGGTTTCAATCCCTTCCAGGGAATTCGCCTCTGATCAGCCTGCACTTTTCCATAAGCCCCATGCAGACCTGCATGTTTCAATCCCTTCCAGGGAATTCGCCTCTGATCAGGCGACGCGGTCAACACCCTGGGGAACAATACGTCGGCGTTTCAATCCCTTCCAGGGAATTCGCCTCTGATCAGCTGAATAGGTGGCAGAGGCATTCGGTGGCTCGTATGTTTCAATCCCTTCCAGGGAATTCGCCTCTGATCAGACAGGCAAGCTAAACAAAGGAGGAAGCCATGAAGTATTGTTTCAATCCCTTCCAGGGAATTCGCCTCTGATCAGCGGACGGGCCGCCATCTACGGCCGCGCCGCTGAAAACGTTTCAATCCCTTCCAGGGAATTCGCCTCTGATCAGTTGCGTTGGTGTCATGGGCACTCTTTCGCTATGCGTGTTTCAATCCCTTCCAGGGAATTCGCCTCTGATCAGCGTCTTGGCCGTAGCGAGCGGGTCCGTGTCCAAAGAGTTTCAATCCCTTCCAGGGAATTCGCCTCTGATCAGAAAAATAACCTGCCGATGTAGGGTATACCCAAAAATCGTTTCAATCCCTTCCAGGGAATTCGCCTCTGATCAGCACTTCCCTACAGGCGTTTTTGGTGCGGGCTGCTCATGTTTCAATCCCTTCCAGGGAATTCGCCTCTGATCAGGAAAAGCCACGCTTGCTCCTGGTCCTCGGGCACGGGCCGTTTCAATCCCTTCCAGGGAATTCGCCTCTGATCAGCAAAGTCTATCGGCTTGCCAAGTGGCGCGACTTCAGTTTCAATCCCTTCCAGGGAATTCGCCTCTGATCAGTCATCCAGGCCCAGCTCCTTCTTGCGGATGTGCACTCTGTTTCAATCCCTTCCAGGGAATTCGCCTCTGATCAGGCCCCAAGCACCCTCGGAAAAGGAGAGCACATGACCACGTTTCAATCCCTTCCAGGGAATTCGCCTCTGATCAGTCCAGTTCACCCTTGGAGCAGAGAACCTGGCCAATAGTTTCAATCCCTTCCAGGGAATTCGCCTCTGATCAGAAGAGAATGATGAGTACTACTGTGCTCTGTTGGCCGTAGTTTCAATCCCTTCCAGGGAATTCGCCTCTGATCAGGCGCCTACAACGCCGGGCGATACAAGCAGATGGTCGAAGTTTCAATCCCTTCCAGGGAATTCGCCTCTGATCAGGCTTGGACCAGTCCACGCTCTTGGCCACCTTGATGGCCTCGTTTCAATCCCTTCCAGGGAATTCGCCTCTGATCAGGGGGGATGCCTGCGCCCCTCCAGCCACATGGGGCCGTGTTTCAATCCCTTCCAGGGAATTCGCCTCTGATCAGCTGGCTATGCCGGAGGCTATCGGCAAGGGTACTGGGGTTTCAATCCCTTCCAGGGAATTCGCCTCTGATCAGGAGGCCCAAGGCACTGCGCTCGATGGGCGTCATGGGTTTCAATCCCTTCCAGGGAATTCGCCTCTGATCAGAAGGTCCTTCCAAGCTCCCTGGGTGGCTCCCCTCGCGTTGTTTCAATCCCTTCCAGGGAATTCGCCTCTGATCAGGACAGTTGAGCAGATATTGGCCGAGCAGGGCTGGAGTTTCAATCCCTTCCAGGGAATTCGCCTCTGATCAGATCTTGACGGCGCGCATCCCCTGGCGGGCCCTCGCCTCGTTTCAATCCCTTCCAGGGAATTCGCCTCTGATCAGGAAGGCGCCTGTGCCGGGCTGGGGTTCCCGTCTCTCCCGTTTCAATCCCTTCCAGGGAATTCGCCTCTGATCAGTAGCAGAGCTCCACGAGCTCCCAGCCGTCCTGCGCGTTTCAATCCCTTCCAGGGAATTCGCCTCTGATCAGCATGAAGCTGGTGCGTGCCTTCGGCGGTGAAATCCTCGTTTCAATCCCTTCCAGGGAATTCGCCTCTGATCAGATGACGGTCAACTTGGCCTCGTCGGTGCCGACCAGGGTTTCAATCCCTTCCAGGGAATTCGCCTCTGATCAGCACGTTGTCGGCGCATTCCTCGCCCATGCCGTAGTGGGTTTCAATCCCTTCCAGGGAATTCGCCTCTGATCAGATGGTTGGCCGAGGCTGTGGCGAAGGGCCGCATACAAGGTTTCAATCCCTTCCAGGGAATTCGCCTCTGATCAGGGCTGGATGCCTCGATATAATCCCCCATGGCCTGGAGGGTTTCAATCCCTTCCAGGGAATTCGCCTCTGATCAGATGCACGCCCTGGCCGACCAGATGGAAAAGATGGTTCAGGTTTCAATCCCTTCCAGGGAATTCGCCTCTGATCAGCGCTTGCGCCCCTGGCCGGGGATCTGGGGGTTGTAGTTGTTTCAATCCCTTCCAGGGAATTCGCCTCTGATCAGGACGAAGAAGCCGCCCGGCTGCCGGAAGAAGGAACGGGTTTCAATCCCTTCCAGGGAATTCGCCTCTGATCAGGGAGGGATAAACGATGGCCGACTACGGAGCCACCATGTTTCAATCCCTTCCAGGGAATTCGCCTCTGATCAGGTTCATCAAGCGGGGTGATGCCGTGAGCCCTACGGGTTTCAATCCCTTCCAGGGAATTCGCCTCTGATCAGATCCGGATCGTTCACGTAGCCGCCTTCGTGCTTCAGGTTTCAATCCCTTCCAGGGAATTCGCCTCTGATCAGTCTTCTGGGGCTTCGGATTCAGGACGATTTTCTCATATGTTTCAATCCCTTCCAGGGAATTCGCCTCTGATCAGCTGGATGCGCGCCGTGATTTCGTCGATGCACTCGGCGTTTCAATCCCTTCCAGGGAATTCGCCTCTGATCAGGACTGTACCCTTTGTCTATCGCCGAGTTCGTACAGAAGTTTCAATCCCTTCCAGGGAATTCGCCTCTGATCAGGGGACTTAAGCGACGCACTCAACACACTTGGAAACAAGTTTCAATCCCTTCCAGGGAATTCGCCTCTGATCAGAGGACGAATACCGGGAGCGCCTGGCAAGGTTGTGGGGTTTCAATCCCTTCCAGGGAATTCGCCTCTGATCAGTGTCCTTCGAGCTTCAAGGAGTTCTGCGCATCCGGCCTGTTTCAATCCCTTCCAGGGAATTCGCCTCTGATCAGGAATCCCAGCCGTTGCGCCAGAGAAGAAGATGGCAAAGTTTCAATCCCTTCCAGGGAATTCGCCTCTGATCAGCATGGAGCGGGGTCTTACGGTGAGCAGGTGGGCGATTGTTTCAATCCCTTCCAGGGAATTCGCCTCTGATCAGCTGGCGTTGGGCCACGTCGTATGCGATCTGCTGCAAGGTTTCAATCCCTTCCAGGGAATTCGCCTCTGATCAGTCTGGGGTGACTGTGAATGGTGCTGGCCAGACCGGCAAGTTTCAATCCCTTCCAGGGAATTCGCCTCTGATCAGCGTGAACGTGATCGCAGTGGGAGGTGATTTCTGATGGTTTCAATCCCTTCCAGGGAATTCGCCTCTGATCAGGCAGGGACACCTTGCCAGGTACTTGGTCGATGAGCTAGTTTCAATCCCTTCCAGGGAATTCGCCTCTGATCAGCTCCTCGGATGCTCTGTCTAACGGAGTTTGAAAGGTGTTTCAATCCCTTCCAGGGAATTCGCCTCTGATCAGCACGCTTTGAGGGCGTGACCGTGCGCCCTGATCTCTGGTTTCAATCCCTTCCAGGGAATTCGCCTCTGATCAGGGCATCCTCTGGATGGGGACCAGGTCCTTCTTCTGGGTTTCAATCCCTTCCAGGGAATTCGCCTCTGATCAGATGTGCTCGCGGCCCTTAGGTTCTTGGAGGTGTAGGGTTTCAATCCCTTCCAGGGAATTCGCCTCTGATCAGCAGGATATATGAGAAAACCCGCCCTGTGCATCTCCGTGTTTCAATCCCTTCCAGGGAATTCGCCTCTGATCAGATGACCTGGCGGGAGTCGGTGATGGGAAGGCAAAGTCAAGTTTCAATCCCTTCCAGGGAATTCGCCTCTGATCAGCCGTAGCTTCGCGAAGGCCGGCTCCGTTCGCCGTCAGGTTTCAATCCCTTCCAGGGAATTCGCCTCTGATCAGCCTCTTGCTTGTCCTGCTGCTCAACCCGAGCCGCCTGGTTTCAATCCCTTCCAGGGAATTCGCCTCTGATCAGCGCGGGATCAACGATAGCATCAGCCAGCCGACGGTGTTTCAATCCCTTCCAGGGAATTCGCCTCTGATCAGACCCGCTGAGGAGGGCCTTGTTGGCCACATTCCCCAGGTTTCAATCCCTTCCAGGGAATTCGCCTCTGATCAGTTCTATGAGGGCCTCCACATCGTCGCCGGCGTCGAAGTTTCAATCCCTTCCAGGGAATTCGCCTCTGATCAGAAAGAGGGGAGGGTCAAGATGGGGAAAGCTCCGAAGGTGTTTCAATCCCTTCCAGGGAATTCGCCTCTGATCAGAATCTTGGCGGCCGGAAGACCATCTTCCTCAATCCACGTTTCAATCCCTTCCAGGGAATTCGCCTCTGATCAGGTTGTAGTCGGCTTCATTCGCGCCGGATAACTCAATGTTTCAATCCCTTCCAGGGAATTCGCCTCTGATCAGCGGCAGCGCCTCAAGTGAGAGACCCTGCATGGCCTGTTGGTTTCAATCCCTTCCAGGGAATTCGCCTCTGATCAGGCGATCCCGGACCATATCGAGAAGCAGGCGGTTCCCGTTTCAATCCCTTCCAGGGAATTCGCCTCTGATCAGCATCGAGGAGCTTCTGCCGGTCATCTGATAGCCCAGAAGTTTCAATCCCTTCCAGGGAATTCGCCTCTGATCAGTAGTGGCAATCCCATCAGGCTTGAACGGATGCACATGTTTCAATCCCTTCCAGGGAATTCGCCTCTGATCAGGAGTCAGGGGAGGGGTGACAGAGAGTCAGGGGTACCCCTGTTTCAATCCCTTCCAGGGAATTCGCCTCTGATCAGGCATTCAAGACGATCGCGGCCCCGCTCCCGGCGACGCCGTTTCAATCCCTTCCAGGGAATTCGCCTCTGATCAGTTGCTCCCGCGTGATCGGCCGCAGTCCAGCGGCATAGGTTTCAATCCCTTCCAGGGAATTCGCCTCTGATCAGCGGTGCCGCTGGTAAACTATGACAAAATCCCCTTCTTGGTTTCAATCCCTTCCAGGGAATTCGCCTCTGATCAGTCATCCATCTGGACGAGCCACACCTAGTGCTTCAGACAGTTTCAATCCCTTCCAGGGAATTCGCCTCTGATCAGGTACAAGGTGCGCGAGCACCCTGCCACCAATGACGGGTTTCAATCCCTTCCAGGGAATTCGCCTCTGATCAGCCGGTTGATGGTGAGGGTCGGGCGGCCCTCCTCCTGTTTCAATCCCTTCCAGGGAATTCGCCTCTGATCAGGTCCCACACCCCGGCGCCGTCGCGCAGCGATCGGGCGGTTTCAATCCCTTCCAGGGAATTCGCCTCTGATCAGTTTGCCCAGCCGGATCGGCTGGCCGTACAGCTCGGCGGTTTCAATCCCTTCCAGGGAATTCGCCTCTGATCAGAGCTCAAGGAAGGTGGTTTTCGGCTGTGGGTCTATCGCGTTTCAATCCCTTCCAGGGAATTCGCCTCTGATCAGCGCCGCGAGATCGTCAGGCGTGGCGTAGGGCATGACTGTTTCAATCCCTTCCAGGGAATTCGCCTCTGATCAGAAAGCGCCGAGAACTGCAACCTATTGGAAATGTTGAAGGTTTCAATCCCTTCCAGGGAATTCGCCTCTGATCAGCAGATGAGGACGACCGCCGCGCCGTCCAGCTGGCGGTGTTTCAATCCCTTCCAGGGAATTCGCCTCTGATCAGCCGATCTCGGCCGACATTTCCATGCCCTTGTCGGGGGTTTCAATCCCTTCCAGGGAATTCGCCTCTGATCAGCAGATGGGGCAATCACCGTGTCCGTCGGTGGCCAGACTGTTTCAATCCCTTCCAGGGAATTCGCCTCTGATCAGACTATGTCGTGACGGTGACACCTGCTCCGAGCGCCGTTTCAATCCCTTCCAGGGAATTCGCCTCTGATCAGCCCATTCATCCGGCGGGCTTCCCTGAACAACCGTTTGCCGTTTCAATCCCTTCCAGGGAATTCGCCTCTGATCAGACGCCATACCAGTGCGCGGCCCCCGCGTTTGAGCTTGTTTCAATCCCTTCCAGGGAATTCGCCTCTGATCAGTGTATTCCCTGGTGGCAGCCTCCACGGCTTCTGGAAGTTTCAATCCCTTCCAGGGAATTCGCCTCTGATCAGGCCTTGGGAAATGCCCGCCTTTCCACCTGGTGATCATCGTTTCAATCCCTTCCAGGGAATTCGCCTCTGATCAGCCACAGGCTGAGCGACCCGCAAGCCGGGCATGTTCGTTTCAATCCCTTCCAGGGAATTCGCCTCTGATCAGGGCCGAGATCCACGCCCACCACTTCAGGCGACGGGGGGTTTCAATCCCTTCCAGGGAATTCGCCTCTGATCAGACTCGATCTCCCACTCCGTCCTCTTATCCCGTAGCCGGGTTTCAATCCCTTCCAGGGAATTCGCCTCTGATCAGCCTTGCCAGAGCTTCTCGGTTGTGGGCCGGAACAAAAGTTTCAATCCCTTCCAGGGAATTCGCCTCTGATCAGTGTTGCTGGCATAGACTTCTCCATAAGATGAATTAAAGTTTCAATCCCTTCCAGGGAATTCGCCTCTGATCAGCAAAACTCATTCCTCTCCCCCTCCCCGGCCTTCTTCTCGGTTTCAATCCCTTCCAGGGAATTCGCCTCTGATCAGCCATCGACAGACCTTCGAACCTGAACCAGTCGGGAAGTTTCAATCCCTTCCAGGGAATTCGCCTCTGATCAGGCCGGAATGGATGATCGAGTGGATAGTCGGCAGAAACGTTTCAATCCCTTCCAGGGAATTCGCCTCTGATCAGGTATCGCCGATCCGAACCGACGCCACGCGCTTTCCCGTTTCAATCCCTTCCAGGGAATTCGCCTCTGATCAGATTTGTGTCCAGTGAACCCCCATCGAAATCGTCAAAGTTTCAATCCCTTCCAGGGAATTCGCCTCTGATCAGAGGATTGACCTGGTTGTGGTCAAGGCAGTGGGGACGACGTTTCAATCCCTTCCAGGGAATTCGCCTCTGATCAGACCGAGTTCCCGGCGGTGCCCGGCGCCTTGTGCGCCGTTTCAATCCCTTCCAGGGAATTCGCCTCTGATCAGCAACACCGTGGCCTGGGACGGCTCAAGAACCCCCAACGTTTCAATCCCTTCCAGGGAATTCGCCTCTGATCAGGATTTCCTAAGCTATGATGCAACAACCGATAATTATGTTTCAATCCCTTCCAGGGAATTCGCCTCTGATCAGTCCTGCCAGCAGCTCCTAAACCCGGTGTCCGGCGAAGGTTTCAATCCCTTCCAGGGAATTCGCCTCTGATCAGTTCCCGATCGGAAAGTTCACGACGCGCCGGTTCCAAGTTTCAATCCCTTCCAGGGAATTCGCCTCTGATCAGACTGTTCATAAAATAGCAAAAAAGATCGGGGACCTGCAAGGAAGGTTGCGAGGGGTCGTCAAAAGGGATTTCGAAAGGGTGACGGTGCTTCGCGCGTGGTTTCTCATCGTGCGTCCAATTCCTTGAAATGTTTAAAGGTGTGCTCACTGCGAGAGGTCCCCGGGCTTTTGCTTCCACGTCACCGCTCGCGCCGGGCGGGGCCGCGATGGGTTTGCTTGCCCCGGGGTATGCTCGTTCCGCACCGGTCTTCCAGGTGTCTTGCGTCCAGAGGAATGTCTTCCCGCTGGAACGGTTTGCGGAAGCCTAGAAAATGAGCACGCCCTCCATGTCGAGACGGCTTTTGAGCCCGATGAACTCCAGCTCCTTGAGTTGGGCTTCCGTAACCGGCAGGATCAGCACCTGGTCTTCGTCTTCGCGGATGACGGCGCGGATTCTCTCCATCATGCGCTTTTTCTGTCCTGTGGAAAGGCTGCAATGAAAGAAGCTGTATTGCACGCGGCTGCCGTATTCTTTCATCACTTTGGCCACCTTTTGCAACCGCTTTGGATCACTGATGTCGTAGCCCACCAGATAGTTGCGCTTCATCGGATATGAAACCCCACGTATTCGTCCAGGTCGCCCAGGAGATATTTGCCCAGGATGCGCAGCTGCAATTCGATCATCCGCTCGTAGCTGAGCCGATAGCCGAACACCGGATGGCTCACATGGTCTTTTTTGCGCATCTCGTATTGGGCCAGGAACTTCTTGCGGCCCTTTTCATTGAGGTAGCAGGTCCCCTGGTAGGTCATGAAATCCCGGCCCGTGAAAACCCCGTTGTTGATGGCCCCGAGCACGGTGGAATCGACGATGGGCTGGCGAAAGTATTCCATGATGTCCAGGGCCAGGGCCGGGCGCCCGTACTTCATGACGTGGTAAAAGCCGCAATAGGGATCAAAGCCCACTCGGGCCGCGGCCCCCATGCAATCCTTGGCGAGAATCGCATACCCGAAACTGAGCAGCGCGTTCACGGCGTTATCGGGTGGGCGGCGCACGCGCCCCTCGAACCGGAAGAAGTCTCGCACCCGTGGTTTGATGAAACGCGGAAAGCATTGGAAATAATGGCGCGTCCCCAGGCCTTCCAGACCGCGCAGGGCCTCGGTCTCGGGGCACTCCCGGCAGCGGCGGATGAGATCCCGCATCTGCCGGAAGGCTTGCACGTCCTCTTCGCTTCGCTCTTCCCGCAGGTAGCGCATGGCCAGCGTGCGGGCGCTCGTGAGTTTGCGCACCACGATGTCCCGCGCGATCCCATGGCTTCGCTGGGGATCAAAGTGCCCTTGCCACTGCGCGCGGCGCAGCAGGCTGTGGCGGGTGAACGCCGGAGCCGTAGTGCCCAGATAGCGGCCGTGCAAGCTGAGGTAGTGGACGGGGATCTCGCGGCGGCAACATTCGTGAAGGACCTGGGTGGTCACCTGCACGGGGCCGATGAGGACCAGTTCCTGGAGCTGCTCCAGGGATGCCTCGCCGAGTCTTTCTTCCCCCGGGGCCCAAACCTGCAGCATGCCCTGGCTCAGGCTCACCCGGGCGCCCAACCGATCCACGTAAACCGACTGTTGATCGAGCCGTTGAGCTACGATCCGTCGGGCGTTGGCCTTGCGCCCGCCGAGTACCTCTTCTTCTTCGGGCAGGCAGAGTGGGAGCAAAGAGCAGCCGAAACATCGGTTCCGGTTGTCCACGGCGGGAGGCAGCGCGTCCTCCTGCAGGAGGGTCCGGCACGCGGCGATGACTTCCCGGGTCCGGGAGCAAAGTTCCTCCGTGATGGGCACTTCCACGCGTTTTCTTGAACCGACGAAATAGAGGTAGCCTGCGGGCGGCAACGGCAGCCCGTTTTCGGCCATGAGGAGCGCCTGGGCACAAAGCTGCACCCGGTCGTTGAGCCAGGGCTCCCGCCCCTTGGGGGCCTTGCCCTTCTTGTATTCCACCGGGTAGAGACCGCCCGCCCCGTCCTCTTCCAGCAGGTCCAGGCGCCCCGTGATCCCGAGCCGCTCCGAGCTCCACCACACGGAGCGCCGATGGATGCGGTCCTCCTTTCGCAAAGGCACCCCCTGCTTGCCGGGATCGTCCACGCGCCGGTGCGTCTCTCGACCTTCCCGGGTGTGGGCGTTGTCCTCGTACATACCGCGCACGCATTCCAGGTAGAACCTTCGCGGGCAATAGACATAGGCGTTCAGATAAGAGATGGGGATGAGCATCACGGCGCCCCCTTCGGTTCGCTACGCCCAGGAAGCGGGCCTTCGGCTCTCGGTGTCATCCACGGCGCACAGGCCCATGCCCTGGGTGGTCTTGACTCCGATGCCGGAAAAGGCGGCGAAGTGGAGCAGGGCGTGCAGAGCCGCGAGGATCTCCGGAGCGCCCTGAGCCACATAGGTGACCGATCCGCAGACGCCGATGACGGTGCCTCCATTCCTCAAGGCATAACGCTTGGTCGCGAGCTGCAGGCGCGCGATGGAAACTTCCGCTGCGCCCGCGGGATCGGGCAAGGGGTTGGGACATGCGGCCCTCCAGCGTTCCTTCAGGTGCTTCGTCACCAGGGCCACATCCGGCAGTGGATAATGCAGATCGCCCCGCTTGAAAGCCATGGGGCTGAGGAACCGGACGCGAACCTTGAGATTTCCTGACGGTTCCACGGCGGCGGCCGCCTCTTGCCCGGCCGTCCAGAGATCCTCGTAGCTGGCCCGGCCGGGGCCGGTGCCTTCCGCCGATTCGCCCAAGAGCAGATCTTCGAGCACGAAGGGAATGCCTCCCAGTTCGATGGGTTCCCGCCAGACGCCCCGTTCCAGGGACAGGTGCAGGGCGTCTTCCAGAACGTCTTCGAGCAGGCCGAGGTGTACCCGGTACTCCCCATCCTCAAGCAGGCGGCCGCCTCGGTCCAGCGGGCCCCAAACGGGAGAAAGGGAGTAGGGTGCGTTGCGGCCGGCGTCGTGGAGGACGCGTCCCAGGCGGGCATCGGTTCGGCGCATCCGCTCCAGAAAAACCGGGTGGAAAAGGGCGCGAAAGGCCCGCGGAGCTTTGGCCGCGCGAAGGCACTTCAATCGAAAGACGGCGGCTACGGGCATGTCATCTCTCCAGGTACCAGAGCAGGGCTTCGTTCTTCGTGATGTCCACCCGGCCGTTTTTCTTGATCCGGGGCTTCAGGGCCAGGGTGCGTTCAAATCCGTCCTTCCAGGCCCGGCGCAAAACGGTCGGCAACCGGATGTAGCCCAAAGAAGGATCGAAGTACCGGTCAAGGAAGGGTTTCTTGAGGACGCAGAAAAGCGTGGTCCAATAGGCGCCGACGCGCCCTTGCAGGGGATAGGTGCGCCGTCGGATCTCAGCGCCCTCCCGGTCGAAATAGGCCCGATAAAGATCGGCATGCCACGTGCCGTTCTCTTCCACGGAAAAGATCTCATGGGCTGGTCGCTTTTCCATCTCTTCCGGCGGGACCCGCGCCGCCAACCGCGGCAAAGACACCTGTACAGGATTTTGCGGGAGTCCCTGTGAATCCAGACCCGTGCACAGAGTCACCGGCGGTTCCCAGCTTCGCGTGACCAGGATGCCGCGGTCCCAGAGCGGTTTGCAGGTGAGGTCTCCGTTGTAGACGTAGTCCCAGAGCATGTCGAAGAGGATCTCTCCCATCCAGTCTCCTGCGGGAGGCCGGAAGAAGGGGCGAAGGGCGGCGGAGTCGAAGGACGCCCCCATGGCCTCCAAGGTGTTCAGGTAGTCCCGGTGTCGATCCTGGGAAAGGGTTCGCAGTTGCGGCTTCACGCCGTCTCCCACCACCACCAGTTCCGCGTCTCCCATGCGACCGCGCCGGTTGCAGCGGCCGGCGAGTTGCACCAGGGAGTCGGGATTGCACAGCTCGGTTACGACGGTGTGGGCATCCAGGTCGCAGCCCGCCTCCACGGCCGATGTGGCCAGCAGCAGGAAGCCCCCGTCCTTTTCCTGGCATTGCCGCAATCGTGCGATCACGTTGCGGCGCCGCTCCATGGTGAGCCGCCCGTGGTAGACGAGAGGGCCATGGTCCTTGAGCCGCTGTCGGAGATCCAACAGGTCGCCGATCCATTCCGTGCGAACAATGAGACGCCGTCCCGGGCGAACCCGCCGTTCCACCTCCTGGACCATGACGTCCAGAAACGCCGCGCGTTCGCCCGGTGCCGTGTTGGGCGCCGAACGCCGCACCAGGTGCAGCTGTGGAGAGGTGCGGCCGAGCACCTCCAATTCGAAACGCCTCTGTTCTTCGGCCAGATCTCCTTCCAGCGCGTCCACGGGATCCAGGAACGAGGCCGTTTCGGCCGGAAGGGTGGCGCTCATGACGCACACGTCCTTGCCCTTCTCGTACAGGGTGCGCAGCAGCCGGGAGAAGTTGGAAAAGGCGAGCCCGTCGTAGTCATGGGCTTCGTCGAAGATCACGAAAGGGCGCTTGCCCAGGGTGAATCCGAACACCCGGTGGCAAAAGATGTAGGATTTGATGGGTTCGCCGTACCCGAAGAGCCGAAAGAGAAACTTGTCCAGGGTGGTGACGATGAGATCGTCGGCGAAGAGGTGGCGATGGCTGGTGAGCTCGGTGGAGGCGCCGTCCACGCAGCGAATGCGGCGACAGCTTCCGCCCATGTCCAGCGTGAGCGCAAACGGGCGTCTGAATGCTTCGGAAAACCGCTGGCCGATGCGCACCAACCGTATGCCCAGATCCTCGAGAAGCGCTTTGAAGGGGAGTACGAACAGCACGCGGCGCCCGGCCGCCAGGGGGGGTAGCAGCGCCGCCTCGGTTTTTCCCGAGCCTGTGCCGGCACGGATGAGCAGCGCTGGATGTTGCGTCTTCCAGAAGGCCTGCCATGCGGCGCGTTGCAAAGGGTTGGGCGGAAATCCGGCCACTTGTCCATAGAAGTCTTCAATGTCCATGTCCTTCCTCGCACTTCATGGTGATGGAAACGATCTTCGGCGATTTGAGTTCCACTTCAGCAACGCGGCGGGTCGGCTGCTCCTTCGAAGAGTCCCTAAAAAACTCCAGGGGAATGGGATAGAGCAACAGTTCCAGGCTCAAGCGGTTTCCCTTGAAGGGCCAGGGTTCCACCCGGTAGGAACCGTCACGGCCATCACGCCGAGTGACGAATTCCATGAAGGTTCGCGCCACATCCTTGGCCCCTTCCACCTCCTTGACCGCCAATTCCGCCTCCAGCTGGTCCACCATGCACAAAAGATACAGGTCGTCGGCGAAGCGATCCCTTTCGGGCCCTTTCAATAAAGCTCGCTCGCGCTGAATGCGCTCCACGGAAAACTCATGGTGGCTTCGGATGAGCCCCGCCACGTAGGGGTCCTCATGGGGAACCCGGAACCTGTGGCCCGCGAAGCTGTAGGTCCAGCGCTTCGTTTCCGGATCCTTGAAGAGCCGAAAAGTTTCCCGTTTGCCCCGGTCATGGAGTCGGACGGCGGTCTCGAGCTTGTCCCGGGTAAGGTCGGAAAGCAGGATCTCCTGAAGATGGGTGAAAAGCCGTGCGCAATTTCCCACGTGGTTTTCCAGGGGTTGGCCGTAGACCGCCTGGAGCGTCCCCGGGGCCTCCTGTCCGCCGTAGATGAAAAAAATGCGTCCCCATGCCGCCATCAAGGTCTTCCTCCCCATCACGAAAAGGCCGCTCGATCGCCTTGCAGGAAAAGGTCGGGGGTTTCCAGGGCGACCCCGCGCCCGTCCCCCAGACTCCAGTGTTCCCCCTGCAGGGGTCCCGTTTCCCACCAGGCACCGACGGGAACGTAGCCCGTCACACCGCCCTTCTCGCCGTTGATCCACAGGTAGTCCGCATTCCACAGGTGCCCGTAGAGGTGGAAGAAGGTCCCGCGGGCGGGGCGAACCGAGGCCGGCACGAGGCCCACCGGCTCGAAGGCGCCCGAGCGGCGCCGGGCCTCCTGAGGCTCGCCCACGGCACTCACCACCAGGAATCCTTCCTTGCCCGCTTTGCCGCCGTAGTTGACCAGAGTCCGGAGCCGCTCCAATGGTGCCGGCTCCGGGGCCGCCACCCAGCCCGTGAGCTCATCGCAGAACAGATATTCCCAGTGGTGGAGCTGGAAATCCTGGCGAACCTTTCCCTTGCTTCGAACAATCTGGGAAAATTCCACATGGGCGAAATTCTTGGGCCCCTGCCGCCGGGTCTTGTGGATGGACCAGCCACCGGGCGCCGGAAACGCCCCCAAGGGGCGGTATTCAGGTCCCAGGGTGAGTACGTAGGCCTGTCCCGGAGCGGGCTTTCCCTTTTTTCCCTTGGCGAACCAATCCCGGCCGTAGCCCGGCCAGTCGGCGTTCCGGGCGACGGTCAAAAGTCGCACCAGATACCCGCTCAGGGCGGTGGGTGGCACAAACGGGTAGGTCATGATGGGCAGGCTCCCCGAAGGCATGCGGCGAAAAGTGAGCGGTCCCGCGGGCTGCAGCTTCAAGGAACAAATCCAGATCGACTTCATCGGGAATCCCTCAGCTGTCCGTGCGCAGTACGCGCTTTTCGAATTCCGCAGCACAGGATTGCAGGAACTCCAGGGCTTCGGTGCCGAGTCGCCTTTGAAAGGCCTCCTCATCGGAGTCTTTCTTATACGTTTCCGCCAGCCGAACGAACCGATGCACGGCGTCCTGGTTGTCGGTGATGGACGGGCTGACCAGGGGCCGTTCACCCAGCGGCACCCGATAGCTGTCCACCACCAGAAGAGGCTCGACGGGCTCCGAACGACCGTTCCATGCGGCGCGTGCGAAACCGAGCCCCTTTGGGTTTCCGGCCCCCAGCCGGTGCAGGCTCAACAGGAACGCATAGGCCGCGGCACCGAATTCCATTTGAGTCACCGAAAGCAGATGGTTGCTGATGGGATAGAGGAGCCCGGGCTGCGCATACTCTTTTCGGTATGGCATGGGCGGGTCGTCCTTCTCCTTGGCGATCAGGGCCGGGTGCATGGCCCGCTGTTTTTCCAGGGCGATTTCCGGGGCCACCGCCACACCCCCGCCGTGGGTGAGACGCCCGATGAAGGTCTTTTCTCCGGCGATCAGGCCGCCGAAGACGGCACACACCGGACAGTCGTCCCGGCAACAGGTGTTGGGGATGCCGCACTGGAGTTTGTCCATGAGCAGTCTGCCGCCGGCGTCGCTCCACAACAGGCAGCGGCGTTCCACGCCGCGGCGCTTGGATGGGGCGATGTAGCATTTTTCCACTACCCCCTTGGCGGTGGCCACCCGGACCTTTTCCACGATGTTGATGTTCACTTCCTTTTCGTCGCCGAAATAGAGCTCCTGGGGCGCCTCCAGGACGGCATAAATATCGTAGTGGCGCCTGGGTTCCGCCGATTCCGGCAGTCCGCTGAGTGTCTTGGCGTTCTTTTCGTCGTTTGTCGCCGCTTTGGCCATGATGTCCCCCTTCCTGTTCCTGTCGCTCATTCCGTGCCCAGGTGATGCGGAAACATGCTCCACAGCGCGAGCTTGACCTGGTAGGCGAAGGCGCGCCAGTCCGCTTCGCCGGCGTAGGGAGGCGCTTCGCCCTCGTTGACCAGATAACAGGTCACTCGAACCACCTGATCCGGGCCGATGAAGATCTGCTCCTCGGCGTCCCGGGCCCAGGCGAAAGCCTCCCGCTCCTCCACGATGCGCCGGCCTTCGCGCCGCAGGCCTTCCACATCCTCTCCGGCCCGGGCGAGCAACTCCACCGCTTTGTCGTAAAAGGTCCGGTTCTGTGGGCGACGGCAGAAGATGAAGGTGCTGTCTCCCGCTTCACGCGCCGCCGTATAGGCGTACTGGATGGGCCGATCCACCTCCTCCAGAAGTTTGCCGATGGCGCGTTTGGCCTCTTTGGGGTCGCTCCTTTTGCGGTATTCGACGCGTTCGGCCAAGGGCAGGAGCAGCCCTGCGAAGCCCACGATGGTGGGGTAGTCCGGAAGCGGCATCACATCCTCCTCTAGCATCAAGGTTTCCAATCGCGACCAGATGTCCTGCAGCGCGATCCAGCGCCAGGAACGGCTGTCCCCCTGGATCGCGCCGCCCGCCAGCAAGGCGTAAAAGGCATGAAAGACCTTCCCCCGCGCGGCCAGGCGTAGAAATTGGGCCAAGGGAACACGCAACTTCTTTTCCGCCACGAAGCGGTACTTGAACCCGCGATCCCAGTCTGCCATCGCCGAAGTGAACCACAGCAGCCAACGGGGAAGCCGGAACCGTTCCTCCCCGGGGAAGACTTCCACACCGAATCCTTGCTGAAAGAGTTCCGGTGGAAAGGTGACGGCCGTCTTCCACAGGCTGTAGGCCTGCGCCCCCCATAAGGCGGCCAGGGACTTGCCGTCGGCTCGCTCGGACACATGCAGGCTCACAAAGTTTCCGGCATGCACGTGAAGGCTCTGCGCCACGTATTTGCGCAGCTCCTCGGCGGCCGTCGCGTTGTCCTCGAAATCGCCCTCCGAGCACAAGAATCGGACCGTCAGGGTCTCCGGGGTCAGCTTGGCCGGACAGGCCAGGACCATGGCGACGCATAGCGGGCAAAAGAGCGGTTTCTCGTCCTTGTGCTTGCCGGACTGGGGGCGCTCGTCCGCGTCTTTGAGGAAAACGGCGAGCCGGGCGTAGGCATTCCTGCGAGGGACCGCACGACCGCACCCGTGGCAGGCCACGGGATCGGAGCGGCCGGAAAAGTAGTCGCCCGGCGGAACCGCGGGATACTCTGATTCATGGAAGGGAAAAGGGATCGAGGTGAAGGTTCCCCGGCTGAGAAGCTCTTCCAGCTCGCGGGTCTTGGCGGGCAGGCTCGCCCTTTTGAAAAGCTGCAGCCGGCGCGGACCGTTCTTGTAGTAATCCACCAGGAATTCGGCGAGATCCCGGGAAAAGACGGGGATGTCCTTGACGCCCCACGCACTCGCCTGGGCCTTGAAAAGGGTCTTGTATCCCAGGGCGAGGGCGAGCGATCTTTCCAGGTGGGGCCGCGATCCCAGGTGGTGCCAAAGGCGCTCCCATTGTTCTTCCAGCCAACCCGACACACCTTGTTGGCCGATGCGCTTCCACGCTTCATGACCGCGGCCCAGGACCAGATCCACTTCCCCATGCCGCGTCCGGGCCCAGGAAAAGGGGCTGCAGAGAAACGAGCACCACTCGTTCCAGAACCAGTCATGGCTCAAGGCCAGTTGGGGTTCGTAGGAGCGGGCCGGAAGGGAAAGCCTCACGAGACGGCCGCGGCGAGTTCCCGTCTCGTCCACGATCCATCCCCGGCCGTCCATTTCCAAGCGGGGGAAGGCAAAGGACTTTTCCGACGCCCCGAGAGTGAGTCGACGCAAAAGGCGGCTCTGCCCGGTGGTGCTGAGAAAACGGCCGAGATGCGGCTGGTAGGAGTCCCGGTCGCGGGAGTCGACCAGAGCCTCCCGTTCCGCTTCGTCCAGCAGGCAGAAACGCGATGGGAGAGCCAAATCCATGGAACACTCCTGTGCCGTGGGGTCAACGGTAAAGCTCAACCATTTTCCGGCATTCCCGGGCCGCTTCCCGGCGCAGCCATTCCGGCTCGAGGATCTCCGCATCACCTCCCCAGCTCATGGCCCACCAGAGCACCTCCCGGGGGGCGGCCACTTCCGCACAGAAAATCAGGGAACCGTCCCTTTGGGGTTGCACTTGCTGAGACGGATGCCACAAGATCTCTTCGATATAAGGCCGGGCCCTGGGGCTGAACCGCACCCGAACGGTTTGCGTGTCTTCCGAGGTGAAAACGGAAAAGGCGTTTCGGGAACGGCGCCCGAAATCATAGTCCTCTTGTGGTTGAAAAAGAATGCCGGTGGCGGTGATGCGCCGGATGCGGTGGACCCGGAAGGTGCGCAGTGCCTTGCGGGTGGGACAATAGCCTTCCACGTACAAGGCGCGGCCCCGGTAAAAGAAGCAATAAGGGTCCAGTTCATAGCAGGCCGGCTCGGACGCGCCGGGCTTGAGGTAGTCGATGCGGATGCGTCGGCGCCGTACCACGGCTTCCTGCAGGCGGTCCACGATGTGGGGCCGGCAGCCGAAGCCTTCCCGGAGCACCAGGTCGTCGAAGACGGTCGAGGCAAAGCGGGCGCTGTCCCCGTCCAGACCCGCAATCAGTTTTTTCGCGGCCTTCAGGGCGTGATGGCCGATATAGAAATCCCCCGAGGAAGACAACTGCCGGACGGCAAGCACCAGCAGGATCCGTTCGCTCACGCTCAGATCCTCCACCGGTAGAAAGGCGTCCCGGTCGACCACGAAGCGCCCGGCGCCTCGGTCGTAGTGGAAGGAGAAGCCGAGTCCGGCGAGGATCTTCCGATCCTTATAGAACTGGGCCCTGCTGATGCCCAATTTGTCGATCAGTGCCTTCAGGGGTTGGCCGGGCTGGCTCTTGACCTCCACAAGAATTTGGAGCAACCGTTGTATACGTCTTTGATAGGAAAATGCCATCCAACGCCTCCATGTGATGCACAACCAGTAGCAAAAGGCCTCGACTCTCCGCAACTCCTTTTCCCACCCGGGTCTACCCCGGTGTAGACTCTCCGTGTTTTCGCCCGTGGGATCTCTCCAATGGGGGTGCGGCCTGTGGGTTGGATGGAAGGGTGAGGTGAGCTTCAACCAATAGACGGAGGAGCGTGTGGTCATGGTCCAAAAAGCAAGCGCAACCGAGGCAATGACGGGAACGGGGGAATATTTGCAGGCGACGCCGATCCTGGACTGGGACCATCCGCAGGTGCTCGCCTTTGCCCGGGAAGCGGTGGGCGCTGCGGCGGATCCCGTGGAAAAGGCCGTTCGGCTTTATCGGGCCGTGAGGGATCGGATCCGCTACGACCCCTATTCGCCCTTCCACCGACCGGAACACTACCGGGCCAGCGAAGTCCTGCGGCGCGGACGAAGTTTTTGCATCCCCAAGGCGGCGCTTCTTTGCGCCGCGGCCCGGTCCCAGGGCATTCCCGCCCGGATCGGGTTCGCCACCGTGAAAAACCACCTGGCCACCCGCCAGCTTCTGGACTACCTGGGATCCAACGTCTTCGTCTACCACGGCTACACGGACCTTTTTCTGGACGGCCGGTGGGTCAAGGCCACTCCCGCCTTCAACAAGGAACTGTGCGAGCGGCACGGCACCGATCCCCTGGACTTCGACGGCCGAAGCGATTCGCTCCTTCACCCCTACGACAAGAGCCGCCGGAAGTTCATGGAATATCTGGAATATCACGGCGTTTACGCGGACGTGCCGGTCCAAACCATCGTGGATGCGTGGAAGGCCGCCTACGGGGCGGAAAGGGTGCAGGGCTGGATCGACGCCCTGGAAAAGGCCGACGCCGCACCGTCCCGGATCTTCGAAGACGAAGACGTGGTGAGCTGATCCCCAGCGGGCGCGATGCAGCAGGTTGGCATCTGTGGGACTCAAAGCCCCAGGTAGGCCGTCTTCACGTGGGGGTCGTTCAAAAGATCGGCGGCGGGCCCTTCCAGGACGATCCGGCCGTGTTCCAGCACATAGCCGCGATCGCTCAGGCTCAGGGAATGCTTTACGTCCTGTTCCACGAGAAGCACGGTGGTGCCCGCTTGGGCGATCTTTTTGAGAGTATCGAAGATGGACTTCACCAGGATGGGGGCCAGGCCCAGGGACGGCTCGTCGAGCATGAGCAGCCTGGGCTTGGCCATGAGGCCCCGTCCGATGGCCACCATCTGCTGTTCTCCTCCCGAAAGGGTCATGGCCATCTGGGCTTCCCGCTCCTTCAGCCTGGGGAAGAGCTCGTAGACCTCCGCCAGGGTCCGGTCCTTCACGGCGTCCGCCCGCCGGTTGTAGGCCCCGACGATCAGGTTGTCCTTGACGGACATGAGGGAAAAGAGGCGGCGTCCCTCCGGGACATGGACGATGCCTTCTTCCACGATCTCCTCCGGTGGCGCCCGGTGCAGCGCCCGCCCCTGAAAGAGGATCTCCCCCGACCGGGGAGGCACCAGCCCGGACAGGGCCTTGAGCAGGGTGGACTTTCCCGCGCCGTTTCCGCCGATGATGCTCACCACCTCGCCTTCATCCACGTGCATGGAAAGATCGAAGATCACCTGCACATCGCCGTAAAAGACATCCAGATGCTTAACTTCCAGAAACGACATACTCTTCTCCCAGATAGGCCTTGATCACCCGCTCGTCCGAAGCCACTTCCTGCGGGGTTCCCTCGGCGATCTTCTTTCCGAAATGGAGCACGGCGACCCGATCGGACAACGCCATGATGGCACGCATGATGTGTTCGATGACGAAGATGGTGATCCCCTGGTCCCGCAGCCGGCGGATGATCTCCACCATCTGATCCACCTCGGCGGGGCGCAGGCCCGCCATGACCTCGTCCAGCAGCAGGAGCTTGGGGCGGGTGGCCAGGGCGCGTGCGATTTCCAGGCGCTTCCGGTCGGCGATGGTCAAATCCCCGGCGCGCATGTGGGCCTTGTCGGCGAAATGGAGAAAATCGAGGACTTCCAGGGCCCGCCGGCGCGCTTCCCGGGTGCTGTTGGTGTGCAGAAAGCTTCCCACCATGACGTTGTAGAGCACGGTCTTGGAAGCGAACGGCTTGACGATCTGGAAGGTTCGGGCCAGCCCCTTCTTGCAGAGGTTCCAGGGCTTCTGGCCGTTGATGACCTCGCCGTTGAACCGGATTTCGCCTCGGGTCGGCGCATAGACCCCCGCGATGCAGTTGAAGGCGGTGGATTTTCCCGCCCCGTTGGGTCCGATGAGGCCGAAGATCCGGCCCGCTTGGATGGTGAGATGGACCCCTTCCAGGGCCGTCAGGCCGCCAAAGTCCTTTCCCAGCTCTTTCACTTCCAGGATGTTCATGCTCCCAATTCCTTCGTTTGCCCGGGTGCCAGTCGATCCAACAAGCGGTTGTAGGCGCGGGTGAGCGGTTCCTGGAGGCCGCGCGGCTGAAAGATCATGACCAGGATGAGCACCACGCCGAAGATGACCAGGTGCAGGCCCGGCAGGGTGTCTCCGAAGTGGATCCGGGAAAAATCGCTCACGGGCCGGAGCAGCAGGGCCCCCAGCACCGGGCCGGCGATGGAGCCGCGGCCTCCGATGAGGGCGATGAACGCGATCTCGAAGGACAAATCCAGGGAAATGACGCTCTTGGGGTGGATGTAGAGGGTGAACTGGGCGTAGAAGGCGCCCGCCAGAGCCGTGAGAAAAGAGCTCATGGCCATGGCCGTGAGCTTGGCCCGGGCCACGTTGACCCCCAGCGCCATGGCCGCGTCCGGTTCCTCGCCGCCCGCATTGAGATAATAGCCCAGCTTGGAGCGGGCGATGACCCACGTGAGGGCCAGCACGGCCAGGAGCATGAGCAGGATGATGTAGTAGTAGGGCTCCTTGGAGGCGAACATGAGGTTGCCCAGGCCCAGCTTCAGGGGCGGAATCTGCAGGCCCCGCGGGCCGTTCAGGACGAACGGGCCGAGCCGGTCGATGTTTTCCACCATGACCCGGATCCCTTCGGCAAAGGCGATGGTGGCCAGGGCGAAATAGGCGCCGCGCATCTTGAAGGTGGGCAGCCCGATGAGCACCCCCACGAAGCTCGCCAGAACGCCTCCCACCAGCATCCCGATCCAGGGGCTGATCCCGTACTGCAGGTAGAGGATCGTGGAGGTGTAGGCGCCGATGCCCACGAAGGCCGCATGTCCCAGGGGCAGCACCCCGGCGAATCCGCCCACCAGGTTCCAGCTGGTGGTGAGGTAGGCGTAAAAATAGAGAAGGACCAGGATGTGAAGATAGGTGGCGCTGCGCACCACCAGGGGCAGTCCGAAGGCCAGGATCAGGACGATCGCGGCCGCCATCTTGTTGTAGTGTCGCCTAGTCATGTGCCGTCCGATTCCGTTCCAGGGGATTTACCAGTCGTAGCGCACGCCGAAGAGCCCCGAGGGCTTGACGAAGAGAACCAGCAAAAAGAGGCCGTAAACGATGGCTTCCGTCCAGGTGGCGGTCATGAACTGGGGACCCACCGATTCGATGAGCCCGATGATGATGCCGCCCAGCAAGGCGCCTCCGATGCTCCCCAGCCCTCCCAGCACGACGATGATGAATCCCTTGATGTCGAAAAGAACGCCCACCGTGGGAAACACGTTGTAGAAGGGGACCAGGGTCACGGCGGCGATGCCGGCCGTGGCCGTGCCGATCCCGAAGGCGATGTTATAGACCTTGTACTGGTTGATGCCCATGAGGCTTGCGGCCTGGCGATCCAGGCTGGTGGCCCGGACGGCCCGCCCCAGCCGGGTCTTTTGGAAAAAGAGGTAGAGTCCCGATGCGGTGAGAACGGCGGCTGCGAACCCCCACAGCTTGGGTACCGAGATGAGCATCTGCCCGATTTCCAGCATCCGGCCCCGCAAGGGATTGTCCTGGAGGGTGCGGTATTGGGGGCCGAAGAGGAGCAGGGTGAGGTTGTCCAGGATGTACCAGACGCCCGTGGTGACGATGATCACCGTGATGGGCTCGCGCACGTCCTGTTCGGCCTTGAAGATGGGCTTGATGACGACGTCCTGAAGGTAGTAGCCGAAGACGAACATGGCCGGGGCCACGATCACCAGGGCCAGATAGGGGTGCCAGCCGGTCAGGGCCACCGTCCAGTAGGCCGCGTACATGCTCACCATGAGCAGGCTGCCGTGGGCGAAGTTGATCACCTTGAGCACGCCGAAGATGACCGTGAGGCCCAGGGCGGTGAGGCCGTAGATGGAGCCCATGAGGATGCCGTTGATGGCGTCTTCGATCAAAAAGAGCATGGCGGAATCTCTCGCTGCCTGGAGGCTTGGGTGGAAGATTGCCTCTCCGTTCTTGTCGTAGGGGCGCTTCGCGAACCGCCCCTACCGGGGATGCGCCATTACAAATTCCGTTGATCTCTCGGGTAGGGGCGGGGTTTACCCCCGCCCGTCAAACTCCCAATTATTCTTTGAACGGTCACGGTCCCCCTCGCGCCACCCGAAGGGATGAAAAAGCGGACCGGTCAACGGCCTCCTGGGGGAGCGCCGCGAAGTGCGATAGACGGCCGTCGCGGTCTTCCTCGCTCCCGCAGGGGGAAGAGGCCTTCCGCTTTTCATCGCGCGGGCATGGGGAAGACCGGGGTGTAGCCGGCGCGGCGCGCGCCCTTGGGCCAGACCGTGATGCGCTCCAGGCCGTGGCCCAGGTCGTTGATCTGGACCATGACCAGGGAGGCGTGCTTGTTCTGTCCCGTCTCGTCGAATTCCACGGCGTCATAGCCCACGATCATGCCGGGACCGCTGCGGTAGTTGGTCGCCGCCAGGGCCTCCCGGATCTTGGCCGGATCCAGGGACCCGGCGCGCTCCAGGGCGTCCGCCAGCACGTACATGGCAAGATAAGCGTCCACCGCCTCTCCCGTCAGGTTCTGTCCGTACTTGGCCTTGTACTTGGCGTTGGCTTCTTGGGCGCCGGGCTTATTGATGTCCGTTTCCCATTCCACGATGTCGAAAAGATACCGCGCGTTTTCACCGGCGGCCTTGAGAAAGGAGGGGTCCGCATGGCCGCCGCCGCTGGCGATGACGGCCTTGAGGTTCACCTTGTATTCGGCCAGGGTGTTGGTGAGCAGGATGGCGTCCGCCGCATTGGAAACCAGCATCAGCACATCCGGGCGGGCCCGCCGGATCTTCTGCACCACGGGGCTCAGGTCCGTGGCCGTGGACGGATAGGGTTCGTCCAGCACCACTTCGTAGCCCTGTTCGGCGGCCAGCTTCTTCCACTGCTCGGCGAATCCCTTGCCCCAGTCGCCGTTTTCATAGACGAAGGCCAGCTTGCTCACCTTGGTGCCGAACTCCTCCTGCAGGTCCTTGAGGAAGGCGAACTGGTCCCGGGTCCACCAGCTGTCCTTGGCCGCGATGCGGAACACATTCTTGAAGCCCTGCTCCGTGATCTTATCCGCCACGGATACCGGAACGATGAAGGGGATGCCGTAGCGCTCGGCCACCGCCGTCACGGGGTAGGTGACCGCCGAGTTCCAGCATCCCGTAAGCACGTGGACCTTTTCGGTGTTGATGAGCCGCTCGGCTTCCGCCACTCCCTTTTCCGGTTTGGATTCGGAGTCGGCGTAGAGCATCACCAGCTTGGCGCCGCCCAGGGACTGGATGCCTCCCGCCGCGTTGATCTCCTCCACCGCCATTTCCCGGGCCTGCTTGCCCTGGAGTCCCACGGACGCGGACGGGCCGGAAAGGGGGATGATGTTGCCCACCTTCACCACCACGTCCTGGGCCTGGACGGGAACGGCGGGGCCCCAGGCCATCAGGGTGCCCAGGGTCAGGACCAGGGCCAGTTGAAACCACAGGGTTGTTCGGGTGCGAGCCTTCATGGCGACCTCCTGATTAGGGTTGTTACGATCCGGTTCTCCCTTCTGCCTTCCTTCAATTGGGGGGGAAACGGTTGGGCTATATCGTCCATGTCTTCTTAAACTCCGCGATCCTGACGGCAGTCGCCACCGGGCATGGATGAAAGAACTGGTCCCAGCGCGCTGTGCGCCCTGTAGGCGCTGCAAGGCGCGATGTGCTGGGGAGCCGCACCGCCATGGAACGGCCGCCCACCCCGTTCGCGGCTTTCGCCGCTCCCACATCGCGCTCATCGCCATTGGCGTTTATTCGTGTTCATTCGCGGTTTTTTTTCCTATTAACCCTCAAGTGTTCGAAGGCCGTCTTCCAGGATCTCAAGCCCGCGATCCAGAAGTTCATCCTCGATCACCAGCGGCATGAGCAGCCGGATCACGTTGCCGAAGGTGCCGCAGCTCAGCAGCACCAGGCCCCGATCGAAGCAGTAGTCGGTGAGCCGCTTGGCGGCGTCCGGCGCCGGCTCCTTGGTCTCCCGGTCCTTCACCAGCTCCAGCGCCAGCATGGGACCCAGACCCCGGACTTCCCCGATGCATTGGAAGCGCCCGTGCATCTCGTCCAGACGACGGCGAAGCTTCTCGCCCAACTTTCGGGCCCGGTCGAGCAGGTCCTCGGTTTCGATCACGTCGAAGACCGCCAGGGCGGCGGCGCAGGCCACCGGGTTTCCGCCGTAGGTTCCGCCCAGGCCGCCGGGATGGACGCTGTCCATGATCTCTTTTTTCCCCACCACGGCGCCCAGGGGCATGCCCGCCGCGAGACTTTTGGCCACCGTGGTGATGTCCGCCTCCACGTTCCAGTGTTCCATGGCGAAGAGGGTGCCCGTCCGCCCCATGCCGGTCTGGATTTCGTCGGCGATGAAAAGCACCCCGAATTCTTCACAAATGGCCTTGAGCTTGGGAAAGTATTCGGGCGGCGGCGTGATGAATCCGCCCTCGCCCTGGATGGGTTCCACGATGAGGGCGGCGGTATTTTCGGCGGCCACGTGGGTGAGGAAAAACTCCCGCAGAAAGTCCGCGCACGCCGTCTCACACTGCGGGTAGCGAAGCTGGAACGGGCAGCGATAGCAGTAGGCGAAGGGCATGCGGTAGACTTCCGGAGCAAACGGTCCGAAACCGAACTTGTAGGGCTTGATCTTGCTGGTCAGGCTCATGGTGAGAAGAGTTCGGCCGTGGAAGGCGTTTTCGAAGGCGATCACCGCCTGGCGCTTGCTGTGATAGCGCGCCACCTTGACCGCGTTTTCCACGGCTTCGGCTCCGCTGTTGACGAAAACCGCGGACTTGGGAAAGCGGCCGGGGACGGCCTGGGCCAACTTCTCGGCCAGGAGCACGGCCGGTTCGTAGGGCAGCACCATGAAGCAGGTGTGGGTGAGCTTTCGGGCCTGCTCCTGGATGGCGGCCACCACCTTCGGGTGGCTGTGTCCCACGTTCATGACGGCGATGCCGCCGGCGAAGTCGATGTATTCCCGGCCTTCCACATCGTAGAGGCGGGCGCCCACGCCGCGCTCGATGTAGCACGGGCGCAGGCTGGCATAGGCCGACGTGACCACCCGGCTGCGGCGGGCCTGGAGATCCTGGTTCTTTGAAGGCGTGTTCATGGAACGGTCCTCTCGTGTGGGTTGTGGGGGGCGGTAATGCGAGTACGGTCCCGGTGTCCGGAGGTTGCTATAGGCAAGGGACGGGCCAACACCGCGCTTGATGTCTGATTCCAGACGGTTGCCCGGGCCGGCTCTTGGTTCGTGAATCCAGAATGCATCAAAAATCCTCTCAAGACCCTGTAAAGACTAAGTAAGCAAGGGGATGCAGAGAGGCATCAGAGTCAAGGGTCCCATATTACAGGCATTTACCGGAAAGGATTCTATCGGGCGATGCAGGGGTGCATCATCGGAACCGAAGGCCGTACCGCCGCATCTTTCGGACCGCCGTGGGCTGGCTGATGCCCAGCTCGGCGGCCAACTCCCGGGTGTTGCGGCATCGGGCCATGGCCTCCCGGATCAACCGGCGCTCCATCCGCTGCAGCTCGTGGGCAAGGCGGATGCGACCGCCGGGCGCTTGCCCGGCTTCCGCCGCCGCGGGTTCCAGGATCGCGCGCAGAAAGTCGTCCAGAACCTCGCCTTCCGCCATGACCACGGCCCGCTTCAGGATGTTTTTGAGCTCCCGCACGTTGCCGGCAAAGGGATGGTGGAGCAGCAATTGGAGGCCGCTTCCCGAAAGGCGCTTGTTCATGTCGTATTGCTCATTGTAGCGGGAAAGGAAGTGGCGGGCCAGCTCCAGGATGTCGTCCCGGCGCTCCCTCAGAGGCGGTATCTTCAGACTGAAGGTGTTCAGCCGATAGAAGAGATCCTGCCGGAATCGGCGCCGCCGCTTGTTGATCTCCTCGATCTTCTGACGGACATTATCTACGATAGAAGAGATCCTGCCGGAATCGGCGGCGCCGCACCTGTTCCTCCAGATCCTGGTTGGTGGCGGGGATGACCAGGCAATCGATGGTCTTGGGCCGGGTGGCGCCCAGGCGCAGGATCTCGTGGTCGTCCAGGCACTTGAGGAGCTTGGCCTGCAGCGGCAGGGGCAGGTCTCCGACCTCGTCCAGAAAGAGGGTGCCGCCGTGGGCCAGTTCGAAAAGCCCCGCCTTGCCCTGTTCCCGGGCCCCGGTGAAGGCGCCGCGTTCGTAGCCGAACAGTTCCGCTTCCAGGAGATGTTCGGGAAGGGCCGCGCAGTTGATCTGAATGAAGGGATGACGCGCCCGATCGCTGCTCTGGTGGATGAATTTGGCCAGCAGGCCCTTTCCCGTCCCGGATTCGCCCAGGATCAGGATATTGGACGCTTCCAGCCGCGCCAGCTTGAGGGCCGCCCTCAGGATCTGCTGCATGGCCGGACTTTCGGCCACGATTCCATGGCGCTTGAGCTCCAGCATGCTCAGTTCCACCAGCTCATCCTTCATCTTGCGTACGGCCATGTGGCTCTGTTCCAGCTCCCGGCGCATGGCGTTCAGGTCCGTCATGTCGCGCTCATTGACCACCACCAGGTGGATGCGTCCGTCGTCGTCGAAGGCCGGAGTGCCGGTGGCCAGCAGGTAGCGGCCGGTGCGCTGGACGTACTGCATGAGGCTCACCTGTCCGCGGTTCTTGAGCACTTCCAGCGTCACGGACCGATCGAAGAGGCCGTCGGCCACCAGTTGGGAGACGCTCTTGCCCACCACCTCCCGGGCCCGGATGCCGTTGAGCCGTTCCGAGGCCTCGTTGATGCTGATGACGGTCCCGCGGCCGTCGCAGACCCAGATGCCGTCGGAAGACGCCTTGAAGATCGTCTCCAGCTGGCGGTTCAAGCGTTTGTAGGATCGGAGCTTCTTGGCCGTGTTTTCAAAGGCGCCCAGTTCCTGGAAGGTGCAGACGGCCCCCTGGAGGTGGCCGTTTTTGCGGATGAGGGTGATACTCAACACCAGGTCCACCTTCTTTCCGATGATCTGGTGGCCCAGCTTGGGCCGGCCCGTCCGGAGGCACTCCATCACCTGGGGGCCGGTGAGGGGCAGCACGTGGGAGATGAAGCGTCCCAGGTGCTGACCCGCTTGCAACTCCAGGATCTTTTCGGCTTCCCGGTTCATGTGAAGGAGGATCCCCTCGGCGTCGGTGACCAGAATGCCGTTGCTGACGGCGTGAACGATGTCTTCGAACGTGATGTGGTTATCCATAAGGTGAGGATCCTTGCCGAAACCTGTACCCAATGCTCACACCTCGATGTCTCCCCCAGCCTGATCTTGCCTTATGACTTGAAGACACTGCAAGAACCTATGGAAGCACCATTACCTCCTGTGGGAGCGGCGAAAGCCGCGAATGGGGTGGGCGGCCATTCCATGGCGTTGCGGCTGCCAGCTCATCGCGCCTTGCGGCGCCTACAGGACGACCGGGGCTCATCGCGCCTCGCGGTGCTCCCACAGGGCAGAGAGTGCCCCGGTGCAGGTTCTTTTATGCCGGCGGGCTGGCGGAGCCGCCATGAGGGTTAGGCTGGGCATATCAGGTTGCCGCATGACACCGTGGAAAGGGTGCGCCGGGGCGGAGCGAGCGAGGGCCCTTGACCGATGGAGGTTTTCGGGTGACAAGGTGGTGGAAGGATTGTCAGGAGGGGATTGGGCGGACGGGAATCTCATTGCAGCGGAAGGAGGGAATCCATGAAAACCACAGGACGGAACGATCCGTGCCCGTGCGGCAGCGGGAAAAAGTACAAGAAATGTTGCCTCAACAAGACGCCGGAACCGTCACCGGGGTTGTATTACGAAAAATTGTCGCGGACGTATGGCAAACTGGTGGATCGACTGATGACCTATGGCAGGCGGGTGTTCGGTCCGGAAGCGCTAGCGGTGGCCATGGACGAATTTCTGGTGTGGCCGGAGCCGGAAGAAGATGTGGATGAACTCGACTATGAGAAGCTTTTCCAGATTTTCGTGCCCTGGTTTCTCTTCAACTGGGAGTACGACCCGTCGGAAACGGAAATCGAGTTGCCGGGCCCCCCAGGTCGGACGGTGGCGGAACTCTACGCCGAACATCGCTCAATGAGACTGGATCCCCGGGAAAGGCTTCTGATCGATGCCATCAACCGCAAGCCCTTTTCCTTTTACGATGTGGTGAGCGTCCACAAGGGCGAGGGGTTGCAATTGAAGGACCTTCTCACCGGCAATCCCGTTTACGTGTTTGAAAAATCCGCCTCGCAGGTGCTCCAACCCGGGGACGTGATCTTCGGCAAGGCGGTGACTGTGGACGGCGTGGGGATGTTGAACGCCACCGGCGTGACCGTTTTCTTCCCGGACCGAAAGCCGGCCGTTATCGAACTGAGAAAGCGGCTTCTGCGCGGCAACACCGTCATTGATGACGACGTGTTGCATGATTGGGATGCGGAGATCCGCATGCTCTATTTCGATCTGGAAAGGCAAGTGTTCGCGGGGCCCATGCTGTGCAACACCGACGGACACCGGTTGGAATTTCATCGCTTGATTTACGACATCCCATCCCCCGAGAAGGCCTTTGAAAAGCTCCACGGCCTCTGTCATACCCGGACGCGGGAAGAACTGGAGGAGGAAGCGGACCGGGACGATTCGGGACGGATGATCCGCCTTGAGTTCTCCTGGGATCGCTTGGAATTCAGGAGAAGTCGAGGCATGCCCAACACGGTGTTGGGCCGCATCCGCCTGGATGGGCATCGCCTGATCGGGGAGGTGAACTCGGCGGAGCGGGCCGAAATGCTGCGCCGTGAGATCGACCGCCGCCTTGGGCGGGACGCCCGATTCAAGGCCGACGAGATCCAGTCCCTCCAGGCGGTGCTCAATAAGGAGTCGGCCGGCGCGTCTTCCGGGGATGCCTCTCGGGAATACCAAGAGCTGATGGAGCAACCCGAGGCCAGGGCGCTCATGGAGAACATGCTCCGCACTCACTGGGAACACTGGATCGATGAACCCATACCGGCCCTGCAAGGGAAAACACCGCGGGAAGCGGCCCGGACCGCCCATGGCCGGGAGGCCGTGGAAGCCCTCCTTCAGAGCATTGAGCGGTCTCCGGGGGCGGATCCCTTAACCGCCGAGGTGAACCTCCGTGAGGCCCGGAAGGTGAGGAAGTTGCTGGGGCTGAGTCAATGAGAGGAGCGGCCATGGAGAGGCGGCGGCGACGGGAAGAGATGATCCGGGATTACCTGGAACCTACGGCCATCCTGGACTGGGACCATCGGCGGGTGCTCGCCTTTGCCCGGGAAGCGGTGGGCGCTACGACGGATCCCGTGGAAAAGGCCGTTCGACTCTATCGGGCCGTGAGGGATCGGATCCGCTACGACCCGTATTCGCCCTTCTACCGCCCCGAACACTACCGGGCGAGCGAAGTCCTGCGGCGCGGACGAAGCTTTTGGATCCCCAAGGCAGCGCTTCTTTGCGCCGTGGCCCGGTCCCAGGGCATTCCCGCCCGGATCGGGTTCGCCACCGTGAAAAACCATCTGGCCACCCGCCAGCTTCTGGACTACCTGGGATCCAACGTCTTCGTCTACCACGGCTACACGGACCTTTTTCTGGACGGCCGGTGGGTCAAGGCCACTCCCGCCTTCAACAAGGAACTGTGCGAGCGGCACGGAACCGATCCCCTGGACTTCGACGGCCGAAGCGATTCGCTCCTTCATCCGTACGACAAGAAGCGGCAAAAGTTCATGGAATACCTGGAATACCATGGCGAGTATGCGGACGTTCCCGTGGAGATCATCGTGGACGCATGGAAGGCCGCTTACGGCACCGAAAGGGTGCAGGGCTGGATCGACGCCCTGGAAAGCACCGGCGGCGCCTCACCCCGGCGGATCTTCGAAGGGGAAGACGTGACGACATGAGCGCCAACGCGGGACCCTTGCAGTCCCTCTCGTAGATGAAAGCGGCTGCTCCGGGGCACTGTCTTCGGGCGGGAGCACCGCGAGGGCCGATTCTCTTGGAGTGATCGTGCGTCTGTTGGACTGCCGGGTACCCTCATCGCGGCTTGCGCCGCTCCCACAGACACTGTTTCGATCTCTTGCTGATGCCATTACAGCCCGAAAATAGAACTCTGTCAGATTTGCGGGCCTCCTGGCGGACGGGTTAATTCGGAGCGGGAAGACCCAGGAGGCCCAGGAGGAAGGCGCGGACGTTTTTGCCCAGCACGGCCTGGTTGTAGCCCCCTTCTAGCACGGCGAAACAGCCGATCCCGAGCCGCCGACAGGCCTCCCGGATCAGCACGCCCATGGCGTGGTAGTCGCGGGTCAGGAGAATCCCGCCCCAGTCCAGCCGATGGGCGTCGAAGCCGGCCGAAACGGCGATGATGTCCGCCTGGACGCGGGCCAGATCGCGTTCCACGATCTTCAGGTATTCCGACCGGTCCTCCGTTTGCGGGTTCAGGATTGCCGCGTAGCCTTTGGGCTTCAGGATGTTCACCGTTCCGTCGCCGTAATGCAGGTCGAAGTCCAGAACGTAGGCGGTCTTAATGAGCCCGCGGCGTTTCAGGTGATCCAGCGCCACGGCCACGTTGTTGTAGTAGCAAAAACCCCAGGAAGCGTCTGCCGACGCATGGTGCCCCGGCGGGCGGACCAGGGCGAAGGAGGGCCTGCTCATCCCTTCCAGAGCCGCCATGACGGCACCTCCCGCCGCCAGGGACGCGATGGGATCCAGCCCCTCCCGGATTACCCGCTGGATGTGCCGGTCCGTGTGAACCCGCTGGATATCTTCCCACGACGCGGGAAGAACCTCGTGGTATTCGGCGATGTCGGAGATGGCTTCGCGGATGCACTGGATCCTGCCCGGGGCGGCCGCCGGGTCGTGGGTGTAGGGCTCCAGAAAATCCTCGTGGGTGAAAACGGGAATTTTGCTCTGCGACATGCCGTCCCTTTTTCCTCGCCGGTCTCCCCAAGGCAGAGAAATTCTTGCCTTGCCTGAAGTTGCATCTCGATCCATAAGATACACGTTCCTCTCCCAACAAGAAACGATTGGGGAGCGCCTGCCGCTCCCACGCACCGAATGTCCCAGGAGGAAGACTCCATGACGGAACAGCTGACGCCGAACCCTTATCGCTTCGATGCCTACCTGGAACGCCGGGATTCCCTGGACTTCTATGCGGACGATCCCATGGCGCAGGCCGTCGTTCGCCACTACTGCGGGGATCGCTGGGAGGAAGTGGACCGGGAAGCCAGAGCGCTTTCCCGGAAGGTGTCGTTCCGCTGGAAAGATCTGGCGGAGGCGGCGGCGCTTCCGGAAAAACGCCCCGCCGTGCAGCATTTCGACGCCTACGGGCGGCGCGTGGACCGGATCGTGCGCCCCCTGGAAACGGAACTGCTGGAAAGGGAGGTCTTTTCCGAGGCGCTCTTTTCCGAAAGGACGCATCCGTGGGTGAAGCTCACCAAGATGTTCCTGATCTATCAGCTGGGGGAAGCGTGCATCGCCTGTCCGGTCACCTGTACGGAAGGCCTCGTGGCTCTGCTGGACAAGTTCGCCGACACGCCCGAACTCCTGCGCATCCGAAGGCACTGCAAGGAGGGCCTGGACGGACGTTTCGCCATCGGGGCCCAGTACCTTTCCGAGATCCAGGGCGGATCCGACGTGCCGGCCAACCGGGTGGAGGCGGTGGAGGAGGGGGGGACCTGGCGACTTTACGGAACCAAGTTCTTCTGTTCCGCCACCCATGCGGACTACGCCGTGGTGACGGCGAAGCCCCGGGGGGCGGATTCGGTGGCTCTTTTCGTCGTTCCCTCCTGGCTGCCAGGCGATGAGCCTAAGGGGATCCGCAACGGCTTCACCATCGATCGACTGAAGTGGAAGATGGGAACCAGCGAACTGCCCACGGCGGAGATCACCTTCAACGGTGCGGTGGCCTATCCCGTGGGACCCCTGGAACGGGGGCTCGCCAACGTGGTGGGGATCGTGCTCACCCTCTCCCGGCTGACCGTGGGCCTTTCCAGTGCGGCGTTCATGGCCCGCGCCGTTCGGGAAGCCAAGGCCTATGCGCAGTTCCGGGAGGCCTTCGGGCAGCGAATCGATCGTTTCCCGCTGGTGGCGTCCCAACTTGCCGGAATGGAGCGGACCGCGCAACGCACCCTGGCGGGGGCGTTTCGTCTTTACCGAAGCTTTCTGGCATTACCCGAGGGGCTCAAAGGGGGGCTGGCCGCCGACGAGCCCGATGCGGTTCGGAAGCTCCGATTCGACGTCCGGGAACTCATCATGCTTCAGAAGGTCACCGCGGCCTGGGATGCTCCGGACGTGATTCGCGGAGCCATGTCCATCTTCGGCGGACATGGCGTGATGGAGGACTTTTCCGCCCTTCCCAGGCTCTATCGGGACGCGGCGGTGAACGAGCTCTGGGAAGGGCCCCGGAATGTGCTCCTTACGCAGATCCATCGGGACCTGAGCCGGGTGCGCGCCTGGTACCCGCCGGCGGAATTTGTGGGCCGGATCCTGGAAGGGGCTTCCGAAGGACTGGTGAAGGAGATCTCCGGTGAGGCGGAAGATCTGCTTTCCGGTCCCATCTCCCACCCGGTGAACGGCGAGACCATGGATCGGGCCCGAAGGTGGGACCGGTTCTGCCAGCGGTTGACGCAGCACTACCAGGAACTTGCCTTGGAAGAAGTGAACCAAGGGCGGTGAGAGTGTAGCGAGGCGGGAATCGAAAAAGAACGGCAGGCGCCAATAAGGACTTGGTTCTCCGAAATAAAAGCACTATAAGCACACGGCTCGACAAACAACCCATGAAACGAATCGAAGGAGAAAGGGCATGGACAAGACGAGAGTGGACATAGCGGTGTTGGCGGGGCTGGACCCCTGGGATTGGCCGGAGAATGCGGGGGATACCATCGCGGCGGTGGTGCGCGACAAGAACGCCGACCGGGATGTGCGGATCATGGCGTGCGAGATGGCCGGGGATCTGGTGGTCATGAACGACGACATGGCGGAGATGCTCCTCAACGTGGCGGCCGACGAGACGGAAGACGAAGAGATCCGCGGCATGGCCGCGGTGGCTCTGGGCGCAGCCCTGGAGTACGTGGATGTGGAAGGCTTCGACGAGCCGGAGGATGCCCCCGTCAGCGAGGCCATGTTCGAAAGGATCCAAAAGACGCTCCACGATCTTTACCTGGATCCCAAGCTGCCCAAGCTGGTGCGCCGGCGCGTGCTGGAAGCGTCGGTGCGCGCTCCCCAGGACTGGCACGAAGAAGCGGTGGCCTCCGCCTACGCGTCCAAGGATGCGGACTGGCGTCTCACGGCGGTTTTCTGCATGCGGTGGGTGAGCGGCTTCGAGAAGCAGATCCTGGAAGCCCTCAAGTCCAAGGACGACACCATCCGCTACGAAGCGGTGAGTGCCGCTGGCATGTGGGGAATCCCCCAGGCGGCTCGCGAGATCAAAAAGATCCTTCGCGCCTGGAAAAAAGAGGACCTGGCCCTGGTGACGGCCGCCGTGGAAGCCGCCCCTTACGTGATGCAGGACGAGGCCCAAACGCTCCTTTTTCCCATCTGGGAGGAAATGCACAGAGAACCGGAGGACTTCCTGGGCGAGGAGGAGCAGGAGCTTCTGGACGCCCTGGAGGAGGCCTTCACGACCCTGGAAGGACTGGGCGGTCTGGAAGAGGACGACGGGGACGGCACAGGGCTTTAGGAGGCTTTCGGGTTCGTTTTCGGACAGGCTCCTAAGAGCCTGTCTGACAACGGCAGATTTACGCCGTTCAACGTCCATCCGTCATCCCCGCGAAAGCGGGGATCCAGGATTTCCGGGAACCTATGGACTCCCGCTTGCGCGGGAGTGACGGTTTGCAAAGTTTTCGGACAGCCTCCTAAGAGCCTGTCCGAGAACGCTGCGGGCGACCTCTTTTCTCGTAGCGCAGCCCTTTAGGGCTGCGGAGGAACACCCGGCCGTCGGATAAGCCATCGCGTATTTCCTGCCGCTTCATGGACTTACGATGACCCTTTCCGCGGGGCTTCAGCCCCGCGGAAAGGGCCATCGCAACTTCATGAAGTGAATCGACACATTCCGTAAAGGGGGGCAAATCGGTGGGCCCGTGGAGCAACCCCTGGTTGCTCCCCAAGCGATCCACGCATTTCGTAGGGGCGGGCTTTAAGCCCGCCTTTCAGGACCGCCGTTAGGCGTACCAGGCGGCGTGTTTTGAAAACTCCTGGATGAAATCCTCAATCATCTCCGGCAGCCCGTATCGGGCCGACCAGCCCCATTCGCTACGGGCCGCGTCGTCCACGATCCTCAACCGCCCCAGTTCCCGAAGGAGCTCCACGATGAGCGGATCGGGCCTGAAGTCCAGATCGGCTCCGGGGAGCCTCTTGCGGACGTGCTCCACAAGCTCCCGGGCGGAGAAGGCCGGTGTGATGCCCGCCAGGTTGTAGACGACGGTTTCGATCCGCGACGCGGGCGCCTGGGAAAGTTCCCAGAGGGAGCGGGCGGCGTCCTTGAAGTAGATCACCGGGCACCGGGTCTCGGGCTCGCAGAGCAGCCGGTAGGGCTTGCCCCGAAGAGGGTATTCGATGGCCCAGGCGTTGTAGATGGACATGTGCGCCGTCTTGGCTCCGGGGCCCACCACGGAGGGGATCCGCACGCCCCGGAAGTCCAGCCCGAACTTGCGGCGGTAGAATCTTCCCAGCAGCTCCCCGAAGACCTTGGTGGTGCCGTACATGCTCGTGGGGCGCTGGAGGGTGTCGTCGTCGATGAAGTCGGTGCGGATGCCCCGGCTGTAGACGGCCACCGTGCTGCCGTAGACGACCTGGTCCACGCCGGCGATCCGGCACGCCTCCAACACGTTGTAGGTTCCCACCACGTTGACGTCGAAGGCGGACCAGGGATCCTGTTCGCTGGGAGCCGAGAGCATGCCCCCCAGATGAAAGACCCCCCTTACGGAGTGTTCCCGAAGGCAGTTGAGCACAACGGAGAGATTGGTCTGGGATCCGCGCACGTAATCCAGGCGATCCCGGACGTCCTGGAGCATGGGGCCCAACGGCGCCACATCCAGCAGAACCGGCCGGGCCCCCTCGCGGATCAGTCGCCGCGCCAGGCTGGACCCCAGGAAGCCGCAACCGCCTGTGATCAGATACTTCATGGAGCCGTTCCTCCCCCGCCAGCCCGCGGCGGCGTGGGAATGGGACGCCGCGGGCTGAGGATGCGCCGTTTCCGTTACTTGCCCATGCCCTTGCAGCCCGTCTCTTCGCAGGGCACCGCCACGTCCTCGGCCGGGATCATGGTGGCGTCGGCCACGTAGGCGTGATCGAAGAAGGGGTTTTCCTTCACGATTTCCCCGATCCAGTAGGGAACCTGGGCCTGATGGTCGCAGGCGCGCATGGTCCAGGTGCCGGCCGGACCGTCGTAGCTCAGACCCTCCCAGGCCTGGATCACTTTTCTCACGTTGGTGGTGCCGGCCTTCTTGACGGCCTCGGCCCAGAACATGGTGGCCGTGTAGCCCTTGCCGATGAGCCAGGTGGGGTAGTGGCCCTTGGCTTCGTGGTATTTCTTCACGAAGGCCTTGTTGGCTTCGGTGGGGATGGACAGCATGTACACCTCGGCGCCGATGCTGCCGATGACCGCCTCATCGTCGGCGATGCCCTTGATGAGCACGTCGTCGTTGGCGTAGTAGCAGACGAATTTGGCCTTGAGCCCCATGGGTTTGCCCTGCTTGAGCAGGAGCATCAGGTCATTGCCCCAGTTGGAGGTGAAGACCACTTGCGGTTCCGCGGCGATGAGCTGACTGATGTAGGGCGCGTAGTCCTTGGTTCCCAGGGGATGGTAAAGTTCCGCGACCATCTCCACGGTGGGGTCCAGTTCCTTGAGCTTCTTCTTGAAGGCGGCCATGGCCTCCTGGCCGAAGGAGTAGTCCTGGGCGATGCCGGCAACCCGCTTGTAGCCGTTTTTTACCACCCACTGGGCCAGTGCGTAGGATCGGCCGTCGGTGCTGCCGCCCGGGCGGAAGAAATGCTTGTTGCACTTTTCGCCCGTGAGGCTGGCCGCATCCATTCCGTAGGTGAAAAAGAGGCCGCCCTGTTTCTCCATGAGGGCGGACATGGCCGCGCCCACGGAGCTCCCCGTGCCGCCGCAGAGAAAGTTCACCCCTTCCTTGAGGATCAGCTTGGTCGCCTTCCTCGTGGCCACATCGGGCTTGACCTCGGAGTCGATGGGAATGACCTCCACCTTGCGGCCCAGCAGGCCGCCGGCCGCGTTGATCTCATCGGCGGCGTACTGAACGCCCGCCAGGTACCTTTCCCCGATGTCTTTGAAGGTCCCGGAAAGAGGCTCCACCACTCCCAGCTTGATGGTGTCTGCGGCAAGCGCCTGCGTGGTGAACAGTCCCAAGAGCACACCCAAGGCCAACAACGCACAGCTTAATTTTCTCATCTTCCTGCTCCCTTCCCTGTGGTTAGAAGTTCACCTTGTCCAGCCCTTTGAGTCCGAGGATCTGGCGGGCTTCCGCCGGGGTGGCCGGTTCACGGCCCAGTTCGCGGGCGATGCGGATGATCTTGGCCACCTGCTCCCCGCTGCTGCGAGCCAGCCGCCCCTTTTCCAGATACAGGTTGTCTTCCAGGCCCACGCGCACGTGTCCGCCCAGAAGCAGCGCCGCCGTTCCCATGCGGAACTGGTGCTTGCCGGCGGCGCAGACCGACCACTGGAAGTCCTGGATGAGCTCCTTGGCGGAATGGTGCAGGAACATGAGATTGTCGAGCGTGGCTTGCATGCCGCCCAGGATGCCGAGAACAAACTGCAGATAGACCGGTGTTTGCACCCAACCGCGTTCAATGAGAAAGGCCAGGTTGTGGAGCATGCCGGCGTCGTAGATCTCGAATTCCGGTTTGGTTTGCTGTTCCCTGAAGAACTCGTTGAACTGCCGCAGGGTCTTGAAGGTGTTGGGAAAGATGAAGTCCTCGGTCATGGCCAGGTAGTCTCTTTCCCAGTCGAATTTGAATTGGCGCAGATGATCCAGCACGTGGAAGAGGGCGAAGTTCATGGAACCGGCGTTGAGGGAGGCCAGTTCCGGGCTGAATCGCTTCACCGCCGCCACACGCTGTTCCGTGCTCTGCCCCAGGCCTCCGCCCGTGGTGATGCAGATGACCAGATCCGAATGGCGCTTGATCCGGGAGATGATCTCCCCGAAAAGATCCAGGTCGGCGGAGGGCCGACCGGTTTCGGGATCCCGGGCATGGATGTGCACCACCGCCGCCCCCGCCTCGTAGGCACTCAAAGCGTCTTCCACGATCTGGTCGGGCGTGATGGGAAGGTGGGGGGACATGCTGGGTGTGTGGATCCCCCCGGTGATGGCCGCCGTGAAGATGGTCTTGCTCATTCCCGCCTCCTCCTGGACACCGCGAAGCGTATTCCGGCCGGGACGGCCGCGCGTCAAACCTCCAGATAGGTCTTTCGGACTTCGTCCGCCGCCAGCAGGGCCTCCACGTCTCCTTGGAACACGATCCGCCCCTTTCCCATGACGTAGAAGCGATCCGCCACCTGGACGGCCGCCTTGAAGTTCTGTTCCACCATGAGCACCGTGACGCCGGAGCGGCGCACCTCGGCCAGCATGTGGAGCACGTCCTGCACGATGAGGGGGGCCAGTCCCTCCGTGGGCTCGTCCACCAGGATGAGCCTGGGATTGCCCATGAGGGTACGGGCCACCGTGAGCATCTGCTGTTCGCCTCCCGAAAGATGCCGGCCCTTGTTGGTCCGCCGCTCATGGAGGCGGGGGAACACTTGGTAGACCCGCTCCAGGGTCCAGGCCTGGGTGCCGTCTTCCCCGTCGGCCGGACTCTTCCTGCCGATCAGGAGATTCTCTTCCACGGTGAGGCTGCCGAAGATGCGCCGTTCTTCCGGGACGATCCCGACGCCCAGGCGCGCCACTTGGTAGGGCTGCAATCCGATGAGCTCCCGGCCCTGAAAGCGGATGCTGCCGGATCGGGGCCGCACCATGCCCATGATGCTCTTCAACGTGGTGGACTTTCCCACACCGTTGCGCCCCAGCAGGCACACCATCTCCCCTTCGTTCAGGGTCATGGAAACTCCGTGCAGGATGTGGCTCTTGCCGTAGTAGCTGTGAATGTCTCGAACCTCGAGCATCGGCTTTCACCCTTCCCCAAGGTAGGCGTCTTTCACCCTTTGGTCGTCCCGGATGACGTCGGGTCGGTCCGATGCCAGGATCCGGCCGTAGTGGAGCACGGAGATCCTGTCCGCCAGGGAAAAGACCACGTCCATGTCGTGTTCGATGATGATGAGGGTCTTGCCGCGGGTTACCCGGTCGATGAGCTGGATGGCTTCAGCCGTTTCCTCGCGGGTCATGCCGGCGGTGGGCTCGTCGAGGAGGATGAGCTCCGGGTCCGTGGAGAGTGTGAGCGCGATCTCCAGGGCGCGCTGCTGACCGTAGGAGAGGGTGCTGACCGGGGCGTCTGCGACGGAACCCAGGCCCACCAGGTGAAGGAGCTCTTCCGTACGCCGGTTGACGGCCTCATCCCGGTCCACGCGCTTGAAGAAGTGGTAGCGAAGCCCGTGGAGGCAGCGCACCCCGGAACGGATGTTCTCGAAGACGGTCAGTTCCTGGAACGCGTTGGTGATCTGGAAGGAGCGGGAGATCTTCATCCGGCACAACTGATGGGGGGGCCTGCCCGTGATGTCCCGCCCTTGGAAGAGGATGGATCCTCCGGACGGCTTGTATTTTCCGGTGATCACGTTGAACAGCGTGGTCTTTCCGGCGCCGTTGGGGCCAATGACCGCGTGCCGCTCTCCCTGCGCCACCTGGAAAGACACCCCGGCCAGGACCTGCAGGCCGGAAAAGTCCTTGTAGAGGTCGCGCACCTCCAGGATGAGACCGTTGTCCTTCATGGATTCCGCCCTTCCAAAGGCTGCGCCGCGTTCTTTGCGGCCGTGCCCGCCAGACGGTCCCGGATCGAAACGATCAGGCCGCTCAGGCCCCCGGGACATAGAGGACCATGACGATGAAGATCAGGCCCATGATCAAGGGCCAGCGATCCGTGATGTCGCTCAGCTTGTCGTGGAGCAGGGTGTAGACCAGGGCTCCCAGCACCGGACCCAGGAAGGTCCCGGTGCCCCCGATGAAGGTCATCAGAAGGACCGTCGTGGTCATCTCGATGCTGATGGCGGTGATGGAGGTGAATTCGAAGAAGAGGGCGTAATAGGCCCCGGCGCATCCGGCCAGGGCGCCCGTGAAGGTGAAAAGGAGCAGGCGGCTGATGTTGGTGTCGTAGCCGAGAAACTTCATGCGCTCCTCGTTTTCCCGCACCAGCAGGACGGTCCGCCCCACGGCCGTATGGGTGAAGTGCCAGCAGTACCAGAGGAGAGCGCCGACGGTGATCAGCGCGAAATAGTAGAAGGTGGTGATGTCGGAAAGATCCAGATGGACGCCGAAGAGGTTCAAGTCGGGACGATTGACGCTCAGGCCGTCGTCGCCCCCCGTCACCGAATGCCACTTGGTGGCCACGGCGTAGAAGAGCGCGTTGAAGGCGAGGGTGAGCAGGGCGAAGTAGGACCCCTTGTGGCGCAGGAGCAGCGCGCCGGTGACCACCCCCGCCAGTGTGGCCGCCGCCACGGAAAGCAGGATCACGCTGCCCACGGAAAGCCCCGGAAGGTGGGCCAGGGCCACCGCCGTCACATAGGCGCCGGTTCCGAAGAACATGGCGTGGCCGAAGGAAAGCAGGCCGGCGTAGCCCAACAGCAGATTGTAGCTCACGGCATAGAGCGCGAAGACAATCACCTCGGTGAGCAGATTCACGTGGTAGAGGGGCAGGAAGAGCGGGGCCGCCAGGAGCCCTCCCACCAACGCTATCCCGGGAAGGACGGAGCCAGGGTTTGCGGATCGACGCCTCATCATGCCTCCTCACCGAAAAGACCCGAGGGTTTCACCACCAAGACCACGGCCATGAGCAGATAGATCAAGGCCAGGGACAACTTGGGGACGAGGAGAACGCCGAAGGCCTGCAGCTGGCCGATGATGAGGGAGGCCAGCAGCGCCCCTCCCAGGCTTCCGAACCCGCCCACCACGATGACCACGAAGGCGTCCACGAGGATCTCGGTGGCCATGCCGGGATAGGTGGTCAGAAGAGGGCCCGCGATCACCCCGGCGAAGCCGGACAGGGCCGCCCCCACTGCAAAGACCAGCATGAAAACCAGGGGCACGTTGATGCCCAGGGCGTTCACCATTTCGTGGTCGTCCACGGCCGCACGGACGATGATCCCCACCCGGGTGCGGTAGAAGACGTAGCTCATGGCCGCCCCCACCGCCACCGCGCACCCGATGATGAAGAGCCGGTAGACGGGGTAGGTGATGCCGAGCAGGGACACCTGGCCGGTGAGGAACCCGTCCAGGCTGACGGCCAGAGAGTAATTTCCCCAGATCCACTTCACCCCTTCGGTGATGATGTAGGCCAGGCCGAAGGTGAGGAGTAGTTCGTGGAGGTGGCCGTGCCGGTGCACGCGGCGCAGCAGGAACCGCTCCACCAGGGCGCCGAGGGCGAAGAGCATCAGTGGGCACAGGAGCATGGACAGCCAGAAGTTCCCGCTCCATTGAAGGATGGAATAGGAAAAATAGGCCCCCAGCATGTAGAAGGCCGCATGGGCGAAATTGAGCACATTCATCATCCCGAAGACCAGCGTCAGTCCCGATGAGACGAGAAAGAGCAGGCCGGCGTAGGCCAGGCCGTGCAAGACGAAGACGGCAAACTGGGTCATCGCGTCCCTCTGCCTGAGGTTGTGGTGGAGAGTGGCCGCCTGAATGGAGGGCCTCGGCCCCGCCCTCATCGAGCGGGGGCTTCAACGGTCCGGGATCGGTTCGATCAACCGCGCTGCGGCCGGATCAGCTCCATGATCCGCAGCAGCACCGAATCCCTTTTCTGGATGAGTTCCTGGGCCTGTTGCCGGGTCCAGCGATGAAAGCCCTGCCCGGTCTTCACGCCCAGACGGCCCTGCGAGATGAGATTCTGCAGCAACGGGGAAGGGGATGTGTCCGCATTGAGGTGAGGGAAGAGGTATTGGTGCACGGCGTGAGTGAGATCCAGTCCCGCAAGGTCGGCCGTCTCCAAGGGGCCCAGCATGGCGCAGCGCAGTCCGAAGCCGTACTTGACCACCTTGTCGATGTCTTCCGCGTCGGCGATGCCGTCGGCCACCAGGGCCACGGCCTCCCGCCACATGGCGTGCTGGAGGCGGTTGCCGAGAAAGCCCGGAACGTCCTTGAGAACCCGCACCGGTTCCTTTCCCAGGCGCCGCATGAGCTCCACCACGCCTTCAAAAACCTGTTCCGATGTCTTCTCGCCCTTGATCACTTCCACACACGGCACCACGTGGGGAGGATTCCAGAAATGGGTGCCGAGAAACCGCCGGGGGTGCCGGAGACAGCGCGCAATCTCCGAGATGCTGATGGCCGAGGTGTTGCTGCAAAGAACGGCGGCCTCCGGCACATGCCGTTCCACTTCCTCGAACACCCGGACCTTCACGGCCAGGCTTTCGGTGACGGCCTCCACCACCAGGTCGGCGTCCGCCACGGCACCGGCCACGTCCCCGCACAGGGCGATGCGATCCAGGCAGTCGGAGACGTCTTCGGGGCGGGCGAGGCCCAGTTCCACGAAGACCTGGAAGTTGTCCCGGATGCGCCGGGGAACCGCCTCCAACATGGCGCGATCCACGTCATGGATCCGAACCCGGAATCCCCTGGAGGCGAAGATCTGCGCGATCCCGTGGCCCATGAGGCCCGCACCCAGGATGCCCACCGTGGAGATGGCCTTGCCGCCCATGCGCTCTCCTTGTCCGTTCACGGAGTGTATTCCTTCAGGGAGACGGCGCGGAGCCGTCCCGCCAGACGGTATCCCGCTCGACGGGGAGCGGGTCTTTTCGAGGGTTGCGACCGATCCCGGCCCATGACGCCCTCCACGGTGCGGGGAGCCTGTCCCCGAACGCTTCTTCGCGCTATCCGGAAATGAAAGTTGCCTGATAGAAAACTTCTAGGTTTCTCCAGGATTCTTGTCAAGCACTTTTTGGAGCGGGGAAGAAAAGCATGGAAAGTCAAATAAATATGGGGGTAGAAGGGGATCTTGAGGGGGGTGTGCGGGGAGGGGGTAGGGGTTTGGGTCGGACGGGCGTTGGGAAAAATGTTTCCTTATAGGTTACCCCGCGGGCCCCTCTCCCGCGCCGCCCCGGGGGGGGTCATTTGCTGTGGATCACCATGAGGATCACCGTTTCGTGGTCCCCGTAGCTCTCCCCGTAGTGCGGCACGTTGCCGTCGAAATAGACGCAGTCGCCTTCCTCCACGATGAGGATCTGGTCGCCGAAGTGGAGCCGCATGGTTCCCTTGAGGACGAACATCATCTCTTCGCTGTCGTGTTGAAACATGGCCTTGGGTTTCACCGGGTTCGGGGGCAGCACCAGGATGAAGGGCTGCATGTGCCGGTCGGGGTAGCGGTGGGCGATGGAAAGGTACGAATACCCGAAGGCCGTTCCCTCGTGGGCGATGGGGATGCGTTCGTCTTTCTTGACCAGGGAGATGCTGCTCTGGGTGCTCACTTCCCCCAGCAGCACGGACGTGGTGACTCCCAACACCTTGGCGATGCGGCTCAAGGTGCTGAGCGGAGGGGCCTTTTTGGAGGTTTCCAGCTTGGACAGGTAGCCCTTGGAAAAGCCGGTGGCGTCGGCCATTTCCTGCAGGGTCAGCCCCTTCGCCTTCCGGTAGTCTCTCACGCGTCGGCCGATGGCGGACTCGTCGATCACTTGGCAGGCCCCTTTCTCTCGGGTTCCGGCATCAGGATGTTGAGATGAATGGTGAAGCGCACGTACGTTCCTACCCGTTATCCGGTTTTCGCAGCAACCGCAAGGACCAACCGCGGCGGCAAGGCCCGCCCCGGTTTGGGAAGCGCCCGGTTCCCTTTGAGGATGCTGGGATTTCGGCCGGCACTGGAAATGGCCTGCAGCTTGGGGCGGTAACCTACCATATCCCCGAAGCGGGTTTCAAACGGGAGTTGTCGGAGGGTCTCGCTGGGTGGAAGTTCGGTCTTCCGGCTTCCAAGGTCGTATTGGGTGCTGAGGCCGGCGTCAAGGCGGGTTTCCGCCCGGTCCGGCGGGCCCGGAGGCCCACCGGGCGGGGCCGGGCTTAGAGGGCCTGGTCCAGGCGTTCGCGGACGGCGGCCAGGAAGGTTTCGGTGTCCACATTCCGTTTTCCCGGAAAGGGCGGGGAGATGGCCGCCAGGTCGCCGGTCATGATTCCTTCGTCGATGGTTCGCAAGGCGGCGCTCTCCAGCGCGTCGGCGAAGCGGACGGCCTCGGGGACCTCGTCCAGTTCTCCGCGCTTTCGGATGGCTCCCGTCCAGGCAAAAAGCAGCGCCATGGGGTTGGTGGAGGTCTTCTCGCCCTTGAGATACCGGTAGTAGTGGCGCTGGACGGTGCCGTGGGCCGCCTCGTAGACGTAGCAGCCCCGCGGGGAAATGAGAACCGAGGTCATCATGGCCAGGCTGCCGCAGGCGGACGCCACCATGTCGCTCATGACGTCGCCGTCGTAGTTTTTGCACGCCCAGAGGAGACCTCCTTCGGATTTCATGATGCGGGCCACCACGTCGTCGATGAGGGTATAGAAGTAGCGGATTCCCTTCTCGGCGAAGCGGTCCCGGAACGCCTGGAATTCCTCATCGAAGATGTCCTTGAACCGGGCGTCGTAGGTCTTGGAAATGGTGTCCTTGGTGGCGAACCACACGTCCACGCCCCGGTCCAGGGCGAAGAGAAAACACGCCTGCGCGAAGCTCCGGATGGAGGCGTCCGTGTTGTGGATGCCCTGGAGGATGCCGGGCCCTTCAAAATCGGCGATCTTCACGACCTCCGTTTCGCCGGACCGGGACCGGAAGACCAGTTCGGCGGTTCCCGGCCCGGGCACGCGGATCTCCGCGTTGCGATAGACGTCCCCGTAGGCGTGGCGGGCGATGGTGATGGGCTTTTTCCAACTGCGGACCGCCGGCGGGATCTTCTCCACCAGGATGGGGGTGCGGAAGACCGTGCCGTCCAGGTAGCCGCGGATCGTTCCGTTGGGGCTCTTGTATTCGCGCTTGAGGGTGTATTCCTTCACCCGTTCGGCGTTGGGGGTGATGGTGGCGCATTTCACGCCCACCAGGTGCTTTTCCACGGCCCGGGCTGCGTCCAGGGTCACCGCGTCGTCGGTTTCATCGCGGTGTTCGATCCCCAGGTCGTAGTAGTCGATGGGCAGGTCCACGTAGGGGAAGAGCAGCTCTTCCTTGACCATCTTCCACAGGATCCGGGTCATCTCGTCGCCGTCCATTTCCACGAGGGGGTTCTTCAGCCGGATCTTTTCCTTCATGAGCGCTCCTTTCTCGGTCCGACGGGTTTTCCGTTTACTTGAAGAAGTACCGGTAGATGATCGGCATGGTCAGGATGATGAAGACCACGCGAAAGAAGTGAAAGCAAGTGATGACGGTGGCGTCCTTGCCGCTTTCCAGGGCCAGCACGATGAGCGGGCTCATGGCCCCGGGGCTCGTTCCCAGATAGGCCGTGCCCGAGTCGATGATCCCCGACTTGGCGAAGATAAAGGCCAGGATCATGCCCACCGTGACGAGCACCAGGGTGGACACCACCACGGGAACGGCCACCTTGGTGAGGGCCCGGACCATTTCCATCTGAAAGGATGCTCCGATGGTGATGCCCAGCATCACCTGGAGCACGAAGGGGAACCCCCGGGGGAGCGTCCAGTCCACCCTGGTGGCCACCTTGAAGGCGATCACGGCCAGCATGGCGCCGATCATGACCCCGGCGGGAATCTTGAGCTTCATCCCCACGTAGCCGCCCAGGGTTCCCAAGACGAGATAGCCTGCCAGATGGGAAGGGTTCAGCATCGGGATCGTCCTTTCTCAGCCCGTTGGCGTTGATCTGTCTTCATGCGCGGTGCTCCTCTGCAGTCACCCTCATCCCCGCGGGTGGGAAAAACGCGGAATCGCTCTTCCCTCGAAAAAGTTCCCTTCACGGGATGGCGGCGTCCATCAGATCCCGGACGCGAACCCCGCCCGCCAGGTTTTTCAACTGTTGCTTCAGTCGCTGCGCACCGGCGCGGCCCAGGACCGGCACCGCGCAGTCGTCGAATTTTCGAAAGAGAGTCGACTCATCGGCGATTCCTGTCAAGTCGCTGCTAGCGCCTCGAAGGATTCCACCCTCTTTGTCTTCCAGCACCACTTCCGCCCCCCAAAGGCCCACGGCGGGATCGGCCGTCACCCGGATCCTGGCCATGAGGTCTCGGATTTCGGGCCCGGCCACCTTTGCGTCTTCGAAGTGGGCGATGGACAAGTGTCCGTGGATGAGGGCCGCTGCCAGGCAATAGGGGACGCTGAACTTGGCTTCCAGGCCCGTGCGGGGGATCTCCTCTCCCAGAACGTGGGTCTTGTCCGGGTGCAGACGGCATTGGATCCCGCGGATCTTTGCCGCTTCGGGCCGATCCGCAATGTCCAGGAGAGCGTCCAGGGCCGGGTGGATGCTCCCGCAGCAGGGATACTTTTTGAGGAGCACGCCGGGCTTGTCGATCTCCCAGGGGTTCGCCAGACGCCGCGCCAGCTCGTCTTCGGAAAAGGTGCTCTTTCCGCAAAGCAGGTGGAAAAGCCCCTTGGGGCCGTCCAGGGCCGAGGTGTCGGCGGTCCAGCCGGATCGGGCCAGCAGGGCGCACAGGACGCCGCTGTAGGCTGCGTTTCCCACGTGGAGGGCCTTGGTGAGAGTCCCAAAGTTCTTCTTGATCCCGGCGGCCGTGGAAGCGGTCATGGCCAGGGCGACGGCCGTTCTGTCCTCGTCCAGCTTCCAGATGTTGGCCGCGGCGACGCAGGCTCCCAGGGCGCCCAGAACGGCCGTGGGGTGCCACCCGCTGGGATAGAGGTGTTCGAAAACGGCGGCTCCCAGCTTGGTCATGACCTCCACGCCCACGGCGTAGGCGGCGATGAGGCGCATGCCGTCCGCATCGGCTTCTTCCGCGGCCGCCAGGGCCGCCGAAAGCACCGGCCCCGTGGGGTGGCCTCCCATGGAACGGCTGAGGTCGTCGTAGTCGAGAACGTGGCTCAGGATGCCGTTGGCCCAGGCGGCCAGGGGGGTGGACGTGCGCAAGGGCGAGCCTGCAACCGCCGCCGTCGGCCGCCCTCCCAAGGTCTCCAGGACCTCCAGGACCTTGGGCCCCGCCTGGGAAAAGCCGCCGAGCATGACGGCCATGCCGTCCGCGATGGCGAAGAGGCACTTTGGCACCACCGGCGGCGGCAGATCGGAAGGGACGGTCCCGGCTGCGAAGCGGGCCAGCACGCGGGTCAGTTCGTCGCTCATGGTGCAATCCTTGGAATGAGGTTGACGGCCTTGGAAAGAATCAGCACGGGCCCGCGGGGTTGCCATTCCAGGGCAAGGTCCACGGCTTCCTGCGCCGAAGGGGCGGGTGTCAGGAAAAGTTGGCCGGCCGTTTTAGGGGGGAGATCGGAAAAGACGATCACCCGGTGGCGGCACAGGGCCCGGGCCAGCATGAAGTCCTTGGAGGTGTGCCCTTCGGTGAATCCTTCCTGGCGGAAACGCCGGATGACGTCCCGGGGATGGTCGGCTTCCCGGAGCCACGCGGCTTTCCATTTTCCCAGGCCTTCGCGACATTGGGCCACCAGCACCAGGACGCCTCCGGGGGATACGGCCATTTCCGCCGTGGAAAGGGCCTTCTGGGCCTGGTGCAGGTCGATGTCGCGGGGATGGCCGCCGGGGCTCGCCACCACGATGGGAAAGCGCGAAGGGAGCGGAAGGTCCCAGTAGTCGGATCCCAGCCGGACTCCCGCCTCGTGGGCCTGTTCCAGATCCCCCGCCACCGCACCGAGGATCGCGCCGTCGCCGTCCTGAACCACGTTCAGGATGAAATCCACGCCCACGGTGCGGGCGATCCGCACCGCTTCCTCGTGGAAGGGGTTGCCGGCGAGCCTTCCGCAGACCGGCTCGTACTGCCGGATGGGAAAGGAATGGTGGGCCTTGAGGGTCTCGATGCCGGCCACTCCGGGGATGAGGCTCTTTCGCCCGCCGCTGTAGCCTGCGGAATGGTGGGGCGCGATGAGGCCCGTGAGGATCTTCACGGACGCCCGGGCCACCAACCGATTGACCCAGACCGGCGTTCCGGTGGAGGTGGAGCCCACCCGCACCAGGTTTTCCCGGTCCGTGGCCACATGGTTGGAGACGGCCAGCCGTTCGGCCAGGTCCCTTCCCGTCATGGCCCGGATTTCCTCGGGCGTCGCGGGCCGGTGGTTTCCGCAGGCGATCACGACTTGGATCTTTTCGTCGGGGATGCCCGCATCGGAAAGTTCCTCCAGGAGCACCCGCAGCATGACCTCGCTGGGGGCGGGGCGGGTGGCGTCATTGATGACGATGACCGCATCGCCTTTCCCCAGGGCCAGTCGACTCAAACGCTCGGTCCCGATGGGGCGACGGACGGCCTCCCGGATTGGCGACTCCAGATCCGGCAGGGGCGGCGCCTGCCGCGGCCGGGCGATGAACGTGTCGTCCGGCACGCCAAGGGTTACCGTTCCTTGACCGTAGGGAAGCTCCACGTGCATGGGGCGGCTCTCCTGGGTGTGTTGGCCGGTTTGCACCCGGGACGCTTTCCGGCGGCGGGTGCAGGGGCGGTACACAAAGCGCCCCTACGCGGATACATCGAACGATTGGGATGATCGCGGCTTTCGCCGCTCCCAAACACCCATCTTTTACATTTGCGTCTATTTGCGTTCATTCGCGGTTTTGTTTCACATGAACCCCCATCACGGACGGCCCGTGACAACGAAGAATGAAACGCCCCTTTAGCAAGCAGCCCCCTGTAGGGGCGAATGATTATTCGCCCCTACAGGCCGTGGGCGCGAACGGGACGAGGGTGTGTTTCCTATAAAAGAATCGCGCAATCCGGGTCTCGGGCCGGCTCCTAAGCGAAGTGCCTTTCCGGCACCAGCACGTAGCCCTCCATCAGGCGTCGGGCGGTCCGGTAGATGACGGCCTCCCGGACCCGCGGTGCGTCTCCCGATAGATCCATGGACACCCCCACGGGGAGGATCCCACCGGGGTGGCCGAGCAGGATGTCTCCGTCGCCGGGGTCTCCGCGCAGGCACTCCTGGACCACGGTCCCCGGGATCCGGGCGGCGGCGGCCAGGCTGATGGATCCCGAAACGGGAAAGGAACCGTGGAGGGTTCCCATGGACATCATGCGCCCGCACACGTGCATGGCGTCCGCTTCGGCGCGGGTGCCCGCCCAGGTGGTGTAGGACGCCGGTTCGGAGACGATCCCGATCTTGGGAATCGCCTGGCAGGAAGCCGTGGCTTCTTCCGCCGTGGCGGTGAATCCCAGGCGGACCGCCGCCTGGGCGCGGATGGACTCGATGAGTCGCTTCAGTTCCGGCCGGCTTTCAATTTCGCTCGTTTCCGTGCCGCGAAGGCCCAGGCTGCGTGCCGTCACGAAAACGCAGGGATTGGAGGCGTCGATGAGGGTGACCTCGTATTCCTTTTCGCCCGCAACCAGGACGTCCTTGGGGTTTCCCGTGGGGAGGAGCTTTCCGGTGACGGCTCCGCCGGGATCCACGAAGCGCAGCGGGATCTTGGCCCCGGTTCCGGGCACGCCTGGAATGGCGAAATCCCCCTCTTCGTCGAACCGGCCGTTTCGCACCGGGACTTCGGCGATGATGAGCTTGTCCGTATTCTTCTGGTGGATGCGGACCCGGGTGACGGGCTCGGTCACCGGCACCAGGCCCTCATCCACGGCGAAGGGGCCCACCGCCGAGGAGATGTTTCCGCAGTTGCTTTTGTAGTCCACCAGCGGCCGGTCGATGCTCACCTGTGCGAAAAGATAAACCACATCGTAGGCCGGGTCGGGGGAAACCGAGAGGATGGCCGCCTTGCTGGTGGTGGAAACGGCCCCCCCCAGCCCGTCGATCTGGCGTCCATAGGGGTCTGGGCTTCCAAAGGCCGCGAGCAGGATCCGGTCCCGGACCTCCGGCACCGAAGGCAGGTGGGATTCCTTGAAAAAAACCCCCTTGCTCGTGCCGCCCCTCATGATGACGGCGGGGATTCTGCGCTGCATGGCTTTCCTCCTTGTGGGGTTGAGCTGCGGAGAAGACTTCCGGCCGCTGCCGCTATGGATCATGTGGGATGGCGGTTCCTGCAGGGGCGCAAGATCTTTCGCCCCTGCCCATCACGCCCGATCCTGGTTCGAGGCTCGAGCAAAGCAACATTGCTCTGACAGGCCCTGGAACGTGCGGCGTTCTTTCTCTGAGCAAATTGAGTGCCACAGCGGCCGGCCCTGCGCATGGGAAACACGACCCGCACGATGGGATAGAATCCGCCCTCTGGGATTCTTGCGAAGTATGCGGGGGTCGTAGGGGCGAATGATCATTCGCCCCTACGGTTTCCTGTGGGAGCGGGAAGAGCTGCGAAAAAAGTGCGCGGCCAGCCGCCGGGCGGGCGACCTTCCTCGAGTGGATCGCGCCTCGCCACGCCCCCACAAGGGAACCTCTTGCGGTCCGTGCCTTCATGGGCGGGGTGGGATGGTGCCTCAGACAGGTTCCTAGGAGGCTGTCCGGGAACGGCAGATTGGCGCCCTTCAGTGTCCCCTAAACTGAGCGATTTTTTTCGGGTGTCTTTTACACAGCGTGATTAGCGGGCGGGGATAAACCCCGCCCCTACCCAATGAGGCCCTGCGTTTTTGTAGGGGCGGGCTTTATGCCCGCCCTTCAGGATCTGTCCATGAGAAAGAATCGTCCAATTCAGATGTCCCTTCGTCATCCCCGCGAAGGTTGTCCCCGGCTTGAACGGGGAGCGGGGATCCAGAATTTCCAGCCGCTTATGGACTCCCGCTTGCGCGGGAATGACGGTTTGTAGAGTTCTCGGACAGGCTCCTAGTTCAGTGGAATCCCCAGCTGCTTGGCCTTTCGCCACAGGGTGGTTCGGCTGATGCCCAGTTTTCGGGCGGCGAGGCTTCGGTTCCAGCGGCATTCGGAAAGGGCCTTCTCGATGAGGCGCCTTTCCGCCTGAAGCTTCTGGGCTTCAGCGGCTGAGCGCAGGCTGGAGGTTTCCTCGCGGGGAGCGGGCTCGGGAGGGGGCGAGGCGCCCAACCTTCCCACCAGTTCTTGGACCAGGCTTTCTGCGTTCTGGTTGTTGAGGGACAGATTCCAGGTGAGCACCAGGCGTTCGGCGAAGTTTTTCAGCTGGCGGACGTTGCCCGGCCAGGAATAGGCGGAAAGGCGCTCCAGGAGATGAGACGGCAGGGCCACGGGGCTGAGCCGGTGCTTGGCCGCCGTCTGTTCGATGAAGTGTTCCAGCAGGACCAGGATGTCTTCCCGGCGTTCCCGCAACGGAGGGATCTCGATCTTGAGGACGTTCAGTCGGAAGAAGAGATCGCTCCGGAAGGAGCCCTCTTCCACCGCTTCCATCAGGTCCCGGGAGGAGGCGGCCACCACCCGCACATCGATGGGGATCTTCCGGTCCCCTCCGATGCGCATGACTTCCCGTTCCTGGAGGATTCGAAGCAGGCGCACCTGGACCCGGTGGGGGGTGGTGTCGATCTCGTCCAGGAAGATGGTGCCCTTGTGGGCCAGTTCGAACCGGCCGGCCTTGCCCCCTTTGCGCGAACCCGTGAAGGCGCCTTCTTCGTAGCCGAAAAGCTCGCTTTCCAGGAGTTGTTCGGGCAGGGCCGCACAGTTGACGGAAACGAAGGGGCCCTTTCGGCGCGGGCTGCTGCCGTGGATGCTGTGGGCGAAAAGTTCTTTTCCCGTGCCGGTTTCCCCCACCAGGAGGATGGTGGAGTCTGTGGCGGCGAAATGGCGGGCCGCCTCCACCACATCGCGCATCCGGGAACTGCCGAAGACCATGTCTTCAAAGCCGTACTTGGCCACGAGCCCCCGGGCGAGGGCCCGCCGGACCGCCTTTTCCGCCTGGAGCACCCCGCCCACTTCCTTGAAGAGCAGGATGGCGCCCACCACCTCGGCGCCGTTGCGTACCGGCACGCGACTGACCAGGTATTTTTGGCCGGAAATCTCTTCCACCTGATCCTGGATGGGCACCCCGTCCCCCAGGGCCCTGGAAAACCGGGGGGAGGCAAAGACTTGGGCAAGGGGGCGGTTGGGTGCGGCCGCTGCCCCGAGGATTCTCCGGGCGGCCAGGTTGGCCGCGGAGATCTTTCCGGAGGTGTCCACGGCCACGATGCCGTCGGAAGTGGCGTCCAGGATGCCCTGGTAGTGGGAGGCGAGGGTCCGGTAGGCCCGGTTGGAAAGAGCCACGGACCGGGCGTTTTCGATGGCGGCGCGAAGTTCTTCCTGGGGCGTGGGAATCTCCACGTAGTGAAGGCCCATGGCTTCCGCGGCCCGCCGGGTGACGCTGCCCCCCAGGACCACGGTGCAGCCCTGCCGGCGTCCCCAGGCCACGGCCTCCATGAGGCTCCGCTTGTCCTTGTAAGGGCGCTGGAAAATTTCTATGTTCAAGATGCTGGATAGGACCTGCAGGTCCATGGCGGTTTCGGCGTAGGAAGGCAGAAGAACCTTGGAACCGTACGAAGCGGCCGTTTTCAGGCTGGCCAGCAGTTCCACGGTGAAGTGGGGAAGGGACACCACCGGAAGATCCAAGTGGCGGCGCAGGAGATCGGCCGTTCGTCGGCGGCTGATGATCGCCTCCACCCCGTGGCGCACCATCCGTCTTCCTTCTTCCACGGCGTCGTCCAGGCTCTTTTCGGAAATGAGAAACTCCATGTCGTAGTCTTCCACGGCGTCCAGGACCGCCTGCATGAGCGAGTCACTGGAGGCGAAGACCCCGATGCGCAGCGGCTTCCAGTCCATGATGCTCCTCCCGTGAGACACTTTGTTTCAGAGTCGAAACGCTCTGTCAAGCGGAAGAAACGGGAGCGGGCGCCGGGTAGCCGGGACGAGGAGGCCTTTCTTCCCTGGCCATGAGAGTGCCGTCGTTGGCGTAGGGGCGGTCTGCGAACCGCCCCGAGGAGCCTGTCCGACCATATCTCCGAAACAAGAGCCCGGGCCATGGCCGCTCTTTTCGTAGCCGCGGGGCTTCAGCCCCGCGGAAAGGCTCATCGCAACTCCATGAAGTGAAAGGAAATACGCGATGGCCCATCCGACGTCTAGGGGTTCTTCCGCAGCCCTGAAGGGCTGCGCTACGAGAATAACGGGGGTCTGGAATGTCTTGGGGCAAGGGCTGGGAGACTTTCCGAAAACGGGCCCGCAAGCCTCTTCCCGTGGGAGCGCGGGCTTCCGGCCCGCACGAGAAGCGGGCGAGACGCCCGCGCTCCCAGGAAGACAACGGTAGTCGGCCAGGCTCCCTGGAAATCGAAGCGTAGGATCGTTTCCCTTGAAGGTTCCGGGCCCTGTAGGGGCGAAAAATTTTTCGCCCCTACAGGGGGCGCGGATGGTTGATTGGGCGGGATTCTTCGCAGGAACCCGCCGCCTTCGGCGCAGGGGCGTCTGGTATGGAAATTGATACCGCTGCTAAGCCTCTATGCACTCCATCCCGAAGACCCGTGCCCCATGAGAGAGGGAGCCGTGGGAAGGTTCCGTCCCTTATCGAAGCCCTACGACGTCATCGTGGCCGGCGGCGGCAACGCCGCCCTGTGTGCCGCCCTCACCGCCCGGGAGGCGGGGGCGTCCGTTTTACTCCTGGAAAGTTCACCCCGCTGGTGCCGGGGCGGCAACAGTCGCCACACACGCAACATTCGATACGCCCACGCCGCCGCCAACGAGTACCTGACCGGCCCTTACCTGGAAGAGGAATTCTTCGAGGATCTCCTGGCGGTCACCGGAGGACAGACCGATGAAGAGTTGGCCCGGTTGACCATCCGGCGTTCCCGGGACCTGGGTCGCTGGATGGAAGCCCACGGTTGCCGGTTCCAGCCCGCCATGCGCGGCACGCTGCATCTGGCCCGGACCAACGCCTTCTTCCTGGGCGGCGGCAAGGCGCTCATGAACGCGTACTACAAGAGGGCGGAGCGCCTGGGGGTGGACATCGTCACCTCGGCCGAGGCGGTGGATCTGGACATGGAAGACGGCCTCTTCCGGCGGATCCACGTGCGGATGGACAATCTGGTGCGTCCCGTGGAAGGCCGATCCCTGGTGGTGGCCACGGGAGGCTTCCAGGCCAACCGGTCCTGGCTCCGGGAACATTGGGGCGAGGCGGCGGATCGGTTCATCGTCCGGGGGACTCCCTACAACCAGGGGCGGATGCTCCGGGTGCTCTTGCGTCACGGGGCGGTACCGGTGGGGGACCCCACGCAATGTCACGCGGTGGCCGTGGACGCACGGGCGCCCGAAGAAGACGGGGGCATCGTGACGCGGCTCGACTGCATCTCCTTCGGGATCGTGGTGAACAAGGACGCGCGGCGTTTCTACGACGAGGGGGAGGATTTCTGGCCCAAGCGCTACGCCATCTGGGGACGCCTGGTGGCGCAACAGCCCGACCAGATCGCCTACGCCGTCATCGACGCCCGATCCATGGATCTGTTCATGCCGTCCGTCTTTCCGCCCATCGCGGCCGGGTCCGTGGAGGAGCTGGCGGAACGGATCGGCCTGGACCCGCGGGCCCTTCGCGCCACCGTGGACCGGTTCAACGCCGCCGTGACGGAAAGGGACTTCGACCCCTCCCGCTTGGACGATTGCTCCACCACGGGCATCACTCCCCCCAAGAGCCATTGGGCCCGAAAGATCGAGCGGCCGCCTTTTTACGCCTATCCCCTGAGGCCCGGCATCACGTTCACCTACCTGGGGGTCAAGGTGGACGCCTGCGCCCGGGTGATGGGGCCCCACGGCCCCTACGAGAACCTCTTTGCGGCGGGGGAGATCATGTCGGGTAACATCCTGGGACGGGGCTACATGGCCGGATTTGGGATGACCATCGGGACGGTTTTCGGAAGGGAAGCGGGAAAGGAAGCGGTTCGGTATGTCGTCCGATCTCTACAGGGAAGCTGAAAGAATCCTCACCATCTGCAACGCCTGCCGCTATTGCGAGGGGTTTTGTGCGGTCTTTCCCGCCATGGAGCGCCGCAGAACCTTTTCGCAAGAAGACCTCCTCTACCTGGCGAACCTCTGCCACAACTGCCGGGACTGCTACTACGCCTGCCAGTACGCGCCGCCCCATCCCTTCCATCTCAATTTTCCGGAAACCATGGCCCGGCTCCGTCTGGCGGGTTATGAAGAGTGTGCGTGGCCTTCCTTCGCCCGGCGCTTTTTCGGCAGGAAGGGGGCGTTCTATTCGGCCGGGTGTGTGGCGTCCTTCGCGGCCCTCTTCCTTTTCCTGGGAATCGTCTCCGGCCGGGACCTTTGGACCGCTCACCTCCAGGAGGGATTTTTCTTCTCCGTAATCTCCTACCCGCTGGTGGTGGGCCTCTTCGGCGGTCTTTTTGTCCTGGCGGGTGTGGGGCTGACCAAAGGCGTCCTGAACCTTTGGAGAAAAGCGGGAGGCCCCCAAGGGGCCTGGGGGTCCCTGTCCCTCCACGCCCGGGCTCTTCGGGACGCGGCCACGCTCCGATACCTGGGGGGCTTGGGGGTGGGGTGCAACTATCCGGGGGACGACTTTTCCATGACGCGCCGCTACCTGCACCATGCGGTCTTCTACGGGTTTGGGCTGTGCTTTGCCGCCACTTCCATGGCCGCCTTTTACGAACATTTTCTGGATCTGCGCGCTCCGTATCCCCTGGGGAGCTGGCCCGTGGTTCTGGGAACCCTGGGGGGGCTGGGGATTTTGGGGGGCGCGGGCGGCCTCCTGTGGCTCAAGGTGAAGATGGATCCCGATCCGGCCGCCGCCGAATCCACAACACACGATCTCGTCTTCCTGGGAACCCTCTTTCTGGTGGCCTTAAGCGGCCTGCTCCTTCTCCTGCTCCGAAACACTCCTCTCATGGGCGGACTCCTGCTGGTGCACCTGGGACTGGTGGCCGGTTTTTTCGCCGTCATGCCGTGGGGTAAGTTCGTCCACGGGATCTACCGATACGCCGCCCTGTTGCGCAACGCCTTTGAGGCAAGCCGGGAGGCGTAGCGCCGCGGCCGGCCCCGGCACGGCGGCGTTTTTGAAACTTCCCTGAAGTTATCTCTCCCGCGAAGCTTGCCGCCAGCCGGCGGGGGGAGCGGGAGATACGTCCATAAGTTTCCATCACCGCACGCAGAGCGGGCGGGATGAACCCCGCCCTCACCTCATGTGGACACGCGCCTTCGCGGGGGCTGGCTTCAGGCCCGCCCGGCGGGGAAGGCACCCTGGGAAGGAATCGTCCGATCCGTGGGAAAAGGAACCGGGAATGGACACGAAGAAACGCCCAGGGGAAGGAGTGGGATGTGGGAGCGGCGAAAGCGGCGAAGGGGGGTGCCCGGCCATACACTGGACGGGAGATCACCCTGAGTTCATGGCGCTTTGCGGCGCTCCCGCAAGAGGCCTTGGTCTTCAAGAGAAAGGAGGTACCATGAAGCGCATCGTTTTCGTCCTATTGGCCCTGGTGGTGGGGGTGGCGGCCCAAGCTGCGGCGGAACCGGCCTTTCAGGCGGATCCGGCCCAGGTCGTCCTGGACAAGAAGGCCGAGGTGCATCTGAAAGGGACCGGCTTTCCGGCCGGCCTTGAGGTTGCCATTCTCCTGGTGTCCCACGACGGCGTCACGTCCGACATCGGGTTCGCCCTGGAGCCGGAACCCAAGGCGGACGAGGCGGGCGATTGGGCCGTGGTGTGGAAGTGCGGTCGTTTCGTATCGAAAAAGCTCGTGAAGGCCGGGACCTACACGCTCAAGGCCGCGGATCCCGACTACAACGTGCTGGCGGAAACCACGGTCACGTTCGTTCCGGGCAAGTGAGGGGGGGGGGCGTCCGCCGCCAATAGCCTGCCGGGGAAGGCGAGAGGGCGCATGGGACGTAAGATTTAAGGATGAACGGAACGCCGGGTTTGGCAATGGAAGAAAGGAGGCCGACGATGGGATGGAAGACGTTTTGGAAGGTGGCTGTCGTTTTGGCCGCGGCCTGTGTGCTGGCGGTGCCGCCGGCGGGTGCGGCGGATTTTTCGGGCAAGACCATCAAGTGGATCATTCCCTTCAACGTGGGAGGCGGTAGCGACGTGTGGGCGCGCCTCTACGCGCCTTTCCTGCAAAAGTATCTTCCGGGCAATCCCACCATCGTCATCAAGAACATGCCGGGCGGGGGGAGTATCGTGGGAGCCAACTACTTTCATGAGCGCGCCCGCCCCAACGGGCTGACCATTTTCGGATCTTCGGGCTCCACCACGTTCCCCTATCTTCTGGGCAACAGCAAGGTGAAGTACGATTTTTCCCAGTACCACATCGTGCTGGCTTCCAGTACGGGAGGTGTGGCCTACATCAACCCGGATCTGGGGGTGAAGTCGGCGGCCGATCTCAAGGGTTTCAGCAAGGAACTGGTTTACGCCTCCCAGGGCGTCACATCCCTGGACCTGGTGCCTCTGCTGGCCTTCGACATGCTCGGCCTGAACGTGAAGGCGGTCTTCGGCTACAAGGGCCGCGGGGCAGGCCGGGTGGCCTTCGAACAGGGGGAAGTGAACATCGACTACCAGACGTCCACAGCCTACATCGAAAACGTGCGGCCTCTGGTGGAGATGAAGAAGGCCGTTCCCCTGATGACCTGGGGTGTGCTGGATGAAGAAGGCAACGTGGTGCGTGATCCCATCGAGCCGGATCTGCCGTGTTTCCCCGAAGTTTACGAGATGGTGCACGGCAAGAAGCCGTCGGGACCCGCTTGGGACGCCTGGAAGGCCTTTTTCGTGGCCGGCTTCGGCGTGCAGAAGGCCGTCTGGCTGCCGGGAGACACCCCTGAGGATATCGTGGCGGCCTGGCGGGAAGCGGCCAGGAAGACCATCGAGGATCCTGAGTTTCAGGTGGTGATCGAAAAGAGCCTGGGCGGGTACAAGCAGTACTACGGCGAAGGGGCGGCCAAGGCCTTCCGGGAGGTGTTGAAGGTCCCCAAGGAAAGCAAGGCGTGGCTCCTGAAATGGATCAAGGATAAGTACGATGTGACGGTGGATTAGGAGCCCTTTCCATGGACCTCATGTGGCAGACCTTTCTTCGGATGTTGGATCCCAGCCATCTGGGCATGCTGTTTACCGGTGTGGTGGTGGGGCTGTGCGTCGGTATCCTCCCCGGTTTGGGGGGCATCGTGGGCATGACCATCCTGCTTCCCATCATCTACGGGCTGGACCCCGACGTGGCCTTCGCCCTGCTCATCGGGATGGTGGCGGTCATTCCCACGTCCGACACGTTCCCCTCCGTCATGATGGGGATCCCCGGATCGTCCGCATCCCAGGCCACCATCATGGACGGCTATCCCCTGGCCAAGAAAGGTGAGGCGGCCCGTGCCTTGGGGGCCGCCTTCACGGCGTCGCTTATCGGCGGACTGTTCGGGGCTGCGGTGCTGAGCCTCATCATCCCGGTGGCCCGCCCCGTGGTTCTCGTCTTCGGATCGCCGGAACTCTTCATGCTGGCCGTGCTCGGCATGTCCATGGTGGGGGTCCTTTCCGGAGACAGTGCACTCAAGGGGGTATTAGCGGCCGGATTCGGCATTCTGCTGGGGGCCGTGGGGGACGCCCCGGCCGTGGCCGAATACCGCTACACCTTCGGCCTGGATTATCTCATGGACGGCATCCCCCTGGTGGTGGTGGGTCTGGGGCTCTTCGCCTTCCCGGAAATCATCGATCTCCTCATCCAGGGCAGGTCCATCGCCCAGGTGGAAAGCCTGGGAAGAGGATGGCTGGACGGGGTCAAGGATACGCTTCGGCACAAGTTCATCGTGCTCCGCTGCGCCGTCATCGGCGTCATCGTGGGATTCATCCCGGGGCTGGGAGGGTCGGTGGTGGACTGGATCGCCTACGGTCACATCATCCAGACCACGAAGGACCGGGAGCGCTTTGGGAAAGGGGACATCCGGGGGGTGATCGCCCCCGAATCGGCCAACAACGCCAAGGAAGGCGGCGCGCTCATTCCCACCTTTCTTTTCGGCATCCCGGGGTCCGGATCCATGGCGGTCTTTCTCGGCGGGCTGCTCATCCTGGGAATCCAGCCCGGGCCCGCCATGGTGACGGAGCACGTGGATCTCATCTACACGGCGGTCTGGAGCTTGGCGCTGGCCAATGTGTTCGGAGCGGGCTTGAGCATCCTGCTGAGCAAGCCCATCACGCGCCTCACCCTCATCCCCTTTTCCTACCTGGCCCCCTTCATGATCCTCATCATCACGTTCGCTTCCTACCAGGCCACGCGGAGTTGGGGGGATCTCATCGCGCTTCTGGTGCTCGGTGTGATCGGATGGCTCATGAAGCGCTACGGGTGGTCCCGGCCCGCCACTCTCATCGGGTACGTGCTGGCGGGCAACCTGGAAATGTATCTTTTCATCTCCGTGCAGCGCTACGGGTTCGACTGGGTCACCCGGCCGGGCGTGCTCATCCTGGCGGCCATCATCGCCGTTTGCATCTATCTGAGCGTTCGTTTCAAGCCCAAGAAAAGCCCTCGAAAAAGAGGCGATGCCCATGGATCTGAAAAGACTTGATGCCGGCTTCTTCTTTTCTCTCTTTTTTACCGTCTGCTTTGCATACGGCGTGGTGGACGCCTTTCAGTACGACTTTCTGGCGCGCATCTTTCCCCTTTATGTGAGCGCGGCGCTTCTGCTGGTGGCCGTGGTGGCGCTTGGCATGGACATTCGGCGCCTGGCCGCGGGAAAGAGGGTGCCGGTGGCCAACGGCATGGATTCTCCCGTTGTTTGGAGGCGCTTTGTCAGCTATCTTGGCCTCTTCGCGGCCATCTACCTGGGCATCTGGGTGGTGGGCTATCCGGTGGCCATGACCCTTTCCATCGTCGTTCTCTACCGCTACCTGGCCCGAGCCTCCTGGGGGTGGTCCTTGGTGGCGGGGGGAGCGGGCTTTGGATTTCTCGTCATGGCGTCATCTTTACTGCACATGGACTGGCCGGAGGGGCTCATCGCCCTTCCGTGGCCCCTTGGATGAAAGGAAGGAAGAGGGCGGACCATGAGCGCACGAGCACGCATGGAAAAAGACGGTGAAACCTTTGAATTCGTGGACCTGAAGGGGCTTTTCGGAGATCGCCTGGGGCGGCTTCCCTTTTCCATCCGGGTCCTGCTGGAAAACCTGGTGCGCCGCCGGGACGACCGGCTGGTGACGGAACGGGACGTGGAGAATCTGGCCGGATGGCGGGGCCGGTACGCCGAACCGGTGGAAATCCCCTTTTTCCCGGCCCGAGTGCTCATGCAGGACTTCACGGGGGTTCCCGCCGTGGCGGATCTTGCGGCCATGCGGGACGCCCTGGTGGCCTTGGGAAGGGATCCGGCGGCGGTCAATCCCCTGGTGCCGGTGGACCTGGTGGTGGACCATTCGGTCCAGGTGGACTTCTTCGGAACCTCCCAGGCCCTCACGGCCAACGTCCGCAGGGAATACGAAAGGAACGGGGAGCGCTACACCTTCCTCAAGTGGGCCCAGAAGAGTTTCGAAAACTTCCGCGTGGTGCCCCCCAATTCGGGCATCTGCCACCAGGTGAACCTGGAGCACCTGAGCCGGGTCTTCTGGGACCGGAAGGAAGACGGCGTCACCTTCTGTTTTCCGGACTCCGTGGTGGGCCTCGATTCCCACACCACCATGGTCAACGGCATCGGCGTTCTCGGCTGGGGCGTGGGGGGCATCGAGGCGGAAGCGGTCCTGCTGGGCCAACCCTATTCCATGGCCATTCCGGAGGTGATCGGGGTGCGCCTAGTGGGGAGCCTCCCGCGGGGGGTCAACGCCACGGACCTGGTTCTTCGGGTTACCCAGGCCTTGAGGGACTACGGGGTGGTGGAAAAGTTCGTGGAATTTTTCGGCCCTGCGGTGAAGGCGCTGTCGGTGCCGGCCCGGGCCACCATCGCCAACATGAGCCCGGAATACGGGGCCACGGTGGGCTTCTTCCCGGTGGACGACAAGGTGGTGGAATACCTTGGGCTCACCCACCGGGAGCGGCAGGCGCGGGTGACGGAAGCGGCGGCCCGGGCCATGGGACTCTTCTACGACGGATCGGAGGAACCCGATTATACGGACGTTTTGGAAATCGATCTTTCCGCCATCCGGCCGGCGGTGGCGGGGCCTTCCAAGCCCAAGGACCGCATCGAACTTTCCGAGCTCAAGGAGAGGTTTCATCAGTTGCGGGGTGAGGATGCCCCGAAGGCGGCGGTGCCCGTTGAGATCCGGGGGGAAAACGTGGAGCTTTCCGATGGCAGCGTGGTGATCGCGGCCATCACTTCGTGCACCAACACCTCCAATCCCCACGCCCTTTTGGGAGCGGCCCTTCTGGCCCGAAACGCCGTGAAGCGGGGCCTTGGGGTGCCCGCCCACGTAAAGACGTCCCTGGCACCGGGATCCAAGGTGGTGGTCCGGTACCTGGAGCGAAGCGGTCTGCTGCCCTACCTGGAGGCCCTGGGCTTCCATCCCGTGGCCTTCGGGTGCACCACCTGCATCGGCAATTCCGGGCCGCTTCACCCGGAAGTGGAGCGGGCCGTCGAGGAGCACAACCTGAACGTGGCCGCGGTCCTGTCGGGGAATCGAAACTTCGAGGCCAGGATCCACCAGAAGGTGAAATCCAATTTCCTGGCCTCGCCGCTGCTGGTGGTGGCCTTCGCGCTGGCGGGCCGGGTGGACGTGGACCTGGAAAAGGAACCCCTCGGGCTGGATCCCAACGGGGAGGCTGTCTTCCTGGCGGATCTCCTGCCGGATGACCATGAGATCGAGGATCTGGTCAATCGCCATGTGCGGGAAGACCTTTTCCGCGAGATCTACCAAAGGATCCTGGAAGGGGACGAATTCTGGAACGGGCTCCAGGTTCAGGAAAGCGTCACCTACCCGTGGGATCCCCGGTCCACTTACATCAAGTGCCCTCCCTATTTTGAAGGCTTCGCGCCGCAGATGCCCGAAACGGCCGACATCCGGGGAGCCCGGGTGCTCCTGTGGCTGGGTGATGCGGTGACCACCGATCACATTTCACCGGCCGGAGCCATCCACGAAGACTACCCCGCGGGCCGCTACTTGAAATCCCTGGGCCTGAGCCGCGAAGAATTCAACAGCTACGGGGCCAGGCGCGGGAACCACGAGGTGATGATGCGGGGGACCTTCGCCAACATCCGCATCCGAAACAAGCTGGTTTCCGAGCCGGGAAGCTTCACCGTGAAGTTTCCGGAAGGGGAGAAGATGTATGTCTTCGAGGCGGCCGAGGCGTACCGCCGGCAGGGGGTCCCGCTCATCGTGCTGGGCGGAAAAGAATACGGCACGGGCTCTTCCCGGGACTGGGCGGCCAAGGGGCCCAAGCTCTTGGGCGTGAAGGCCGTGATCGCCCAATCCTTCGAAAGGATCCACCGGAGCAACCTGATCGGGATGGGGATCCTGCCGCTGCAGTTCCTGGAGGGGGAGTCGGCGGAATCCCTGGGCCTGGACGGCACGGAGGAATACCACATCGCGGGGATCGCCGGGATCGAACCGCGCCGAAAGCTTAAGGTCACGGCGGTCAAGGACGGGAAGGAAAAGACCTTCCAGGTTCTGGCCCGGCTGGATACGGAGATCGAAGCGGACTACTACCGAAACGGGGGCATCCTGGACTATGTGCTGAGGAAGATGGCCGGATCGGACTCGGCCCCGTGATCCCCCGGGCGGGGAGCCCGGATGGCGACCATCTACCTTAAGCGGTTTCGAGGAAACGCGACCGGGTTCCGTTCGTGCGCGCGGGGTTCATCCCCGCCCGCACAGCCCGCGGAGATGGACAAACCCGGTGAAGAAACCGCTCCGCGGTGGGTCTAGAGTTCGTAGGACTTCACGATGACCAGCTCGGGGATCCTTTCCGAGGCGTAGCGTTCCACTTCGGGCCGCACGGAATAGACCACCAGCAGGGGGATGAGGGGCCGGGCCAGGTGCTTGTGGGCCCGCTCCAGGAGTTTCCGGAACCGGTCCACGTCCCTTTTGCCCAGCTGCGCCTTGCTCTCGCCGATGACGCACACGGTCTTCCCATCCAGCGTCCCTTCCCCGTAGATGTTGATTTCGTCCAGACCGCCGTCGGGATATTCGAGGAAACGGCGGTCCATGACCTGAATCTCCAGGGAAAGGCGCTCTTTTAGGATGCGCGGCAGGGACTGGATGGCCCGGTCTTCGAGGCCGTATCCCACCGTATCGGAGAGGCCGCCCAGCTGCTTTTTCACGGAGCGCATGTCCCGAACCAACCCCTGGACCACCTTTTCCGTCTTGGCCTGGGCCTGGGCCAGCTCTTTGACCCTTTCCTCGGTGCGCTTTTGCGCCTCTGCGAGCTCCTCGACCCTGGCTTCGGTGCGCTTCTGGGCTTCAGCCAGCTCTTCGACCCTGGCCTCGGTGCGTTTTTGCGCTTCGGCCAGTTCTTCGAGCCTGGCTTCGGTGCGTTTTTGCGCTTCGGCCAGTTCTTCGAGCCTGGCTTCGGTGCGTTTCTGGGCCTCGGCGAGTTCTCGCACCACCGCCTTCAAGTCGTCGAAGTCCTCCCTGGTCACGCGGATTTCGCGCATCCGATCGTCGACGATGGCAACGATCGCCTCATAGACTTCTTTGCTGAAACCGTGTCCCGTGGCTTGTGCCATGGAAGCGCCCCCGCTGATTTCTTCAATGCTGCCGACTTTATAACATGAAGGGACCCCAGGGGGGCAAGGGCGGGTTGCCAACCGACCGTCGGATTCAAGCCGCAGGGCGACCGCGCGTTCGTGCCGCCGGCTCTTGCCCCTGAACAAGTCGGGTCTCAATCCCCTCGAATCGGGGCCTACCTTCGGACCACAAACCAAGGGAGGCCGAAAATGGAAAAGATGCTGGTCTCAATCCCCTCGAATCGGGGCCTACCTTCGGACTTCTACGCCTCCCGACGGGATACGGCGATAATCTTTTTGTCTCAATCCCCTCGAATCGGGGCCTGCCTTCGGACCAAAATCCGGGGGAAGATGATTTCCACGAGAAAATCTGTCTCAATCCCCTCGAATCGGGGCCTACCTTCGGACACTTCGAGATCATCCACCCCTTCAGCGGACGTCCGACGTCTCAATCCCCTCGAATCGGGGCCTACCTTCGGACCGATATCGTGGGGGTTTGCGAAACCCTGAGCGGTTTCAGTCTCAATCCCCTCGAATCGGGGCCTACCTTCGGACTCGAGATCGTGAAGCTCGTCGCCGGAGAACCGGTGGAGTCTCAATCCCCTCGAATCGGGGCCTACCTTCGGACCTATTTCTTTGCCTAAACCTGGGCAGAACTGCACACCAGTCTCAATCCCCTCGAATCGGGGCCTACCTTCGGACCATCCGCGCTTTCCTGAGCTGCGAGGCGGCGGCAAAGTCTCAATCCCCTCGAATCGGGGCCTACCTTCGGACACAGCATACAGCACGCCCTCTCCGAGGTAGGTGCCGAGTGTCTCAATCCCCTCGAATCGGGGCCTACCTTCGGACTATATTTCCAAGATGGCCAAAAGAGAGAGGTCGTGCTGGTCTCAATCCCCTCGAATCGGGGCCTACCTTCGGACATAGCAAATAACACCGCCCATCCTGATTTAGTTAAGCCGGCGTCTCAATCCCCTCGAATCGGGGCCTACCTTCGGACGGCTAAAATCCTGGCACACATCGGAAAAGGCCATTTTGTCTCAATCCCCTCGAATCGGGGCCTACCTTCGGACCTTCAGAGAGGTCCAGAACTTCCAGGGCCAAGATTGAAGTCTCAATCCCCTCGAATCGGGGCCTACCTTCGGACACTGAATCAGGATGGGCACCAAAGGAGGCGAACAATGGTCTCAATCCCCTCGAATCGGGGCCTACCTTCGGACTTGGCGCTTGGCCTTGCATTTAACGACTAGACGGTAAGTCTCAATCCCCTCGAATCGGGGCCTACCTTCGGACTGAAATCTCGAACCTCGCTTGTGAGCAGTTAGCGAGTGGTCTCAATCCCCTCGAATCGGGGCCTACCTTCGGACTTGTCAAGGCACTGGGCATGGATGATGTGCAAGCGAAGTCTCAATCCCCTCGAATCGGGGCCTACCTTCGGACGCTGAAGCGGGCCATCCAAAACGCCGCGGCTCCTATGTCTCAATCCCCTCGAATCGGGGCCTACCTTCGGACTCAAGACATTGGCAGTGACGATCAGGGAAGAAGTCTCTGTCTCAATCCCCTCGAATCGGGGCCTACCTTCGGACGCTGAGTATTATGACACATTTAGAATGGCCCTTCCTGTCTCAATCCCCTCGAATCGGGGCCTACCTTCGGACGCTGAGCTTAAGACCATAAAATCACTTCAAGAATCATGTCTCAATCCCCTCGAATCGGGGCCTACCTTCGGACTGTGAGGTGTTTAATGCTTACAATTTATTCAGAAAGGGTCTCAATCCCCTCGAATCGGGGCCTACCTTCGGACCCCTTCCTTGGTGGGAGAGGTTGACTGATGGGTATAAGTCTCAATCCCCTCGAATCGGGGCCTACCTTCGGACACAAGTGCAGATAGTATTACCAGAGAATCTCTTATGTGTCTCAATCCCCTCGAATCGGGGCCTACCTTCGGACTGTAAGCCAACTGGAGTTTTTGTATGATGAAGAATTTGGTCTCAATCCCCTCGAATCGGGGCCTACCTTCGGACGCTGCCCGCATTTCCCTAAATCCGCAAAAACATCTTGTCTCAATCCCCTCGAATCGGGGCCTACCTTCGGACAGAGTCAGCCAAGGTATATCCTTGGCTGGACCCCGACAGCAGTCTCAATCCCCTCGAATCGGGGCCTACCTTCGGACCTAAAATCCTACCACACCACTGCAGAGTTTGATTACTGGTCTCAATCCCCTCGAATCGGGGCCTACCTTCGGACTTAAGATTGTGGGGGAAGTAGATACTCCCCTCCCTACAGTCTCAATCCCCTCGAATCGGGGCCTACCTTCGGACCTGAAAATTTTGCTGTATGGGGAAACAGGCACAGGGAGTCTCAATCCCCTCGAATCGGGGCCTACCTTCGGACGGAAGCATCATGGCTAAGAAGATTCTCAACATCACCCGTCTCAATCCCCTCGAATCGGGGCCTACCTTCGGACTCTATAGCTGAAAACCCGCATGCTGTCTAGGCTGAGAAGGCCCTTGCAGAGCACCTGGCGTGAGGGTA
>JACIYN010000051.1 GCA_014359885.1 Desulfacinum sp.
TTCCTGGAGGCTTCGGACTTCCGCCGTCCGGCCCTTCCTTCGGAGCGCCCGGGCCGCCTCGAAGAAGGCTTCGGGAGCGATGCAGCGGCGAAGGGCCCTGTCATTTCTTCGCGCGAAACGGGAAACGGCATCGGGGTCGGCCGCCGCCGCGGCAGCCGCCGCTTCCTTCCGGATCCGTTCTTCCCGGAAGCTCCTTCGAACGATGGCGCGGCTCCGGCGGTAGTCGGAAAGCCACCTTTCCAACTGGCGGGTGCGCACCCCCTGCCGGTCAAGATCCTCCACGAGGGCCGCCGCTTCGTCCTTCCTCTGCAGCCGATCCAGGCAAAGGGCCTTGCCCCACTGGGCTTCCCGGCGAAGGGAAAGGGGAGCGGGCCCGTCCATCACCGCCTCAAAAAGGGCCAGGGCCCTTTGGAATCGCCCTTCCCGGTAGTGCCACCAGGCGATCTCCAGGGAAGCCCGGGCCCGCATGGAACCGGTCTCCCGCCCCGCTTCAGCGGCGGGTGCCGGACGGTCTACGCCTTGGGAAGGGGGAGCCCCGGCCGCCGTGCTCGCTGCTGCGGCCGGCCCCAGCACGAAAAGGACGATCAGAAGGATCCGTATCATCTGAAAATCCCTAGTGTTCATGACCGGTCCCGCGCCGCTCCCTCAACGACAAAAAGCATCCTTGGCGTTCCTCGGCGGTTTGTTTGCCTCGGACGCATGGTTTCATGGAAGGAGCGACAGGTATTTTTCCGCATCTTCGTACCGCTTGAGGGCCAGAAGTATCTCCACCAGGGCGGGCGCCGTCTCCTGCAGCCGCACCCGCCGGTTCACCAGGTTCTCCAGGATTTCGGCCGCTTCCGAAAGACGGTTCAGCCGGATCAGGCAGTAGGAAAGCCCCAGCCGGGCTTCTTCCGCCGCGCCGGAAGCCGCGCCGTCCTCCACCAGGGCTTGGAAGAGCCGGGCCGCCCGTTCGTACCGGCCCTGGTTGTAGTAGCCCCAGGCGATGGCCAGGCGGGTGCGGGGAACGTCCAGGGGGGAGGCAGCCGGCCCCATGGTTCCACGCGGGAGGGCCGATGCGTTCCTTTCGGCCGCTCGGGGCGGCTCCGAAGGTTCCGCAACCCCCTCGGGGGGAGCCTCCAGGGGCTTGGGAGCCAGCAGGTGTTCCTGCGGCCCCTTTTCCACACGGAGGAGCGCCTCCTGACGGCCTTCCTGGGCGCCGACTCCCGGCACCGCCAGGAACAGCAGAACCAGCAGCGCGCCCAGCAGGCGCCCCGCCTCCGAAAACCGCCGATGGACGCCCACAAACCCAAGTGAGCGCTCGTTTCGCTGGTAAGGCAAGGTGAATTCTCGTTTCGCCATGAATACATCCACCTCCCGGGGCGGGCAGCCGCAACGGTCATGGTCCTACCCGTGCCATCCCTCATGGATGAAAGAGTGGGCCAAGAAACATTTTCCCAAAGTGAGCGAATTTTTCTTCGGGTGTCTCTTACACCGCGTGATGAGCGGGCGGGGATAAACCCCGCCCCTACCATTGAAAAGACTTATTCGCGTCTATTCGCGTTCATTCGCGGTTCTCTTTCACATTACCCCCATCACGGGAATCCCGTGACGGCAAAGGGTGAAACGCACCCTTGGGAAGCAGACCCCTGTAGGGGCGAATGATGATTCGCCCCTACAGCCCCCGCGCCCGAACGGAACGAGGTCGCGTTCCATAAAAATTGCGCCATCCGGCTAGGAGCCTAACGGAGAATTCCCCCAACCGTCACTCCCGCGCAAGCGGGAGTCCATAAGTTACCGGAAACCCTGGATCCCCGCTCCCCGTTCAAGCCGGGGATAAGCTTCGCGGGGATGACGAATGGGCGTTGAACGGCGCAAATCAATTGTTCTCGCACAGCATCCTACCGGGCTTCCAAGGCCCGCAGGCTCAGGAGATGGAGGGTCGCCGAATAGTAGTCGTCCTTTTCCCGGGCCAGCTGCTCCCGGGCTCGGCTCCAGAGCCTTTCGGCCGTGGCCGGCCGGCCCAGGCGCTCAGCGGCAGTGGCCCAGACGGCGTAGAATCCCCCGGGGGCCTCGGTAAGGGAGACGGCCGGGTCCACCACGTCCACCCACAGGGGAAGGACCCCCGTCCTTTCGAACCAGTCCAGCACGGCACTCCACGGCTGGAGGGCCTCCCTGCGGCCCGCCCAGGCCAGATACAGCGGCACCCGCACGGCTTCGTAGCCGAACCGGGAACTCCTTTCCCGAAAGACCTCCAGGCCGTCGGGGCGCGCCAGGATCCAGTCGGGCGGAAGGTTCCACGGCGGCCGGCGCGCCCGGTCCAGCAGGTCCAGGCCCCCCCGGAGGATCTCCTTCCAGACGGGGTCGGGGTCGTGACGGGCCAGGGCTTCCAGGGCGGGGTAGACGTAGTAGGCCGGGTTCACCACCAGGGCGCCGTCCCTTTCGAATCCGTAGTAGCCGGGAAGAAGAACCGGGCCGCCTCCGGCCTCCGCCACCAGGTGCTTCTTGATGTCCGCGGCCAGTTCCAGCGCCTCCGCGCGCCAGGCGGGCTCGTTCCAGCGCTCGAAGGCCAGCAGCAGCCCGTAGGCCGTCAGCAGGTCTCCGTCCGTGGCGTTGTTGTAATCCACCACGCCCCATTCCCCGTTGGGCCTGCGCCCCCAGGCCCAGGCCAGGAGCCGGTCCCCGCCGCGCACCTGCAGGTTGTCCCGGGTCCATTGGCGAATCCGCTCGAAGGCCGGGCGATCGTCGGCGGCCACGGCCAGGATCAGGCCGTAGCCCTGCCCTTCCGAATGGCTCATGTTGCGGTTTCCCCGGTCGATGACCCGGCCGTCTTCCGCCACAAAGCGGGCCTTGTAGGCGTCCCAAAGGGCGCGGTCCAGGGCCCGGGCTCCGCCGGGGACCGCCGCCAGGAAAGCCGCCGCCACGAGAATCCAGACCCGGTTAAGCCTCCGATTCACCCAACCGCCTCCGACGATACCGCCTGAGCAGACGGTAGACGAGGTAACTCACCAGGGCCAGGGCCGCCAGCACCGACAGGGCGAAGGCCCACGGATAGGTGTAGACGAAGAAGTCCAGGCGCGTCAACGGAGTCAGGCTGCCCACCCGGTAGGGTTCGCTCACCCGCAGGCTCTGCACCCGGGTCTTGGGACCTTCCCAATCGAAAAAGGCCAGATCCCCGCGGCACGCTCCCTGGGTTTCGAAGTCCCAAAGAGACCGGGCCGCCCGAGCGACGGTCTTGGCGTCGTGGGCCGTGAGCACGAGAAGCGTCCGGTCCGTCGTTCCGGGAAGCCGGTATTCCATGAGGGCCGCCCGGTCCGGGGAAAGGCCGCCGGTCTGGTCCGCCTGCGCAAACCGGACCACCGGGGATTCCTGGGGCCTGGAGGTGCGGCCCAGGATGCGGCGGAGCCACCGGTTGATCCACCCCTCCCCTTCGGGGGTTTCGCTGGGAGGCGGGGACGCCACCGGGTAGGAAGCCCGGACCGGCTGGGCCAGGTGATAGGGGGCGGACCGGAGAAGATCCCCGGGAAGGGCGTCCAAGGCCCCCACGGCGATCACGTTCACCGAAGGATCCTTGGGAAGCGCGTCCCGCACCTGGAGGCCCACCGGAGGATGGCCCGTCTTCTGGCTCAGGAGCCCCACCAGGTTGACGGCGGCTTCCAGGGCGGCGAAATCCGCCTGAGGAAGAACGAGCGCCGCTTCCCGTCCGTCCGGATGCCTGGCGAAGGGAAACCCGTCCCGGAAGAAGAGGGCCAGGTCGGGAAGCTCCGCCCAGTGGGAGATACCGGGCACGTGGAGCGTGGAGTCGTCGAAGACGGTGAGCAGCAGATGTTGCGTCTGGACCTGGGTGCACCGCCCTGTGACCAGAGGCGTGAGCACCGCGTGGAAGGCCAGTTCGTTGTCCCCGGGCCGCAGCAGGTACGTGGGGAAGCTGATGCGGTAGCCTTCATAGCTGGCGCCCGCCTTTTCGCTCAGGGGAATGGAGGAAAAGAACTTTCCGTTGAGAAAGAGCGCCAGCACGGAATCTTCCCGCATGCCGGCGCTGTAGGCCACGTGCAGGGACAGGGTGGCGTACTTGTGGGGCTTGATCAGGATGTCGGACGGCAGCCGGAACCGGAGGACGGACGGCGCCGGCCGGTATCCCCGGAAGGTGACGCTGGGAAAGCCCAAGTCCTGAAAGGTGTAGGTGCGATCCAGCCGGAGCATGCCGCGGGCTTCGTAGGGCCCCACTTGAGGGAGCCGCACCTCCTGAACCATGGTGGAGGGCGTGTCGGGAAAGGGAAAAGAGAGGAAGGCCAGGGCCTGGAGCGCCTTTTCCACGGCAGCCTCATCCGGTCCGCTCACCAGGACGAGTGCGTGGGTGGGGTCCACACCGCCCCGGGCATCGTCTTCCCTCCCGTCCAGCCCCGGCATGTGGCGTACTTCCAGGTAGCCGCCCTCCGGCTTCGGTGCGGCGTCTCCCAGGAGGCGGGAGAGAAAGTCGGGGGTCCCCACCAGCACGTTGTCCCGCCCGGCCTCCAGCCGGTCGGACACGGAAAACTCCACGGGCCGGTAGGAAAACCGAAGGGCAGCCGCGGACGCCGCCATGACGGCCCGCTCGGCATCCTTCGCCGACGGGGACGCCACGGCGATGTGGACCTTTTCCGGCCGGGGATTGGCCGGGTCGAAGACCATGGTGGGAAGGGCGCTCAGCCGAAGGGGCACGGGCTTCAGGGAGACGGTCCAGTCCAGAACGGCCTCGTCCAGCTTGAGGGTGGTCCACAGTTCCGGAGCGGTGGGGTCTTCGCAGTCCAGCACGTAATGCTGGCTCACCTTGAAGGACAGCTTGTTGTAGCCGGGGGTCAGAAGGCGGGCCGGCAGCCGCACCGTCACCTTCCCTTCGGGAGACCGGGGATCCAGGGCCACCTGGGCCAGGGGATGGTCGTTCAGCTCCACGATGAGGCGCGAATTTTCCCGGAGCAGGGCCGTGGAGTTCACGTAGGAAAAGGTGAGCACGGCCTCCCGGACGTCCCACCGTTCGGGAACGGGAAGGCTCACGTCGAAACCGTTGTAAGCCCCCTGGAGCCTGTGGACGGATACGGGGACCAACTGGGGCAGGGGAACCCGAAGCCGCACCGGTTCCACGCCCGAAACGGCCCATGCCGTCAGGGCCAAGAGCTGCCAGACGACCGCCGCGAGCAGAACCCGGGCGGCCCCTCTCACGAAGCCTTTTCCTCTTTCTTGAATCCTCGTATCCATAGCGCTCCCGTCATCCTCCCCATGCGTTCCGCCAGCAATCGGCAGGTTCCTGCACCATATTGAAAGGCCCGGCGAAGGCCGGCTCCCAGCAGCAGTCCGTAGCCGCTCCAAAGAGCCGGACGCTCCCGGGGACCGGCTTCCCAAAAGCGCCGCCACCGCTCGCTGTCTCCGTAGATAAAGCCCACCCGGTCGGCGAAGGCCCGCAGATCGTCTTCCGCCCATCGGCATCCCACCATGCATTCCCGACGGGAGCTCTTTCCCGAGCCGCCGATCCGCTGGATCCGGACCGCCAGGGCGTATTCCCTCTGGGAACTGTCCCGGGCCTCGAGGGTGAGAAGGTCGCCGGGACTCAATCCCTCCACGTCCGCCGGCGCCAGGCGGAGGCCCACCCCGCCCAGGGAAAGATCGGCGATGCGGGCCGGAAGCGTCCGGCCGTCGGCGGTGCGGACCGTTGCGGGCTCATCGGTCACCACCCGGTGATGGCGGCGCCACTGGTGCAGCTCCCAGGACGCCCCCAGGCAGAGCAGGACGATGGCCAGGTTGTACAGGTTCCAGAAGAGGCAGATGAGGATCACATCGCGCTCCAGGGGAAAGGCGCCCCAGCGCAGGTAGCCCGTCGCCATTCCCAGGACGCCCAGCACCAGCATCCCATAGAAGGGATAGCCCAGGGGGCTGGGGGCGTCCGCCGCAAGCCCTCCCCCCTTGGGAGTCACCTTGAACTGCGGGGCCCTGGGGTTCTTGAAGGTGGAAAGAATCGCCGGCAGCAGATAGATGCTTTGGACGGTTTCGAAGAATTCGGAAAAGAAGGTGTGGCGCACGTCCCCGTAGAGGTAGTGAGCCGTTGCCATGGAGCCGAACAGGTGCGGCAGCGCGTAGGCGATCACCTGGGTCACCGAGGCGTTGTACACCCGCAACCCGAAAAAGAGGTAGGCCAGGGGCGCCAGGAAGAAAAGGATGCGGGCCAGGCCGAAGAACCAGAAGAGACAGGAATTGAGATAGGAAAGCTTCTGCTGGAGGCTCAGCCCCTTGGCCAACAGCGGGTTTTTCAGAAGAAAGATCTGGACCATGCCCTGGGCCCAGCGGGATCGCTGGAGGATGAAGGCGTCGAAGGTTTCCGGAGACAGACCGCAGACCATGGGCCGGTTCACGTAAACGCTCCGGTACCCGCGCCGGTGAAGCTCCAGGGCCGTCTCCGCGTCTTCCGTGATGGTCTCTCCCTGGATGCCTCCCACTTCGGCCAGGAACGATCGGCGCAAGAGCGCCGCCGAGCCGCAGAAAAAGGACGCGTTCCAGAAATCCAACCCGGGATGGATGCGCCGATAGAACATCACGTTTTCGCCGGGCAGAACGCCGTGGAGGCCCAAGTTTTTCTCCACGGGACTGGGATTGATAAAAAAGTGTGGGGTTTGCACCAGGAAGAGCTTCTCGTCCCGGAGGAAGTAGGGCACCGTGCGCTTGAGAATATCCCGGGTGGGAACGTGGTCGCAGTCCAGGATGAGGATGAGGTCGCTGCAGGACTGCTGGATCCCCGCATTGTCGCATCTGAAGTTTTGCCCGTCCTTCTGCGACGCGTTAGTGGAGCACAGGCATCGAAGGGCGGCGTTGATGTTGCCCGCCTTGGCACCCTCGTTTTCGTCCCGGGTCATGTAGAGCACGCCGATCTCTTCGGCCAGCTTCTTGAGCCGCTCGTGCCGGGTCCGGGCGGCCCGGGCCTTTTCCGGGTCGGGATCGTTCCTCCTGGCCACCGTGCCGCCATCGTCCAGGATGTAGACATGGAACTTGTCCTTGGGGTAGTCGATGAGGGTGCAGGCCACGGCCGTGGTGGCAATGATCTCCTCGGGCTCGTCGTAGGTGGGGATCAGGATGTCCACCGTGGGGTATTGGGAGGGATCCTCGGGAAGGGCCGGCTCTCCGTTTCTTTCCAGGGGCCAGACGTTCACGAAAAGCCCCAGCAGGTGGATGCCGATGCCGTAGGTTTCGGCGCCGTAAAGGAGGAGCATGCCCACGCAGTCCCAAGGGCCGGTGTAGCTGAGCGTCTCGAAGGTGCGGAACATCCAGTAGCGCAGGGAAAGAAAGGCGCTCAAAAGGAGGATGAAGATCCGAAGCGGGACGCTCCGCCCGTTCCGGCGCACCGCCGCCCACAGGACGGCGAAAAGCCCCCAGCCCACCAGAACCTGGTCCTCCAGTTCCAGGTAGATGCCGGCCGCGTAGGCGATGTAGGCCCACAGGACGGCCAGGGCCGCCCACAGGATCCAGCGCTCCGCGCTTTCCTTTTCCAGGAATCCTCGCAGGGTGTTCGGGAGCATTCCGAAAGATTCCTTTTCCTGGAGCCCGTCCGAGAGCACGTTTCCTTCCTCAATCGATCCGGGATCCGACTTCTTTCGTAGCCGCGGGGCTTCAGCCCCGCAGAAAGTGACCATCCCAACGAAACGAAGTAACGGGCAACACCCGATGGACCCTCCGACATCCGGAGATTCCTCCGCAGCCCTGGAGGGCTGCGCTACGAGAAAAGCGGGGATCCAGAATTTCCAGTAAATCTATATGAAACGCCGCCTCGTTCCGTTCGTGCGCTCGGCCTGTAGGGGCGAATAATCATTCGCCCCTACAGGGGCCTGCATCCCAAAGGTGCCTTTCCTTCTGCGTTGTCACGGGCCGTCCGTGATGGCAGTTATGGACTCCCGCTTGGGCGGGAGTGACGGGTGGCGGCGTTCCCGGGCAGCATCCCGGTCCTCAGCCGATGGATGCCCTCTTCGGCTCCGCATGTCCTCGAAAGCAAGCATCGGCAAAAACTCTCATGAACTTGAGGCAGAGGTTTCCGGGGGCAAGAAAAAGGCCGCAATCCTTTCGGGATTGCGGCCTCGGGAAGGCCTTTCTGGTGCCGAAGGCCGGACTCGAACCGGCACGGGTCGCCCCACCACCCCCTCAAGATGGCGTGTCTACCAAGTTCCACCACTTCGGCACGTGGCTGAAAGCGAAGGGGATTATACCCATTTCGCCGTTGATGTAAAGAGCTAATTGGCGGGCTTATCCCCCGCCGCATCGCCTCCCGGTTGGGTTTGCGACGCCGCCGGAGCCGCCTCCTGCTGGGCCGCCGGCGCGGCTTCCGCCTTTTGCGGCGCCTCGCTCGGGGCCGCCTTCACGGGAACGGCCGCCGGCACCTGGGTCGAAGCCGCCGGCTGCACCGGCTTGGCTTCCGGAAGGGCCGGTTCTTCCTTGGCCGGTACCTTTTCCATGATGGATTCGGTGTTGGGCTTTCCCGAAAGGTAGGTGAGGCCCAGGCAGGTGAGCATGAAGACCACGGCCGCCAGGGTCGTGAGTTTTCCCAGGAAGGTGGTGCCGCCGGTGCTCCCGAAGAGGGTCTGGGAACTGCCGCCGAAGACGGCGCCGATTTCCGCTCCCCGGCCCGTCTGGAGCAGCACGATGAAGATCAGGGCCAGGCAGGCGATGATGTGAAAGGTGATGATTACGGCTTCCATGTCAGTTCGTTTCTCCCATCTTCTGAAATCGGACGATGCGGCCGAAGGAGGCCACGTCCAGGCTCGCGCCGCCCACCAGGGCCCCGTCGATGTCGGGCTGGGCCATGAGCGCGTCCACGTTGTCCGGTTTGACGGAGCCTCCATACAATATTCGGATATTCTTTGCAATCTCTTTCTGGAACCGCTCCGCCAGCCAACCGCGGATGAAGGCATGGGCTTCCTGGGCCTGCTCCGGGCTGGCCGTCTTTCCCGTGCCGATGGCCCAGACCGGTTCATAGGCGATGACCAGGTCTCCGATCCGCTCCGAAGGCACCCGGGCCAGGCCCGTTTCCAGCTGGCGGAGCAGGACCTCTTCCGTCCGTCCGGCTTCCCGTTCTTCCAGCTTTTCGCCCACGCACAGGATGGGGGACATCCCGTGGGCGAACGCCGCGGCCGTCTTCAGGCCCACCCACTCGTCCGATTCACCGAAGATGTGGCGCCGTTCCGAATGGCCCAGGATCACGTAGGCGCAACCCACTTCCTGGAGCATGGGAAGGGAAATCTCCCCGGTGAACGCCCCTTTTTCCTCCCAGTGACAGTTCTGGGCGGCCAGGGAATAGCCCGCCGCCCCCATGGCCTCGCGTAGGGCCCACAGGTGGGTGAAGGGAGGCGCGATGAGCACCTCCCGATCCGCCGGGGTTCCCACGGCTTCGTGCAGGCTCGCGACGAAGTTCACCGCTTCCCGGATCGACAGGTGCATCTTCCAATTGGCCGCCATCAAGGGTTTTCGCGTCATGGTTCCAGCTTCCTTTCCTTTCCCGTCCGGACCCGCGGTTTCGATGCAAAGCATGGAGTACCGGGGCGGGCGCGGGGCCCGTCCCCGTCGGAAGGCGAAGACCCGGGCTCACGCCCTTTCGGAGCACTTCTGCAAAGCCTGGATGCCCGGCAAGACTTTTCCTTCCAGCATTTCCAGAAAGGCGCCGCCGCCCGTGGACACGTAGCTCACCTTGTCGGCCACACCCGCCTTGGCCACCGCAGCGGCCGAATCCCCGCCGCCCACCACCGTGAAGGCCTGGGAGGCGGCAAGAAAACGGGCCAGGTCGTAGGTGGCCCGTTCAAAAGGCGGCGTTTCGAAGGCTCCCAAAGGTCCGTTCCAGACCACCGTGGCGCAGGGCTCCAGCGCCTGGCGGATCAGGGCCGAGGTCTCCTCCCCCACATCGAAGATGGCCAGGTCCGGCGGCACCTGGTCCACGGGAACCTGCCGGGCCCGGTCTCCGGCGTCCAGGGACGGCGCCGCCGTGGCGTCCACGGGAAGGATCACCCGCACGCCCCGTTCCCGGGCCTGGGCCAGAAGCGCCTTGGCCGTCTCCACGAACTCGTCCTCCACCAGGGACGCCCCCACCGACTTTCCCTGGGCCTTGAGGAAGGTGTTGGCCATGGCTCCGCCGATCACCAGCAGATCCACCTTGGGAATCAGGTTTTCCAGCACCCCGATCTTGGTGGACACCTTGGCCCCGCCGATCACCACCGCCAGGGGCCGTCGGGGGTGTTCCATGGCCTGCCGGAAGGTTTCGATTTCCCTGGCCAACTGATAGCCGGCCGCGCATTCTCCCACGTATTCCGTGATGCCGTACACCGACGCGTGGGCCCGATGGCTCACGGCGAAGGCGTCGTTCACGTACACGTCGGCCAGCTCGGCCAGCCGGCGGGAAAATTCCGGATCGTTCTTGGTCTCCCCTTCGTGGAACCGAAGGTTTTCCAGAAGCAACACCCGGCCCGGTTCCAGTTCGTCCACCATCTTCCGGACCGCCTCCCCCACGCAGTCGGGAGCCAAGGGCACCTCCATGCCCAGGATCCCCGAAAGGTGGCGGGCCACCGGAGCCAGCGACATCTCGGGCACCACCTGGCCCTTGGGCCGTCCCAGGTGGGATGCCAGCACGGCCTTTCCCCCACCGTCCAGGACCTTGCGAAGGGAGGGCAGAATCGCCCGGATGCGGGTATCGTCCGCCACCGTGCCGTCCTTCTTGTCCAGCGGCACGTTGAAGTCCACCCGCAAAAAGACCCTCTTTCCGGACACATCCACGTGATCCAGCGTCTTCACGGCGTCCACCTCCTTTCCGGCGCCGCATGGCGAAGCTCCCGTCCTCGGACCACCTGACGAAGAGCCCGTCCGAGAACAGCTTTTTTCATCACCCGAGAAGGGATCTTTCCTTTTCCGTAGCCGCGGGGCTTCAGCCCCGCGGAAAGGGGCCATCGTAACCCCATGCATTGAAAGGAAATACGCGATGGCTCATTGAGCATCCGCGGGCCTCCTCCGCAGCCCTAAAGGGCTGCGCTACGGAAAGAGCGCTCATCCCTGCCGTTCAACGCCCTTTCGTCATCCCCGCGAAGCTTGTCCCCGGCTTGAGCGGGGAACGGGGACCCAGAATTTCCGGCAACTTATGGAGTCCCGCTTGCGCGGCTCCCTTTCACACCAACACCCATCACGGGCGGCTCCCGACAACGAAGGTTGAAACGCACCTTCGGGATGCAGACCCCCGTAGGGGCGAATGATCATTCGCCCCTACAGGCCGTGCGCACCAACGGAACGCGGCCGCGTTTCATGTAACTTGGGCGATTCTCGCTCACGGTACGGACCCGGCGGGCGGGCGTAAAGCCCGCCCCTACAAGAGCGCTTGGACCTCCGGGTCGGGGCGGGGTTTGTCCCCGCCCACTCATCGTGTGGCGATAGGGAAACCCGGTGACAAAATCGCCCCCTTTAGGTCCAATGAAGCGACGGGCCATACCGGGTGACCCGTCCGACGCCCGGGGATTCCTCCGCAGCCCTGAAGGGCTGCGCTACGGGAAAAGCGGTCCTCCCCGGCGTTTTCGGACAGCCTCCTAGCCCGCGAGCTTCTCGCCCATGAAGAGAGCCAGGTCCACCATGCGGTTGGAATAGCCGAACTCGTTGTCGTACCAGCTCAAGACTTTCACCAGGTGCCCGTCCAGGACCTTGGTGAGGGAGGCGTCCACCGACGACGAGTAGGCCGTGTGGTTGAAATCCACGGATACGAGCTCCTCTTCCACAAACTGGAGGATGCCCTTGAGGGGGCCTTCCGCCGCCTCCTTCAGAGCCGCGTTCACGGCCTCCGCCGTGGTGGCCGTCTCCACGCGGCACACCAGGTCCACCAGGGAGACGTTGGCCGTGGGCACCCGAATGGCCATGCCGTCCAGCCGGCCCTTCAGTTCCGGAATGACTTCCGCCACGGCCACGGCCGCGCCCGTGGTGGTGGGCACCATGGACAGGGCGGCCGCCCGCATGCGCCGGCGGTCCTTGTGCAGCGCGTCCAGCAGGCGCTGGTCCATGGTGTAGGAATGCACGGTGGTCATGAGGCCGTGCTCGATGCCGAACCGGTCGTGCAGGACCCTCACGATGGGCGCCAGGCAGTTGGTGGTGCAGCTGGCGTTGGATACCAGGTTGTGGTTCTGGGGATCGTACTGGTCGTGGTTCACGCCCATGACGAAGGTGGCGTCCAAGCCCTTGCCCGGAGCGCCCACGATCACCTTGCGGGCTCCGGCGTTCAGGTGCTTGACGCACGATTCCCGGTCCCGAAACCGGCCGCTGGTCTCCAGCACGACGTCCACCTTGAGGTCGCGCCAGGGGGCCTGGGCGGGGTCCGCCACCTGCAGGCACTGGACCGGCCGGCCGTCCACCACGATCCGGTCCCCTTCCGCCCGAACATCCTTGTCCCAGCGGCCGTGGACCGAGTCGTACCTGAGCAGGTGGGCCAGGTCGTCGGGACTTCCCAGATCGTTCACCGCCGCCACGTCCAGGGGCCAGCCCCTGTCCACGTTGGCTCGAAACACCATGCGGCCGATGCGGCCGAATCCGTTGATCGCCACTCTCACAGACATGATCTCCTCCTTGGTTCCATGGGAATTCACAGCAGCATCTTGGCAATACTCACGGTCCGATCACCCAGCATGTTGGTGTAGCTTCCCAGCTCGTTGTCGTACCAGCCGTAGATGACCGCCTGGGTGACCGGGATCTGGATGATCCGTTCCTTCTGGGAGGAACTCAACGCTTCATCCACCTTTCGCATGGCCTGGTCCACGTCGAAGGATCCGCCCTCCTCGCTGGACAGCGTGGCGCACACGTTGAGCACATGGTTCAGGTCGAAGCGCACGGCGGCCGTCCGGGTGTGGGTCTCGTAGCCTTCGATCACCGCCGCCGCCCGCGGAAGGCCGATGATGTCCGACGAGACGTTTTGCTCCTCGGTGTAGAGCAAATACCCTTCGGGAAAATGATCCTGGGCCTTCCGGTAGATGTCGTTGATGAGATCGCGGTTGATGGGGTTTCGCAGGCTTTCATCCTGGATGAGGACCACCAGGATGATGAGCGATCCCGTGGTGACGGGAACCCGAACGGATTCGGCGATGAATCCGATCTGCTTCATTTCCGGGATCACCAGGCCCAGGGCCTTGGCCGCGCCCGTGGTGGTGAGGATGATGTTGTTGAAGACGGAGCGGTTTTTGCGAAGATCGGTGGCCTTGGCCTTGGGGGAGCGGTCCAGCACCTGCTGGGACGGGGTGGCCGCGTGAACGGTGGCCATGGAGGCGGAAAGGATCCGCAGGGGCCCGAAATAGTCCAGCAGGGGTTTCACCATGTAGGCCAGGCAGGTGGTGGTGCACGACGCGTTGGAAACGATCGTGTGGCGCTTGGGATCGAAGTCCGTGTCGTTGATGCCCATGACCGTGGTCACCGCGTCCGGCGGCGTCTCCTTGGACTTGTCCTTGATCTTGAACGGTGCGGAGACGATCACCTTTTTGGCTCCGGCGGCCAGGTGCCCCCGCACGGAACCCTTGGGATCCTCCGCCGGCACCGTGGGATCCAGGAAGGCGCCCGTGGCGTCCACCACCAGGTCCACGCCGTGGTCCTTCCATCCGATGTGGGCCGGGTTGCGGTGCTGGCGCAGGAAGGTCACCTTCACGCCGTTGATGCGCATGGAACCTTCCTGCTCGTTGATCTCTTCGATCACCCGCTGAGCCCTGCACCCATACAGATAGTGGTGCAGGCGCCCGTACGTGGAGTCCTTTTCGATGAACCGGGCGATGTCCTCCAGGCTTCGGCCCACTTCCCGCCCGATGTTCACCACCAGCTCGGAAAAGTACCGGCGCTCCGCATGGTGCCAGATGCTCAGCTTGGCGATCCGGCCCAAGCCGTTGATGCCCAGCTTCTGGGGAACCATCGTGTCTTGTCCGCCCATACGCACCTCCTTCCGAAAATCATCTCTTCCGACCAGGCGTTCGAGGCGCCTCCGCCTCCGCCCTCAGTCCATGTCCAGCTGTTCCGTTTCGTGGTGCCCTGCGTAGATGGCGCCGCTATGGCCGTCGATGCCGATCTCGTCCCCCGTGCGGATGAAACGGCCGTTGATGAGGCACCGCCGGTCCTTTTCCCACACGCGCATCTTGGAGCAGCCCACCACACAGGTCTTGCCCAGCCGATGGGCCACGATGGCCGCGTGGGACGTGGCCCCGCCCTTGCCGGTCAGGATGCCGTCGGCAATGGAGATCTCGTGGATGTCATCGGGGACCGTGTCGGATCGGATGAGGATGATGGGCTCTCCCGGATGGTCCTTTCGCAGTCGGATGATGTCGCTCAGCTCGAAGGCCGCCCGGCCGCACAAGGCCCCTCCGCTCACGCCGATGCCGCTGGCCAGGTAGCTTTCCTTGAGGGCCGGCGTGGGCTTGAAGACCGGGAACCGTTTTCGGCCGCGAGGCGCCATGTTGCGCGATTGCAGGATGTAGATGCCGTCCTCGTGATCGCCCTGGAAGGTGAATTCAATCTCCTGGGGGCCCCACTGCTGCTTGTAGATGAGCTCCCTGGCGATGTCCACGAGCCGCTGGTACACGCGGGGAAAGAGGGACTCCAGGCTGTGCTCCTTGCGCTCGCCCTCCCGCAGCCGCTGCTTTTCCGAAAGGGGCAGGGTCTTCACCAGGCCCCCCACCACGTCTTCTCCCTGGTTGCCCAGGGTGAAGTCGCCCTGGGGGTCGATCTCCTCTTCCGACGTCCATGGGTTGTGGGTGAACATCACCCCGGCTCCCGAACGGGTGTCCAGGTTGCCGAAAACCATGGTCTGGATGGTGACGGCCGTCCCCCAGTTTTCCGAAAGGCCCATGATCTGCCGGTACGTGACGGCCTTGGGGAAGAACCAGGACTCCATCACCTGCCGGATGGCCGTGAAGAGCTGCACCTCCGGGTCGTCGGAAATGTCGATCTCGTAGCGCTCCAACGTCTCCCGGTAGGCGCGGGCCAGTTCCCGGATCTCCTCGGGCGCGAATTCCCTTTTCACCTTGCGCCCGTAGCGTTTCTTGAAGGCGGCCATGATGGCGTCGAACTGGTCGCGTTCCAGCCCGAAGGACATGCCCCAGGACTGGAGAAAGCGCCGGTAGTTGTCCCAGGCGAACCAGGCCTCGCCGGTCTCCTCGATGAGGCCCTCCACGATCCTTTCGTTGATGCCCACGTTGAGGAAGGTGTTCATCATGCCGGGCATGGACACGGCCGATCCGCTCCTCACCGAAAGGAGCAGCGGCCGGTGGGGATCGCCGAACCTTCGGCCGCTCTTTTCCTCCAGCTTTCGGATGTGCGCCAGCACCCGCTGCTTGAAGTCTTCCCGGGACTGGGGAAAGGTTTCGATCACGTCCCGGCAGCGGAAGTACTCGGTGGTGATGACGAATCCCGGCGGCACGCGGATGCCCAGGCCGTGGAGCTGGGTGAGATTGTAGCCCTTGTTGCCCAGGTGGATGAGATCATAGGTGGCGGGCTTGGGATCGTAGATGAGCGAGATGGTCTTTTCCGGGTCGTAGCTCAGGAGCAGATCCAGCTTCTCCGTGCTCAGCTCCTCCTTCTGGGTGGAGAGGGTGGTGAGGATGCTGGAGATGAAGTGGTCGAAGTATTGGAGGCCGAAGGTGCGGGCCACCAGGTCCCGAAGGAAGCTTTCCGAGATGCGCTGAACCCGCTCGGAAAGCTTTTCCCCGTGCAGTTGGCGCCGGTAGCGGGGAAGGAGATCCCCGGTCTGGCTCAGCTGCCGGATGACCACCTCCAGGGTGCCTTCGTGCACCGAGTTGTAGTAGCTCTGGATGATCTGCTTGATGGCCTCGGAAAACCCCCGGAAGATGTCCATGTACTGGGAATGGGAAAAGCGGCGGATCTCCAGGGCGCAGCGGAAGAGGTCCTCCTGCCGTTCCAGCCGCCTGGAGGTGATTCCGTCGATGGCCAGAGCCTTCATGAACAGGGGCAGCACCCGGCCGATCTCAAAGAAGGTGGCCCGCGTGATGAAGCTCAGGTTGAAGGACAGGATCAGCTCTTCGAACAGAACGTTGGCCAGGTTTTCCAGGCGGAAGGTGAGCCCCAGCGCATCGAATTTCCTTTCGCTGTACGACCCGTACATGGACGGGATGTCCACGGCGATGTGCCGCTTGTGGTAGATGTTTTCCACGTAGGAGAGCTCCTCCGGGGCCAGGAGGATCTCCTTGAGGGCCATGAGATAGTCCAGGATGGCCTCCAGCTTGGTGACGTTGTCCCCGGAATCCAGCACGTGCAGCAGAGGCTCCGGATCCGGCAGGCCCAGCTGGGCCGCTCGCCTCAGGTGGATGTGGATGTCCTTGAAGCTCAGGGCATACTTTTCGTGGAGCAACTGGTAGAAGCGGATGACCAGGAACGCCCGCTGCCGCTCCCGCGACGACACATCGGGGATCTCACTTAGCCGGGCCTCCAGCTCCTCTTCGGAAACATCCAGCAGGTCTTTCACGTGGTTGATGCGGGTGTCGGTGAAGAGATGGCGGAAGATCCGGTGCATCTCGTCCACAAAGGGCCCCGACTCGCTCACTTCCCGGTACACCTCCGGCGGCACGAACTTTTGAAGCGGCTTTTTGTCCAGGGTGAGCCAGAACCGGAAGATGGCCTCGATGAAGAGAACGATCAGGTTGTTGCTCTCCACGTGGCTCTGTTTTCTCAAAAAGTGGATGAGGGGGTCGGCGCGGCCGGTGATCTCGTCCACGTCCGTGGAGACGGCCCGGAGGGTCCCCTCGGCGCCGATCTCGTTGAAATAGACGGGAAAGAGCTTGGTTAGTTGCTTGACCAGGTTGTAGATGGGCCCGATGGGGGCGTGGAGCAGCCGGCTCACGTCCTTTTGGAACAGGTCCGTATCCCGCACGTAGATGCCGCCCAGGAAGAGATTGACGATGAGGGCGGACAGGAGGCTCTTGGTGCGCTTGGGGCTTTTCATGATGAGATCCAGCCAGACGCGCACATTGAGGAGATGGGCCGGATTCACCTGGACCTGCCAGTGCTGGGTCACCCCCTTCAGATTGGGCGCCTGGAAGCCCAGGCGAATCACGCGCCTCAGGAAGAACTCGATCAGGTCCGCGTCATCCGTCGCCAGGATTTCCAAGCCGATGGTGCGCACGCACTGCAGGGCCGCCTCGGGGTAGTTTTCCAGGCACCCCTTGAGAACCGACAGGAGCCGGTGCAGGCGGGACCGGAGAGTCTCCTCCCTTTCTTCCCGGATCCAGCGTCCCAGGTCGAAATTGATGGCCCGAAGGGTTTCTTCGTGGATGGCCTCCAGCCCCTTGGTTTCCATGATGCGGAGCCGCAGCAGCATGCTCACGTGGCCCGCCGTGTCGTCGGGGCAGGCCGCCGCCACGCGGTCCGGCAGTTTCTGGTAGGCGAGGACCACTTCCCGAAAGTCGGGGATGGCACACAGCTCCTCCAAGGCCGCCCGATGGTCTTGGACGGAAGAGAGCGCCCGCACCCTTTCCAGGCACGCCTGGTGATCCCGGCGCCGGAGCGGAGCGAACAGATCCTCTTGGGATGAAGGATCCCACGCGCCGTCCGTCTGGCGCCGGAGCCACTCCAGGGGATCCTCGTGATGGAGCCAATGGGCGTGGGTCTCCACCAGGAGCCGCTCCAGGAGCCCCCGAGCCTCCGCAAAGGAATCGGGAGACTTCCAGAGCGACAGGAGGCGCAGGATCAGCTTCTTGGGCTGGTAGTAAGAGCGCACCAGGGTGGAAAAGGGCTCCGGAGGAAGCGTCCGCAGGCACTCCAGGCACCAGCGCAGGATGGCCCCGTCGGCCCGCCTGGCTTCCAGGTCCCCCAGGCTTTCCACCACGGGAGATCCTTCCGGGGAGGCCTCCCGGCACAGCTCCGGCGCCTCTTCCACCAGCTTCAGCCAGTAGGCGATCAGGTGGTCCGCCGCCACGGCCCGGGTCCGGCCGTTTCCGGACTCTCCCAGGGCTTCCAGGAAGATCCGGCACAGGAGGAAGACCACCTCTCCGTTTCGCGAGAAATCCTTGTAGAGTCTCAGATTGCCCGTGGCATACCGCCAGGCCTCTTCCAGCACGTAGCCCCAGTTGCGGTACTTGTGGTGGTATTCCACCAGGAGTTCCCGGGCCTGTTTTTCCTTGCCCGCATAGCCCCGGACCGCCTCCACCAGCACTTCGTGGCCGGGATCCACCACCACCGGCACGTTGGTCAGGCTCATGTTCTTGGCCCACGCGTCCGAGGGCACCTCTTTGAAGGCCGGAGCCTGATGAATCCTCACGTTGCTCACCGTTCCTCCTCGACCGCCAGCCATCGGGAACGCCACGGGCGGTCCATTTCCAGTTCCATCAATACGGCCGGCTCCCGAACGCCTTCGTAGTAGTCGGGCCGGAGGCCCGTGGGTCGAAAGCCCAGGCTCGCGTACAGGTTTTGGGCCGCCCGATTGCTCCTTCGGACCTCCAGCAGGGCGGTCCGGGCCCGTTCCCGGCACGCCGCCCCCAGGGCCTCCAGCAGGAGCCGGCGGCCCAGCCCCCGGCGCCTGTAGGCCGGATGGACCGCCACGTTAAAGATCTGCACCTCGTCGGCCACCAGCCAGCAGCAGATGTAGCCCAGCACCCGGGGCGTGCCGGAGCCGTTGCGGGCCACCAGGGCCCGCGACTGGGGCCGCTCCAACTCCTCCAGGAAGAAGGACTCCCGCCACGGATCCACGTGACTGGCCCGCTCGATCTCCATGATCCCCGGAAGGTCTTCCTTCCGCATGGGACTAATCCGGATGGGAGGAAGATCCTTCATGGCTCCTGTCGCCCGACCCGGCCGTCATGATCTCCCCCGCCACCGAGATGTGATGGCGGCCGTAGTCCTTCATGGCCCGGGCGGCCTCCGCCAGGGTCATGGATGCCCGACATTCGGCGAACTTGATGAGCATGGGAAGATTCACCCCGCTCACCACCTCCACGTTTCGCCCCGCCAAGGCCAGGGCCACGTTGGTCGGGGTCCCGCCGAAAAGATCGGTGGCCACGATCACGCCGCGCCCCCGGTCCACCTGGGCCACGGCCTCGGTCAATTCGCGCACCATCACCTCCAGCGGCGTGTCAGGGTTCATGGAGACGGCGCGCACCCCTTCCTGGGGGCCCAGGATGAGCTCCACCGCCCGCACCATTTCCTGGGCCACTGCGCAATGGCACGCCACCACCAGCCCGATCTTGGCATTGCTCGAAGGCGCTTCCATGGCATCCTTCGCAAGGGGTTGCGGGTTGTCGGAAATCAATCCAGATGAATGTCGCGATGAAACAACACAATATAATAACCAGCGGCACGGAGCTTGTCAGCCACCTGCTCGGCCACCACCACCGATCGGTGTTTGCCCCCGGTGCAGCCCACGGCGATGGTGAGATAGCGTTTGCCCTCCCGGATGTACTGGGGCAGGAGCTTTTTCAGGAGGCCCGTGTAGTCTTCCACGAACTCCACGGCCTGGGGCCAGCCCAGCACCCAGTCCCGGACCGGTGCCGAACAGCCGTCCAGAGGACGCAGGGTCTCCACGAAGTAGGGGTTGGGCAGGAAGCGCACATCCATCACCAGGTCGGCTTCGAAGGGAAGCCCGTACTTGAAGCCGAAGGAAAGGATCTGCACACTCAGCTGTTCCCTTTCACTCACCAGGGAGTAGGTGCGGGTGAGGAAGGCCTTCAACTGATGCACGGAAAAGTCGCTGGTGTCCACAATGCGGGAGGCCCGGGACCGGAGCCCCTGCAGCTCCCGGCGCTCCCGCTCGATGGCGGCCACCAGACGCTGGGACTCGTCGGCCATGGGATGCAGACGCCGCGTCTGGCTGTAGCGGCGCTGGAGCACCTCCGTACTTGCCTCGAAGAAAAGCACCTCGGGGTAGTAGCCCGATTCCTCCAAACTCTCGAAAAACCGCTCGGTGTCGGGAAGAAAGCTCCGACCCCGGATATCGATCCCCAGGGCCACGCGCCGGAGCTCCGGCTTGTCCTCTTCGCACAAGGCAAGAAAAGGGGGCAGCAGGGGGGCGGGCAGGTTGTCGATGCAAAAGTAGCCGATATCCTCGAAGGCCTTGATGGCGGTACTCTTACCCGATCCCGAAAGTCCCGTCACGATCACCAGATGGATGCGGCTTTCCGTCATGGCTCCTCCCCCGCGAGAAGAAAGGGGAGCCGGGGCACCCCCCAACTCCCCTTTCCACAAGCACTCAGGAGTTTGTCCGAGAACCGGTTTGGGCCATCATCCGGCGAAAGCTTCCGCCTCTCATGGTAGCCGCAAACCTTCGGGGCTGCAAAAGCGACCGTTCCGGAGCCCTTCCACTCCCGCGGAAACACCATGGGCCCAGGAGCTTGCCCGAGAACGGTTCCCCAACCCAACAGCCCGGGGAATTTCGGTTTTTCGTAGCCGCGGGGCTTCAGCGGCGCGGAAAAGGGCGATCGTAACCCCATGAAGTACCGCGTCGAATCCAACGGCCTATCCAACGGCCGGCGGATCCTCCGCAGCCCTAAAGGGCTGCGCCACGGGAACAACGGCCATCCGTAACGCTTCCGGACAAGATTCCAGCCGCTCCGCCCACCCGGACTTCCGTCCGTCAGAACTCGTCGTCTTCCTGTTGAATGATGGCATAGATCTCGTCGCGGGAAGCGGCTGAGCCCAGGCGTTTGCGCACGGCGCTGTTTTTCAGCAGGCGCGCGATCTTGGCCAGGGCCCTCAGGTGGATGCCCGCGCAATTTTCCGGGGCCACCAGCAGGAAGAAAAGGTGGGCCGGCTTGCCGTCCATGGACTCGAAATCGATGCCGCCGCTCGAGCGCCCGAAAGACACGACCAGTTGATCCAGGTCTTCGATCTTGCCGTGGGGGATGGCGATGCCGTCCCCGATGCCCGTGCTGCCCAGCCGCTCTCTTTCCAGAAGGACCTCCAGCAAGCGATGCCGATCCAAGTGAGGTTTGCACTTCAGCAGGGCGTCCGTGAGCTCCTCCAGCACCTCGCGCTTTGTCTTCGCTTCCAGCTCGGGAATGATCGACTCTTTCGGTAGTATGTCCAAGATCTTCATCAATCCTTTCAGGTCCTCCTCACCCCTCGACTCCGCCTTCCGGTCCCCGAAACCCCTTTATTGAACCGGCTCGATCAGGCCGTAATTGCCGTCCTTTCGCCGGTACAGCACGTTCACCGCGTTGCTCGCGCGGTTGGTGAAAACGAGGAAGTCGCCGTTGGACAGGTTGAGCTGCATGACCGCCTCGTCCACGTCCATGGGCTTGGCAAAGATCTGGCGGGTGGTCACCACCCGGGGCTCGCCGGTCTCTTCGGCGGGCCATTCCAGAATGTTCATCATCAACTGCTGGTTTCTTTCCGAGTTGGAAGGCTTGCGGTTTCTCTGTTTCTCTTTTTGCTTCTTGATCTGCGATTCCAGTTTGTCCACGACCATATCGATGGCCGAATACATATCATGTGTTTCTTCCGTGGCGTTCACCCGCATACCGTTTGAATCCACGCTCACTTCAGCAATATGCCTGAATTTCTCTACCTGCAAAACGATATTGGCTTCAATCGGCTCCTCCATATACTTTTTGAGCCGGGAAAGCTTTTCCTCAGCATACGTCTTCACCGCTTCGGAGGGTTCCGTGTGGCGGAAAGTCACATTGATCTGCATAGGCTCGCTCCTTCTTCCCAAAAAATCATAGGGTTCCGTCTCAAAGACCTCAGGAACCCCAGAGCACTTGCTTTCTCTTGTGGGACGGCAGAATGCCCATCATCTCCCGGTACTTGGCCACCGTCCTGCGAGCGATCTTGATGTTTTCCTTCTTGAGAAGATCGACCAGATCCTTGTCGCTGTAGGGCTTGGCTGGGTCCTCCTCTTTGATGAGCTGACGGATGCGTTCCTTGACACTCTCCGAAGCCACAGCTTCCCCAACAACACTATTTATGGAGCTGTTGAAGAAATATTTCAACTCAAAAATACCCTGGGGCGTATGCATATACTTGTTGGTGGTAACGCGGCTGATGGTGGATTCGTGCATGCCCACGTCTTCGGCCACGTCCCGCAGGACCATGGGTTTGAGATGGGCGATGCCCTTTTCCAGGAAGTCGCGCTGGAAATTGACGATGCTCTGCGCCACCTTGTAGAGGGTGCGCTGGCGCTGGTGAATGCTCTTGATGAGCCAGGCCGCCGAACGCAGCTTGCCCTGGATGTAATCCTTGGCCTCCTCGGAAACCGTGGAATCGCTCCGCAACGCCTCCCGGTAGTAGGGGTTGACGCGGAGCTTCGGCATGCCGTCCTCGTTCAGCACCACCACGAACTCGTCGTCCACCTTCACCACGAAGATGTCGGGGCTCACATACTGGACTTCCTCTTCGCTGTAGGCGCGCCCGGGCTTGGGATCCAGGCTCAGGATCACCTCCACGGCCGCCTGCACCTCGCTCTTGGGGCGCTTGAGCGCCTTGACGAGCCCCTGGTAGTTCTTGTTCTCCAGGTAGTGCAGGTACTTGTCGATGATGGTCACCACCAGCCCGTTGGGCACATCCAGGCTTCTGGCCTGGATCAGCAGGCATTCCCTGAGATCGCGGGCGGCCACGCCCGGCGGATCGAATCCCTGCACCTTCTCCAGGACCCTTTCCACGTCCTGGACGGTCACCCCGCTCAGCTCGGCAATCTCCGCCGTGGGACTCACCAGGTAACCGTCGTCGTTCAGGTTGCCGATGATCATGGCGGCGATTTCCTTGTCCTGCTCCGAAAGATCGGACAGGCACAACTGCCACATGAGGTGGTCCTCCAGGGAGGGGCGCCGGGTCAGGCGCTGCTCGAAGGAAGGCTGTTCCTGGTTGGGATCCCTTTCCACGGGCATGGGGGAGTAGGTGCTGTAGTCTTCCAGAAAGCTTTCCCAGTCGAAGTCGTCGCGAACCTTCTCGGTGATCTCCACCTCCTCGAAGCGTTCCTCAGCGGCCGGCACTTCGGGCTCCACCTCCTCCTTGTTGCCCACTTCGTCCACGGTCTCTTCCAGCACCGGATTGGATTCTAGCTCCTGCTGGATGGTCTCCAGCAGTTCCAACCGGGACAGCTGCAAGAGTTTGATGGCCTGCTGCAACTGAGGCGTGATGATCAGTTGCTGGGAAAGCTTCATGTGTTGTTTGAGTTCCAGTGCCATGGCTTGGTCCCGTCCCTAAAGACTGAATTCCTGCCCAAGATAGGTACGCCGGGCAAGCTCGCTTCGGGCGATGAGCTCGGGCGGCCCTTCTTCCAGGATGCGCCCTTCGTGCATGATGTAGGCTCGGTCGCACACCTTGAGGGTCTCCCGGACGTTGTGGTCGGAGATGAGAACCCCGATGCCCCGTTCCCGCAGGGAGGCGATGAGTCCCTGGATTTCGATGACCGCGATGGGATCGATCCCCGCAAAGGGCTCGTCCAGCAGGATGAAGCTGGGTTGGGTCACCAGGGCGCGGCTGATTTCCAAACGCCGCCGTTCCCCGCCCGAGAGCCTGTCCGCCCGGCTCTTGGCCAGATGCGCGATGTTGAGATCTTCCAGAAGCTCCTGGAGCCGCGCCCTCCGTTCCTCGGGGCCGATCTTGAGGGTCTCCAGGATCGCCAGGATGTTCTCTTCCACGGTCAACTTGCGAAAGATGGACGGCTCCTGGGGCAGGTAGGTGATCCCCTTACGCGCCCGCAGGTACATGGGGGCGTCCACGATGTTTTCGCCATCGAGCCAGACCGCCCCCTCGTCCGGCCGGATGATCCCGATCACGCTGTAGAACGTGGTGGATTTCCCGGCGCCGTTGGGCCCCAGAAGCCCCACCACCTGACCCTGGAACACCTCCAGGCTCACGTGGTCCACCACCGTGCGGCCGCCGTAGCGTTTGACCAGGTTCTCCGTTCGAAGACTTTTGACGACGGCCTCCATCAGGGCTTGTCCGAACCTTTCTTGGGGTGAAAGACGGCCTGCACCGGGGCATCGACCCCGCCTTCCACCACACTTCTCTGATCCCGCAGGTAGAGGGTGATCTGTTTCCCGCGCACCCGGTCCTTTCCCTGGACCAGCGTGGGGTTGCCCAGAAGCACCACCTTTTCCTCGCGGTTGTAGAGAACCGCCTTGTCCGCGGTGGCCACCCGTCCCTGCTGGGAAATCCTCACATCGCCCAGGACCTCGATGCGTTCGATCTTCTCCATCATGGCGTCGCCGGACACGTCCCCCCCTTCGGAGGCGTAGACGGTCATCTTGTGCCCCGTGATGGTCATATCCCCTTGCTGCACCGTCACATGCCCTTCAAAGACGACCGTGCGGGCCTGCTGATCCGCCACCATGCGATCACTGGCAATGTGAATGGGCTCTTCACCGGCCGGCCCCACGGGCCCCTTGTCCTCCCCCTGCCCGGGAGCCGCCAGGGCCAGGACCAGGCAGAGCGCCAAACCCCCGCACCACCTCCGGGATCCCCCCAGCAAACGCCCGGCCCGGATTCCGGGCCATCGCCTTTCGCCGAATAGAGCTTGCCTCATGTTTTCTCCGGATCCGCGACCACCATCAGGATCGTTCCTCAAGACAGGTTACCGGACCTGTTTCACCACCGCCCGCACCCCGCCGTCCACATAGGCTTTCCGTTCCAGGGCATCGTAGCGCCACCGGGCCCCTTCCAGTTCCACGAGAGGTCCCGTGGCGTGCACGGGCGTGTCCGAGACGACCTGCCGGGTGGCGTGTCGGTAGAAGGCCCGTTCTGTTCGGAGGTTGTAGCCTTGCGGCACCACCGCCCGCACGTCTCCCCACAATTGGATGTCCTTGGTGCCGGCGTGGAGCTCCCCTTCCCGGCTTTCCAAGACCACCGTGCGGCCGTCTTCCAGATAGAGCTCCACATGCACCCCCTGCAGGTGGGTTTTCTTCGACTCGTCGAAGTATTCCGCCTCCCGGGCCTTCAGCCGCCACACCTCACGGCCTTCCTGCACCTCCGTATACTCCATGTCGGTCAGGCGCATCTGGGAGTCGCCGGCCACCTCGGTTTGTCGATCCCCGGGGACACCCGGTCCGCCCATGCGGGCCGTGGCGTAGATGAAAAGGCCGACAACGACGGCCCCGGCCGCCGCCAAGAGCCACAGGGTAGGGCGCCGGCTTCGTTCCATGAGTCGTTCCTGTTTTCAAGGTATTTCCACCCGTTTCACTGGGAATCTAACACGCGCTCTTTCCGGGTGTAAAGAAGGATGCCGGAAAGCCCTTGACTCCTCCCCGCCCATCCACTCTAAATGAACAAACGGGTAGGACCGCCTCACGGAGGCGCCGGGACGGCTCCGCCGCCTCCCTGCAGTCCCCCCAACCACGAACCACGGATTACGGATCACGGATCACGAACCAAGGAGGCGCCCATGGCACAGAAGATCTGTTTTGTCATCTCCAAGGGTTTCGAAAAGTCCGGAGGCGCTACGCGGGCCTTCCAGTTTGCCGCCCTCACCGTGGAGGCGGGACACCAGGTGGAGGTCTTTCTCATCGACGATGCCATCCACTGGGCCCAGTTGGGCATGGCGGAAGGCATCCGTTCCTCCACGGGCGAGCACATGAAGGATCTGCTGGACATCCTCGTGGCCCAAAAGACCCCCATCCACGTGTGCAAGGCCTGCGCGGACAAGAGGCTCATCTCCCCGGACGACCTGATCGAGGGCGCCCAGATTTCCGGGGCCCCGGTCCTGGTGAACATGATCGGGGATCCCAACTGCAAAGTGATCACCTTCTAGAGCCTGTCCGAGAACGCTGGGGATGACGGCTCGTCTCGTGGCGCAGCCCTTCAGGGCTGCGGAAGCACTTCCGGACGGTGGATAGGCCATCGCGTATTTTCTGTCGTTTCATGGGCTTACGAAGGCCCTCTCCGCGGGGCTGAAGCCCCGCGGCTACGAAGAGAAAGAAAATTCGCCGGCCCCTTGAGCCGGAAAACCATTCCCAGACAGCCTCCTGGGAGCTTGTCTGAAAATGGCTCATTTGCCCCTTCCAACGTCCATCCGTCATCCCCGCGAAAGCGGGGATCCAGGATTTCCGGCAACTTTTGGACTCCCGCTTGCGCGGGAGTGACGGTTTGAGCAGTTCTCGGACAAGCTTCTGGCAGCTGCTGGATACCTCCGCCCAACTTCGATCGAACGCGGGAGCCATGCTGGACTGCATCATCGTCGGAGCCGGACCCGCCGGTGCTTCCGCCGCCCGGCGGGCCGCGCAAAAGGGACTTCGGACGCTCGTTCTGGAAAAGGAGATCTTCCCCAGGCCCAAGCCCTGCGGCGGGGCCTTTTCCGTTCAAGGACTTTCCCATCTGGACTTCCCGGTGCCGCCGCACCTCATCGAAAGAACCATCTCCGGAGTGCGGGCCGTCTATGGAAAGCTGGAGATCCTGGTGGAATCCCCCCAACCCATCTGCGTGCTGGTGCGCAGGAGCGCCTTCGATCGGCTGCTTCTGGAAAAGGCGCTGGAGGCCGGAGCGCAATGCCGGCAGGGGGAGCGGGTGCTGTCCTGTGAGCAATCGACTTCCCGGGTCACCGTGCGTACGGACAAGGGAACCTACCAGGCCCGCTACGCCATCCTGGCCCACGGGGCATCCGGGCGGCCGCCGGCCGGGCCCTTGACGGGCGCTGGTCGGGAAAAGACGACCCATTGGCTGACCGTGGTGGGGGAGACGGCCTCGGAAGGGTGGGAACGGGCAACCGGCGAAGAGCCGGCTTCCGTCCTGGAATTCTATTTCGATGCCTGTCCGGGGGGATACGGCTGGGTCTTTCCCCTGAAGAACGGCGCCTCCGTGGGCGTGGGCGGCTTGGCCCGTGCGGCTCGAAGGCCGGTGCGACTCTTCCGGGAATTCGTGGAGAGGCTGGGGATCCGTCCGCTTCCCGCCTATCGCGGTTGTCCCATCCCGTGCTCGGGCATCGCCCGGCGCTTGGGGAGCGATCGAATCCTGGCTGCAGGGGATGCGGGGGGATTCGCCGAAGCCTTCTCGGGAGAAGGTATCGCCTATGCGGTCCGATCCGGCCAGATCGCCGCCGAAACCGTGAGCCATGCCGTTTCGGGCGCCTTGACCCGCTCCCTGGCCGCGGAATACCGGCGACGGTGCCGGGACGCCCTGGGCGACAACCTCATCTACGCCAGGCTTTTCGCCCTGGGGGCCTATGGATTTCCCGGCCTTTTCTTCCGGGTCTTCCACCGTTATCGGTCGCTGGGAGAGGAATTCCTCAAAATCCCCCGCGGCCTGCAAACCTACCGGGGATTCTTCGCTCACGTCCGTCGCCGCCTGGCGGAAGGTCTCATTCTTCGTCGAAATAGCGAGCCGTAATGCCTTCCCAGCGTCCCTGGACCTGGAGGATCAGTTCGCAGATCTCCCGGGCGGCCCCCTTTCCGCCGGGGGCCTGCGTCACGTAGTGGGCGTAGGGCTTCACGTGGGGACTCGCATCGCGCACACAGGCCGCAAACCCCACCAGACGCATGACGGGAATGTCGATGAGATCGTCCCCCACAAATCCGATCTGGTGGTCCTGAAGGCCCGTATCGGCCTTGATGCGTTCGTAGGCTTCCACCTTACGGTGGATCCCCTGGTAGGCCTTTTCGATGCCCAACCCCTTGGCCCGATGCTCCACGGACGCGCAATAGCGGCCCGAGATGAGAGCCACTTCAAGGCCCGTTCGCTGAAGCAGCTTGATGCCGTGTCCGTCCTTCACATCGAAGGTCTTGGATTCAGAACCGTCGTCGTGGTAGGTGATGCCGCCGTCGGTGAGCACCCCGTCCACGTCGAAGATGAGCAGTCGCAGGGGAAGGATCCGCCGGCGGACCTCTTCGCTCACAGCCACCAGGGGCGTCTTCAGCCGCATGAAAACCTCGCTCCCTCAGCGCGCAACCGGCGCGTGTCGTCTCGTCACGTGATAGATGTCCAGGAGGGCCTCGAGAACAGCCGGCACATCCTTCAGGCGCAGGGAATTGGGCCCGTCACACAAGGCCCGGTCCGGATCTTCGTGGACCTCCATGAAGACCCCGTCGGCTCCTGCGGCCACGGCCGCCCGGGCCAAAGGCTCCACGAAATCCCTCTGCCCGCCCGAGGAAATCCCCTGCCCCCCCGGAAGCTGTACGCTGTGGGTGGCGTCGAAGACCACCGGATAAGGCCCGCGGCTTAAGAGGGCCACCGATCGCATGTCCACCACCAGGTTGTTGTAGCCGAAGCAGCTGCCGCGCTCCGTCACCAGGATCCGGGTGTTGCCGGCGCTTTCCGCCTTGGCCACCACCTGCTGCATGTCCCACGGAGCCAGGAACTGGGCCTTCTTGATGTTGACGGGCTTTCCCGTTCGGGCGCAGGCCACCAGAAGATCCGTCTGGCGGGCCAGAAAGGCGGGGGTCTGGAGCACGTCCACCACGGCCGCCACGGGGCCCACCTCCTCCACGGAATGGACGTCGGTGAGGACGGGCACATCCAGATCGGCCCGGATTCTTCCGAGGACTTCCAGACCGGCCTTCAAGCCGGGACCCCGGAAGGACTGGATGGAGGTGCGGTTGGCCTTGTCGTAGGAGCTCTTAAAGATGTAGGGAATGCCCAGGTCCCGGCAGACGTCGCGCATGGTCCGCGCCACGGAAAAGGCGAGCTCCTCGCTTTCCAGGACGCACGGCCCGGCGATGACAAAGAAACGGTCCTTGCCGAAGGGACGCCCGCCGATGGTGATGGGCTTGGCAGACGCAGCTTTGGTATCCATTGGGACCTCCCTTTTTACGATCGGGCCGCCCCCTCATCCGCCGTTTCTCTGGCTTCGCCCGACTTCCTGCTCCGGGCGTTTTCCAGCGACTTTCCGATGAAGGCGGTGAAAAGGGGATGGGGATCCATGGGGCGCGATTTGAATTCGGGATGGAACTGGCAGCCCAGGAACCAGGGATGATCCGGCAGTTCGATGATCTCCACCAGGTTCTTGTCCGGGGAGAGGCCGGTGAAGCGCATTCCGGCCTGAGCCAGGGGTTCGCGGTAGTCGTTGTTGAACTCGTAGCGATGCCGGTGCCGCTCCGAGATCTCGGTCCGCCGGTAGGCTTCGTGGGCCCGGCTGTCGGGTTCCAGGATGCAGGGATAGGCCCCCAGCCGCATGGTGCCGCCCAGATCCGACTCTTCATCGCGGCGGATCACCCGGTTGTTCTTGTAGTCGAACCATTCGCGCATGAGGTAGATGACGGGATGGGGGGTGTGCTTGTCGATCTCCATGCTGTGGGCCCGTTCCAGACCGGCCACGTTCCGGGCGAATTCCACCACGGCCATCTGCATGCCCAGGCAGATGCCGAAGAAGGGCACCTTGTTTTCCCGGGCGTAGCGGATGGCCTTGATCTTGCCCTCGATGCCGCGCGATCCGAAGCCGCCGGGGACCAGGATGCCGTCGGCCTTGGCCAGGAGCTCTTCGCCACCCGAACGCTCCACGTCCTCCGAGTCCACGAATTCCAGGAGAACCTGGGCGTCGTTGGCCACGCCCCCGTGGATCAGGGCCTCGTTCAGGCTCTTGTAGGATTCCCGAAGGTCGATGTATTTGCCCACGATGGCGATGGTGACCTGGTGGGACGGATGGCGCATCCGTTCGATGAGCCGGCGCCAGTCGTCCAGGTGCGGGGCCCGGGTCCAGATGTTGAGCATCCTTAGGATCTTCTCGTCCAGGCCTTCCTCATGAAAGCAGAGCGGCACCTCGTAGATGCAGTCCACGTCCTTGGCGGTGATGACGGCATCGGGCTCCACGTTACAGAAATGGCCGATCTTGGCCTTGATGTCCTTGGACAGGGGCAGTTCCGTGCGGCACAAGAGGATGTCGGGCTGGATACCGATGCTTCTCAGCTCCTTGACGCTGTGCTGGGTCGGCTTGGTCTTCACCTCCCCGGCGGCCTTCACGTAGGGCACCAGGGTCACGTGGATGTAGAGGGCGTTTTCGCGGCCCACATCGATGCGGAACTGGCGGATGGCCTCCAGGAAGGGCAGGCTTTCAATGTCGCCCACGGTCCCGCCGATCTCCACGATGACCAAATCCACGCCGTCCGCCACCTGGCGGATGCACGCCTTGATTTCGTCCGTGACGTGGGGGATCACCTGCACGGTTCCCCCCAGGTAGTCCCCCCGCCGTTCCTTGGTGATGACCGAATAGTAGATGCTTCCGGAGGTGAAGTTGTTTCGCTTGCTCATCCGAGCATGGGTGAAGCGCTCGTAGTGGCCCAGATCCAGGTCGGTCTCGGCGCCGTCGTCGGTGACGTACACCTCTCCGTGCTGAAACGGGTTCATGGTGCCCGGGTCCACGTTGATGTAGGGATCCAGCTTCTGGATCGTCACCCGCAGACCGCGGCTTTCCATCAGCGCTCCGATGGAAGCGGCAGCCAACCCTTTGCCCAGGGAGGACAGCACGCCTCCCGTGATGAAGATGAATTTTGGATGTCGCAAGGCCCCTGTCCTTTCTGTTTTTTTCCTTCAAAACAGCCTTTCAGTATAGCCATGGAAACCCCAAAGTCAACGAACGGGTCGGGAGCGCGTTTCATCTATGTACAATTTTTCTCTTGCAATTTCGCGCTCCATTCCGTACGCTTCCTTACGCAAAAAGATCCGTGACAGGCTGTCCGTTTTGCAAGCCCGACGTGAGAAAGCATCCGTAAGAGAGCACCTCGTTCAGTCGATTCACGCAAGGTTCCGCCCATGATTGTGCGCCATTGGATGACCACCCGCGTGGTGAGCACCACCAAAGAGGCTTCCGTCCAGGAGGCCATGGCGGTGATGAAGCGCCATTCCATTCGCCATCTGCCGGTGTTGGATCCGGAAGGGCGCCTGGAGGGGTGGGTGACGGACGCGGACCTTCGCAGCGTCCTCATTGCCTCCATGTTGGAAGAGCTGACGGTGCAGGACGTCATGGTGCGCTCTCCCTACACGATCGGTCCCGATGAGGCCTTGGAAAAAGCCGCCAAGCTCATCCTGGAAAAGCGGATCGGCGGGCTGCCGGTGGTCTCCGACGGCCGGCTGGTGGGGGTCATCACGGTGGTGGACATCTTGTCGGCCTTCATCACCATGCTGGGGCTCATGGAAAGTTCCAGCCGACTGGATGTGAAGCTGGCGGACCGCGGCCAGTCGCTGGAATCGGTCACGCGCCTTTTGGAAAAGAGCGGTGCGGAGATCATCAGTGTCTGCCACCTCCGGCAGTTCCAGGGGGAAGAACCCATCTACTCCTTCCGGCTGAAAAAGCGCGAACTGGAAGACATCATCGGCAGCCTGGAAAAGGAAGGCATCCAGGTGCTGTCCACCGAAGCCTGACAAGGCGCCTGCGGGGCGCCCGACGATCGTCACCCGAGGTGACGTTGGCTGGAAAAGACGCCGTTTCAAGTCAGGACCTAACGAGCAGCCGCAGCAACCACTGTCCGGCACCCTGAGACGATTCCACATTTCCCCTGTCGCTCACACTCCTTTGGTTCCGTTGGTTCGGGATCCACTGAGGCTGCCGTTGACAAACCTGCCCGTAAACCCGTTTCGGGACGCCGGAAGCGCCGACGCCCCCATCCGGTGTTTGCCCCGCCGGACGTGTTGCCTGCCGGACCGCCCTATGGAGGGACGCGCACCCTGCAGGCGACCAGGTTACGATCCAAGGGCCCTTGTTAACCGCAACGGCAAGGAGGAATGAGCATGGCGAAGATCCCCGAAAACTATCTGCCCCCCAAAGAGATGTGGCCTGAGTACGTGGTGCCGGAGGAATTTGCGGACACCCCCATGGAACTGAACCTGGCCGATTATCTCCTGGACCGGCATGTGCGCGAGGGCCGTGGAGACAATCCGGCGGTCAAGTTCATGGACAAGGTGTTCACCTACGCCCAGCTCCAGCAGATGGTCAACAAGTTCGGCAATGCGCTCAAGGAAGCGGGTGTGGAGCCCCAGGATCGCGTGGGAATTCGCCTGGTGAACTCACCGCAAGCCCTGGTCACCATTTTTGCCATTGAAAAGGTCGGAGCCATTCCGGTGCCCACGTCTCCGCTGTGGTCCAAGGAGGAGGTGGCCTTTGTGGTCAACAACGCGGAGATGAAATTCTTCGTGGTCAACGCCCCCCTCCTGGGCCCCGTGGAGGAAGCCAAGCCCGACTTCGAATACGGAACCAAGGTCATCGTCATCGGCGGCAATCCCGACGAGGTGAAGGCCAAGGGGAATCTGGTCTTCGAAGAGATGTTGGAAAAGGGTTCGCCGAATCTGGACGCCGTCATGCTGAAGGCGGACGACATCGGCGTCATCCTCTACACCTCCGGGACCACCGGGATGCCCAAGGGCTGTGTGCATTTCGTCCGTCCCATCATCATCGAAGCCCGCCTGGTCAACAAGTACGTCTACAACCTGAAGCCGGGAGACGTCCTGGGCGGTGCGGCTCCGGTCTCCTTTGCGGCCGGGTTCGGCACCTTCACCCTCATCCCCTTCGAGGGCGGCGCGGCCATCTCGCTCATCCCCAAGTTCGCCCCCGCGGATATGATGGAACTCATCGAAAAGCACAAGATCACGGTCCTCACTGGCCTTCCCACGGCCTATCGCGCCCTCATGAAGTTCCCCGACTTCAAGAAGTACGATTTCAGCTCCGTGCGGCTGTGCACCTCGGGCGGCGACGCCCTGGGGGCGGAAACCCTGGAGGCCTGGACCAAGCTCACCGGCCAGCCCATCTGGGAAGGCTTGGGCGGAACGGAAATGCTCCATCTGCTCACGTCCAACACCATGAATCCCGAACCGGTCCCCAACTCCATCGGAAAGGCCCTTCCGGGCGTTCAGGTCCGCGTGGTGGACGCCGAATGGAACGACTGCAAGCCCAACGAAGTGGGTTCCATGATCATCAAGGGCCCCTCGGGCACCTTGTATTGGAAGCCGTACGTGGACAACGAACGGCTTCTCAAGAGCCAGCAGAAAGGGGTCAAGAACGGCTGGAACCAGATGGGAGATGCGGTCTACATGCGGGAAGACGGCAACATCTTCTTCGTTTCCCGCGAAGACGATATGATCAAGAGCTCGGGCTACCGCATCGGGCCTGCGGAAGTGGAGGAAGCCATTCTGAAGCATCCGGCCGTGGCGGACGCCGGCGTGGTGGGCGTGCCCGACCCGGAAAAGGGGCAGGTGACCAAGGCCTTCGTGGTGCTCAAGCCCGGCTACGAGGGAAGCGACGCATTCTTCGAGGAACTGAAGGAGTTCTTGAAGCAGCACATCGCCGTCTACAAGCTGCCGCGTCTCATTGAATACGTGGATGCGCTGCCCAGGACGCCCACCGGCAAGCTGCTTCGCCGCAAGCTGCGCAAATAGGCTTCGACCGGACAGCTCAACCCGGAACCGGGTGTTGCAACCAGAAAAAAGGGCGACCCTGCCGGGTCGCCCTTTTTGATGGAAAGCGAACGGCGGCCAAGGACGAAGGAGGAATCCCATGAGTTGGAAAGTGACCGTCTTGTGTGAAAACACGGTACCGGTTCCCGGGCTCATCGGGGAGCACGGCTTCGCCGCCTATGTGGAAACTCCCGCAGCCACGTTGCTTTTCGACACGGGACAGGGCTTCGGCCTGGTGCCCAACTCGCTTCGCCTCAAAAAGGACCTTTCCAAAGTCGCCCAACTGGTTTTGAGCCACGGCCACTTCGATCACACGGGAGGCCTACTGGCCTTTCTCGGAGTCCACGGCCCCTGCGAAGTGGTGGCTCACCCGGATGTGCTCCTGGAGCGCTTCCGATGGATGCCCGTGGGACCCGATCAGAAACCGGTTTCCATCGGCATGCCCTGGAAAGAATCTTACCTGACGACCCGGGGGGCCCGGTTCCGGTGGGTGGATTCCTTCCAGGAGATCGCGCCGAACGTGTTCGTCTCCGGAGAGGTTCCCCGGAAGACGGACTTCGAGACGGGAGACCCCAAGTTCGTCCTGCGGGAAGGCGACGGGTGGGCCCCGGATCCCTTCCGCGACGACTATTCCCTGGTGCTCAAGACCCCCAAGGGGCTCGTGGTGATCCTGGGCTGCGCCCACGCAGGGCTCATCAACATCCTGGACCACGTCACCCGCCAATCCGGGGAAGACCGAGTCTACGCCGTCCTCGGCGGCACCCACCTGGGATTTTCTCCATCGGAACAACTGGACAAAACCCTGGAAGAACTCAAGCGCTATCAGGTGCAGGTGTTGGCCGTAAGCCACTGTACGGGCCAGGCCCCCATTGCCAGGCTTTCCGCCGAGTTCGGTGCCAACTTCGCCTTCGCCCCGGTGGGCTACACCCTCACCGTGGAGGATTGACCGGCGCTGCCCGCGGTTCGGGCCGGCATCTTGCGCCCTTTTGAGCAATGGCGTATGGTGTTCTCAAAAGGGTTCGCACCGTCCACTGCGTCGAGGAGGGCGCCATGAGAGGTGTTCCTGCCAGCAGGCTCGCCGCCGTGCTCGTGCTCCTTTTGGTTCTGTGCATGGGCCACCCCGCCACCACCTTTGCAGCAGACATTCGCATCGGCGAAATCAACCCTTTGACGGGCAAACTGGCCAACCACGGGCAGGAGATCCATCTGGGCATCCAGGCCGCCGTGGACGAGGCAAACGAGGCGGGAGGGATCGAAGGCCGAAAGGTGGCGCTTCTTACGCGGGACGATCAGAGCCGGCCGGAGGTGGCCGTCGGCCAGGCCGAGGATCTGATTCTTCGTCAGAAGGTGGCGGCCCTGGTGGGAGGCTATGTGGACTCGCTGGTGGGCCCCCTGAGCCAGCTGGCCTTGCGCCATGAGATCCCCTACGTGGCTTCGGCGAGTCTGCAGACACACCTGACCCGGGAAGGAAACAATCCCTACTTTTTCCGCATCTCCCACTTGAGCGGTTTGGTCGAGCCCCTGTGCGGGTTCGTGACCGAAGCCCTGCAGGCCCGCAGTGTGGCGTTGCTCCACGCGGCCACACCCGGAGCCTCGGAACTTTCCCGGGAACTGTTCAAGTGCCTCAAGAAGGCGGGAGCGGACCTGCCTTTGGTGGAAAAATTCCAGCCCGGAACGCCCGATTTTTCCCCTTTTGTCCTCAAGTTGAAAGCATCTCCGCCGGACGTTCTCATCGTGGCGGGCTTCTTCCAGGACCATCTCATCCTGGCGCGGCAGATCCGGGAACTGGGAGCCCCGATCAAGGCCTACATCGGCCCCTGGGGCGTAGCCTACCCCTCCTTCGTCCAGGAAATGGGCCCGGCGGCCGAACATCTCTTCGGGCTGAGCGCCTGGAATCCGGGCATGGCGGTTCCCGGGACGGAAGAGGCCTCGGAAGCCTTCACCGAACGATTCCGCCGTGTCTACAAGAAAGAACCCACCACCACGGTCATGCACGGCTACACCTCCGCCCGGGTGCTGCTCCACGCCGTGGGCCGGGTTCTTCGGGAAGGCCGTCCGCTCAGGGGATCGGAGATCGCCCGGGCTCTTCGCACCATCGACCTTCTGCTCCCCATGGAGCGGGTGGCTTTCGACGCCAAGGGCGACCCCCTCCATTACCGCCAGGTGGTGGTACAGATCCAAGACAGGGCCCTGGTGCCGGTCTATCCTCCCGAACGCGCCCAGGGGACATGGATCTATCCCATGGCGCCCGCCACCTCCAACCCATGAGCGAACGACGCCATCCTTATGTGGTTCCAGCTGCTCCTCAACACCCTGTCCCTCGGATCCTTCTACGCCCTGGTGGCTCTGGGCTTCTCGCTCATCTTCGGCGTGACCCACACGTTCAACCTGGCCCACGGCGAACTGATCGTCCTGAGCGGTTACATGGCCTACGGCCTGTCCAAGGCCTGGCAGACACCCTTTGCGCTTACCCTTCCGCTGTGCATGGCGGCCATGGCCTGTCTCGGCCAGGTTCTGCTGGCCCTGGTGCGAAGGATTCGCGAGCCCTTTGAGCTCTCCTCCCTCGTTTTTACCTTCGGCCTGGCGCTGGTGATTCAAAACGCCATGCTCTTCCTGTTCACCGCCGACTACCGGCGCATCCCCGCCTCCGGGAACCCCCTGCGGCTGGCCGCCGATCTGATCGTGACCCGCAACCAGCTCTGGCTCATCGGCCTCTCTCTTGCGGCCACGGCCCTGGTCTATCTCATGCTGCGCAAGACCTTCCTGGGCATGGCCCTTCGGGCCGTCATCCAGGAAAGGGAAGCGGCGCGCCTTGCAGGCATCCGGGTGGAACGCATGAACCGGATCGCCTTCGCCGTGGGGGGCGCCTTGATCGGCCTGGCCGGGCCCCTGTTCGGTCAGAACGCTTATCTTCATCCGGCGGGCGGCATGGAAGCGACGCTCATCGCCGTCGTGATCACTCTCTTTGCGGGCACGGGTCGTATCCGGGGCCTGCTGGCGGGCGCCTGGCTGTTGGCCCTGCTGGAATCGGCCGCCGCTCTGTGGCTGGGGTCCAACTGGCGGGAGTTGGTGAGCGCAGGCATTCTGATCGCCCTGCTCATGTGGAAACCCGAAGGCCTGTTGGCCAGAAAGAAACCGGCACCCGAGCTGTGAAGAAGAAAGATCCTCGCCGCCATTTACTGAGCGCTGTGGTGGTGGTCCTGGCCTTGGGGCTCTGGCCCCTGGGCGGGTGGCACACCCCTCTGGTCTGCAGGGTCCTTGGATTCGCCTTCCTGTTTGCCGTGGTGACGGTGGCCTGGAACCTGGTGGCCCTGAGCGGTCTCATCTCTCTGGGCCATGCCGCCTACTTCGGCCTGGGAGCCTACGCAGCCGCCCTGCTGGATCACTACACGGGAGCCCAAGTGCCCGTCACGCTGGCGGTGGCGGGCCTTTCGGCCGCCGCCTACGGAGCCGTCCTGGCCGTGGCCTTCCAGAGGCTCAGGGCGGCCTCCTACGCCTTGGCCACGCTGGCGTCCGTGGAAATCCCCAAGGTGATTGCGGACAATTGGGAGTCCTTCACCTTCGGCTCCCTGGGTCTGGTGGGGACCCGCCCTCTGCCCACCCTCTCCGTGGCGGGATTCGCGGTGGATCTTTCCCGCAGCATCACGGGTCAGTATTATTTTTTGATGATTTTCCTGGCGGTTGCCTGCGCCATTCACGCGCTGGCCATCCACTCCCGCTGGGGATGGGCCCTGCGGGCGGTACGCGAGGACGAACGGGCTGCAGCGGTTTTGGGCGTGGACGTTTTCGCCACCCGATTTACCACCACCGTCCTCAGTGCCGCCCTCACGGGAGTCTGCGGCGGGCTGTATGCGCACCTGATGGGCATGACGGAGCCCGCCCTGGTCTTCAACCTGCACATCTCCGCCATGCCCTTGGTCTTTGCCATTCTGGGAGGCCGCTTCCGCTGGTACGGACCGGCGGCGGGCGCGCTGGTTCTCTACAGCGTGGACCAACTGGTCCTTCACCCCTGGCTGCCCGCGGGGCACGCCGCCGTCTACGGGCTCGTTATCATGGCGATCCTTCTCTTTTTCCCGAAAGGTATCGGATCATGGCCCGCGCCCCGATCCTAGACATCCAGGGACTCGCCGTGAAGTTCAACGGCAGGAGGGTGCTCAAGGGCATCCACCTTTCCGTTGAACAGGGCGAGATCGTCAGCCTGATCGGTCCCAACGGAGCCGGAAAGACCACCCTGTTCAACGCCATCACGGGCCTCGTGCGGCCCAGCGCGGGATCCGTCCGCTTCTGCGGAGAGGACATCACGGGATGGCCCGCCCATCGGATCTGCTGGGCCGGTATCGCCCGCACCTTCCAGATCGCACGCCCCTTCCCCGAAATGACCGCCGAAGAAAACGTTCGGATCGGCATCTGGTTTGGAAAAAGGAAGAAGGAACTCCCTCGGAGCCGAAACACTCGAGAGGAAGCGCGCCGGCTTCTGCACCTGGTGGGCCTGGAGGGCAAGGAGGAGACTCCGGGGAGGGAACTCACCCTGTCGGAACAAAGGCGCCTGGAGGTGGCCCGGGCCCTGGCCACCGCCCCCCGGCTCCTTCTGCTGGACGAAATCGCCGCGGGACTCAGCCCCCAGGCCGTCAGCCAGGCGGCCCGCCTGGTCCGGGCCCTGCGCGACCAGGGCACCACGATCCTTCTGATCGACCACTTTCTCAACCTGACCGCCCGGGTTTCGGACAGGCTCCTGGCCTTGGACCAGGGGGAGACCATCGCGGAAGGATCGCCCGCCCAGGTGCTGCATCACCCGGAAGTTCTCTCGGCCTATCTGGGCGAACGCCATCCCCACAATGGATCGGGGGAGATCCCATGAACAACACGGACCCGGACCAACCTTTGTTGAGCGTGCGTCATCTGGCCGTCTCCTACCAGGACACGCCCGTGGTCTCCGACGCCACCTTCAACGTGTGGCCCCACCAGATCGTGGCCATGGTGGGCCCCAACGGGGCGGGAAAGACCACGATCCTCAAGGCCGTGGCGGGCCTCATCCGACCCGTGCGCGGCGAGATCCTCTACCAGAACATCCCCATCCATTCCCTGGACGTGGCCGACGTGGTGTCCCTGGGTGTGGTGTACGTTCCCGAAGGGATGAAGGTTTTCCCCGACATGTCCGTGCGGGAGAACCTGGAGGTGGGAGCCTACCTCAACCGCGCGCACATTCCGGAGCGGCTGCGGTTGGTGCTGTGTCTCTTCCCGGAGCTGACGTCCCGGATGGAAGCCCCGGCCGGGGGGTTGAGCGGCGGGGAAAAGCGCATGGTCACCCTGGCCCGCGGCCTCATGGCCGGCGCTAGGCTGCTCCTGCTGGACGATCCATTCTTGGGACTCGGCCCCAAGGTGGTGCAACGATTCTGCAGCGCCTTTCAAAAACTTCGGAAAAGCGGCGTCACCCTGCTCATCGCCGGTCAGCACGTGAGAAGAATCCTCCGGGTGGCCGACCTGGCGTTCCTCATCGAGGATGGATCCATCACCCTCCAGGGACCGGGACCGGACATTCTGAAAAACCATCACCTGCGCCGGATTCTTTTCGGCCACGCACCCAAACCCTGACCGGGACATGGCACAGAAATGCCTGGAGCTCGACCGAAAGCGGCCGGATCCTCCGTTTCAACCGCCATCCGCCCGAAGGCGGGGATCCCGGAATTCCTGCAAGTCATGGGCGGGCACTTGCACGGGATTGATGGGTTCCTGAATGGTTTGGCAGGTTTTACGGGCAGGTCATTTGAGAAGATAAGCCCCGAGGGCTCTGTCGACGGGGTCGTCCTTGAAATATTCCGTACCGACAACCTTGTGGCCCGCGTAACGCACGATCACCGGTCGCGTGATGCTCGTTCGATCGGGATTGTCCAGGCGAAAGCGGACCCGCACCACATCCCCCTTTCTCAAATCATGCTCTTCCACGGTCTCGAATCGTAATCCGCCCAAGGAAATGTCTCTGACGATCATGGGGTGTTCGCCGGGCACGGACGTTTTGGCATAGTAGCCCGGCAGGTAGACCTGTTTCCGGTAGTAGCGGCGCCGTTCCAGAATGATGGTAAAGTCGGCTCCGCACCCGCAGTGTACCCGTATCTTCTTTCCCGGCTGTTCCTCCTGGATATTGACAAGCTTTTTGGTGCGCCCGCACGCTTCACAGATGACGATCGCGCTATTGTCCTGAGATACGTAAACCTTCTTCACCAGTTCGCTCATCTTCCCACCTCTCCTTGAGGGTCCCAGCTTCCTTATGCTTTAGGGGCGGGAAGATGTCAATCCGCGTAACTGCCCAACGGCTGGGACACCCCCATCATCCGAACCGGCCCGTTATGTAATCTTCGGTCAGCGGGTGGCGCGGCCGTGTGAAGATCCTGTCGGTGGGGCCCACCTCGATCAGATCCCCCAGGTGGAAAAAGGCGGTACGCTGGGACACGCGGGCCGCCTGCTGCATGGAATGGGTCACGATGACGATGGTGTACTGCTCCCGCAGTTCGTGGATCAACTCCTCGATGCGGGCCGTGGCGATGGGATCCAGCGCCGAGCACGGCTCGTCCATGAGAATCACCTCGGGGCTCACAGCGATGGCGCGGGCGATGCAAAGCCGCTGCTGCTGGCCGCCGGAAAGCCCCGTTCCCGGATGATCCAGCCGGTCCTTCACTTCATCCCAGAGTCCCGCCTTCCTGAGAGACGTTTCCACGATCTCGTCCAGCTCGGCGCGGGTCTGAGCCAGGCCGTGGATCTTGGGCCCGTAGGCGATGTTGTCGTAGATGGACTTGGGAAAGGGATTGGGCTTCTGGAAGACCATGCCCACCTGGGCCCGAAGGAGCACCACGTCCAGGTCGGGATCGTAGATATCCTGGCCGTCCAGGGTGATGGTTCCCGTCACCCGGCACCCCTCAATCGTATCGTTCATCCGGTTGAGACACCGCAGGAAGGTGGATTTTCCGCATCCCGACGGGCCGATCATGGCCAAGACTTCATTGCGACCGATGTCGATGGAAACGTTCTTGATGGCGTGCTTGTCTCCGTAATAGACATTGACCCGCCTGCAGGTCATGCGGGGGTTGACCGCATGGATTTCACCCACCGTGGTCACGGGAGTCTCGGCCGCCGGCGGATGGTCATGGCGCGCATCGTCAGGAGCCACTGGCAGTTTCCCTTCAACTGGAAGTCCGGACGGTAAGGATGGATCTAGAAAAGCTTGCATACCCTTCTCGATTGTCAACCATTGCGGCTCCGCAGGCAAGCCCCCGGGGAACCGTGCCCCGCGGGGCTTGCCGGCCGCAACTCTAAGTGAGGTCAACCCTTAATCCACTGGAAGCGTTTCCAGGTTTCTCGCCGCTTCCCGCATCCTGGTTCTCTCTTCGTCCGGAAGGGGGATCAGCCCCTTGTCGGCCAGGTAGCCTTCAGGCCCCCAGGCCTTTTCGCTGGTGAATTCGGCGATATATTCTTCGATGCCCGGTATGGTGCCCACGTGCGCCTTCTTCACATAGAAGAACAGGGGGCGGGAAAGGGGGTACTTCTGCGACGAAATGTTCTCGAAGGTGGGTTCCACCCCGTCCACATGGGCCCCCTGGATCTTGTCCGTGTTCTGATCCAGAAAGCTGAAGCCGAAGATGCCCACGGCGTTGGGGTTCGCTTCCAGCTTCTGCACGATGAGGTTGTCGTTTTCGCCCGCATCAATATAGGCGCCGTCTTCGCGGAGGGTGTGGACGATCCCCTTGTATAGGTTCTTGTCCTTCTTCTTGAGGCCCTTGATCCATCCGAAGGTGTCGGCGCCTCCTTCCATGGCCAGTTCCAGGAAAGCGTCCCGGGTACCGGAGGTGGGAGGCGGTCCCAGGACCTCGATCCTCACGTCGGGCAGTTGGGGATTCACGTCCTTCCACGTCTTGTAGGGGTTGGGGACGGTTTTTTCGACACCCGACGGATCGGGGACCTCCTTGGCCAGGGCCAGGAAAATGTCCCGGCGGGAAAGTTTCATGGCGGGTGCCTGCTTGGAATGGGCCAGCACGATGCCGTCATAGCCGATCTTGACTTCTACGATCTCCTTCACCCCGTTCTGGACGCACATTTCAATCTCGGACTTCTTGATGGCCCGCGAGGCGTTGGTGATGTCAGGATGCTCCACCCCCACCCCGGCACAGAAGAGCTTCAGACCCCCACCGCTACCCGTGGATTCCACCTTGGGGGTCTTGAACGAGGTGGTTTTGCCGAACTGCTCCGCCACCACCGTGGAGAAGGGATAGACCGTGGACGAGCCCA